>JAZBOL010000147.1:0-4019 GCA_036351115.1 Lysobacterales bacterium | reverse complement strand
TCGGGCGTGGCCACGTCCAGCAGGTTGGTGGTGCCGCGGGCGAGCTGCTGATCCGCCCACTGTGCGAGCGACTGCTGCCAGTTGTCGGCCGGTGCGGCGCCGCTTGTCTCCTTGAGTTCGGGCGGCAGGTCGTCCATCAGGATCTCGCGGCCCGAGGCCATGACGGTCAGCCAGCGGCAGGTGTTTTCGAGCTGGCGCACGTTGCCGGGCCACTCCAGGCCGGAGAGGAATTCCAGCACCTCCGGCGTCGGTGTCTTCACTTCCACGCCGAGTTCCTTGGCGGCGCGCTGCAGGAAATGGGTGAGCAGCAGCGGTATGTCCTCGCGGCGCTGGCGCAGCGAGGGGACGTGAATGCGGATGACGTTGAGGCGGTGGAACAGGTCCTCGCGGAACAGGCCGTCCTTCACGCGGGTCTCGAGGTTCTGGTGGGTCGCGGCGATGATGCGCACGTCGACCTTGATGGGGGTGTGTCCGCCCACGCGGTAGAACTCGCCGTCGGCCAGGACACGCAAGAGGCGCGTCTGCAGCTCCGCCGGCATGTCGCCAATCTCGTCGAGGAACAGCGAGCCGCCGTCGGCCTGCTCGAAGCGGCCGCGGCGCTGGGTCTGCGCGCCGGTGAATGCCCCCTTCTCGTGACCGAACAGTTCCGATTCCAGCAGGTCCTTGGGGATGGCCGCCGTGTTGAGCGCGATGAAGGGCTTGTCGGCGCGCGGGCTGTGCCGATGCAGCGCGCGGGCCACCAGCTCCTTGCCGGTGCCGGACTCGCCGTTGATGAGCACCGTGATGTTGGAGCGGCTCAGGCGGCCGATGGCGCGGAATACCTCCTGCATGGCCGGCGCCTCGCCGATGATCTCCGGCATCTCGGCGATCACCGCCTCCCCAGTCTGGGCCTTCTCGCGACGCAGCTGGCAGGCGCGCTTGGCCAGTTCCACCGCTTCCTCCACGTCGAAGGGCTTGGGCAGGTATTCGAAGGCGCCGCCCTTGTAGGCGGAGACGGCGCTGTCCAGGTCCGAGTGCGCGGTCATGATGATGACGGGCATCTCGGGGTGGTCGTGATGGATCCGGTCGAGCAGGTCGAGACCGTCCATGCCGGGCATGCGGATGTCCGTCATGATGGCATCCGGCTCGTCCTGTTCCAGGGCGTCGAGCACGGCGCTCGCCCCCTCGAACGTCACCACGTCGATATTCGCCTTTTGCAGGGCGCGTTCCAGCACCCAGCGGATCGACCGGTCGTCGTCGATCACCCAAACACGTTCATGTGCAGCCATGGTATTCCTCCAGCAGGCTGCCGGTCGTCACGCGTCGTCTCCTTCGGCGCGCTCGACCGGCAACAGGATCGTAAACTTGGTTTCGCCGGGGCGGGATTCGCACTCAATCAACCCACCGTGCTGGTTGATGAGCGACTGCGCGATCGACAGCCCCAGGCCGGTCCCCTCCGGTTTGCCTGAAACCATGGGGAAGAAGATCTTTTCCTTGATGTCGTCCGGAATGCCCGGGCCGTCATCGATGACCTCGATGCTCGCGACCAGCTTGTAGCGGGTCTGGCCGATGGTGTACTGGCGCTGGACGCGCGAGCGCAGGCGGATGGTGCCGCGTTCGCCGACGGCGTGTACGGCATTGCGCACGATGTTCAGGATCACCTGGATCAGCTGATCCCGGTCGCCCGAGATCGGCGGGATGCTCGGGTCGTAGTCGGGTGTGAGCCGCACGTCCTGCGGGGCCTCGACCCCGACCAGCTGGCGCACGTGTTCGAGCACCTCGTGGATGTTGACCTGGCTGATGCGCGGCAGGCTGTTGGGTCCGAGCATGCGATCCACCAGGTTCTGCAGGCGATCGGCCTCGCCGATGATGATCTGCGTGTATTCCTTGAGTTCCTCGTCGCCGAGCTCGTTCTCAAGGAGCTGGGCTGCACCGCGCAGACCGCCCAACGGGTTCTTCACCTCGTGGGCGAGGCCGCGCAGCAGGGCGCGGGTCGCGCTTTGCTGCTGCAGCAGCTGCTCCTCTCGGGTAATGCGGATCTGGCGGTCGATCCGCACCATCTCGATCAACAGCGCCGTGGCATGGCCCGGGTCGGTAATGGGCGTGACGGTACAGTCGACCGTGACCTGCTGGCCGCCGGGCAGCGTCACTTCCTTTTCCCGGTCCGAATACGGGTGGCCCGATTCGAGCGCCTTTTTGAGGTCGCAGTAGATCTGGTCCTGGGCCGGCAGGAGATCGCTGACGGGTGCCCCCTTGACCCGCTGCAGGCTGAGCGCGAACAGCGTCTCGGCCGCCGGGTTGAGGTAGGTGACCTCGAGCTCGGGGTCCAGCACGACCACCGCGGTGTGCAGGTTTTCCAGGATGGGGAGGCCGATTGTGGGACTGTATGCTTTCACGAGATCCTATCCTGCAAGAAACGAACCAATTTGGCGTGCGGCTGCACCACGAGCAGGCAGGCGCGCCAGGCACCACGCAAACCGTGTTGCACCAAGGGGTTGCGGGGGCTTGTTACGGTGCGGACGGCACCGGTACTGGAGAGGTGCTGGTGCGCGCACGCCGAGGCTACGCACCATTATAGTGCGTTGGGTCTCGGCGCGGCGGGTTCAAGGGGGTGAGCCGTTTTACTGGCCCGGGGGCTTGGGGAAGTTCGGCTGGGGCGGGTAGGTCGAGGGCGGGGCGGCAGGGGGGTAGTTTGCCGAGGGTGGGGTCCCTGGCGGCTTGCCCCCGTAGGGTGGGGCCTGACCGACCGCTGCGCGCAGCAAGTGGAATGTGCTGGTGGCACGGCGCAGCACCTTGCCGTTGCCGTCCACCACCTCGGCCCGCAGCGTATGAGTGCCGCGCGGAACGTTGGTGAGATTCACGCTGGTTTGCCTGCCCCCATTGTCCAGGAGGTTGCCGTCGAGGTAGAGGCGCAGGCGATGGCCCGGCTGCAGGGCCGGCTTCAGATCCACAGTGATGGTGACGTTGCCGGCATTCTCCCGCACCGCTTCGTCGTTGGCCGGGCTGGTGATGGCCAGGCGGTAGCGGGTGGCCTGTTCACCGTCCTGCTGCGCGGTGCCTTCGGCCCCGGCGGGCTCCTTGGGCGGCTTGTAGGTCTCGACCACCGAGGAGGGCTCCGGCACCTCCATGCGTTCGGCCGGGGTGCCCTGCGGGGGCGGCGTGTCGGAGAACTGGACGTTGCCCTCCTCGTCCACCCAGCGATACATCTCCGCCTGCGCGAGCGGCGCGACGACCAATACAGCGAGCAAGATCAGTAGTCTGTTCATGAGAGCCAGTATAGCCGGGTGATGCTGAACGCACTATGACCCGGGCCAAAACAAAAACGCCCCCGGGTTTCCCCGGGGGCGTCTTCGGTACGACAGTCTTCTCGCGGAGCGATCAGATGCTGTAGTACATGTCGAACTCGATCGGATGGGTGGTCATGCGCAGGCGCGTGACTTCTTCCATCTTCAGTTCGATGTAGGCATCGATGGTGTCGTCGTCCATCACGCCGCCGGCCTTCAGGAACTCGCGGTCCTTGTCCAGGGCGTCCAGTGCCTGGTCCAGGGAGTAGCAGACCTGCGGGATCTTCTTCTCTTCTTCCGGCGGAAGATCGTACAGGTTCTTGTCCATGGCATCGCCCGGGTGGATCTTGTTCAGGATGCCGTCCAGGCCCGCCATCATCATGGCGGTGAAGGCCAGGTAGGGGTTGGCGGACGGGTCCGGGAAGCGGACCTCGATGCGACGACCCTTCGGGTTGGACACGTAGGGGATGCGGATCGAGGCGGAGCGGTTGCGGGCCGAGTAGGCCAGCATGACCGGCGCTTCGAAGCCCGGCACCAGGCGCTTGTAGGAGTTGGTGGAGGCGTTGCAGAACGCATTCAGGGCGCGCGCATGCTTGATGATGCCGCCGATGTAGAACAGCGCGATCTCGGACAGGCCGCCGTACAGGTCGCCGGCGAACAGGTTCTTGCCGTCCTTCGACAGCGACTGGTGCACGTGCATGCCGTTGCCGTTGTCGCCGACCAGCGGCTTGGGCATGAAGGTGGCGGTCTTGCCGT
>JAZBOL010000146.1:0-2123 GCA_036351115.1 Lysobacterales bacterium | reverse complement strand
CCATGAGCTGGCGATCGGACCCGGTGAGGGAGTTGTTCTCCTCACCGCGGCCGGTGGTTGCCCACGTGCCGTTCGCGCTCCAGGAGACCATGACGGACGTGGAGTTGCCGTCCTCGTCCATGATCATTGCCGGACCCCGCGGGTTGGTGTTCCCGGTGAGGTTGTTCCAGTTGGCCTGCGGAACCACGCCGGCCACGTCGGTGGCTGCGAGGGTGCCACTGTTCGAATTGTCCGCCTCGTTGGAGGCGAAGTTCAGGCCGATTGTGGCCGGGGTGCCGCCACCGGTTTCGATGGTGGGCTCCGCAACGGAGCGGGTGCGGTAGGCCGGAAGGGAACCGGTCTGCGTGCCGCCGACGAGCGCGCGTGAGCCGTCCTCGTTGACGGTGAACCACTCGCAGTTGGCGCCGCCGCCACCTTCGAACCAGACCAGGCGCATGTAGTAAGTGCCAGCCTGCTCAACCCAGATGTTGAACGTGACGTCCGAGGCGCCCTTGCCGTAGTCGGCCACGCCCAGGGAAACGTACTTCTTCTCGCGCAGCAGGTCGCTCATGACCCCGCTGGTGACCTCGAAACCATCATCGCTGTTGACCACCATGGTCTTGAGCCCCGGCGAGTCAAACTCGACGAAGGTCTCGCACTCGGCGGCGATGTTGTCCGTACCGCCCGCGTGGCCCCTGGGAATACCGGGAAGATAGGTGTCTGCGACATCCTGCGGCGCCGCGGCGCTCGCGGTGAAGTTGCCGGCTTCACCGGCGTCCTGCTCGAAGTTGACGAAGTCGATCTGGAACGCGCCGTCCACTTCGCCGGCCGGGTCATGGATGCTGGGGCCGTAGCCGTCCACCAACTGCTGCTCGCGATCAACCACGAAGTTGAGGCGGCCGGCGGCGGTCTGATGGGCGCGCCAAGTCATACCCGGATCGGCGCCGGTTCCCAGTGCGGTGGCCAGTTCGGCTGGCAGCACTGCGTAGTCCACGACTGTGAACTCGTAGGTCGCGCTGTAGCCATCGAATTCGATGCCCACTACGTGCGTGCCCGCAGGCCAGATCGGATCCGGGTCGACGCTGATGGTCGCGCCCTCGTCGGTCGCGCTGGCGGTGGCGCCGGTGTCCTCGCCGTTGAGCGTGAGCTTGACCGAGCCGACGTTCACCGGGGTGGAGCCGTCTACGATGTCGACGACGATCGGGTCGGTGGGAAGGTACGGGTTGCCGGAGTCACGGACAGGATCGGCGAAGCTGACGGCCGGCGGGATGTCGCCGGTGGCGACCTGGTAGGCCATCACGGAGCCCGGGGCATTGATCAGCATGGCTTCACCACCGGAACTCGGGGTGCGGACCGCCCACTCGAGGCTGGCGCCGCCGCCGCCTTCGAACCAGACGGTGCGCATCGCGTAGTAACCGGGTTCGGCGATGTAGACCAGTTGGGTGACGTCACTGGCGCCCTTGCCGACGTCGGCCTGGGAGACAATCACGGAGTCGACAACCTCCTGGTTGTTCACGGCTGCCGTGGTACGGAAGCCGTCATCGCTGTTGAAGATCAGCGCGTAAGTGCCCTGCTCCTCGAAGTGCAGGACCGTGCGGATGGCGGTGGCCAGGTTATCGGTGTAACCGGTCCCGCGGGTGTAGTTCAGACCCGGGATCAGCGCATCCGGGAACCCGTTGGCGTCGGTGAAGTTGCCGGCAGCCACAGGCAGCAGGTCGCCCGCCACCTCGTCGTCCTGGGCGTAGTTGATGACGCCTTCTTCGATGTAGGAGTACATCGGTTCGAACGTCGCCTGGTCGAGCGACACGTTGGGGCCGAGGTCGCCGTGCAGTTGTTTCTCGGCACGGGCCACGGTGGTCGCGGTCGCCACGTCCACATGCCACACATCAAGCACGAAACCAGGCGTTGTGGCGCCGGCCACGGCCAGTGCTGGGTCCAACGTCAGGTAATCCGGAGTGGTGAACTCGCGGGTTTCCGAAACGGCCTCGCCGTTGGTGTCGGAGGCTTCCACCAGCAGGGAGTGGGTGGAGCCGGAAGGATAGGGACTGGTCGGATCATCAAACGAGACGGTCGTGATGCCACCGTTCTTGCTGATGTCGGAGGGGGTCACCGAAGTCGTGCCGTCCAGGGTCAGGGCCAGGGTG
>JAZBOL010000145.1:0-2363 GCA_036351115.1 Lysobacterales bacterium | reverse complement strand
CGGGATTTGGAGAGGCCAGCCATCGCTCGTGTCTGGATCAGTCGTCGTCCGCGTAGATCTCGAGCCCGGAACCGTAGGGGTTGGTCGGGCTGTCCGCCGAGTACGGGTTCCCTGCCCCGTAGGGATTGTTGATGGAATCCGGCGAAAACTCCGAGCCGTAACGACCGTAGGGATTGCTGATGGACTCCGGGTCGTAGGGGTTGCTGCTCAGCTTGCCACGGTAGTTGCCGTCGCTGTCGTAGAGCTTCGGCGCGTCCGTGGCGTAGGGGTTGGTGGCGCTCTGGTTCGAGTAGGGCGAGCCGTAGGTGCCGTAGCTGTTGTTGATGGACTTCGATGAAAATTCGGAGCCGGCCTGGCTGTAGGGGTTGGCGGTGGAATTGCTGCCGTAGGGGTTGGCGGACAGGTTGCCCAGGTAGGTGCCCTTGTCGTCGTTGGACTGGGCGTGGACGGCGCCGGCCGCCAGGGCCAGCAGGGTGGCGGCCAGGGCCGCGCGGACAACGATTTTGACGTTCATGATGGTTTCCTCGGTTGCGTTTCAGTGGACGGAGCTTTCCTGCTCCTCGGCGTCGGCGCCGGCCCCGGCCATGGGCTTCTTGCCGGCGTCGATGTCGGCTCGCACCTGCCTGGCCTTCTCCACGGCCTGGGCCGCGAACTCGAGCGCCTTTTCGATACCGGCCCCGCTGCACATGTCGGCCAGGATGCGGGCGGCGATGACGGCCTCGGGCACCCGGGCGATGGCCATGGTCTCCGGGCTCAGGTCGGCCCAGTGCTTGATCCAGTCATCGACGTCGATGCTGGGGCGCACTTCGCCGTTCGGCGCCTGGGTGAATTCGATGGTCACCCGACCCTTGATACGGTTCTCAAACATTCATTTCTCCCTTGTGTTTCCGCCCCCCGACGTCACCCCGGTGCGGAGCGGCCACCGCGGGATCGCAGCCCTGAGGCTGTCCCGGGGGCACTTCCCCATCCTGGGCAGACAGGATGACAGATGTCATTCTCATTTCCTGATAAGGCGATCCGCGAGATCGCTGATGAGTTCCCGGTCGTGCAAGCGCTTCAGCCAGTCCGCCGGTATCCCCGACTCGCCCCAGCGGGCGCCGGCCAGCTGGCCGGTGATGGCCGCCGTGGTGTCGGCGTCGTCGCCGAGGTTGGCGGCCATGAGCACGGCTTCACGGTAGTCGCCGGCGCGCTCGAAACACCATAAAGAAGCCTCGAGGCTGTCGACGACGTAGCCGGTGCCGCGGATGGCCTCCCGGGGCTTGTCCCGGTATTCACCCCGGGCCAGGGCCCGGATGCGGGGCGTTTCCAGCGACAGCGTGTCCACCTCGTCAAACAGCGCGCCGCGCGACACACCGGCCATGAGCCGCACCAGCAGGTGCGCCAGCAGGCGACAGGCATCGATGCACTCGGCGGCGCCATGGGTGGTCCGCGAGCTCATGGCGGCATAGCGCTCGGCCTGGGACCGGTCTCCGGCGTAGAAGATGGGCACCGGCGCCAGACGCATGATCGAGCCGTTGCCGGCGGACCATGGGTCTTCGCTGCCGCTGAAGGGCTCGCGCGAGGCCTCGTAACGCCCGAGGGCGCCGCGCACGGTGCCGCCGATGTCGAAGCAGTGGCCCGTGCTGCTCAGGTGGCCTTCCCGCCACCAGCGCAGGTAGCGCTCCATCTGGTCCCCGGCATCGAAGCCGCCGCACTCGACCAGGCTCTCGGCCAGGCACAGGGCCATGGACGTGTCGTCGGTCCACTGCCCCGGACGCAGGGCGAAGGGCCCGCCGCCGACCAGGTCGTCGATGGGCTCGAAAGTGCCGGGCGCTTCAAATTCCAGGGTCGTGCCCACGGCATCGCCTACGGCGAGGCCGAGCAGGGCGCCGCGGGCGCGCGAGAAACACGGCGAGGCTTCCTGTACCCGGTGCACGCCTAGAGCACCGCCTCCAGCCCCCCGCGATCTATGAGGCTAAGTAGTTTGAGCGACGGTCCGCTCGGTTTTTTATCACCGGCCTCCCATTTCTGGACGGTCGACACGCTGGTATTCAGCACCGCTGCGAAAACCGCCTGGCTCACCTGGGCGCGATTCCTGAGCTCCTTGATCTTCTGGGGCGGCATTTCCTGGACGTCGAGGCGACAGAGCGCCTCAAACTCACCCATTTGCCGCTTGCTGATCAGGCCCGCGCGGCGAAGTGCGTTCGCGGTGTCATGCATCTCTTCCAGAATTCGGCTTTTGCGCTTTTCAGTCGTCACGCTTTACCTCCACGAGCTCACCGGCCCGTATTGCAACATCCAGCTGATCGTCATTCAGCGCGAGCAGGGTTTTTGCAACCTCCCGCAGTGCCCGCAGTTCATCCTGCCGGATGCTGGACCGCTCG
>JAZBOL010000144.1:0-2239 GCA_036351115.1 Lysobacterales bacterium | reverse complement strand
ACGAGAGAGGGAATGTCTGGATCCCCTGTTTATGCCATGGAAAAGGGAGCCTGGATGCCCGACGGAAAAACGGATATTTCAGATTTGACGTTCGGCAAGGCACACGACTTTCTGGGTGTCTATTCTGGTCGCATCCATGCCGAAGACGAGTTCAAGGCACAGCTTGGGTTAGTTTGGAAAGCTGCGGCTGTCGAAGAAATTATTGAAGGGGACTGCACCGGTATCTCTTCGTTCGAGTTAACCCCCAGCGAATTTTTAAAAGACTAAATAAGTATTGGGGCTATGCATCAACCAGAAATTTCTTCAGGACACATATCGGACACACGCAGAAAACTTTTAGAACGCAACGAAAAACGGGGTCATTATTGACCCCGTAAATCTTTGTTTTTATTGCTTTATTTGGTGGGCACGACTGGGATCGAACCAGTGACCCCTACCATGTCAAGGTAGTGCTCTACCGCTGAGCTACGCGCCCGAAACCTGGGTTCCGGTTTCCGCATACGCTTTGGACGTATCGCCGGAAGGGCGCGAATGATACCGCGCCCAGCCCCGTCGACTCAAGCCTCTTCGACCTTTTTCCGGACCGCCCGACGAAATTCGACGAGCCGCCGCCGTCCGCCATTCCGCCCGTCCGTTCCGGCGTATATCATGAGTTCGCCGACCCGGCGCGATCCCGCTAAAACCGAAAGCAGACGCACTCGATGTCCAACACCTTCGTCCACCTGCACCTCCACACGGAATACTCGCTGGTGGACAGCACCCTGCGGCTGAAGCCCATGATCGCGAAGGCGAAGGAACTGGGCATGCCGGCCATCGCGATCACGGACCAGTTCAACCTCTTCGCCCTCGTCAAGTTCTACCGGGCAGCCGTGGCCGCCGGCATCAAGCCGATCGTGGGGGCCGACGTGCTGGTCTGGAACCCGGAAGATCCGGGCCATCCCCATCGCCTGGTGCTCCTGTGCCAGGACCGCACCGGCTACCTGAATCTGTGCCGGCTCCTGAGCCGTGCCTATCTCGACGGACAGCACCAGGGCCTGCCCTACGTGCAGCGTGAATGGGTACGCGAGTCCGCTGAAGGTCTCATCGCCCTGTCCGGCGCCCGCGAGGGCGACGTGGGCCAGGCCCTGGTCAACCGCCACCCCAACCGCGCGGAGCAGCTTATGCGCGGCTGGATGGCCGATTTTCCCGACCGCTTCTACATCGAACTCCAGCGCACCGGCCGGGACGACGAGGCCCTGCATGAGCACCAGGCGCTGCTCCTGGCCAGCCGCCTCGACTGTCCCGTCATGGCCAGCAACGACGTGCGATTCCTCGAACAGGACGATTTTCGCGCCCACGACGCGCGCGTGTGCATCCACCAGGGGCGTCTGCTGTCGGACAAGGGGCGAACCCAGGCCTACTCGGACCAGCAGTACCTGAAAAGTCCGGAGGAGATGCGCGCAGCGTTTCACGACCTGCCGGAAGCGCTGGAAAACACGCTGGAGATCGCCCGACGCTGCAACCTCGAACTCGAACTCGGCAAGTATTACCTGCCGGACTTTCCGACACCGGAAGGCGAAAGCGTGGAGGACTATCTCGCCCGCGTGTCCTCTGAAGGCCTCGAGGAGTTGCTCAAGACCCACGGCCCCGCGGAGGGCCACACGATCGAGGCCTACCGGGAGCGTTTGCAGACCGAACTCGACGTCATCAACAACATGGGCTTCCCCGGCTACTTCCTGATCGTGGCCGACTTCATTCGCTGGGCCAAGAGCAACGGCATTCCCGTGGGGCCGGGCCGTGGCTCCGGCGCCGGCTCCGTCGTCGCCTGGGCCCTGGGCATCACGGGCCTCGATCCGCTCCAGTACGACCTGCTCTTCGAGCGTTTCCTCAACCCGGAGCGAATCTCCATGCCCGACTTCGACGTCGACTTCTGCATGGACCAGCGTGACCGGGTCATCGACTACGTGGCCGATCGCTACGGCCGCGAGCAGGTCAGCCAGATCATCACCTACGGCACCATGGCGGCGAAGGCCGTGGTTCGCGTTGCGGGCCGCGTGCTGGGCCACGGCTACGGCTTCGTGGACTCCATCGCCAAGCTCGTTCCCCTGGAACTGGGCATCACCCTCGACAAGGCCCTGGAGCAGGAGCCGGAACTGGCGCGGCGCTACGACGAGGAGGAGGACACGCGCGCCGTGCTCGACCTGGCCCGGTCCCTGGAGGGGCTGACGCGCAATGCCGGCAAGCACGCCGGCGGTGTGGT
>JAZBOL010000143.1:0-6580 GCA_036351115.1 Lysobacterales bacterium | reverse complement strand
CCGTCATGAAAGCTGACATTCACCCTGAATATCGTAAGGTGGTTTTCCAGGACGTCTCTTCAGACTTCTCGATCCTGACCCGCTCTACGATGGACAGCAAGGAAACGATCAAATGGGAAGACGGGGAAGAATACCCGCTCATCAAGATCGACATTTCCAGCGCGTCCCACCCGTTCTACACCGGCAAGCACAAAGTGCTCGACTCCGGTGGTCGAGTGGACCGGTTCAAGCGGCGTTACCAGAAGTAAGTTGCTTGGCAAACGCAAAAGCCCGGCGGGTTTCGACTAGCCGGGCTTTTTTTCGGTTTTAAAACGTTCCTTTCCAGGAGATCGACGTGTCCGACAAGCCCGTTATCGTCACCGATGAGGCCAGCGGAAAATCGCTGGAACTGCCCGTGGTGCGCGGCACCGAAGGCGAGCCTACCCTCAGCATCAAGGCGCTGCCCAAAGAACTGGGTTACTTCACCTACGATCCGGGCTTCACGGCCACGGCGAGCTGCAGCAGCGCCATCACTTTCATCGATGGGGGACAGGGGATCCTGCGCTACCGCGGATATCCCATCGAGCAGCTGGCGGAAAAAAGCAACTTCCTCGAAGTCGCCTACCTGCTGCTGAATGGCGAGCTTCCGGATCACAGGGAATTCGACGATTTCCAACGTGACATCACCTACCACACGATGGTGCACGAGAAGCTGAACACCTTCATGAGCGGCTTCCACTACGACGCCCACCCCATGGCCATGATGGCCGGCGTGGTCGGCTCCCTGGCGGCGTTCTATCACGATCGTCTCGACATGAGCGATCCGGACCAGCGCATGCTGGCGGCCAAGCGCATGATTGCGAAGATGCCCACCATCGCGGCGGCGTGTTACCGCCACCACATGGGCTGGCCGACGGCCTACCCGAAGAACAGCCTGGGCTACACGGAACGGTTCCTGGACATGATGTTCAGCGTGCCGGCGGAGGACTACCAGGTCAGCGACGTCGCGGCCCGCGCCTTCGACCTGCTGTTCATCCTCCACGCCGATCACGAGCAGAATGCGAGCACCTCCACGGTTCGCCTGGTAGGCTCCACCGGCGCCAACCCCTACGCTTCCGTCGCCGCAGGCATCTCCGCCCTCTGGGGCCCGGCCCACGGCGGTGCCAACGAGGCGGTGCTGAACATGCTCGATCAGATCGGCGACGTCTCGCGCGTCGGCGAGTTCATCGACCGGGCCAAGGACCGGAACGATCCGTTCCGCCTCATGGGTTTCGGCCACCGCGTCTACAAGAACTACGATCCGCGTGCGAGCATCATCCGCGAAGCGGCGCACGAGGTGCTGGATGAGCTGGGCCACAAGGACCCGCTCATGGACCTGGCCATGAAGCTCGAGCAAATCGCGCTCGAAGACGAGTACTTCGTGGAGAAGAAGCTCTATCCGAACGTCGATTTCTACTCCGGCATCATCTACAAGGCCCTGGGCATTCCCAAGAGCATGTTCACGGTGATGTTCGCCATCGCTCGGACGGTCGGCTGGGTGAGCCACTGGCTTGAGCACTGCAACAACCCCACGCCCATCGGTCGGCCGCGCCAGGTCTACACCGGACCCTCGGAGCGCAAGTACGTTCCGATTTACGACCGTCACTGATTGCGTGCTGCCCCCGGCTTCGCGCCGGGGGTTTCGTGGCGGGCTCGGCGGGTTTCCCCCGCGTCGGGACCGGGCGCAAGACCGGCCGGAAAGCCCGGCACACCGGACCCACCACCCCTGCCTCCTAAATTAACCGCTCAGGCTGCAGCCAGCAGGATCTCCACGTCCGGCAGGCGGGCGCGTTTCTGGGGTTTGCCGTCGATGGGGCTGGGCGGCGCCTGGCGCAGGTCCAGCAGGGAAAACAGGGCGAGTTCCACGGTGACATCGTTGACGTCGGTCACCAGCAGCTGGATGTCCTGGTGGCTGCCGTTGTGCCAGCGAATGCGCCGTTGTTCCTGGTGGAAATCGATGCCGCGTTCCTGGAGATGGAACATGACCTGTTCCGGTGGATCGTGGAATAGGTGCAGTGACACGCGGGAATGGCTGTCGGCGGTGCCGTCGAGTACGGGTCCCACCAGCCTGGGCTGGAAGTCGTCGAGGGCGCGCATGACCTCGATAGCGGTTTCCCGGAGCTTCTGGACGTGATCGAAGTGGCGCTCGCCGCCGTAGAATCCCTGGTAAGCGCGCAACGCCTCTTCCACCTCGCGATTGGAGGGGAGCACCAGGCGGGTGCTCGCTCCGACGCGGTCGGCCGCCTTGCGTTTGGCCGCCATGTAGTTGTGCTGTCCTTCCGTCGCCATGATGCGCGCGGCTTCGACAGCCACTTCGCGACGGATGTTGTTGAGTTTTCGGACGGCGGGGGGGTCCCAATCGCCGCCGGCGCGGCGGTCAGTAGATGTCGTACGGATCTTCTTCCGTCGTGGCATCCCGGTTGACTCCTTCAGTGGCTTCCATCTCAGGAAGGCGCCCTGCCTGGAATACTTCCATGATTCCGCCCCCCGTATCAAGTGCCGCGAGCAGACCGGTTTCGGGATTGATGCGCGCCCGGACGATGCCGGGGGGCATGGCCGGCGGATCATCGGGCGTGTCGGCGAGGGCCGCGCCCATGAACTCGATCCAGATGGGGAGCGCCGCCCGGCCCCCGACTTCCGCGCGGCCCAGGCTCTCGTGATTGTCGAAGCCGACCCAGACCGTGGTAACGAGATGCGAGTTGTAGCCGGAAAACCAGGCATCCCGCTGGTCATTCGTCGTCCCGGTCTTGCCTGCCAGGTCCGTGCGTCCGAGTTCGAGGGCCTGCTTCCCGGTACCCCGGCGAATCACGTCCGCCATGAGCGATCGCACGAGGTAGGCGTTGGTTTCTTCGATCACCTGTGGCGCGATCGCCGGCGTGTCATTCAGGGCGCTCAGGGTCAGGGGCGCCTCGGGGTTGTCGCCACCCTCGAGTTCGAGCGGTCGGTACGCCGGCGTGGTCTCCGCACCGGCAGACAGGTCGCTGTTCGCCCGCACTTCGTTCACCTCGGACGGTCCCGGCTGACATTCGCCGGGACACACGGTCGGGGGGTTGGCCTGGTAGATCAGGTTGCCATTTCCGTCGCGGATGCTTTCGATGAACCAGGGATCAATGAGATAGCCGCCGTTGGCGAAGGCTGCATAGCCCCTGGCCATGCTGAGCGGTGGCAGCGTGGCGCTGCCCAGGGCCATGGACAGGTTGGCGGGCAGATCCTCGACGGCGAAACCAAAGCGACCGATATACTCCCGGGCCGGCCGGACACCGATATCCTGCAGCATCCGGATCGACACGAGATTTCGCGAGTTGACCATCGCTTCTCGCAGCCGCGTGGGACCGAAAAATTTCTCGCTGAAGTTTTGCGGTTTCCAGGTGCGTTCGAGTTCATCGTCCTCGAACACGATGGGCGCGTCGTTGATGATGCTGGCTGGCGTGTAGCCACGCTCGAGGGCAGCCGAATAGAGGAACGGCTTGAAGGAGGAACCCGGCTGGCGGCGGCTCTGCGTCACGCGGTTGTACTTGCTGCGGGCGAAGTCATAACCGCCGACGAGGGCGCGGATGGCGCCGTCCCGGGGATCGAGGGAAACCAGCGCCGCTTCCGCGTCCGGCAGTTGTCCCAGGGCCCAGCTGCCGTCGTCCTGCAGACGTACCCGGACGATATCACCCGCGCTCAGCACGTCCGTCACCTGCTCCGGCGGATGGCCCCAGCGATCCCGGGAAATGAATTTTTTGGCCCATTCCACGCTGTCCAGGGTCAGGGCGACGGTGCGGCCGTCCTCGAGGTAAACCAGGGCGAGTTCCTCATCCGCTTCCGTCACGATGCCGGGCACCAGGCCGGCGATGGCCCGGTACGGCGCGAGCGCCTGGTCCCAGGCTTCCGGACTGGCGGCCTGCGCCACGTCGATTCGAGCCTCCGCCCCCCGGTAACCGTGGCGACGATCATAGGCTTCCAGTCCATTTCGGATCGCATCGTTGGCCGCGCGCTGCATGGCGGAGTCGATGCTCGTATGAACCACGTAGCCGCCGGTGTAGGCCGAGTTGCCCAGCTGTTCCACGGCCGTCGCGCGCACCATTTCGGCAAGGTAGGGGGCGCTCAGCTCCGTGGTGGCGCCGTGGTAGAAGGCGTTATCCGGTTCGGCGACCGCGCGGTCGTGGGCGGTCTGGTCGATGTAACCGAGCTCGAGCATGCGCGAGAGCACGTAATTACGTCGCTCCAGGGCCCGCTCGGGAGAGGTGATGGGATTGATGCGCGAGGGCGCTTTCGGCAGGGCGGCGATCATGGCCGACTGGGCCAGGGTCAGCTCGTCCAGGCGTTTGCCGTAATACACCTCGGCGGCCGCGCCCACGCCGTAGGCGCGATGACCAAGCAGGATCTTGTTCAGGAACAGCTCGAGAATTTCGTCCTTGCTGAATTCGCGCTCGATGCGCAGAGCCAGGAAAATCTCCTTCGCCTTGCGCGAGTAGGTCTTTTCCAGGGTCAGGAAAAAGTTCCGTGCGAGCATCTGGGTGATGGTGCTGCCGCCCACGCTCTTCTCGCCGGTGGTGGCGAGCGTGACGACGGCACGGGTCAGGCCCTGGTAGTCGACGCCGGGATGATCGTAGAAGCGCGCGTCCTCGCCGGCGATAAAGGCGTTCTTGAGATTGTCCGGAATGTCATCGATCGCAACGGGGATGCGTCGCTTCTCGCCAAAGACACTGATCAGCTTGCCGTCCCGGGTATACACCCGGAGTGGAACCTGCAGCTGCACGTCCCGCAGCGTTTCCACGTCCGGCAGGTCTCGGCCATAGGCGTACCATAGCCCGCCCAGGCCCAGCAGCCCCAGGACCAAACCCAGGAGGCCGAAACGCAAAATCCATTTAACTAGTTTCTTCAAGCTGTTAACCTGCTATGCTAAATCAGCGTTAAACAAGAGGCTGAGCAGAAATCTGACAAGGTATTGTGCCTTTTTGCGTACTGCCTTTACAGAACAACAAGCCGGTCCGACGACAATTTGGACTCAACCGGGTCGACGGCTCAGACCGACATCGTCTCATACAGTTCCTGCGGCGGGACGATACGGACGGGGCCATGACCGGAGGGGACGGGGGTTTTTCGACGGCACAGCGAGAACGTTAAGTATTTGAGAAATCGCGTTCATTCCGCTATAACCCGTTGAAGAAAGTTTCAATAAGCCATTGGCGTTAAAGCCTTATGGCCAGCGATTAAGGGACTAAAACGTTGAAACTGTTCGGGAATAAGAAAGCGCCAGTCATCGGCCTGGACATCGGATCTTCCTATGTTCGCGCTTTGCAACTGTCAGAATCGGGGGGCGGCTACCGCATCGAGCACTTCGCAATGGAGCCATTGCGTGAGGGTGTGGTGGTCGACAAAACCGTCCAGGACATCGAAGCCATTTCCAACGCCATCGAGCGTGCGGTGAAAAATTCCGGCAGCCGGTCCAAGGCCTGCGCCATCGCCGTGTCCGGCCCTGCCGTGTTTACCAAGACCATCGCCCTGCCTTCCAACCTCGCCGAATCCGACGTCGAGAGCCAGATCCAGATCGAGGCCAATCAGTACGTGCCCTACCCGCTGGACGAGGTGAGCCTGGACTTCGACATTCTCGGGCCCTCGGCCCGTAACCCGGATCTCATCGACATCCTGCTGGCCGCCAGCAAGAGCGAGAACGTCGAGAGCCGCCAGGACGCCCTCGAGGCCGCCGGGCTCACCGCCAAGGTGGTGGACGTGGAGGCCTTCGCGATCGCCAACGCCTTCGAGCTGATCCGCGAGCGGGATCACCTCAGCAAGAACGAGGCGGTCGGCATTTTCGACATCGGTCGTGACCTGACCACGCTGCTGGTCCTGCGCGGCGGCCGGGTCATCTACAACCGCGAGCATCCCTTCGGCGGGCACCAGCTGCTGGAAGAGACCATGCGTCGTTACGAGATGACGCCCGAGCAGGCGAGCTTCTTCGAACGCGCGGAAGAGGGCCCGGAAGATTTCGAGCACGAGGTGCTCGAGCCGTTTCAGCTCAATATCGTTCACCAGATCAGTCGGGCGCTCCAGTTCTTCGCCTCGAGCAACGAATACTCGCCCATCAGCACCATCTACCTGGCCGGAGGCACTGCCTCGCTCAAGGGACTGGCGGCGATGGTGCAGCAGGAACTGGGTCTGACCACGCGCGTGGCCGACCCGATTTCCGGCCTGGACGTCGCGCCGTCCGTCGCGGTGTCGGCGCTGAAACGCAACACGCCCAACCTGATGGTGGCCATGGGCCTTGCATTGAGGGGATTTGACTGATGGCCAAGATCAACCTACTTCCCTGGCGCGAAGAATTACGCCAGGAGCGGCAGCGGCAATTCGCCATGTCCGCGCTACTGACCGCGATCACCGGGGTGGTGATCGTTTTCCTGGTCAGTCTCGGCTTCGACCGGGCCATCAGCCAGCAAAATGCACGGAACCAGACCATCCAGTCGGAGATCAGCCGCTTGCAGGTGCAGATCCGGCGCATCGCCGAGCTGGAGGAGACCCGGGCGCGCCTGCTGAGCCGCAAACAGATCATCGAGGAGCTCCAGGCGAGCCGCTCCCT
>JAZBOL010000142.1:0-129460 GCA_036351115.1 Lysobacterales bacterium | reverse complement strand
GGGGAAACCCGAGGTCGCGGTGGGCGTGATCGAGTTTCCGGCCACCAACCCCAACCTGGTCGAATCCAAGTCCCTGAAGCTCTATCTCAATTCCCTCAACGGCATGCGCTATGCATCGGCCGTCGAAGTCGCGGCCCTGGTGCGCCGGGACCTGGAAGCCGCCTCGGGCGGCCCCGTCTCCGTCACGCTCGCGCCCGTGGACGAACCGGAGCTGATTCCCATGAAGTCGCTCGCGGGCCGATGCATCGACGCCGCCGACGTGGTCATCGAAGACTACGCCGTCAATCCGGACCTGCTGGGGAACGCCGGCGATTCATCCTCACCGGTCGAGGAAACGCTGCATTCGCACCTGCTCCGCAGCAACTGCCCGGTGACCGGTCAGCCGGACTGGGCCAGCGTGGCGATCACCTACCGGGGCCCGCCTATCGACGAGGCGTCGCTGCTCAAGTACCTCGTATCCTTCCGCAACCACGACGACTACCACGAGCAGTGCGTGGAGCGCATCTTCGTGGACATCCGGGCGCGCTGCCGGACCGAGGCCCTGACCGTGCAGGCCTTCTACACCCGGCGGGGCGGCCTGGACATCAACCCGTTCCGCAGCGACTGGCAGGACCCGCCGCCGCACATGCGACTGCTGCGCCAGTAGTCGAAACGCCCCCTAGAAGTCGACGAACAGCGCCAGGCGTGCATTCAGCGGCCGGCCCGTGGTGATGTTGTTGTTGTTGTGGGCGTCCGGGAAGTAGTCCTCGTCGAGCAGGTTCTCCACGTTCAGCTGCAGCCGGGTGGCGTCCGTCAGGCGATAGAACGCCGCGGCGTCCACGCGCGTGTAGCTCGGCACCTCGACGGTGTTGTCCTCGGTGGTGAAGAAGCTGTCCTGGTAGGTGACGCCGAGGCCGAGGCCGAGTCGGTCCGTGACCGTGAAGTTGTTCCAGATCGAGAACTGGTGCTCCGGCGTCTGTCGCGTACGGTTGCCGCTGTTGCCGCTGTCGTCTACGCGGTTCACCTCGGCGTCGAGGTACGAGTAGCCCGTGATCACCGACCAGCGCGAGGTCAGGTTCCCGGTCAGCTGCAGTTCGAAACCGGTGGTGTCGGAGCCTTCGATCACGATGAGATTCTCGGGATCTTCCGGGTCCGGGGAGGTGTAGCTCTCACGCTCGAGTTCGAAGACCGCGACCGTGAAGCTCAGGTCCGGGCGAAGATCCCATTTCAGGCCCACTTCCCGGTTCTCGAAGAACTGCGGCCGCGTGCTCTCCGAGTCCAGGTTGAGGGTCAGGAACTGGTCACCGGAGCGTGGCAGGAAAGTCTCGCTGTAGGAGCCGTAGAAGGACAGGTTCTCCGCCGGCTTGTAGATCAGGCCGAAGCGCGGGGTGACCTCTTCGTCCGTGCGGCTGAATCGCCCGTTGCTGTTGCCGCTTTCCTGCTCGATGAAATCGAGCACGTCGATGTCGAAGCGGTCCCAGCGCAAGCCAACCAGCAGTTTCAGCTGGCTGGTCAGGTCGATCTGGTCCTGCAGGTAGAACGAGGTGAAGCGCACGTCCGACTCGCGGTCCCGCACCCGGTTGCTGTAGTCGAAGGCCGGAATCTGCAGCGGGTCGGTAAAGGGAATGACCAGCTGGTCATCGCCGTTGGCTTCCCAGACGGTGTCGTCGCGCCCGTTGGCCGTGTCCTGGTCACCCAGTTCGGCGCCGACGAGGAGGGTGTGGCCCACGCTGCCGGTCATGAACTCGCCGATCAGGTTGGCCTGGACGATCAGGTTTTCCCGCTGGGTGGCATCCCGATATCCGTCCAGCTCCACCTCGTCGAAAAACCCGTCGGTGACGAACACTTCGTCACTGGGATACAGGTTCTGGTACAGCTTGTCGTAGTCCGCGTACTGCACCGTGACGTTGCTGCGCAGGTCCTCGGAAATGCCGTGATCGATGCGGGCTCGAAACAGGTGCGCTTCCAGGGACGTCAGGTTCTCGTCCGGCGAGCCGAAAAACGTGTCCCGGTAGCCGCGGAGGGGTGTATTGGGTCCGTTCGGAACGTTCTGCGAGGGCACTCCCCGATCGACGACCCGGTCGTCTTCCAGGTATTCGTAGGAGAAGGTGCCCACCGTGTCCGGCGCAAAATTCACCGTCATGGTCGGATTGACGGCGATGGTGTCACCGTCGAAGAAGTCCCGGTGATTCTCGAGCTGCTGGTAAAAACCGATCACGCGGACACCGACGGTCTCGCCGGTGTCGAAGTTCGCATCGACGGTGCCGGAATAGCCGCCGAAGGTATCGAGGGCCAGCTCGAGTTCGTTGAAGGCCTCGCCCACCACGGCCCGCTTCTGAACGCGGTTGATGACGCCACCACCGCCGCCGCGTCCGAACAGCAGGGCATTCGACCCCCGCAGCACCTCGACCTGTTCCACGTTGTAGAGCGGACGGTAGTACTGCACGTCGTCCCGGACACCGTCGACGAAGAAGTCAGCCGTGGTCTGGATGCCGCGGATGATGATGGCGTCCCGGTGCCCTTCCCCCTGGCTCACGGCAACGCCGGGGACATAGCGAAAGACGTCGCCCATGCTGACGAAGGCCTGGTCGCGGATCTGGTCTTCACCCACGATGGACAGGCTCTGGGGCACGTTGATGACGGGCGTCGGCGTCTTGACGGCATTGACCTTGTCCAGGAACAGGTATTTACCCACGACCTCGACCTCTTCGAACTCATCCCGCGGCAATTGCAGGTCGGCATCGTCGTCAGCCTGGGCGGGAACGGCCAGCATCAAAGCGAGGCCAAGAGAACAGGCAGTCGCCAGGCGACTGCGGTCGGGGGTGGTTGAGAACATGGGTTATTCCTTGACAATATCCGCGCAAGATTAATGCTGATGAGAATGATTTTCAACAACAATAATACAGGGCCATCCGCCGGACCTGACCCAGGTCAACTTACCGCCCCGCCGGACCAGCGAGCGCCCTGCCGTATAATGCGCGCCTGCGTTCACCCACGAGGCTGACCATGAGCGAACCGAAGGCTCCCCAGGACGTCTCCCGCCAGGATGTTTTCTCCCAGGATTACGCCCACTGGCCCGAGCACCTGCGGCCGATCGCCGCGAAACTGCGCTGTCCTTCCGGGATGGGGCGCCTCGAGTATGACGGCGACACCCTGTTCTGCCCCGAAAGCAAGGAACGCTATCCCATTCACGAGGGCATACCGCTCATGGCCCGGGAGGGCACGGTGGACGGTTGGGCGCCCGGCGCCTCGGTGGACGAGGACAGCACGGACTACCAGAAGGCTTACCAGGAACTGGAAGAGGCCGAGTTCTACAACACCGAGTACACCGCGCACTTCGAAAAGCGCCTGAGCACGGCCCGGGAATACCGCTTGCTCGACCGCCTGCTGTCGAGCCAGGGGCGCAGCGAAATCATTCTCGACCTGCCCTCCGGCGGCGGAAGGCTGAGCCCGAAAATCGCCGAACACACGGACCTGTTGCTCGAAGCGGACATTGCCCTGGGCCAGGTGCTTTACGGCCAGCGCCAGCCGGCCCTGGCAGCGCCGCAGCTGTGGATGACCGCTTCCGCCTTTCACATTCCCCTGGCGGACAACAGCGTGGACGGGACGGTGTGCCCGCGCCTGAACCATCACCTGCCGACCCCCGAGGAACGGGAGCGGTTGATCGAGGAGTTGCTGCGTGTCTCGCGTCGCTTCGTGATCATGACGTTCTTCGACCACTACTCCGTGAAGAACTGGCTGCGGCGCATCCGCGCACCGTTCAACAAGAAGCCGCCCAAAATGACCATGACCGTGGGTCGGGTCCGGGAGCTGGCGGAAGCGGGAGGAGCGCGCCTCGAGGCATACCCCATGCTGTCACCGGTGTCGTCCGGGCACCGCTATGCGCTGATGGTCAAGAACGGGCAGCCAGGCGCCGGTCGCCAGAAATCCTGAAAGCGCGATTCAGTCCGGCAGGTAAATCGCCCCGGACTCCCTTGCCTCGTAGTGACCGGTTGCAGCGTCGTAGAAACCCGCCCGGCCGCGGCTGCTCGCTGCCGGTCTCAAAAGGTTTTTCACCCGGCGGCGCAGGCGTTGTCGCTTCCAGGCCAGGTGGCTCTGCAGCTGAACGCGCTCATCAAGCGCCCATGCCGCGGTTTCATCGCCCTCACAGTAAGCCCGCAAAAGCGCCCACCGGCTCTCACCCTCGAACGCGAGTCGCCCGTCGCTCATGCGAACGATGCAGCACAGGTCCATGAGGGCTTCCGCGGTACCCGAGATATCCTGTGCCGCGAGCGTGGCATAGGGCATGTCGATGGCTTGCAGGGGCTCGTCTTCCTGCCCGGTCAGGAGCAGGTTGCGCGGCGTCGCGGTCGCCCATTGCAGACCACTCCGGTGAAAATGCCCGAGAAGGTCACCTGCCAGGCTCGCGTAGCGGACGCGCTCCTCGCTGGCAAGCTCCGGCTGGTCCAGCACCTGCTCGAGATTGCGACTGGCAACCCTGTCCAGGGCCAGGGCGCCGAAACGGAGGCATCCGGCCACCCGTTCTTCGACCCGGTAGCGCGGCCTGACCACGGGGAGACCACGCCGGTGCGCTTCCATGAGGGCCGTGAATTCACGATTGGCCCGGGACACCATGCCAAGGGTCCGCCATGCCAGGCGTGGGGGAATTGCGTAAACCTTCAAAACGATGGGGCGATAGCCCTCCGCCGCGAGAAGCAGCACCCGCGTGCGAGGCTCGCCCTTCAGCAGTCGCCAATGGCCGGGCCCCGTTCCGCAGGCGCCCTCGACCCCATCCCGGGTGGCCGACCAGGCGTCGCCGAGGCTGGGCCACAGCGAGAGCTCGCGGAAATCGGTGGTCGTCGCGGATGAAGACTGCATGGGCGGTTGGCCGACGGTGGAAGCAGCGCACAGCATAACCCGCTCGGTCGCGTCGGCCTCGAGCCCGGGCTCACGGTTGAACCAGGGGCACCGCGAAGCTGAATCGAGTGCCCTGGTTGAGCCGGCTTATGACGCGAATCGGAATTTCGTGCAGATCGAGAATTTTCTTGACGATGGCCAGCCCCAGCCCCGCGGAACCCGAGTCCGAGGATGCCGTGTTCCCGGCGCGATAGAGCCGATCGAAAATATGCGGAAGCTCTTCGTGACTGATGCCCCGCCCCGTGTCCTCGATGACCACGACGTACCCGTCCGCCTTTGGCTGGAGCTTGATCCATACCGTGCCGTTGTCCGGCGTATGCTTGATGGCGTTGCCGATCAGGTTCTCCAGCACCCGTTGCATCAGCGCGATATCGGCTTCCACTTCCACGGGCCCCTGTTCCAGCTCGATATTCATGTCGATGTTCTTCTGCCGGGCCACGAGCGTGAATTCCATGGCCACATCCTGCATCAGCTCGCCGAGGGAAAAAGCCTCGATGTTCGGCCGCAGCACGGCGGCGTCGAGCTTTGACAGTTCGAACAGGTCATCGACAAGCCCGCCGAGTCGCGCGCAGTGGCGACTGGCGATTTCCAGGTGCGCTTCCCGCTCGCCGGTATCGAGCTGGTCGAATTTGAGCTTCAGCGTATCGACGTAACCCTGGATGGCGGCCAGGGGGGTGCGCAGGTCGTGGGAGACATTGCTGATGAGGTCGCGACGGCTCTCGTCCGCCTGCCGGATCTGGTCGATCTGCTGTTCGATGAGTGCGCGCATTTCGCGAAAGGCCGCTTCGAGAACCTGGGCGTCTTCTCCGGGCCTGGCCAGCTCGGGCCGATGCCCGGTCAGCCGGTGCTGGAACGCCTGGACTTCCCGGCTCAGCGTGGTGAGGGGCCGGGTCAGGTGATGGAACACGAGGATCGCAATGGCGTAGAAAAAGAGCAGCACCACCACGATGCTCAGAAAAGCGCCTTGCAGGACGTAGTTCCTGCCGAGATCGCTGGCAAGCGCCTCGTAGGCCTGGCCGCCGAGAATGGCGTACACGTAACCCTCGTGGCGCCCGTCCACGATCACCGGAGCGGCGGAGAACGCCTTTTCAGACCCGGGGCTTCGCGGATCCAGGCTGACGATCGGCCGCTCGGAGCCCGGCTCGAGAAAGGCCTCGATACGGTCAAGCGGTACCCGGTTGACCGCGAGCGAACCCGGCGGGAGGTTATGGCTCAGCACCCGCCCCTGTCGGTCCAGCAGGTAAACCTCCACGGTGGGGTTGATCACCATGGCGCGTTCAGCCAGCCGTTTGATCGCTGCCTCGTTGTGTCGACCGTCGCGAATCAGCTCATCTTCTTCCGCGACGTACATGGCAATGGCGCCGTTGAGGCGCTGCGTCATCTCGAGGTTGTACTGCACCGAGGTCTTCCAGGTGAGTGCGACCAGCACGAGGCCCATGACGCCGAACAGGGCCATGAGTGCCAGGGACAGCTTGCGACGAAGGCCCATCATGACCGCCCCGCCGCTTCACCCGCTGCTACGCCGCCCGGTGAGGTCCCGGCGCATGCCTGTCCGATGAACTTGTAGCCGACTCCCCAGACGGTCTTGATGTAGCGGGGCTGGGTGCTGTCGGCCTCGATCTTTTTGCGCAGGCGATTCATGTGGGAGTTGACCGTGTGTTCGTAGCCGTCATGGCCGTAACCCCAGATGTGGTCCAGCAACTGACCCCGATTGAATACGCGATCCGGGTGGTTTGCAAAAAAGTGCAGGAGGTCGAATTCCTTCGCGGTGAGCGTGACCTCTTCGCCGTCCACGCGCACCGTGCGCCGGTCACCCCAGATATCCAGGCCCTCGAAGGCCAGGTGATCGCTCGTCGGCCGGCGCCGGTAGCCTCGGCTGGCGTCGAAGCGACGCACCAGGGCCTTGGCCCGTGCGTTGAGTTCGATCACGCTGAACGGCTTGGTGAGATAGTCATCGGCACCGAGTTCCAGGCCCAGCACCCGGTCGAGCTCCGTGGACTTGGCCGTCAACATGAGAATCGGGACGTAGCGCTGCGCTCCGCGGAGACGCCGGCAGATTTCCAGTCCATCAAGACCCGGCAGCTTCAGGTCCAGCACAATCACGTCCCAGTCCTGCCGTTCAGCGAGCTCCAATCCGGCTTGACCGTCGTGCACGAGCCGGACCTCGTCGACCCATTCAGACAGATGGATCTCGAGAAGCTTAGCGATGTCCCGTTCGTCCTCAATCACCAGGACGCGCTTGTTTGCCATGATTCCCTCCGATGCAGACGACGCCGTGTAACGTCCTGTAAGGGGAAAGGAAAAAGATGCTTTTGCTTTCATGGATGTTTCCCGCCGCCAACAAAGAGCCGCCAGGAACGCCCTTCCCTGGGCGATACCTGGCGGGTGGGGAAGACTCAGGGCTGACAGGCTCCGGCGAAGTCGGCGGGACCGCCGGTCAGGCGTGACAGGGCCTGGGTACCGGAGCCGAACGCCGCATCGGCCGCATCGAAAACCAGGGTGGCCTCGGTGCAGGACTCGAAGGTGATTCTCACCTCGCCCCAGATGCTGCGCAGCACGTCGCTCGCCATGAAGTCTTCACCGAAGATCGCACCATTGGCCTGGACCAGGTCCACGATGGCCGTATCGCCAAGCACGGGCCCTTCGCCGATCAGCCAGAGCGGATCACCGGAGCCATCGGCCCGGTAGGTGTACCAGGACACCACGGCACGCAGACCATCGGCGCCGTCGCTGCCGGTAATCTCGATCACGAGGCCCTGTCCATCCTGATCGGCGTCATACCAGGTGCCACTGTGACCGCCGTCGACGACGCGGGACACCCGGATTTCCGCTACCTGGCGTCCAGGCAGGGTGAAGTCAGCCGCTTCCTCGTCGAAGAAGATGCCGGCGCCGTTCGTGCCGCCGAGAAAATTCACCGGGGTGGCATCGGGATTGGCCAGGGAACCGTTGAATCCCGGATGCAGGGCCACGCCGTCGGTGGTGGCCTCGCCCGCGTCGGGCATGGACTGGTCAAAGAACGCCGCGTCCGCTTCCGTGTTGGCTTCCGTCCCGGCGTCCCAGACCTGATCACCGAACACGCGAACCGTCAGGGGCCCGGTGAAGGTTCCGGATTCGTCGAACAGGGGGTAGGCCGTGGCGTCTTCGTTGCCGATGAAGGCGTCATTCGACGGCAGGATCATCGCCGTGAAAGACAGGTAGCGGTCTTCCGCAGGGTCCAGGATGACCACCTCGGTGCTGCTGAAGCCGGGATCGAAGAGCGGGGCGCCCGGGAAGCCCGCCGGGTTGAGCACGACCTGGTCCTGGCCGGAACCGTTCGTCTCGAAGTCCATGCGCAGGGCGCCGAAGTCTCCGTCCTCGGCCATCCGTTCCAGGCCCAGGGACGCCAGGTCACCCTCGTTGAACAGATCGAAGCTGCCGTCGTGGTAACCGAGCCACACCGGGGTCAGGTAAATCCCTTCCGGCGGCGCCGTGTTCCTCACCGAAACGCGAACCGGCAAGCGATTCTCCCGGATGGTCACTCGCATGAGCGGCGCCAGTCCGCGGGTGAAGTCGCCGAGGGCCGGATCCAGGGTCGTGCCCGTTGGCAGGGCGCCGCCGAGGAAGTTGACCGGTGTACCGTCCGGATTACCCACCGATCCGTTGAAACCGGGATGCAGTTCCACGGTGTCATTGGTCACCACCCCCGTGTCTGGCGCCGACTGGTCGAAAAACGCGGCGTCCGTTTCCGTGTTGGCTTCCGTACCGGCATCGAGCACCTCGTTGCCATAGACAACGAAGGACACGGGACCCGTGAATTCACCGGACTCGTCGAACAGGTTGACCGCCTGGGGGTCGCCGTTGGCGATGAAGGCGTCGTTGGAGGGCAGCAGCATGGCCCCATAGCTGAAGAAGCGATGGACAGAAGGATCCAGCTCGAACACCTGGGTGGTCGACTGGCCCGGGTCGAAGACCGGCGCGCCGGCAAAGCCTTCCGGGTTCAGGATGACCGCGTCGAGACCTCCGGAGGCACCGAAGGCTTCGCGCAGGGCACCGAAATCGCCGTCCTCGGCAAAGCGCTCAACGCCGACCGAGGCTGGTGCCCCCCGGTCGTAAAGATCAAAGGTGCCGTCGTGGAAGCCGACCCACAGCGGGGTCAGGTACAGCCCGCCGGCAGGACTCAGGTTCTCGACGGTTACGCGGACCTCGTTCGCAAATGCGGGAGACGCGACGAGGAAAGCGGCCGGCAACAGCGCACGGCGAATGGCGGATCGCAGATTCATGGGACACTCCGTTCGGTATCAGGGAGCGTTCAGTCTGCGAGGGAAATCTCACGACAATCTCACGGGATCGAGGAGATTGATTCAATTCGTTCCGGCCTGTCTCGGGACAGGCCGGAACGATCAGGACAAATTAATCAGGGTGTTCAGGCGGCTGCGGACTTTGCCATGGCGCGGCGAGTGGTGCGTTGCGTTTTGCCCAGGGCCACCGCGAGCTCCTCGGCGAGGCGATCCTCGGATTCGCTGAGGTGGCGTCGGTCGGCGGCGCTCAGGTTGTCTTCTTCCTGGCGCAGGCTGAGGGCCTTGTACACCTCGGCGAGGGAAAGCGGGTCGCCACTGTCCAGCTTGGCCTGGTGGGTGTTGGCCCGGGACTTCCATTGCTCACTGACCGAGCCCTCCCAACCACTGATGTGGTTCAGGACCTTGCGCGCTTCGGTTTTTTCGATGGGCTTGCGGACGGTTTCTTCGAGCTCCGTTTCGCGGACCATGACGGACATTTCGTCGCGGGGGAAAAACATTTTCGCAAACTTGCTGCCCTGGGGGCCGGAAAAGCTGCGCTTGCGAATGGACTGCACGGTACCGATGCCGTGCTGGGGATGGTGGATGGTATCTCCTTTGCGGATCGCGATGACGATTCTCCTGTTTCTCAGGGGTTTGAGGGACATTTCGGGAGCCTGCGCCCGAAACCTTAGCCAATTCATCAGTTTACGTCATTGCGGCATATTTTTCAATCCAAAATAATCATTGGACCAGGGGGTTGGGCATCACGAGCCCCTTCCTCGTTGCGCCAGCCATTGGCCATTGCCCTGGACCGGGCTTGTCCGTGAGTATTAGGGGACGAATTTCGGAGAAAACCATGAAGACTCACTCTCAACCCGCCAATCCGGCAGTCCTCGCCCGCAACGATGTAAGCCGGACGTGGAAAGACCGTGCACTGATCGTGTTGCTGCTGACCGGCTTGTGCTTCGTCCAGGGCGCCAGGGCGCAGACTCCGGAGTCCGGGGCAGCCCTGTCCCAACCCATCATTCGCTACGACGCGATTCACCATCCGGTGCGGGCGCAGTACGGCATGGTGGTGTCCCAGAATCGCCTGGCGACCGAAGTGGGCCGGGACATCCTCGCCCGGGGCGGCAACGCCATCGATGCAGCGGTGGGCGTGGCCTTCGCGCTGGCGGTCACCCTGCCCCGCGCCGGCAACCTGGGCGGCAGCGGATTCCTGCTGGCGCACCTGGCCGAGACCCGGGAGACCGTAGCCCTCGACTACCGCTCCGTCGCACCCCTGGCCGCCAGCCGGGCGCATTACACGGGCTCGGACGGCGACATCGATTTCGACCGCCTGACCTTCGGCCCGGAAGCCGCCGGCGTGCCGGGCACCGTGGCGGCGATGCATCTTGCCTGGTCCGAACACGGCTCTCTGCCCTGGGAGGACCTGCTGCGCCCGGCCCGTGACCTCGCCCGGGACGGCTTCGAGCTCTGGCCTGACCTGGCCTTTGCCCTCAATGAGGCTCGCGCCGTGCTCAGCGTTCATGCGCCGGGATCGGCGTACCTCAAGGCCGGCGGCACGCCCTGGGCCGCCGGCGACCGGCTCGTGCAGAGCGATCTGGCCTGGTCCCTGGAACAGCTCATGGCGCAGGGCGCCGAGGCCTTCTATGGCGGTGAACTCGCCCGGCGCATCGCCCGTTCCTTCAATGACAGCGGCGGTATTCTCACCCTCGACGATCTCGCCAGCTACGAGGTCAAACACCGCGAACCGGTGGCCACCACCTACCGCGGCAAGCGCGTGGTCACGGTGCCGCCGGTGAGCGCCGGCGGCGTCACCCTGCTCCAGATGCTCAACATGCTGGAGCACTTTCCCATGCCGGAGTACGGACCGGGCAGCGCCCAGTCGCTCCACCTGCTCGCCGAGGTCATGAAGCGCGCTGCGGCCAACCGCCGCTCCCTGCTCGGTGACCCGGACTTCGTCGAGGTGCGCACGGACGCCTACATCAGCAAGGACCTCGCCAGGCACATGGCGGCGGAAATCGACCTCGCCGCAGTCGCCGACGTGGACACGATCGAGGCCGAGGACCTCGGCCGCTTCGAAAGCCGCGACACCACCCATTTTTCGATCATGGACCGGTACGGCAATGCCGTAGCCAACACCTATACCCTGGGCTATTCCTTTGGGTCCGGATTCGTGGCGGAAGGAACCGGCATCCTGTTCGACAACCAGATGCGTAACTTCAGTTTCCGGGACGGCGACGACCACAAGAACGCCCTCGCCCCCGGCAAACGCATGCTGTCCACGATGACGCCCGCCATGGTGTTTGATGACGAGGACCGCGTCTGGCTCGTCACGGGAACGCCCGGCGGGAGCCGCATCATCAACGTGGTGCTGCAGATCATCGTCAACGTGGTCGACCACGGGCTCAACGCAGCCGTGGCCACCCACCAGCCGCGCATTCACCAGGGATGGCGCAATCAGAAGCTCGGTATCGAGCGTGGCATGAATCCCGAGGTCATCCGCCTCCTCGAGGCCAGGGGCCACGAGATCGACCTTCAGCAGACCATGGGCAGCACCCAGTCCATCCTCTGGCAGGACGGTGAATTCCATGGAGCGCCAGACCCGCGGCGACCGCATGCGGCCGCCATGGGGCTGCAAAAGCCTCCCGTCCGCATCGACGAACCGGCCGCAGCCGCGGGCAGCGCTCAGTCCAGCAGGTAAGGAACCGCGGCAGGCGCCATGCGCCGGTTTTCGTGGCCTACGCCGGGG
This sequence comes from Lysobacterales bacterium, assembly GCA_036351115.1. GTDB lineage: Bacteria > Pseudomonadota > Gammaproteobacteria > Xanthomonadales > SZUA-36 > Marinihelvus. The sequence goes on along the minus strand of JAZBOL010000142.1, from coordinate 117,577 downwards.
ACGGTCGCCAGGCGCCAGCCGAAGGGAACGCCCTTCTGCTCTGCCGCGTCACGGTTTAGCGCAAAAAACCGTTGCCCCCGCGCGAACCGGTGCGCACCCTGCGCCATGGCCTGCGGGGCCCGGCGCAGGTGACGATGCCGCGGGTCCGTATCGAGCTCACCCAGCAGCACGGTCACGGGCTTGCGCCAGGCGGAGACCAGCATCTCCGCCGTCAGCCCCGCGTCTTCCAGTCCGTAGGGAGCGGGTACATCAGCCTCCGGCATCAGGTACCAGCCGGCGTTGGCCGGCACGATCCGGGAAACCCGGGCGTCGGGCACGTAATAGATAAAGCGATGAACGAACTGCGAGCCGGCGGAATGCCCGTAGAGTGCATAGCGTTTTGTCCCGAGCCCCTCGCGCCGCCGCACCTCATCGAAGATCGGTTCGATGGCCGAGTAGGACCACAGCTTGCGCGGCCTGGGCCGGCCCTGCTCATCTTCCCGGAAACCCAGGTTGTAGCCCCGCGAGCCGGGAAAGTCCGCCTCGGTGAATTCGGGAACGACCAGGAAAAAGTCGTGCTCGAGGGCGAGCTCGTGCCACTGGTCCCGGTATTCATCCGCGTTTCGCCGGACGCCGTGCATGACGAAAACCACCGGCATGTCAGGCTCCAGGCTGTCCGGTCGTGATGTGAAGACCCTCATCGGCGGCCCTTGCCACCCGTCGAAGGTGAACTGGCCCTTGTCGGCGATGACCGGCGCCGTGGTCAGGCCCGCCAACAGCAGGCCAAGGGCGATGAGCAGCGTCATGCGTGACATGAGCTCAGGCAGCGTCCCGCTCACCGGTGGCAGGTACGAACAGGAAATCCTCCAGGAACCAGGCTGCCAGGGCATGCCGCCCATCGATGCCGGACTTGGCATAGATATTCGACGCCTGCTGCCGCACGGTCTTTTCCCGCGTGTCACGGATCGCGGCGACTTCCTTGAGGCTCAGTCCCTTGAGCATGAGCATGGCGACCTGCTGCTCGCTTTCGGTCAGCTTCCAGGCCTGGAACTCCCGGCGCACCGCCTTGCCGTGTTCCGCTCGCGCCGCGCGCAACTCGGCGCCCAGGGAGTCGACCCGCTCCTGGTTGAATGACAGGGATTGCTTCAACCGCTCCAGGGCGCGGGTACGACGTCGCATCTCGATGACGAGATAAATAAACCCGATCAGCGACAGCACCAGCAAAGCCCACTCCTGGGCCAGGTGGCTGGCGGGCAGGTTCTCCGTCATGTCGGCCCGGAGATCCAGCGCTTTCAAAACAACGATGGCCGCAAGCAGGGCAGCGATCAGCAAGTCCTTCATAGGTTGTCCAGTCCGGGATTGCGGGTGTCCTTATGGCGAATGCCCCGTGGGCTATGGGACATGTGTCCCCTGCGGAAATTCCTGTGCCTTGTCAAGCTGGTGGACATGAAAACCGTATTCGCCAATCCCATGATACGCCAATCCCGATTCGGTCAGCGATGGCTGGCCCTGTCAACGGTATTCACCCTGCTGCTGTTCCTGTCGAGCCTGGTGCTTGCCGACGAGTCCCCGCCCGACTCCCCCCCGGATCCGGACTGGTGCAGCTGCCCGGCCATCCTGGAAAGCGAATCGGCAGAGGAGCGGGAAAGCCTCATGGCACAGGCCCGGAAGGAGCAGGCCGCGTGCCGGGAAGCACTGGGCGTATCCATGGAGCAACAACGCAAGGGTCAGGGCAAGCGCCTGGACGCCTGCCGCTGCAGCTGCCTCGAAGAAGACGCGGAACCCGGCGTCCGCCCATGGGGCGAACAACGCAAACCCGCGAGATCGGGCGGGTGAGCATGGGAAGGCGCCGCGAGCCGCACCCGAACTTGCCCTAAGTCAATTCTTATCTTTCTAAATTAGGGCATCCTGAAATCACAGGGGCGACGAAAGGCAATAACAAACTCCTGGAAACCGGCGGCGACAAGCGCACGACCGCCAAAACGTCCTCTGGTGCCGGGTATGCATCAGCAGAGACCCATCCATAAAAGCTACAGGAGAACACTTCATGACCAGGCTCAAACCCAGGATTCTCACCCTCGCCGTGGCCGCCTCGATCGGCACCATGGCAGGCCTCCCCGCCCAGGCCTACGAATCACCCGTCCACGTCTTTTCCATCGACGACGTCATGGGCGGCTTTGACGGCTCGACCTTCGGCCCCGCCGGCGCTGTGCAGGACGACACCATTCTCTGTATCCCCGGCGTCACCCAGGACACCTGTCCCGTCGCACCCATCATCGACAAGGAAGGGGTCACGCTCTATCCCATCGACAGCGAATTCGGCTTCAACGTGGTGGACTTTCTCGGCGCCAGGGCGAAAGTGCGGGACTTCGACTACGGCGAAGGCTACGCCGGCAACATCGAGGATGGCGACACGGTCATCGGCGTGAAGATTTCCAACGCCGAGACCGACTTTTTCAAGGTCAAACCCCCGCTGGGCACCTGGTGCACGGGTCTGGGCGGCAACTCGGTCAAGTGCTCCACCGAACACTACAGCGTGATGGAACACGTGTTGAGCTGCCACGAGGTAGTCCCCTACCAGTTCGCCGACCCGTTCACCGGCGAACAGCAACTCCTGGGTTTTCCGGACGAGCCCGCGCTGGTGAACTGCGCGGACAATGAGCTGAGCAACGAGGTTCGCGTGCTCAGCGACGGGCAGCCCGGCGAAGTATACGACCCGGTGTTCAATCCCATGGATCCCAACGACAACACCGAGGTGCTCGACAACATCGCCGCGAGCAGCGACTACTCCATCACCCTGAAGGACGACGGCAAGGTGCTCTATCGCTGGGGGAGCCTCATCAAGCGCCCCCGGGACGTGCGGCTCTATGCCCGCCTGCCCCTGCCGGAGGAATGGAAAGCGCCCGGCGCCAATTTCGTGGTCAACAGGGCGGAACTGCACGTGACGCACTGGATCACCAACAACCCGAATGACCAGCTACGGCCGGAGGACCTCGAAAACGAGGGCGCCACGGGTCGCAAGCCGGACTACCGGATCGAGGAAGTCGGGGGTGACGAGTACTGGATTTCGACGCGACCTTGCTACGAGGGCGATGGCGACTTCATCACGGGTGAAGGCGACATCGCGCCGACCCCCCTGCCCGCCGGAACCGTCCTGCGCAATGGCCAGTTCGCCTATCCGAACCTGGCCGCGGATCCCGCGACCCAGCCCCAGCCCCTGTCAGCGGATCTGACCGGCGGCTTCACGAACGCCTACTACACCACGATCAACCGCGATCCCTTCGAGTGGTCCTATCGCATTCTCGATGGAGACGGCAGCGGATCCATTGGTCCGGAGGACGATCAGTTCTTCAACCACGTGGGCTTTCCTGTCCCCCTGACCGAAGGGGAAATGGCGTCGGAAGGCCTGGAACTGGTTTCGGGGCCGCGCTGGCGCCTGAAGCCCAACAAGTTCGGGCAGGATATTCCCGGTCTCGAAGTCCCGGTGGAGGAATGCAGCGAGCCGCCGTTCACCAAGGAGAACATCAAGTACGAGGTGGGCGAACTGGTGACCACGGTGATCAACCTCCTGGACTGGGAGGAAGACAATCCCGAAGGCCCCTCGCCGCTCGCCACGAGCAAGGGCTGGGTGGACGTCACCGCCAACGATTTCGTGACCATCGTCTCACCGGAAGGCGAGCAGCCGGTCACGAGCAACGGCCTGCCCATGACCGATGATTTCGACCTTGCCGTCTACATCAAGGGCGACCGGAAACCCACCGCGGTACTGAACGCCAAACTCGTGATCGACTACGAGGAAGAAACCGTCGAGAACGAGCTGTACAACGGCTCCGGTCGTGCCGAGGTCGGCACGGGACCTGAAGCGATCTTCGGCGGATTTGTCATCGCCGGCAACGAGCAGAAATGCGTGGTCGTCCGAGGCCGGGGCCCGAGCATGAGCCTCCCCGTGGACACGCTGCAGGATCCGATCCTGAGACTCGTGAAACTGCCCGGCGGACTGCCGATCGATACCAACGACAACTGGGGCGCGCATCCCGACGCCAACAAGATCGCCAATCTGGGCCTCGCGCCGTCGGACCCGCTTGAATCGGCCATGTATCAGTGCCTCGAACCCGGCACCTATTCAGCGGTGCTCCAAGGGGTGCCAGGCACGGATCTGGGCGTGGGCATCTTCGAGGTCATGGACGTCGACCAGAGCGCATCGAAGCTCGTCAACATCTCCACCCGCGCCAAGGTTGGCGTCGGTCCGGAGCAGTTGATCGGTGGATTCATCATCAAGGGTGAGGAGCCCCGCCAGATCCTGATTCGGGGACGCGGACCTTCGATCAACCTCGAACCGACGATCGAAGATCCCTTCATCGCGCTCTTCCGCGGAACGGACGTCATCGAGTTCAATGACGACTGGGGCGACGCCGCCAATGCCGCGGAGATCAGCGCCACGGGCAAGGCGCCCGCCGACCCGAGCGAATCAGCCATCCTGATGACGCTCGATCCCGGCGCCTACTCGGTACGCCTGCAGTCCGCGAACGGTGATACGGCCCTCGGCATGCTCGAGGTGCTCGACCTGACGGAAGGCGCAGCGCAAGCCCTGGAAGTAACGTTCGACTGATCGACAACTGACCGGGAAACCGGGGATTGAACGGGCTGCTACCATGGCAGCCCGTTTTTTTTGGTGTCACATGATCATCGCCGAGCCCACGCTTCTGCTCGACCCGCACCGCTGCAGGAAAAACCTGTGCGGCATGCTGCGGCGCGCCCGCGAGGCCGGCGTTACGCTGCGACCCCACTGCAAAACCCACCAGTCCCGGATCGTGGGCCACTGGCTTCGCAACGAGGGTGTTGACCGCATTACGGTTTCGTCCCTCCGGATGGCCGAGTACTTCGCCGACGACGGGTGGGAAGACATCCTGGTCGCGTTCCCTTACAACCCGGGAGAGGCCGACCGGTTCAGCGCCCTCGCCGACCGGTGCCGGCTGGGCGTTCTGCTCGACAACCCGGAAGCGATCGCCGGGCTCACGGGTCGCGCCGGCCCACCCCTGGACTACTACGTGGATATTGACGCCGGCTACGGCCGGACCGGCATTCCAGCCGCGTCGATCGACCGTGTCGAAGCGCTGATGGCGTCGGCGAAGCGCGTTCCCGGCCTGGCGTTCCGGGGTTTCTACTGCCATCCCGGAAACACCTACAAACACGAGGCCGTGAAAGACCGGCAGTCAATCCTCGCCACGGCGCTCGGGGCCCTGGCTCAACTCAAACGCCATTTCTCGAGTGAGAGGCCCACGGTACTCGTGGGTGATACGCCGGGATGCAGCGGGGCCCGGGGATTTCCGGGCGCCGACGAAATCACCCCGGGCAACTTCGTCTTCTACGATCTCTTCCAGGCGAGTCTTGGGACCTGTTCGGAGGACGACATCGCCGTCGCCATGGCCTGCCCGGTGGTCGGCCGTTACCCGGAACGCGGGGAGATCGTGATCCACGGCGGAAGCGTGCATTTCTCCCGCGACTCGCTGGACGTCGGGGGACAGGCCGTTTATGGAAAACTGGCGGCGGCGGACGGCGCGGGCTGGCGCCCGATTCAGGAGCCGCTTTATCTGACCGCGCTCTCCCAGGAACACGGCATGCTGCGTTTGCCCAGGGCGCGGCTGGACCGGGTTCGAATCGGCGATCTGGTGCACGTGTTGCCGGTTCATTCGTGCCTGACCGCGGCTGCCATGGGCGCCTATCGAAGCACGGAAGACGAAGTCATCGATCACCTGGCCGGCGCGCTCGCCAGGCCGCGGATGTAAGGAGGGAAAAGAAATGCGCGGCCGACCGCCAGCGGACCGGGGCCCCGCAAGGAGCCCCGGGGAGAAACCGCGCCGTCGGGATCAGGGAGACAACAGCGCGTCCTGCCGGGCTTGCCGGTCCCGGCAGGCATAGCCCTGGGTCTCCAGCGAGAAGGGCCGGACCAGCCGTCGGGAGCCCGGCTCCAGCCCCGGATAGTCGACATCAAAGGTAAAGGTCAGGTCATTGCAGCTGTTCGCGGTCAGCGTGACCGTTCCGGCCGATGTCCGGGATGCGGGGGTCGACCCCATGAACTCGCCATCGGTCACCCAGACCATGTCGATTTCGACTGACTCGTCCCCCATTGCGTAGTGGCCGGTGCCGGAAAACCACAGGTTTTCTCCGTCGGGCCCGAAGGTATTCCAGGAAAAGAAAACGACGCCCGTCTCGGCGTTGGCGCGTTCATGAAACCCCAGGTAGATTCCCTGGTCCGGGGCATCCGGCACCCACCAGATACCGGACAGGCGGCCGTTGAGCACGAAGGCGTCCGGCCGCAACTGATCCCGGTACTCCGGTACATCGATCCGGTAGGCGGTCCACAGGGGCTCGTAAATCTCGAGAACCCAGTCGCCGTTGTATTCCTCCGGCGTCAGGGCACGCTCCGGATCGAAATCCGGGTGCGCCATGTCCGGGCCGTCGAGAAAGAGCCGGATCGACTGTCCTTCACCCAACCAGTCGCCGGAGGAATGCAGGCCCCAGGAGTTGGGTTCGGCCACACCCCGGATATCGTGCATCACACCGAAGCGGTCTGCGCGAAAGTACGGCATCCTGATGGCATGCGGCGTTTCATCCCCATCGTCGATCACATCGAGTTCGACGATCAGCACGGACCGTTCAGGCTCGGCACACCCGCGGCGAATCAGGGAGACGTCGACCTCCAGAAAATCACCGTCAGGAACGCCAAGCGCCCAGGAGGTGAAGCTGACGCGACCGGTGGTGATCACGGTCTCGCGGCCAGGGATGAGGTCCATGGCCTCCGTATTGGTCAGGCACCCGGGTGGGTAAGGAGTCACGGGGTCGGTCAGGAAATTTTCCTGGGCATTCACCGCGGCAGTGCTCAGCATGAGGGCTAGCGGGAAACAGGCATGCTTCATGGTCTTTCCTCCAGATCACTGGAGCCTCGAACCACTTCGGAGGGTTCTTGTTTCGGCCACGGGGCTCCTGGTAGCCAGGCCCGGGCAGGAAGGAAAAAGAACCCGCCCGCCGGGATATATTAGTATTAACTAATTTAGATTCTCATGATATGCCTACGGACTCCTGGCGGATTGACCCACGTCAGGTTTCCCTCGATCGCCGAGGAGACGACGGCGGGGATCCGTCCCGGATCAAACGTTGTGCGCGTCTTGGAGCCCGGGCCGCTGTGTTAATCTCGACGACCTGCCAAACCACACGGGCTTCGCCATGCAGCGCTTCGTTCTCACCCTGATTTCCCTGACTTTCGCGTCCGTCGCCTGGACCGTGCCGCAACCGGCGTACGCCGACGGCCACGACAGCGACCGGTCGGACCAATACGTGCTCGTCACCGGCACCAGCACGGGCATCGGCCGAAACCTGGCGGAAACCCTGGCGCGCAACGGTTACCAGGTGTACGCCGGCGTTCGCAAAGACGCTGACTACGAGGCCCTGAACGCCATCGAAAACATCACCGCCGTGCGCCTGGACGTCACAAAGCAGGACGAAGTCGATGCGGCTGTCGCATTCATCGAGGAACAGGGCACGGGGCTCTACGCGCTGGTGAACAACGCCGGCGTCGGGGGCGGCGGACCCGTCGCCGACACGCCGATCGACCAACAGACCTTCGTGTACGACGTGAACGTGGAAGGGGTTTACCGGGTGACGAGGGCATTCGCCCCGCTGATCATCGAATCGAAAGGCCGCATTGTCACCACCGGCTCCATCGCCGGCACGCTGTCCTGGGCCGGCGGCACCGCCTACAGCGGCAGCAAACACTGGATCGAGGCCTTCACCGACGGCCTGGCGGCGGAAATGGCGCCCCTGGGCGTCTCGGTCAGCGTTGTCGAACCCGGGAACTACCAGTCACGCATCCGGCGCAGCGCGGTGCTGCGGGAGTTCGATCGCGTGGAGGCGGCCGGCGGCGAGATCACCGACGAGATGCGTTCCATGTTTGATGACACAGAAAAGCGGGAGCTGTCTTACAAGCAGCCCGACGAGGTTTCCGCTGCCTACCTGCACGCCCTTTTCGACGAACAACCGCTGCGGCGCTACGTCGTGGTGCCCACCGCCGAGGAGCAGGGCTGGACCATCACGGCGAAAATCCAGCAGCTGGTGGAACTCAATACCTGGGGTCCCTACAGCTTCTCCCGCGACGAGTTGGTGGACATGCTCGATGCGGCGCTGGCCGGGCAGAAGCCCGGCGCTGAGTGACGGTGACCCACCGGTCAGAAGCCAGAGAATCCCCGGGCCGGTCGCACAATTAGTGTGAATGCTCTAATTGCTTTTCATAAGCTTCGGTTCATGCAGGCAACAGCGGTCACCGCCGTTGCCGGAATCCGAAAGTGAATTGAAAGGAGAAACCCATGGCGAAGAAGTCCCTCAGGAAAAAGCGCACCTCGAACGTGAAAAAGTCAGGTATCACCCAGCTGACCGACCCGGTGCTCGAGTCCGCCCGCGACATCTGGCGCGCCGGTCTCGGCGCTGCTTCCCTGGCCCAGCAGGAAGGCAGCAAGGTCATCGGACAGGGCACAGCGATGTTTGACAGCCTGGTCAAGGAAGGCGCCCGGGTGGAAGCCGAAGGCCGCAAGGCGGTCGATGAGGGCGCTTCAACGGTCACGAAAAAGGTCAAGAGCCGACGTGAAGCGATCGAAGGTCGCATCGACGCTGCGAAAAAGCAGGCCGAAGACGGCTGGGATCGCCTGGAGAACGTGTTCGAGGATCGCGTCGCCCGTGTCCTGGAGGGCCTCGGCATTCCCACGTCCGACGACATGAACAAGCTCAACCGTCAGGTCGAAAACCTCGGCAAACAGGTCGCGCGGCTGGCGGACCAGCGGCAGCAGGCGGCGAAGGCCGCGAAAGCCGCCCCGGCCAAGGCCACCCCGGCTGCGAAGACGAAAGCCAAGGCGAAGGCGGACAAAGCCCCGGAAGCGACCGTGTATCACCTGCTGCCCAAGGAAGACCAGTGGGCCGTGCGGCGGGAGGGCGAGGACCGCAACCTGCGGGTGCTCGACACCAAGCGGGAGGCGCTCGACGCGGCTCGAAGCATCGCCCAGGCCCACGAGCCGAGCCGGCTGGTGGTTCACCGCGCCGACGGCACGATCCAGGACAGCTTCAGCTACGGCGAAGACTGATCCGGCCCCAGCGCCCGAGAGAAACGCCCGCTTTGCGCGGGCGTTTTTCATTGGGAAGCTTTTATCGGGAAACGAGCCAGGGGGCCCTGTTCCTTCGCCGTCGACGCCGGTTGACTGCGACCTTCATCCCCCCTCCTCATCCAACAGGTTGCGGCTCTCGCCTTCCGGAACCCGGGAGCGCTCGGCCTGCTCCTGGATCTCCCGGGACTCGGACACGAGGTCGCCCTCGGACTCGCTGGCCGGGTCGTCGTTCTCCTCGTCCTTGACCGTGGCATCCTGCGGCGGCGCGGCCGGTTTGTCGTCAGTGGCCACAGCGTCGCCACGATAGTCCATCAGGGGGACACCATCCGGAAACACGACTTCGCGGGCTTCGTCGGGCATGGTGATGCCGGCCTCGTCGAAGGCGCGTTTCGTCAGCCGAATCACCGCGGACAACACCTTGACCGCGCTGTAACGGCTGGCGTCGATCCAGTACAGCACGGACAGATTGACCGTCGCCGCGCCCAGGCCCTCCACGAGCACCAGCGGCTCGGGCTCACTGACTACCGCGGGGTGCTCCTGGAGCACCTTGAGGGCCGTCTTCTGGGCGAGCCGGATCGAGTCCGAGTAGCCGATACCGACCGTGAACCGGGACCGCAGCCGCGGATTGGCCGAGTAGTTGATGATCGTGCCCTTGTACACGGCCGCGTTGGGAATCTGGACGTGATTGCCTTCGAGGGTCATGATCAGCGTCGAACGGGTATTCACGCGTTGCACGAATCCCCGATGCCCGTCGACCTCGATCAGGTCACCGATGGCGAAGGGATGCTGGGAGCTGATCAGGATGCTGGCCAGGAAGTTCTCGGCGATGTCCCGGAAGGCGAAGCCGATGATGAGCCCGGCAATGCCCGTTCCACCCAGCAGCGTGACGGCGAGGGCCGTCAGGCCGGAAAGCTTCAGCACCAGGTAGAGCCCGAAAACGAACACGGGAATGGCGGCGGCGCGCGCCACCACTTGGCGCAGCAGCAGGCTGTCGATGCGCCGCTCCAGCAGATTGCGGGTCGCGCGAACCGACCAGACCGACGCCCAGAAGGTCAGTAACAACAGTACCGCGGCCACGAGGAACCGGGGCAGTGCCCGGACCGCGCTTGCTGCCAGGTCCCGCAGTTCGATCCAGGTTGCCGTTAAGTCCCAGGCGGACCGCCGCGCGACGCCCAACCGGTTGACCACGGCCACCACGCCCTCCGTGCTCTGTGCCAGCTGCCCGGCCCAGGTCCGGTGCGCGTCGCTGTCCGCCGTGCCACCGAGAAACACGACACCTTCATCCACCTCGACCACCACGCCACTGAACCAGCCGGTCGCTTCCATGATCCGCGCCAGGCGCGTGGCAATTGCCGCGTCGTCGGCCTGGGGGTCGACCTCGACACTGGTCGGGGCTTCCAGTGCGTCCTCGCCAGCTCCCGATTGCTGCCCCTGGGCTCCGGAAGCACAAAGGAACACCGCCAGGGTGCCCGCACCCAAAAAGGCCATGATCTTTCGGGCTTGATTCACACGGTCTCCTTTCGGTCGACAACCCGGGCGCGCACCGACAACGCCACGGTCCGCCAGGATCGCTAATCCAGGCAATTCGGCAGCTTGGGCAAGGCGTCGAAGGCGTTGGCGATGTCCATTCCCCGCGCCGTACCGACCTCGACGCCCATCCTGGCGGCGTCATCGAGATTTTGCAGGGCCGTCCCCGCGATCTTGACGCTTACGCCGGCGGTCAATGCTCCGGCAATCAGGCCAACGGCGTAGCCAAAGGCAAAGTTGGTGAAAACGTTGACACCGGCGGCCTTCAGGCAGCCGGCGTTACTGCACTGCCTGCCATTCGCCTGGGGCTTGTTCTGGCAATCCATCAGATCCGGGATCGCCAGCAACACCGCGACCTTGAGGGACACGAAGGTAAGGACCGTCTGGTAGTCGAGGGTTACGGCGCCCCCAAGTCCCTCGTTGATCATGCCCAGGGTTTCGCCGGTCGCTGTGTCGACACGCCACCAACCAGCGGCTTCACGGTCGGAAAATCCCCTTCCGGGCACGATGACGTGGTAGCCGCGTTCGAGATCCGAACGCAGCGCTTCGAGCACGTCAGCGCTGTATCCCGGCAGCGAGAGATCGTCCTGCGCTTCGGGGCGAAGCACCTTTATCGGTATATCGCGGCTGGCCGCCAGTTCAAAGGCCGCGCCGGTGTTCCAGCGCGCGCGGTGACTTTCGATTGCCGAATTCTCGATCTCCGTCACCCAGGCGCCGGAGAGCATATTGAGATCAAGCGCCTCCGAGGAAGAATTGCCCCGCTCACGGACGCCAAGGGTCGGATGACTCAGGACGTCGACAGCCTGGAACGAGGCCAGGCCGTCCGGTGTCAATTCGGCACCTCTGCTCAGAACGGTTACCGCCGGAGCCTGGAGAAACAGCGAGGCGCCGGGGTCGGTGCCGTCAACGAGGGAGAACATCGCGGCCTGGTAAAGACTTTCCGGATTGTCGATCTCGCCGAGGCTCTTTGCCAGGTCATCATCAGCCTGGTCCGGCATGAATTCCTCGCGCAAGGCTGCTTCCATCATCGGGCGTGTCGTCAGCACCGATGACAGGTATCGGTCCAACAGGTAGGCAGGCGCGTAGGAACCCGTGGTCACCATCACGTTATGCTGACGGCTCAGCTGCCAAACGGCCTCCGCAAAGTCCTGATCGCGCGCCAGCCTGACGGAACCGGACCGGCGCATTCCCTCGCCGATACGGTCCAGCAGGTAGCGCTCCCGGACGGTTTCCGCACCGCCAGGGGCGATCAGGGTGACCACCAGCTTCTGGGCCGTCAGTGCCAGCGTATCGTCCGCGGCGCCGCCTTCATCGGTCGCCCCGACCGCCAGCGCCGCTTCCATTTTTTCGCTGAGGGTCTGAAACAGACCTCCTGCCGCTGAACCTGCGTCGAGCGGCAGGGGCCTTCCGTTACGGTCGAACAGAGACGCCGGAGCAATCGGATCACCGTCAATGCTCAGAACCGGCGTGAACAGCGTTGTATTCGATGCGATCTCCCGGGGCTTGGCAAGGTCTTCCCGTCCCACAAAACCATTGGGGATGTTGGTAAACGTCAATTCGCGCCCAAGCAAATTTGCCGCGGGCCGCTCCCAGGCAAAGAGCGTGTGCTCAACCAGGTCAGCGCCCTGCTTCTGCTCGATGACCAGTGCGAAACGAACCCGATGCAGCAGCGCGTCCGGAATCGTTTCGGCAAACGTTTCAGCGACCTTGGGCGTCCGCCCGGCAACTGCCTCGTTGCCGAATGCCGGATGCACGTCCCTCCACGCGCTGCCGGGCCCGTCACGCCAGGTCACCCAAAAGTAGTCTTCGGATGCCTTGGCCAGCTGCGCCGTGAAGGCTTCCCTTCTCATGGAGATGCCGGCCTCACGCAGGGAACGCTGCAGAAATTCCCGGTGCCGCTGCGCACGATCGTACTGCTCGGTCACCGTCACCGGTACGCCCTGTTCCAAACTCTGGACGATGAGCGCGAAACCGTCGTTTTCAGTGACTTCGGGACCGAGGATCTCCCGCAGCGTGTTCTCCAGGTCGGCCCCGTCCAATGGCGATCGATGCCTGCGGGGTTTCAAGGGCCCCTGCACAAGCATGGCCGCCGTCTCAGCCGGCAGTGAGCCTCGCTGAATCCGGGCTTCATAGCCGCTGTCCTTGAGAAGCCGCGCCAGAAGAATGGCCTGATCGAGTGCGTTTCCGGCCGCGCTCACGAGCGTCCCTCGCGCTCCGCGAAGCGAGCCGGCGTAAGGCTCGAAACGAATTTCCTCGGTGACGAATCGAATCGCGCTATCCGCGTCGTAATCGAGCCGATCGATCAGTGCGTCCAGTTCAAACTGGCTGCGGTCCACCCGTTCGCTCATGCGCTCGGCTCGCTCGTACACCGTCGCCAGGTCTTGCATGGATTGTCGGTAGCTCGCCTCGGCGGCGGGAGTGGCCGCCGGGCTGGATCCTGAATCAGGGCTCGAATCGCGAGAAATCTCCACCGACGCCGCATGGGCGGGGGCTACCAGCAGGAACAGGCAGGAAAGCAGGGAAATCGGTGCGAGTTTCATGGCGTGAAATGATTGGCGATGAAGGGCCACAGTAACTCAAATAACGCGACCGGGGAAAAGCACCGCCAACGTCAGTGGGTATCGGTGGCCGTGCTCCGCTGCGCCAACAACCGTTTCTGCGCGCTGAGAACACGCCATGTCGCGGCAGGCACCGATAGCTTCGGCGACGGCCTGCCATGCTCCCCCAACTCCACAAGCTGTGAGTAGAACCAATACAGGGTTCCGAAGCCGGCAAGCGCTCGCAACAGCGTCACGCGATTCAGAAAACGGAGCCAGGGAGGGAAAAACGACAGCTGGTCTTCGAACCGGGGAAGCTCCTGAAGGCCCGCCAGCAGCTGTGCCGGTGCGTCGGTGACCACGCACAGGGGCCGCCCCAGGCCAACGAGATCCGCCGCGCCGGACGAAAGCGCCTGCTCCATGGCGTCCCGGCGTCGAAATCCGCCGGTCACCATGAGCGGGATTCGGACCTGTTCCTGCATGGCCCGGGCAAAATCGACGAAATAGGCTTCCCGCGCCAGGGTCGTGGCGGCGACGTCCTGTTGCTCCACGGGCTCCAGGCCCTCCACGTCGAGCAGTCGCGGCTGCTCGTAGGTTCCGCCGGAGATTTCGATCAGGTCCACACTCGCCTCCTCCAGCCAGCGGGCCACCTGCAGGCTGTCCTCGAAGGCGAAGCCGCCCTTCTGGAAGTCGGCGCTGTTGAGCTTGACGGCCACGGGAAAGGCCGGCCCGACCGCCGACCGGACAGCGGCGACGGTCTCGAGCAACGCCCGGGCCCGGTTCTCCAGGCTGCCGCCATAGTCGTCATCCCGGAGGTTGGTCCGCGGACTCAGAAAGCTCGACAGCAGGTATCCGTGCGCGGCGTGCACCTGCACCCCGGTGAACCCGGCGGCCTGGCAGGCGGCGGCGGCGACGCCAAAGCGCCGCACGATGTCCCGGATTTCCGCCACGGTCAGCGCCACCGGTTCGCCGAACTGTCCGCCGGGCAACCCCAGTTTCACCGCGCTGGGGGCCTTCGGGTGCGGGTTCACGTTTTTCATCACCTGGCGGCCGGCATGACTGATCTGCGCCCAGAAGTGGTTTCCACTCCGCGTCGCGGCCTGCGCCCAGCGCACCAGGGCCTCCCGCATTTCCGCAGCCGGCACCTGGTCAAGCACCACGTTCCCGGGTCGCTCGAGGTGGTCGCGATCAACCTGGATGTTTCCCGAGATGAGCAGCCCCGCCCCGCCATCGGACCAGAGGCCATAGAGCCGTTCCAGGGCCGAGGTGGGAACACCTTGGCCGGTGGCCAGCCCCTCGGTCATGGCGGCCTTGGCCAGGCGGTTGGGAATGACGGCGCCGCACGGCAGTGTCAGCGGGTCATCCAGTCGCGTCCCTTGGGCCATCAGGGCGCCTCGAATCCGTTCCTGAACAGAAGCTCGCCGATCTCCGGCAATTCCACGGCGCCCAGGTCCGGCGCGCTTCCCCGCGGCTGCCCCAGGATATCCTCCGACGCACTCGAAGTCGGGTCCGCAGTGTCGACCACGGGGCTGCCCGGGAGCGGCGTTCCGTACGTTTCGACCAGGCGAAGAAAGGCCGCCCGGATGGTCGGGGAGCCATCCGCGAACGCGGTGCCGTCCCAGACCGGCGGCACCAGCCCGGCGAGGGCCGGCAGCCGGGGGTCCGCCAGGAGCGCCGACGCATCGTCCGCCAGGTCCAGGAACTGCCCTGCGTCCACCGGCACCGGGTTTTGCCCGTTCCAGTACAGATTCCGGTCCAGCGTGGCCGAGGCGGTCTGGTCGACCGGCGCGTCGAACAGGTCCACGCCGCTGAAGGCCTCGCTGCCCATGGTGCCCGTGGGATCGGCGTAGATGTTGTTGAAGAACCGAAGATTTTCGTTGCGCCGGTTGTTGGTGCCGGCGATCAGTCGGCCCGCATAGCTCCGGGCCGGCAGATCCCCCACGATGGTGTTGTTGCGGAACGTGACATCGGACGACCCCTGGATCGTCAGCGGCGCCCGCATGAGGGCGCCGGAATTGCCGAGCATGAGGTTGTTTTCAATGAGCACGTCGCGGGCCTCGAAATTGGGCGTGCCATCCTCTCCCACCCGCAGGAAACCCTGCCCGCTGCTGCCGTACCAGTTGAGAAACACGTTCCGGCGAACCCGGATGTGCGAGGCGCCGAGCACCGTGTCGCTGGCGCCGTTGGAATCCTTGATCACGACGTAGGAACTGGTGTCCGGTCGCGCCGCCGTATTCAGAAAGATGTTGTCCGCGACCTCGACGTCGATGACGCTGTTGATGTCGATGTGCTCGTCCGAACCCTGCTGGTTGAAAAACAGGTTGCCCTCGACGCGAATACGCTCTGCGCCGTTGTTGATCTTGAGCAGGTCGTTGTTGGTGCTCGAGTGGATGATGTTGTTGCGCAGGACGATGTCGGACACCACCGCATCGCTGCCGTTGTTGCTGCCGTTGAAGTCCCCCAGCAGATCCTGGATCTGGACGACCAGGCCCGTGGTATTGCCCGGCGCATGGGCGATATCGAAGCCCTCGATGACCAGGTTACGACCGGTGAACACGATCAGCGCCGCGCCCGCATCGTGGCGAAGCCGTGCGGCGTAGGGAATCTCGGAACGCACGCTGACTGGTTGGTCGAACCGGGCGCGCAGCGACTGGCGGCCGTTGTAGGTGCCCGGACGCACCAGCACCAGGTCGCCCGCTTCCGCCTGGTCCACGGCATGGGTGAGGGTGCGCCAGGGGTTGTTGGCGCTGCCGTCGCCCTGGGCGTCGCTGCCGTCGGTGGCGACATAAAGCGTTGCCGCCATGCCGTGGATGGCCATGCACCCTGCCAGCAGGCCGGCAACCAGGCCGATTTTCAGTGGGCGTTTCGTGTCCATCGAGATCGCTTCCCTGGATCCGGCGCCCAGTGTACCCGGTGATCCGCGGTGTGCGAGAGGAAGGAGCGGAAAACCGGCCGGCACCGAAATCAGGTGACAAATGTCAATGGTCGCCGCCGACGGAAGGCCCTTCGACTCGAACCAGCTGAACCGGTCCAACGCCCTGCCCGCCGACCCCCTGAACGACCGGGACCGGCGCATCCTCAGACTCGTGGAGGAAGGCATGAGCAACAAGGAGATCGCCGCGGCCCTCAACCTGTCTCCCGGCACGGTCCGCAACTACCTGAACGAGGCAACCACCAAGCTGGGCGCTTCCAACCGCATCGAAGCGTTCCGCACCGCCCGGGAGAATGGTTGGCTCTGAGGGCTGGCTGGAGGGCTGGTGCCCGGGCCTCAGCCCCGGGGCCTTTCCGAACTGCGCTGGTGGAGCTGGGTGATGGCGATGTACTTCGGCCCCGACACCGGCGGAGCGCCCCGGTGAACGTAGGTCCAGCCCACGGGACAGAGCAACAGCCGCCCTTCCACGGGTTTGATGGCCATCTTCTGCCAGGGGTATTCCGTTTCACCGCCCTGCTCGACCGTGTTGAGGTACCACAGGGCGGTGATGACCCGCGTCGTGACCCCGTTGCCGAGGTTGTCCGAGTGCCAGTCGAACTGGCCGCCGACGGGATAGCGGGCGATTTTCAGGGGCTCGTGAATCAGGTCGCAATTGAAGGCCCGGCTCCAGGTTTCCATGTAGCGCCTCAGGTGCGCCCCCAGGCTCTCCATGAGCACCCGCTCCTCGTCCCGCCAGCCCTCGTGCGTTCCGTCGAGATCGATCTCGGTGGTCTGCTTGACCCGGGTGTCCACGGCGCCACCCACCGTTCCGTTGCCGTAGCGACCGGGCCCGACCTGGGGGTCCTGGTCGAAACGTTCGATCACCGATCGACAAAAGGCGGAGGGCAAGGCGCTTTCGTAGACGCCAAAGAACGGATTCCTGTTCATGGCTGATAACATAACACCGCTACCGACGGCCGCCACCAACCCAGCCAGGAATCCTCATGACCCACCGCCCTGACCGACTCGTCATCCGCCGGCCCGACGACTGGCACGTGCATCTCCGGGATGACGACATGCTGAACCAGGTGGCCCACTACACGTCGGCGCAGTTCGCCCGCGCCATCGTCATGCCGAACCTGGTGCCTCCCGTCACGACCATCGCGGCCGCAACCGCCTACCGGGACCGGATCCTGGCCGCGGTACCGGCGTCGCATGGTTTCACACCGCTCATGACCGCCTACCTCACGGAAACCATCGACCCGGCTGAACTGGTCCAGGGTTTCGAGGAGGACGTGTTCACCGCCGCCAAGCTCTATCCCGCCGGCGCGACGACCAACTCCGACGCGGGGGTGCAGGACATCCGGCGCATCGACGAGGTGCTCGGGCGCATGGCCGAGGTCGGCATGCCCCTGCTGGTGCACGGGGAAGTGGTCCATGACGACATCGACGTGTTCGACCGGGAGGCCGTGTTCATCGAGCAGGTGCTCGCACCGACGCTCGAACGATTCCCCACGCTCAAGGTCGTGTTCGAGCACATCACCACCCGGGACGCGGTGGAATTCGTCATCGATGCCGGCCCCAACGTGGCTGCCACGATCACGGCGCACCACCTGGAGTTCAACCGGAACGCCATGCTCGTGGGCGGCATCCAGCCGCACAATTACTGCCTGCCCGTGGCCAAACGTGAGCTGCATCGCCAGGCGCTCCGTGCAGCGGCCACCGGTGGAAACCCCAAATTCTTCCTTGGCACGGACACGGCGCCCCACACCGTCGAGGCCAAGGAGAGCGCCTGCGGTTGCGCCGGCATCTTCAGCGCCCCGGTCGCGCTGGAGAGCTATGCGCGGACCTTCGAGGAAGAAGGCGCCCTGGACCGGCTCGAAGGCTTCGCTTCCGAGTTCGGCCCGCGGTTTTACGGCCTGCCGCCCAATCCCGGGAAGGTGCTACTGGAGCGCACGCCCTGGACCGTACCGGAGGTCCTCGGAGAGGGAGACCTGGCGGTACGCCCCTTCCATGCGGGCCGGTCCCTGGCCTGGCGTTTCCGCGGGTCTGTCGGGGAATCCTCGGCTGCGGTGGGGTGATCACTCCTGGAACTCAGCCCTCGAAGACGGTGGCCATGCGTCGGTGCGTTCAGCGCGGGCGCGGCTTGACGCGCGAGAGGGCGATGAGGCGAAATACGACTGACCAGCAACCAACGGAGTCACGATCATGCGACGCCTGATTCGAACCCATTCCCTTCATCGCGCCCTTGCCGGGGCTGCCCTGCTCCTGGCAGCCACCGTGGGCCTCGCCGGGCAATACAACACCATCCTGGACATCGGCGATCCGATGCCCGGATTTACGAATCTGCCCGCCACGGATGGCAAGATCTACCGCAGCGGCGACTTCGGGGCAGACGTGCTGGTGCTGGTCTCCCTGGCCAACCATTGCCCCTGGGTGCGTGGCATGGACCAGGGCCTGATCGATCTCGTCGATGCCTTCGAAGGTCAGAGCGTGCAGGTCGTGGGCTTCAGCGTGAACCGCCGGGAGGACGACCGCCTGCCCGCGATGGTCGAGCATGGCGACCGTGTCGGCTACAACTTCACCTACCTGTACGACGAGAGCCAGGAGCTGGGGCGGGCGCTGGGCGCGACGCGGACCCCCGAGTATTTCGTGTTCGATGCGGACCGCAAGCTGACCTACATGGGCCTGCTGCACGACTCGCCCGCGCGTGAAACGCGCTCCGGGGACATCATGTACACGAACGGTGAGCCCACGCAGTTCTACGCGCAAAACGCGATCCGGGCCACCCTCGCCGGGCAACCCGTCGACCCCGCCGAAACCCGCGCCCAGGGCTGCAGCGTCAAGTATGAGTAAAACGCCTGACCGGCGGATGCCGGCGCTGCCGGTCGCCCTGCTCGCCTGGCTGCTGGCGCTGCCGTTCCCCGCGCCGGCCAACAACGACAAGTCCACGACGACCATGGAGGTGATCCGCCTCGCAGACTGGCCGGCGGTGGTGGCCGACGCCCAACCGGACGTCCTGGTCGTGGACATCTGGGCCAGCTGGTGCATCTCGTGCATCGAGCGGTTTCCGGAAATGGTGGCCATGGCGGCACGCTACCAGGGCCGGGGCGTCTCCTTCCTGACCCTGAATCTCGATGACCCGAAGGATGTGGAAGGCATCGAGTGGTCCAACGGGTTTCTCGCGCGAATCGGCGCCGACTTCCCCAACTACCACCTGCAGGAAAATCTCACCGAGTCCTTCGAGGCGCTGGACCTGCTCGCGATCCCCGTGGTGCTGATCTACGACGGTCAGGGCGAGGAGCGCTACCGGCTGACCAATGACAATCCCAACGACCAGTTCACCAAGGCCGACATCGAGGCGGCCGTGCAGGCACTGCTGGCGGAGAAAGGCTGACCGGTCAGAGCGCTTCGCGCACCAGCGGACAGGTCATGCACCGGGGACCTCCCCGCGCCCGGGAGAGCTCCGAGCTCGGCAGGGTAATGGCGAACCGCTTGCCGTTGGCGTGCGACTGGAGCGTGCCGTCGGGGGCATCGATGAAGTCCTCGACCCGGACGATGCCGTAGCCATGGCGGTCGAGTTCCTCGAGCGTCGCTTCGTTGCGCCGGTACATGAGGATCAGGCCCGGCGCGAGGGCGAAGGAGTTGGCGCCGTCCGTCCACTGTTCGCGGGTCTGGCGGATGTGGTCCTCCCGCCCCCCGCACGCGATGGGCTCGAGGTCCACTCCTGCGGCCCGGCAGGCTTCGAAAAAGGAACGGTGGCGGCGCCCCGGGTCGGCTGACCGGGATTCCAGGTCGATGGATACGGTGCTCAGGGTTTCCGCGTAGCCCTCTTCGAACATGGGCGGATACACGAGGCACTCGTCCTCGGAGATTCGGGTGAAGATCGTGTCCAGGTGCATCTGTGAGCGCCGCACGGGCATGCGCACCATGATCAGGTGCCTGAAAATCCCCAGCTTGCGCAGCGTATCGGCGAGCAGGTCGATGGAGCGTTCCATGGTGCGCTCGGAAACGCCGACCGTGACCACGCCTTCCTTGAGCACGAGCACATCGCCGCCCTCGAGCGTGAGGCTGCCGAAGCGGGACCCCCGGGTCTGCATCTCGCGTTCGACGTCCAGGTAATGCACGTTCGGCGCCAGGTCCGGGTGCGTTGAGAAGATGAATTCGCTGAGCGTTGTTTCCCGGGCCCGGGCCCGGCTTTTCATGGCCGCGATGATCAGGCCATTGCCCAGCACGGCCTGCGCGTCACGGGACATGAGCAGGTTCGGCAGGGGCGTCAGATCGAAGAAGTGCTCGAGATTCATGGCTTCCGGCGCCGTGGGAATGCCCCCGACCAGGGCGTCGGACAGGGCCGCAGGATCGAGGTCTTCCAGCCGTTCGACCAGCGCAGGCGCCAGGTGTTCGCGCTGGGCGATCCGTTGCAGGAGGGCCCCGGTGGCTTCCGGATCCCAGGCCAGGGCCGCCTCCAGCAGATCCGTGAAATCCAGGTTGGTCGCTCCGAAAGCCTTGATGGCGGAGGTAAAAAGCCCATGCTCCTTCCGCGCGGTCACCCCGTGCAGGATGTCATCGAACAGCAGTTGCTCCATGAGCGCCGGCGGCATGTCGTCCACCTCGCGGCCGGGACGATGGGTCATGAGGCACTCGAGGCGCCCGATCTCGGAAAAAACGTTCAGCTGCATGGTGAAAGGACACTCCTGGGCGGGTGGCGCGACGAAACGGGGAACGGTCAGTGCCGCGTCACGCGCGGCGCGCTACAGGGTACACCGGGTTGACCTTGATGTGGGTCATGGCGGCGCCGGCATGGATCCGTATGCTGCCCATGTCAGCATTCACCAGCGGGAGGCGACATGCATCTGCGGGGGTTGGGACGTCGATGGGCCACCACGTGCACACGCGTTTTTGCCGTCCTGGCGCTGTCCATCCTGGCGACCTTGCAGGTCACGGCCCAGGCGCCAGACCGTCCGCTGGCGGAACCGGTCGATGGACACCGCGCACTGCGTGACAATGTCCCCGCCGCCCCGTCCCCACCGTCCGCTCCGGAAACGTTCGAGGGATTTCCCGACGCACCGGCGTTCTCCGTCGTAGCGAGGGAGAAGCAGCTTACCTGGCACCCCTGCAAGAACTGTCACATCGCCCTGCCGCCGAATCCTGAACCGCGGCAGCTCATGGCGCCCCATGCGGCCAACCTGGCGCATGGCGACGGCCGGTTCTGGTGCCTGCAGTGCCACGACCTGGAAGACCGGAATCAGCTTCGCACGCTCGATGGGCGCACGGTGGGCTTCGACGACGCCTGGAAGGTTTGCGGGCAATGCCACTTCCAGCCCCAGAAGGACTGGGCCTTCGGCGCCCATGGCAAACGCGTGGACACGGGCCCGGAAGAACGCGTCATCTACAACTGCACCCACTGCCACGATCCGCACGACCCGTCCATCAAGCCCCGCGCACCCGAGCCGGCGCCCGCGGTGCGAGAGGGATTGGCTCCCATGATCCTCCCGGACGAAGCGCATGAGCACTGATCCGAAGAAAACGAACACGCCCGATTGCGACACCCCCCGGCCCAGGCCGGAGGATCCGGGCAAGCGACGCTTCCTTGGCCAGGCGGCCGCAGCGACCGCGGGCGGACTGGCCTGCGCCGCCGGCCCCGCCTGGGGCGGGCGCAGCTTCGAGGATGCCCTGGGCGGTTTCTTCCAGGATCACTACCAGCGCATGTCCAGCGATGAAATTCAGGCTGCCTTGCGGCGCATCGAACGCCGTACCGAGCGCGAATACGGCGTCGAAATCCAGTGTGAGGACACGCCGGCGCAACCCGGCGTCGTCTTCGGTTATGCCCTCAATATCTCCAAGTGCCAGGGCTACCGGGACTGCGTCTCCGCCTGCGTTCGCGAGAACAACCAGGGCCGCGGCTCACAGCTGCAGTACATTCGCGTGCTCGAACTGGCGAACGGCACCCGGGACCTGGAGTCGGCGGATCACTACTACGACCCCGAGACCGTTCCCGCAGAGGGCCACTACTACCTTCCCGTTCAGTGCATGCAGTGTGATAACCCGCCCTGCGTGAAGGCCTGCCCGGTGGAAGCGACCTGGATGGAGCCTGACGGCATTGTCGTGATCGACTACGACTGGTGCATCGGGTGCCGCTACTGCATGGCCGCCTGTCCCTACTGGGCGCGGCATTTCAACTGGACCACCCCCCGCCTGGAGCCCGGGGACATCAACCCGAAAACCAACTACCTGGGCAACCGCCCCCGCCCGAAGGGCGTCGTGGAGAAATGCCACTTTTGCACCCAGCGCACCCGAAAGGGGCGTCAGCCCGCCTGCCAGGAGGCCTGCCCAACCGGTGCCCGTATTTTCGGCAACCTGCTCGACCCGGACAGCGAAATCCGTTACGTGCTCGAGAACAAAGCGGTGTTTCGCCTGAAAGAGGAACTCGGCACGGAACCGAAGTTCTGGTACTTCAGGGACTGATGAAACGATGACCCTGCTTCACTTCATTCTCGACGGCCTCCGCGCCATGTTCAGCGGCGATCGGCGCTGGTGGGGCTGGCTGGTCCTGCTGACGGCACTGATCGCCGCAGGCGCCGCGGCTTACGGGCTGCAATGGCGAGATGGCCTCGTGGTCACGGGCATGAGCGACCAGGTGTCCTGGGGCTTTTACATTGCGAACTTCGCGTTCCTGGTCGGGATCGCGGCCGCTGCCGTGCTGCTCGTGATTCCCGCTTACGTGTTTCATCGCGAAGACATCAAATCCGTGGTGCTCATCGGCGAAGGCCTGGCCGTGGCCGCCGTGATCGGCGCCATGCTCTTCGTCATCGTCGACCTGGGGCGCCCGGACCGACTGCTGCACATGATCCCGGGCATCGGGCGATTCAATTTTCCCGCCTCCCTGCTGGCGTGGGACGTGGTTGTGCTCAATGGCTACCTGCTGCTCAACCTGGCCATTCCGTTTTACGTGCACTTCTGCCACTACCGGGGTCGAACCCCGAACCTGCGGGCCTACTTTCCCTGGGTGGTGCTCGCCATGTTCTGGGCCATCTCCATTCACACCGTGACCGCCTTTCTGTTTTCCGCCAACACCGCCCGGCCCTTCTGGAACATTGCGCTGCTCGGGCCCCGATTCATCGCCACCGCCTTCGTGTCGGGGCCGGCCCTGATCATCCTGCTGCTGCAGGTGCTCAAGCGCGTGACACGCTACCCGGTGCCGACGAGCATCATCGAGACCCTGTCCCTGATCATGGCCGTGGCGCTGCAGATCAGCCTGTTTTTCGTCGCCGTGGAGCTGTTCACGGATTTCTACAACGAATCGTCGCACGCCGCCTCGATCCGGTACCTGTATTTCGGACTCGAGGGGCTCGACGCGTTGCGACCGGCCATCTGGACCGCCCTGGCCATGAACCTCGTGGCGGTGGTGATCCTGTCCGTGCACCCGCTCCGGCGTCGCCCGGCCCTGTTGAACGTAGCCTGCGGGCTCGCCTTCATCGGTATCTGGCTCGAGAAAGGCATGGGATTTGTCGTGCCCGGTTTCATCCCGACGCCCCTGGGTGAAGTGTTCGAGTACGCCCCGACCAGCATCGAGCTGATCGTCGCGCTCGGTATCTGGTCGGTGGTCGCCCTCGTATTTTCCCTGCTCGCCAAGGCGAGCATCGCCCTGTCCACCAGCCGCGGCGCCGGTTAGGCGAAAGACAGCCAGGCCGGCCTGAAGATCAGTATCAGGCTGAGTAACAACAGGGCCGCACCACTCAGGCCCTTGAGCCAGCGACCGCTCGAGGCCGACAGGCGACGGCTGGACAGCGCCCAGGTCGCTCCAAAGACCATCAGGGCATCGTCGAAGATGTAGGCCAGGTTGTACAGGGCCAGGTAGCCGTAGAAGGCACCCCCGCTGATTTCCTGCCGCGCGAGCACCTGCGTGTAGATTGCCGGCAGACCCGCCGTGCACAGCAATTCGTAGAAATTGACGATGATGGCCAGTACCGTGACCGCGGCGATGGCCAGGGGCAGGTTGCGCGCCGTGATAACGTCCCGAATGCGCTGCCCAATGCCCTGGCGACGGGAGTCGGGAATGCTCAGCGAGGGCCCTCTCGGCCCGGCGAGCGCGTCCTTGAGGTGGAACAGCGCTGCCGTCAGACCCAGGCCGCCAATGGCGTAACGCAATCCCTCCGACCAACGGAACGCCAGGGAAAGGTTCAGCCAGGCCACCATGAAGAGATAGTAGACCGCACCGCTGACCAGCACGAAGATGCCCGCGATGAGAAACATGCGCTTGCGGCTCTTGACGTGAACGAGCATGGACAGCAGAAAAAGCAACACCCACATGGCGCAGGGATTGAAGCCGTCCAGCAGGCCGAGGGCGATGGTGAAAACCGGCAGGCCATGACGTTCCAGCGCCAGCCATTCGGGCAAACCAGGGTCGTCCCCGGCCTCCCTGGTCTCACCGGGCTCGGCCGGGCCCCATTGCTCCCAGGCCCGGGGCTCCCAGTCCAGCAGTTCGCCGAGCCTGGCGGCACTCCCGGGGAAGCGCCAGCCAATGAGAAACCCCGTATCCAGGACCACGAGCGGCACCCCCGGGCGCTCGATCCGCAAGCGCTCCACCTCGTCCAGAAACGCCTGGCGGGCGTCCGGGTCCTCCGCGATGTTGCGCACTTCGACACGCAGTTCCGGACGGGCCCGCTCCGCTTCGCGCAGGAACTCCGTCGCCTCTTCGCAATAGGGACAACCGGTGCGCGTGTAGACGACGACCTGGGTGAAACCCTGCCGGGCGTCGGAGGGCACGACCGGCGCAGCCCCGGCATGCGACGTCTCCGCCAGGCAGAGAAAAGCGATGAACCATGTACCAAGACGAGTCATGCCAGGATCCTGGGGAGCGACCTTTAGCTGCGCCTCACGGCATGCCGTCTATACTGAAATTGAACATTGGGTGAGACCATGAATGACAAAGACCGAAAACTACTGAGAAACATTCGCGATGATCTTCGCGAAACCCTGCGCACCAGCGAACGGTCGCGAACGCCGGTGACCGACCATGAAAAGCTGGAAGACATCTCGTTCCAGCTCGCCCGGACCCTGCATACGCTCGAGCACCGGATTCAGGCCTGCGAGCTTCGCTAGCGCGCCGCGCCTAGCGGCCCAGCAGCAATTCCCGGAAGCGCTCCGTGCCCACGGTGCGATGTATTTCCGTGGCGGTGATCATGGGCACGAGAATCAGCAGCATCAGCAGCACCGGGGCGAGATTGACCCAGAAGGGGCGTGCGGAGATTTCCTCGAG
Source organism: Lysobacterales bacterium (assembly GCA_036351115.1). GTDB lineage: Bacteria > Pseudomonadota > Gammaproteobacteria > Xanthomonadales > SZUA-36 > Marinihelvus. The sequence goes on along the minus strand of JAZBOL010000142.1, from coordinate 92,215 downwards.
CAGGCTGCCCAGCGGCTTGTGGTGAATCAGCGCCACGACCACCTCCTCGAGCACCTTGAATACGATCAGCACGGCGAGCATCGCGAGCGTTCGCCAGGCAACGCGGTACAGCAGGGGGTGGTCCGAGGACTTTTGACCCGCCTTGAGCGCGTCACCGATCAGGATGAATTTGCCGATCACCAGGGCCTGGACAATCGCGAAACCCAGGGGCGCCCAGTCGATTCCTTCGGCTTCGAGGGCGGCGGCCTTGTACAGGGTAATCACGGCAAAACAGACCCAGAGGTACACACTCACCAGCATGTACTTGCGGAATTCTTCCCTCGCGCGTTCGCCGACCGTCGGTTTGCGGTCGCTCATCGGCTTCTCCTCATCCTGTCCGGGTCCGGCTTCGCGTTATCGTGACCGGCAACCCGTACCGTACTCTGCACGGCTGAAGAAGAAAACCCGCATGTCGACTCCCTCCGGTTACGCCACCATGGCCCGTTGTGATTCCATCCAGGCCGCAAGCGTCTCCTCGAAGGGCGACGCTGAAGGGATCCGCCGATGATCGCCCTGGGACGACCGCTCGACCCGAGCTGGCGCACCAACCGCGCCGTGCTCTGGTTGATGCCCGCGCTGGCCGTGGTTGGCGCGGGACTGGCCTGGTGGAACGGGCTCGACGGCGCCGCCGTGGCAGTTGCCGCGTTGCGGGCGTCCCTGCTCGGCTTCGGGGCCTGGGCTGTTGGCCGCGAGCTGGCGCCGGACGATCAATGGGCCGCGTTCCTGGCCATGGGCATCGCCCTGACCACGCTGCTCAACGTCCCGGAGCCCGGCTTCGGACTGCTGTTCCTTGCCCTGTTCCTCGCCCGGGTTCTGAATCGCTCCACCGGACTCGACCCGACCCCCGTCGATGCCGCGGGTGTGCTGGCGCTCGCGGGGTACGTTTCCTGGAGCGGTGCCACACCGTGGCCCCTGTTTTTCTGCGCCGTCACCTTCGCCTGGAGCGCTTTTCGATTGGGCGGGCCACGCTGGCTTGCCTGGCCCGGCATGATCGCCCTGCTCGGCGCCGGGGCCGCCCTGGCTTGGCTCGGACCCGGCATCGGGACCGGCGAGCCCCTGTCGCGCCACGGCGTGATCCTTCCTGCGATTTTCGGCCTCGGATTCCTTGTCGCGCTCATCACGACGCGAGAGGTGGTCTCTCCGGGTGACCACGACGACCGGCCCCTGGCGCCGCCCCGGGTTCGTGCGGGCATGTGGATCGCATTGGGTCTCGCCGTGTCCAGTCTCGCCCAGGGCAGTCCCCAGGCCTCGGCCGGGGTGGCGCTGTGGTCCGTGCTGGGCGGCGTCGCCGTGGGCCGGCTCCTGTGGAGCGCCCGGCAGGTTCTTCGATGAAGCACTGGAACCGGCTTGGTGAGGCACCGATCCCCGGTTCCGATGGGCGCCTGGAGCTGTTCCGCGGCAAGGACGACTACTTCATCCGAACCTCCAGCGGCATCGAACTCATGAGCACGCGCAGGCACGGTTCCGAGGACGCGCTGGGCGCCCTCACCTGCCGAACCGCGGCGGATACGCCGGCGGCACGGGTGGTCATCGGAGGTCTCGGCATGGGCTTCACCCTGGCCGCCGCCCTGGCGACGGTGCGTGCGGATGCCGAAGTGACGGTGGCCGAACTGGTGCCCGGCGTCGTCGAGTGGAACCGTGGAGAACTCGGCGACCGTGCCGGGCGTCCCCTGGACGATCCGCGCACGCGCGTCTTCGCGGGTGACGTGGCCGAGTTGTTGCGCGACGGTTCGCCACGCTGGGACGCCATCGCCCTGGACGTGGACAACGGTCCGGAGGGTCTCACGCAGGACGAGAACGACTGGCTTTATTCCCCCGCGGGGCTCGGTGCGATCCGGGCCTCGCTGCGTCCCGGAGGCTGTGTGGGTTTCTGGTCCGCCGTGCCCGACCAGGCCTTCGGCAAGCGGTTGCAACGGCTTGGATTCCGGACCGAGGAACGGCGCGTTTTCGCCCATGGCAGGAAAGGCCCGCGCCACACCCTGTGGTTCGGTCGATGAACGCCGGTGCTACTATCCCCCTGGGAGATCCGGAGTGACAGAACAATGAGAATCCTGGTGCTATTGATTGCCACCCTGTGCGCGGCACCGGTGCTTGGCCAGAATTTTGACGACGCCGTGCTGGCCACGCCGCTTCCGCGGGGCGAGGGGTTCTCCGGATTCACGGATTTCGACTTTCTGCTCGAGACTTTTTTCACCCTTTCCCTGGCGGCCTTACTCGGCGCCCTCATCGGTTTTCACCCGCGCTCGATCCGGACCGCCGACACGCTGCAGGAAGTGGAGGCCCCCAAGGTCGACATCATGTACGCGACGATCGGCGCGCTGATCGGCATCATGGTGGTGAAATACGGCCTGGTCATCGGTTTCGTCCTCTTCGGCATCGGGGGCCTGATCCGCTTCCGAACGGTGATGCGTTCCGCCAAGCTGACTGGCCAGGTGATCCTGGTGACGCTGGTGGGCCTGTCCTGCGGACTCGACCTGCCCCACGTGGCCGTCATGGCGACGGCCTTCGGCTGGGTGCTGCTTTTTATCCTCGAACAAAAGCTTACCTACAGCATCGACATACGGGCCATTCCCGAGAGCCGAATACCGGAGGCCGTCGAGGCCTATCGGCGCGCCCTCGAAGACAGCGGTTGCAAGATCATCGGCGAGAGAAAACGACCGAATTCCGGCCGGCTGAAGTTCACCTTCCGCGCGGACGGCCGGGACTCCCAGGATCAGATCCAGCAGGCACTCGACCAGCGAATCGATCCGGAGCTCCGCGGCCTGGTTGACTGGGAAATCGACTGACCCGACAGACGGGTCTCACCCTGACGAATCAATTCAGTCATTAACTGTCATTTTGGCGCTAAATGACTGGTTTCTGTCAGCGCAGACGCTGTCCCGAGGTCAATCCAGCGCGCATGCTGGTGACGTGAGCCTCCTGCCAGGACAGACACCTTGAAAACCTATCGCTTCCAGGATCCGGTCGAGGGCCTGATCACCTATCGCGACAACAAGCGATACTGGTGGCCGGTCGCCGTCCTGTTTCCGCTGATTCCCGGTATCGGCATGGTGATGATGGCGATCACCGGGCAGGAATGGACCCTGTGGCTGCCGCTCATCGGCGTTTACACGCTGGTCCCGCTGCTCGATTTTCTGTTTCCCAACGACGCCAGCAACCCGCCGGAGCAAATCGTGCCGCAGCTCGAGGCCGATCCCTACTACCGCCTGTTGCCGTACCTGACCGTGCCGCTGCACTACGGCATCCTGATCGCCGCGGCCGCTTTCGTCGCCGCGAAGGACCTGGGCATCTCCGGCCTGCTTGCCCACAGCCTGCTGGTCGGCGCGATCGGTGGATTTTGCCTCAATATCGGTCACGAACTGGGCCACAAGAAAGCCAAGTTGGACCGTTGGGTGGGAAAATTTGCCCTCGCCGTACCCTTCTACGGGCACTTCAGCATGGAGCACAACGCGGGGCACCATGCCGAGGTCGCCACGCCGGAAGACTCCGCCAGCGCACGTTACGGCGAAAGCATCTATCGGTTCGCGCTGCGCGAGATCCCGGGCGGACTGAAGCGCGGGTGGCGCCTCGAACGGGAACGGCTGGCCCGGCGCGGGCACGGATTCTGGACTGCGAGGAACGACATTCTCCAGTCCTACGCCATCTCCGTGGTGCTCTACGGCGGGCTGCTCTGGGCCTTCGGTGTAACCATCCTGCCTTTCCTGGTGATCCAGCTGGCGTACGCCTGGTGGCAACTCACCAGCGCCAATTACGTCGAGCACTACGGCCTGCTGCGGGAAAAGCTTCCCGACGGTCGCTACGAACGTTGCCGGCCCCACCACTCCTGGAACGCGAATCACCTCGCGTCGAACCTTGTGCTGTACCACCTGGAACGCCATTCGGATCACCACGCCTACGCGGCGCGGCGTTACCAGTCGCTGCGACACTACGAAGACGTGCCCCAGCTTCCGAGCGGTTATTTCGGCATGTTCGTCCTCGCCTACCTGCCGCCGCTCTGGTTTCGGGTCATGAACCCCCGCGTGCTCGCACTCGCGGACGGCGACCTGGCCCGGGTGAATACCGGCTCCGTAGCGCAACAGGGACCGTCATCGACGGACCGGCGTCGGCTCAGTGGGGCAGCGCCTGGCTGAACTCCCCGATGGCGGGCTCCTCGAAGAGCTCGGCGAAACTCTCACCGCTCATGCACAGCAGGGACTCGTGGTCACCGGCTTCGAAGTAGACCTTGTCCTGGTCGAAAAGGACCTGGTCGACATAGGTGGGCAGCTGATAGGCCATGCCGAGCACCGGCACCGCGCCCGTCTCGCAGTCCGGGAACAGGGACTTGAGCTCGTTTTCATCGGCCAGTACCAGTTCGCCGCCGTAGATCGACGTCATTTTCTCCAGTGAAAGCATGCGGTCCGCGGGAATAACCACCAACAGGTGGTAGCCGTCCTGCGTCCTGAGCACCACGCCCTTGGCCAATTGGCGGCCTGGAACGTGAGCCGCTTCCGCGGTTTCCGAACTGCAGCTGGTGTGATCGTGGCGCAATACGGTTTCCGGCAGTTGCCGTGCATCGAGCCAGTCGTGAAGGGTCTTTGCGACCGTCATGATCTTTGGACCTCCCTCCAGGGTTGTCGTGGACAGGCGGCTGGGTTCACGTCGGAAACCCGGCAATGCGCCGCCCCCTGCAGGCTCCGAACCGGGTCTGACGTCCCAGCTCACCTCTGAGTCTAGCAGGCCCGCGTTAACAGGATGTTTTGGCGCTCAACGAAAGAAGCACACCCGGCGGGGCTCGATGCGCACCGCCCTCGACGAATCGTCCATCGAGGTTCGTGGAGCTGCTCCTGCGCTCCGGGTGCTTTCCGGCAGCGAACCGGCTCAGACCGTGACCGCGTTCCCCCGGAAGATCCTCGCGAGGTAGCGGCTGTCGCGCGGACTCGGCGCCGGCACCGAACACAGGAGGATGGCCTGCACCATGCGCTCCGATTCCTCAGCGAGCTCTTCTTCCGTGCCGGGCTCCTCGGCCCGGGCGCGGCGCGTGAGTTGCACCTGGTTGACCGCTGGCTCCGTGGGCAAGCGCTCGGTTTCGACACCGAGCGTGGCCGTGAAGGCGTGCAGGGAGCTTTCCACGAACATGGCAAGGGCGAACTCTTCCCGGGTGGAGGCCCGCGAGGTATCGGGGGTAACGAGAACCAGCTGGCAACGCGGCACGAGCGCGCACAGCCGCGCGACCCGGTAGTGATGGGTCAGCTGCTCGTCCACCACGCGGGCGAAATCGTCCCGGGACAGGACCCGGCTCCAGTCGCCGCCAGGCTCACCGGTCAGCACCTTCATGGGCAGGCGTGCGAACGGTGTGCACACCACCGTGTCGATGTGACCGTGTTCCTTCAGCGCCCGCTCCAGCCCGCCTTCCAGGTCGTCATTGACCGCATAGACGTCAATCTCGACCCCGCCGGGGCCCTGGATTCGATGGCGCAGCCCTTCGGCAGCCTCCGTACTCGCGGTGAGCACGGTCAAGCGGGCGATTCCCTGTTCGAAAAATCCTCCGGCGATGGCCACGAGCTCATCGCCCATGGCTTCGCCGATCAGCACGACGTGCTGGCCCCTGAGCCGCTCCAGGTCCTCGCGCCCCGGGGGCAGCAACATCTCGCCCTCGGACACGGACCGATCGAATTTCAGGCCGCCGGAGGGATGGAAGGACTCGCCGCTCACGATGTCGTCAGCCAGGCTGAATACGGTGGACAGCGCCACCTGTTCGTCCGTCGGCATCCGGTGGAGGTGCAGGCGGTTGATGATGCCCTCCTCGATACGCGCAGCACCTCGCTTGATGTCCTTCCTGGCGAAAAACGGTCCGTCTTCCGGCTCCACGAAATTCTCCAGGAACGTGGTCGCGTCGGACTGGGCCAGGACGCCGCCGAGCACCAGTCGTTTCATCAGTTTTTCGGCCAGGGGCCGGCTGAGCAGGTAGTGCGTGGCGCGGGCCTTCTGGCGACCCTCCTGGGCCTGGGCGAACAGTCGGCGCAGGGGCTCCGGCGCCGGATCCCAGCGCTGCAACGCCTCGATCCGGTTTTCCGCCAGGCGTTGCAGGGCCTCGGCCTCGTCCGACGCGAGGACCGCCAGCATGGCCTTGTGCACCTGGTTGAGCCGCTTGTTCTCCAGGATGAGCAGCGCCCGCCGCTCGAACAACCCCGGCGCGCCACCAAGACCGCGCAAACGGGCGCCGTCCACGGGACCTGGCGCCATGGCGTTGATCTGGATTTCCGGGCCCAGGTGCCGGGACAAAATCTCGGCGAGGACCCGCTGGCCGGCCTTGGAAACGGCGTAGTCCGCCCGGTTCGGGTAGGCCACGGCCAGGTACTTTTCTCCGCCAAAGTAACTGGAAACGTTGAGAATCCGGCCCATGCCGCGGGCCTTCATGCGCGGCGCAAACTTCCGGATCAGGGAATAATTGGAAATCAGGTTGGCCTCCATGGTGCGGTCCCAGGCCTCCCGCTCCATGTCCACGACCATTTCCTCCGCCCCGGAAATGCCGGCATTGTTGATCAGGTAATCCACGTCGCCGAAGCGCTCGATGGCGTGCTCGAAAAGCCGATCGAGGGCGGTCTCGTCGCCCACGTCGATACCGGCAAGAATGTGCACCCGCTGTTCAGGCCGGGCGTAGCCGATGGCTCGCAATTCTTCGATGATGTTTTCCCGGGCTTCCGCCAGGCGGGACTCTCCCCGGGCGCTGAGCAGCACGCGGGCCCCGGCCATGGCCAGGTAGCGGCCCAGCTGCAGGCCGATCCCGAGACTGGCGCCGGTGACCACGGCGCATTTGCCGCTGTGCAGGCCGGGCAGCACGCGCTGGATGGACAGGGGCTTGGCCGACTTGCCCGTGGCCCGCCCGATGCTCTTGGGCACCCACAGGTTGATCGGATCCATCTTCCGAGCGCGGTTGTTCAGGGTCGCCGTCCAGTCGGCGGTGAACGCCAGGTTGTCCGCGTCGCAGTTGTCGTAGCGCACGATCTGGTTGACCAGGCAGGCCCAGGGGCGCTCACCCTTGCGAACGCGGTAGTCCGCCTCCAGGCGCCAGACGCGGATCAGGGCTTCCACGGCGGCGCGCTTGATCTCGTTGAGCCGATTGCCGTGCCCGTCATCCGGGTTGGTGACGAAACACACCATGGGCGCGTCGTCCATCTCCATGTGCAGATGCAGGCTGCGCGCCAGCGCCCGGGCGAAGGCCACGGGGGCGACCAGTTCCTCGTTGACGAAACGCTCCACGTCCTCGTCCTCGGCGGTGCCGAGGGAGTAGCCGTGCTGGCCGTTCGGTGTCTTCGGCAGCATGATCACGCCGTCGAGCCGGCCGAACTGGTCGGACAGGAACTCGAAGGCCCGCTCCACCGATTCGGGCTGCAGGGGATCGAGACGCAACAGCCGGATGTCCGGATCATTCATGGCCTGCACCCGCGCCCGGGCACGGCTGACGTTTTCCATGGTGCGAAAGGCCAGGGCGATGGAGGCGCCCCGCTCGCGGTTGCGCTCGACAAACGCCATGGCCTCGTCCAGGTCCGCACCACCGACGACCAGCACCACCTGTCCGTGCAGATCGACGAGGCGATTGTCGGGCCAGGACACCAGCTTGGCACGACTCTGGGCCGGCACCTGCATGCCGTTCGTGACCTCGAAGGAATGGCCGGAGAACGCGCCGCTCTCCGCGGTCGCCAGCCAGCAAAGCGTGTCGGCCACGTCCTGGGGCGTCGGGTAGCGGTACACCATGTTGCCTTCGCCGTCGGGACGGCGAACGATCATCAGGTCCCGGAACTGCTGCCCGGTGGTGCCCTCGGGCTGATCCTGGAGCCTGTCCATGGCACGGAACACCGTGTCGATGCGCTCCGATTCGATGGGTCCCGGAAAGAGGCTGTTGACGCGGATACCCCGGTCGCCGTCGCCCAGCTCCCGCGCCAGGCCCACGGAAAAGGCGTTCAGGCCGGATTTCGGAACCACGTAGGGGATGCGGCCGAAATACGGCGTGCGGGAAAAAATCGTGGACACGTTGATGATTGCGCCGCCCTTTGCCAGGTGCGGCACGGCGGCCCGGGCCATGTTCCAGGGTCCGCCCAGCAGGTTCATGGCCGCCTCGTACAGCGTTTCATTGTCACCACTGGCGCGCCCTTCCGCCTCGTTGAGGGGAATGTTCTCGAGGGTCTGCTTCGGCCCCGCTCCACCGGCGTTGTTGATCAGGACATCGAGCGTTCCGTAGTGCTCGATCGTCTCGGCGACGATGGCGCGGCACACGTCCGGCACGGCGCAATCACCAAGCGCCGGGTGCATGGCGTCGGGATCGAAGCCTTCGTCCACCAGCTGGTCGATGAAGCCCCGGAGCTTCTCCTCGTTCCGGCCGGTCATGACCAGCTTCGCGCCCTCCCGCAGCAGGGTTCGCGAAATGAAGGAACCGATGTTGCCGGCAGCCCCGGTGAGGATGATCACCTTGCCCTCCAGCCGCCCACCGGCTTGGCTCCGGGTGGACGAGGTGCTGTCCGGTTGGGCGGAAATATCGTCTGTGTGCATGCTGCTCATCGAAGGGTTCCTGCAGACCCGGTGTCCACCCGGGAGAATTCGATGCCCTGGCGCTCCGCTTCGCGGATTGCCCAGGCGCGGTAGAGTTCATCCCGGGTCTTGAGCCCGGTACGGGGAAGGCCGTGCACCGCCACGTAGGTGGCGCCCTGGTGGGCGTTGTCCCACATGGCCTGGTGGGCTGTCGGCAACTCGGTCAGTGGTACGGGCACCGGGTCGACCACGTCGATCATGCCGGCAGCCAGGCGTTCGAGCACCTCCGCGTATTCCCGCGCCGTGTTCAGGTGGGTGCCCCGAATCTCCGCGCTCGGCATGAGGATGCGTCGCTGGCGCATCCAGACCTGCGGGGCGTAAAAGCTGAAGCGACGCCCGGACAGGTCTTCGGAATAGACGACGCGCCCCTGGTTCGGTTTGACCAGTGAGGTGGCCAGGGCGAGGCCATCGCGATCGCGGCGTTCGAACACCACGTCCGGAAGCCCACGCTTGTCCAGGGTGTTACGCAGCAGCGGCCCGATGGCTGAGCCAATGGGCTTGAGCGTGCGATCGGAAAAAGCGCGTACCGCCTCCTTGAACGCCGCCGACTCGGTGAAAGGGCTGGGCATGGGCGCGAGGGGTCCCGGCGGATCGAAGTCGTCGCCGAGGCGCCGCGCGATTTCCTCGACGCTGACCACACCGGCCAGCTGGGCGCCGAAACCCAGGGAAGTCACGAATTCCCGCTGTGGCACCGTGTCCGCCAGCACGGCCACCCGGGCGCCGCGCGCGCAGCCCGCCTCGATGGCCTCCACGGCCACCGGATCCACGATGCCGTCCTCGGCGCCGGGTCCGTACACCACCAGGAGGGCCTGGCCGGCCCGAAGGCCGGAGCGGGTCAGCATGGTGTCCGGCCGTTCAGCGCCCGGCTTGCCCATGAAGGAAAAGCGATAGCCGGAAGTCGCCCCGAAAAAGGTCAGCACCCCGCCCTCGCCCAGCAACTGGAAGGAGCGGGGAAAGGCGCGCTCTCCGGCGTGGGAGACCACGTAATCCATGGCCCCGCCGGCGCCGTTGTGCACCGCCTCGACAAAGGCCTCGCCGGCACGCTCCCAGGCACCCCAGTCCGCCTCGTCATCCGGCACGGGCGTAAAAATGTCCGCCCAGCGCGGGTCCTTGCGATTGACCGGAAAACCACCGTGTTCCCGGACGCGTTCCGCACGCTCGTCACTCGAGACCATGCCGGCCACGCCCAGTCCCGAGCGCCGGGCCGCGCGCAGGCATTCGAGGCCGGTGCCGGTGGAAGCGCCCTCGGCGAAGAGCCGCTTGCCCGGTTCGATATCCAGTGTGCGGTAGAGGGCCCGGTGAATCGTGCCCTGGGTCAGGCCGCTGGCGGCGGCCTGTTCGATGGTCAGCCCGGGCAGCTTGGGCTGGAGCTGGGGACCCTGCACGACGAGGAACTGGGCATGGGAGCCATCATTGACCTCGTAGCCCTGGATGTGAAAATTCGCCGCCATGGGGTCGAGGCCCTGGTCCGGCGACAGCAACTCGCTCTGACCGGAATAGATCGTCACCAGCTGGCCCACGGAAAGCCGGCCTTCACGCACGAGCTCTTCACCCAGCTGGGCGATGAGCGCCACGCCACCGGAGCCGGTGACCTGCAGATCCGCGTCGCGGTTGTCGAAGGGGGACACGGGGATGCCGGTGATGGCCCAGATGTCATTGAAGTTGACCTCCGAGGCGAGAAGGAAAACCAGCGCCTCGTTCGGGCCCGGTTTCGGTGTCGGGAAAACGAGCAGGCGCTCGGCCTCCGCAGGGTCGCCGTGAGCCGGGCGAGCCGTGTCGGGATTCTTGGCCACGCCCATGCCGTACTGGTATTCGGGGACCGGGGTCACGCCGGGGAAGAAGGGTGCATCCAGGGGGAGCAACCGCCCTGCCTGCTCGAGCGCCGCGCGTTGCGAGGCGTCCGCCAGCGGCGACACGTCAACGTGTCGGAGCGGCAGGGGCGCGCTACGGCGTTCCAGGAATGCCCGGATTCCGGGCGGGCCGCCTTCGGGATCGCAGACGGCCTCCGCAAACAGGCGCGCCTCGCGCTTGAGACCGGCGCGCTGGCCTTGCTCGGCGCCCACCCGCAGCGCTTCCAGAATTCGCGCCACGGGCCGTTCACGGCCGCTGGCGCGGAGCTGGGCCAGCGTCGGCGCGAGACTCGGTTGGGTGAGCAGTTCCTCTTGCCAGGGGATGGGCGCATCGCGTTGCTCGCGTCGCCGGTCCCGGCGCGCCATGGCTTCGAGCAGGGGGCCTTCGCCTTTCAGCCATTCTCGGACCCGACCCATGGCCACGGCCACCGGCCCCACGGCGTCTTCTCCAACGACCTCGTCCACCAGACCCATGGCCCGGGCTTCCTCCGCGTCCACCGCGCGCCCCCCGAGCATGAGGCGAGCCGCATCCAGCAGGCCGGCCTCGCCCCGGCGGTCGAACAGGCGCCGCGGAAGCCGCTGGGTACCGCCGTAGCCCGGCAGCAGGTTCAGGTTGATCTCCGGCTGGCCGAAACGGGCGTGTTGATCAGCAACCACGTAGGAGCAGGCGAGCACCAGCTCGTTGCCGCCGCCGAGTGCCGGCCCGTTGACCGCGGCGATCACCGGGATATCGAGATTTTCGAGGGCCGCGAACGCCGCCTGGGCCGCGTTGGGCGGGGTCTGCGCGCTGTCCAGATCACCCGCTTCGCCCACCTCGAGCAGTTCCTTGACGTTTGCGCCGGCCACGAAAGCGCTCCGTGCCCCGGTCACCACGAGCGCCGCAGTCTCCGGCTTGTTGGCCACGTGCTGGAGCACGGTGTGCAGCTCGTCCAGGGAGCGTTCGTTCAGGGAGTTGACCGGTGGGGAATCCACGGTCAGCAGCGCCACCGTCTTGCCGTCGCCGATGGGGTGGTTCTCGAGGCGCAGGTAGCGATGATTCTGCACGATCTCCCGCGCGTCACCCAGGCGGCCGAAGGCCCGCCAGGCCGCGACCGTCTCGCTGATCTCGTCGATGACTTCCGGGTTGCGCAGGGTCGACAGGTCACCCAGCGGCTCGTCCAGGAGGATCGCGCGCAGCGTGCGGCGCATGTACTTGCCCGACCGCGTTTCCGGGAAGGCGGAAACCACCAGGAAATCGGAGGGTACGGCGGTGACTCCCTTCTCGCTTCGGACCAGGCCCTTGAAGCGATCCAGGTCTTCGTCCTTCAGGCGGGCGCCGGGCGACGGGATCAGGAACGCCACCGGTGTCTCGCCCTTCTCGTCGTGGGGCGCGCCCACGACCACGGCATTGCCCAGGGGGGAGTCGGGCAGCAGCACCTTGTCGCGCAAAATGGCGCCCTCGATTTCCTCCGTGCCGATACGGTGACCGGACACGTTGATCACGTCGTCGGAACGGCCGTGGAGCGTAAAGGAACCGTCCGCGTGCTGGCGCGCGTAGTCGCCCTGGGTGTAGGCCAGGCCGTCGCTCCAGCGGTCGAAATAGACGGCGCGGAAGCGCTCGAAATCGCCGCGCCACTCGTCCGTGCCGAGACGACCGGCATCTCCCCAGATGGTGCGCGCCAGGTAGGGATAGGGCCGGGTAATCACCAGCTCGCCCTTCTCGCCCTCGGCGGCGCGACGCCAGGATGTCGCGGTGCCGCTGTCGTCGTCCGCTTCGGCGATACGCACCTCGGCCTCGATCCAGGGCAGCGGCCAGGTCTTGGCATCCGCCGCCAGGGGCTTGTAGCCGCCCCAGGGACAGGTGAACACGATGCCGCCGTGCTCCGTGGCCCAGTATGAGTTGATGTAATGGGGACAGACCCGGTCCATGGCGAACTGCTGGACCGCCGGTGACACAGGCTCGGCACAGAACGTCGCCGCCTTCAGGCCGCTCATGTCGTAGCTCGCCATGTCCTCCGTACTCGCCGGGTCGGTCATGACGGCCTTCAGAAAAGTCGAGCCCGCTTTGAACAGGGTCGCACCGTGCCGCTCGATGATGGAAGAAAAACGTCCGGCATGCGGAAACAGGGGTGAACCTTCGACCACGATGGACGTGATGCCGAGGGACAGGGGCGCGGCGATCAGGTAGGACTGGCCGGTGATCCAGCCCGGGTCGGCGATGACGTACAGCCGGTCATCGGGTGTCGCGCCGAACACGGTGCGCAGGGTGTGGGTGACACCGGCCAGCCAGCCCCCGTGGGTGTGCACCACGCCCTTGGGCTTGCCCGTGGAGCCGGAGGTGTAAATGATGAACAGGGGAAAGTCCGCGGGCACCGGGCGCGCCGGATGACTGGCGCACAGCGCGCGCCACAGATCCTGGTCGTCAAGAGCCAGCAGGGCATCGCGATCCGCAACGTCAAAACCGGCCTCCCGCGCCCGATCGAGTACGCGGCCGGTGGCGGCCTCGAGCAGCTCGTGCGACCAGCGGTCCCGGGGTTGCTCAACCACTTCCTGCCCCGTATAGCGCACCACGATAACGTGCTCCACGGCGTGCCCCGCCTCGGCCAGGCGTCGTGCGACCGTGGTGCGAATGGTGGCGGCCCGATCCGGCGGCAGATCGGCTTCTTCCGCAAGGGCGCGGCCCAGTTCCCGCATGAGGTCGCTGCGTTCCAGGGTGATTTCCCCGGCCAGGGCAGCCTGCGTGCGCTCAAACAGCCGCTCGGCCCGTTCACCGAGCGCGAACTCCGGCTCGAGTTCTTCGAGCACGTCCCGGAACGCAGCCAGCGCGGCCGGCAGCGGCACGAAGTTGTCCAGTGCCGGATCGGTGTAAATGGCCTTGTACGGCACGGTTTCGGCATTGCGGTAGCCACCGTCGGCGGTGACGACCACCCGGGCACCGGCATCGTGGATGCGGTCCGACAGGGTCTTGGCGGAGAATCCACCAAACACCGGGGTGTAGATCAGGCCGAGGCGCTTGGCGGCCTCCGTGTAGAACAGCTGTTCCGGAATGCTCGGCAGGTTGAAGGCCACCCGGTCACCGGCCTCGAGACCCAGGTTCGCGAGCACCTCGGCGCGCAGTACCGTCTCGAGGAGCAATTCGCGATAGGGTATGAGTCGCTCGACCACGGGCCCCCCGCGGTCGTCGTTGCGTGACGGATCCCAGCGGTCTCCTTCGAAACGAAACGCTTCGTGGGCGCCACGCCCGCCGAGCACGTGTCGGTCGATCTCGTTGAAGCACGCGTTGGTCTGCGCCCCGCGGAACCAGCGGTAGAACGGCGCGTCGCTGTCATCGAAGGCAGTGGTCCAGGGTCGCCAGGCGGACGGCCTGGCGCGCTCCTGGAATGCCTCTCCGGTGCTGGCGTCGAATCCGCCCCAGTTGTCTGTGACCGGGTCGCGACGCACCCAGGCGCCATCTGCGAACCAGTGAAGCTCCGCGGAGGCGATGTCGCCATGAAAAGCGCCCGGATCCTCGCTGGCCGATTTGCACGCCTCGACCTCCTCCTGCTCGCCGGCGAGTTGACCCCAGCCCTGCGCGGCCGCCTGTTTTCTCGCCTGCGCCTCTTCGGGGCGGGTCGCCATGCTCTTCTCCTGCCTTCGGCTTGTAGGGGGAATCTATGCTGGACCAGTTGAAAACGGGGTGATTTGGATCAGTCGAGAAGCTCGGAAGCCGATTCCGATCCGCTTTTTGACGCTTCGGCGTTCCCGGGATCCGTACCCTCCACCAGGGAGGACTGCACCGAAACGATGCGATCGCTGGCCCGCCGCGTTTGCTTGAGCATGCGACGCAGCAAGGTGGCGTAGCGCAGGACCTTGGTCATATCCGAGGCACTGAGCCGCCCCTCGGCAGCCGCGACCAGGGCCACCTCCCTGAGCGTGGTGTAGCGCGCCTCGAGTCCACCCCAGGCGCTCTCCTGCTCGATCGCCATGTCCTCCGCATCCCTGACTGCCTCGATGGGCTCGGAGATCGACCCCGGACCCGGCCCGGGAATGGGGCCGGGAATGGGCACAGGAATGGGTCTGGTGACCTGCAGGTCTCCTTTTTCGGCTTGCAGGCTGTCCAGCACCTCTTCCGCCGCCAGGATGTACCCGTCCAGGGCGGACTGAACCGCCGGATCCTCGCTGGAGAGATTGTCCCGGAGGGCGTTCAGTTCGCTGACGGATTCGAGAACAACGCTCAACTGCTGCGTGCCGTAGAGCAGGTCCGGCAACAGACGCGTGATGTCCAGCGGCAGCGCCGTGCGGTTCAATTCCGCGGTGTAGTCACCGACCGCATTCGACAGGCGCTTGGCCAACGTGTGGAGGTCCTGGCGCCGACGCGTGGGCAGCCGGGCCAGGCTGTTGCGAAGCTCGTGGACGGCCATCCCGCGGATTCGGCCCACTTCCCGGGACAGGGCCTGCACCGCGATGTGCGGAAGCGCCAGCACGTTCCGGTCGAGGAAGCGCGGGCGCGACTCCTGCTCTTCTTCCGTCTGGAATCGTTTCGCCAGAAACCGCGTGACGTGGCCGGACAGGGGCCACATCAGCGCGACACCGAGCACGTTGAAGACGGTGTGGAACAGGGCCAGCGTGACCGCGGGGGAGGGCTCCAGGGCAAGAAACTCCCGGATGGCGGCCACGGTGGCGAGCAGGGGCGTGAGGATCGCGATGGCGACCGTAGCGGTCACCAGGTTGAAAATCACGTGGCCCAGCGCAACGCGCTTGGCCGTCGGCGTGGCGCCCCAGACCGAGAGAATCGCCGTCGTGGTCGTACCGAGATTCGCCCCGATCACGACCATGGCCGCCGTATTGAGCGGGATGAGCCCACTCTCGGCGGCGCTGAGGGCGATGACCAGCGCCGCGCTCGAGGATTGCATGAGCGTCGTGAGTAACATGCCCACGGCGATGTAAACGAGGACCGACCAGATCCAGGGCTCCGTGATGACCGGCAGTTTGAAGCTTTCACCCAGGTCCGTGAACGTGTCCGCGAGCACCCCGATACCAAGGAACAGGAGACCGAAGCCGATGATGGATTGCCCGATGTAGGCGCGCCGCGTGCCCTCCCCGGTCAGCCGGAGCATGACGCCGATCCCCACGAGCGGCAGGGCGAACGCCTCGACCTTCAGCTTGAATCCGATGAGCGCCACGATCCAGCCGGTCATGGTGGTGCCGACATTGCTGCCGTAAACCAACCACAGGGCACCGGGCAGCGTCAGCAGGCCCGCATTCGCAAAGCCGATGGTGGCGACGGTCACCGCGCTGGAAGACTGCACCATGCCGGTGATGAGCGCACCGGCCGCCAGGGCATGGGCCCGGGTGTGGGTCCAGGTGGAGAGAATGTTGCGCAACGCCTTGCCGGCCGCGAGCTTGAGCCCGTCGGTCATCAAGGCCATGCCGAACAGCAGCAGGCCGATACCGCCGATGACACTTCCCGTGATGGCGAGCAGGCTCATGTCATCAGCCCCGGCAACACCGGTTCAGCTACGACCCAGCCAGATGGCGCCGTAAACCACCAGCGAAACGAGGATGTACCCCAGGTCCACGCGGCGGCGGCGCTGCGGATCACTGCGCGCCTGAAAGATGTCCAGCACCATCTGGTGCAGCAGGAAGGTGTAGAGCACGTAGTAGAAAAAGGGAATGAAATGCACGGCCCAGGAATAGTCGCTCGCCTGCTTGCCGAACCAGGACAGGATCCAGTCGATCTGCGCATAGATGCCAAACAGCCCGAGGAAGGCGTTGATGAACATCCAACGCACCCGGTCGACACCAAAGATGGCGACGTAAAAGATCAGGTAGATCAGGCAGGCGAAACCCCCGTGGAGGTACAGGAAAAACAGCGGGGGACCATCGTCCGCGTAGGCCATGAAGAAGCCTGAGAACCCGAACGCCCCCATGTGCAGGAGGAAGAACGGGTAGATCTTGTACCAGGCGATGGTGTCGCCCTTCTCGTACTTCTTGCCGTTGATGGTCAGGCTGCCCTGGAGCTCCATGGGTCAGGCAGCACCTCTCGACTCGACCGCCTGGGCGATCTCCTTCAGCGAGTCCATGATCAGGTGCTGTGGCGGAACCCGGATCCCGACCACGTCCACCATCTGCCGAATGGCCCGCATGGCCAGGAGCGAGTGCCCCCCGAGTTCGAAGAAGTTGTCCTCGCGACCGACCTGCTCGACACCGATGAGCTCGGACCAGATCGCCGCGATTGCCTGCTCCGTCTCGGTGGCAGGCGCCACGAATGCCTGACCCGTGCCCACGAAGGCCTCCGGCTCCGGCAGCGCCCGGCGATCGATCTTGCCGTTGGGCGTCAGAGGCAGCGCATCGAGCTGCTGAAAGTGCTGGGGAATCATGTAATCCGGCAGGCGCTTCCGCAACGCCTTGCGGAGCGCGATACTGTTCGGACCCTGCTCCGAGCTACCCACGAGATACGCCACCAGGCGCTGATCTCCCGGGGCAGGCTCAAAGACCTTGACCAGGGATTGATCGACCCCCGGCAGCTGGTCGAGGCAGGACTCGATTTCAGCCAGTTCGATCCGGAAGCCACGGACCTTGACCTGGTTGTCCGCACGGCCCATGTGCTCAATGCGGCCATCCGGCAGGAAACGCGCGAGATCTCCGGTGCGGTACATGCGCGCACCCGGCGTGTCGCTGAAGGGATTATCCGGAAACCGTTCCCGGGTCAGGTCATCGAGCCCGAGATAGCCCGCAGCCACTCCGGCACCGCCGATCGTGAGCTCCCCCACCACGCCGATCGGCACCGGCGCACCGTGCTCGTCCAGGATCGCCATGAACGTGTTGTCGATGGGCCGCCCCACCGTGATCGGCCCATCGGCATCGAGAACGCGATCGACGCTGGACCACACGGTGGTTTCCGTCGGTCCGTACAGGTTCCAGAGACTGGACACCCGGGGAAGCAGGGATTCGACCAGGTTTCGGGGCAAAGCTTCACCACCGCAAAGGGCCTTGAGATTCGGCTTGCCCGTCCAGTCGGCGTCGATCAGCATGCGCCAGGTCGATGGCGTGGCCTGGAGCACCGTGGCGCCGCTGGTTTCGAGCAGATCCATGAGCACTTGCGCGTGGCTCGCCTCCTCCTGCCCGGCCACGTGGACGATGGCGCCGACCGTGATCGGAAGCAGCAACTCCAGCACGGAGATATCGAAGGAGAGGGTCGTCACCGCCAGCAGCACGTCTTTCGCTTCGAGCCCTGGCTCCCTGGCCATGCTCTGCAGAAGATTGGCGACCTGGTCGTGGCCGATACACACGCCCTTGGGCTTGCCCGTGGAGCCTGATGTATAGATGACGTAGGCCAGCTCGCCGGCGAGGGCCGGCGTCGGCGGCCGGGCGTCTTCCGCGGACAGCAGCGTATCCATGGAAATCACGGGACCGTTGAAATTCAGGGGCGCCTCGCCGTCCACCATGAGCAAGGCGGCGCCGGCGTCTTCGGCCATGTAGGAAAGACGGCTATGGGGAAAACCCGGATCGAGGGGCAGGTAAGCACAACCCGCTTTCCAGGCGCCCAGGATCGCTACCAGGAGCTGCTCGGAGCGGGGCATGCAGATGCCCACGACGGGCTGACTCTCCGTGTCTCCGATCGCGGCATGCAGGCTCGACGCCACCGCATCGGACGCGCGGTCCAGCTCGGCATAGGTGAGCTCTGACTGCTGGTGGCGCACCGCGGGACTGTCCGGGCGCTCGGCGACCTGGGCGCGAAAACGCTCGAGAACCGTCCCGGGCTCCACGGGAAGCTCCGCCCCGCGTCCGAAGGCCAGCACGGCCGCTTCAGCCTCCCCGGTCATGACCGGGAGCGTTCCGACCGGTTGGGCCACCTTCGCCGACACGGCCGCCAGCAAGTGCTCGAATCCCTCGAGAAAACGCCGGATCGACGCCTCGTCGAAGAGGTCGGCGTTGTAGTCGAAGTCCGTCGTCAGCCTGCCCTCTTCCTCGGAACAGTTGAGGAACATGTCCCAGATCAGGGACCGCTTCTGGACCTCCCGGATCCGGGTGTTCAGACCTTCGAAGCTCTCCTCCGGCAGCTTCCGGTTGAGGTTGAACACCACTTCCACCAGCGGCGGCCTGCCCGGCAGCCGCTGGATCGGGGCATGGCGAAGGATCGACCCGAGCGTCGCCGGCTGATGCTCCTGCGCATCGAGAATCAGGCGGGCGGTGTCGGCCAGCATCTCGTCAAATTTACGCTCGCGTTCCACCCTCACCCGAACCGGCAGAATGTTCACGCAATGGCCGATCAGGGAATATTCGCCCGAGATGGCCTGGCCTGCCGTCGGAATGCCGATGACCAGGTCGTCCTGACCCGTCAGGCGTCCGAGGTAGGCGCCGAACGTCGTGAACAACAGGCTGTACAGGGTCGTGTTGCTTCGAGCCGCCGCCCGCCGGGCAGCCTGGTAGGTTTCGTCTTTGAAGGCCCAGTGCAGCGACCGCGCCTCGAAGGTACGCCAGTCCGGCCGTTCCCGGACCAGGGGGAGTTCGAGCGGGGGCGGCGGATCCTGGTAGACCTCCTTCCAGTACCTGAGCGCCCGCTTCCCGTTTTCCGAGCGGATCTCCCGGGCTTCGTTCCGAACGTAATCGACAAAGCCGGGAACCGGAGGGCGATCGGGCTTTTCACCGGCCCGCAGGCGCGAATAGGCATAGCCGATCTCGTCGAGGTACACGCCCGCCGACCACCCGTCGAAAACGATGTGATGCGCCGTGGACACGAAGACGCACCGCGTATCCTCCAGCCGGTAGAGGGCGTCCCGAATGAGCGGGCCGGATTCCAGGTCAAAAGGCTCCGTGGCCTCGTGTTCGAGCACCGCATCCAGCGCCTTCCGGGCGTCTTCCCCGGTTTTCTGCCGCCAGTCGTGGACCGGCAGTTCGGGCGCTTCGAAGGGCACCAGGTACTGGTATCCGCCCTCCGAGTCGAAGCGCAACCGGAGTGCATCGTGCCGGGATGACACCCACTCGACCGCGTCCCGGAAGGCCTGCACGTCCAGGTCGCCGTCGAGCTGCAACGTGAAGCTCTCGTTGTAAGCGCAGGACGCGGCCGGCTCCATCTGCGAAGCGAGCCAGATTTCCTGCTGGGCATCGGTCATCGGTATGCGGCCGCTCCCGGCGTCCGCACCGGGATCGCCGGCGACCTCGCCCGGCTGGATGGCGCTGTCCGTTCCGGATTCCGCGTGACCGGAAAGCAGGTCGCCGGCCTGCAGTTCCCGAATGCTCGCCTCGAACGCCTCGTGCAGGTGGCGCACGTCCTCGTCGCTGTGGGCGGTCGTCAGGAACGTTCCAAAGCCTTCCCAGATGTGCACGCCATGGTCTCGCAGCCAGTAGTACAGAAGGGATCCGAAGGGCTCGTCCTCCGACACCGTCAGTCTGCAGAGGGAGCCAAACTGGTCGATGGTGATCGGTGCGCCGGTGCGCGCGAACAGGTCTCGAAGTCCCTCGACGAACGCCGTGGTGCGTTCGTTGAGATCACGTTGCAGTGCCGGGCCCTCGGCCTTGAGGTGTTCCAGGGAGGCCCTGGCCGCGGCGAGGGCGAGCGGATGCCTCACGAAGGTACCGGCAAAGTAGGTGACGCCGACCTCGGGATAGGAGTCGTCACCAAAGGCCCAGTGACCGCCGTCGAGCGCGTCCATGAACCGCGATCCGCCCGCGATGGCGGCGAAAGGCAGCCCACCCCCGATGATCTTGCCGTAGGTGGCGAGATCCGCCCGCACGCCGAAGTACTCCTGCGCGCCCCCGGGAGAAATGCGAAAACCCGTGATGACCTCGTCGAAGATCAGGGCCGCGCCGCAGTCGTCGGCAATGGTGCGAAGCGCCTTGAGAAATTCTCGGGGCTGGAGCTTGGGGTTCCGGCTCTGGACCGGCTCCGCCATGATGGCCGCGAGCTCGTGACCGCGTTCTTTCAGGATCTCGAGCGTCTCGGGAGCTCCGTATTCGAGAACGAGGACGTTCTCCACCGCCGAGGCGAGAATCCCCGGCGCCGCGGCGATCGACCTCAGGGTTTTCGTGCCACGGACGATGACCTCGTCGAAAATGCCGTGGTAGGAATTGCTGAAGATCGCCACGAGGCTCCGACCCGTGATCGTGCGCGCGGCGCGCATGGCGCCCATGACCGCTTCGGACCCGGTGTTGCAGAACGCCACACGTTCCATGCCGGTAAGCTCGGAAATGAGCCGAGCGACGTCGGCGGTCAGCGGATGCTGGGGACCGACTTCGTAACCGAGGTCGATCTGTTTGCGGATTGCGTCCGCGAGAAAATCAGGCTGATTGCCCAGGAAATTCGACCCGAAGCCACAGGTGAGATCCACGTACTCGTTGCCGTCCAGATCCCAGAGCCTTGATCCTTTGGACCGGTCCACGACGATCGGATAGACCAGTTCCTTCCACAGGGGGCGAAAGCCGGTGACGACGCGTGGGTCCGACATCACCTTGCGGTGCTCCTGGGTGAAGGCTTTCGATTTACCCGTCTTCTCGACGTAGCGCTCGAGAAAGGCATCGAAGCACGCACGCTGCCGGGGCGTGAATTCATCATCGTGCTCCGTGCTGATACGAGCCTGTGCCCCGAAGGCCTGCGGTTTTGGCGGGGCTTTCGCCTCGCCCTCCGGCCCGGATGGTCCAGCTTCCGGGACGCCGGCCCCGGGAGGCTCGGCGGCAACCTGTGGAGGCTGCTGGGCGGAATCCGGCGCTGCAGCGGAAGCCGCTTGCGCGGTTTGCGCCGGAGCGACGCTCGCGGCGCCGGTCAGGAGCGCGATCTGCTGCTGCATGATCGCCAGCTGCTGCTGCACGATGGATTGAGCCATGTCGCCAGCCACGGCGCCGGCTCCGACGGGAACCGTCATCGCCGGCAAGGCCGGAGGCACGGAAGCAGCTGCCGCCTGCGTCGGCGTGGTCGCGCTTTCCGGTTGGGGTGGCGCTGCCTGGTCCGGGGCCGGCGCCGTGGCTGCTTCCGCCGCATTCCTCGCCTCGGCGAATTCCTCCGGCGGCAGCGATTCGTCGAAGAACTCGGTGAGGCGATCGAGCGTGCACAGATCCTCGAGCATGCGGCGAAACTTCATGCGCACGCCGAACTGATTCTGCAAAGCCGTTGCGATCTGGGTCAGAAACAGGGAGTCGAACCCCATTTCGAGAAAGGTCATCTCCGGGCCTTCGCCCGCCACGTCGAGCCCCGAGTACTCCTCGAAAACGTCTGCGAGGGCGGAACGAATCCGGGGAAGGCGGGAAGGTGCTTCGGGCTTGGACGTGGACATGGCGTTATCCGTTGATGTCGTGGGTTGAGCCGCTCCTGCATCGGGCGCGGCAACAGGTTCAGGAAGCGTTGTAGAAGGTCCGGGTGCCCCGGCCGTGGAACGCGGGGCGTCGACCCAGTGCCGGGTCCGCTGGAAGGGATAGGTCGGCAGCGGCAGTGCCGGCAAATCCGGCGTAAACAGCGGTGAGGGCTGCGGCAGGGCATCGGCGAGCCAGAGTCGTCCGGCGGCCTCGAGCACCGCGGCCCGGTCTGGCCGCTGATCCTTCGCATGCCCCAGGGAGGAAATGACCACACCGGACTTGCTGGCTCCGGCCTGCCGCGCCAGGGACGACAGGGTGGTCCCCGGCCCGACTTCCAGGAACACGCGGCCCGCTGTCTCGCTGAGCATTTTCACGCCGTCGTGGAATCGGACCGGGTCCAGAATCTGCCGCGCCCAGAAATCGGGGCTGACGGCTTCTTCGGCGGTCAGGAACCGGCCCGTGCGCGAGGACACCATGGCGATTTCGGGTGCCGCCAGGTCGATGTCCGATAGTGCTTCGCGGAATCGCTCCGCCGCGGGACGCATCATTTCCGAATGGAATGCGTGCGAGGTCCTCAGGCGCGTCGATTCGATGTCCTGACCGGCACAGCGATCCGCGAAGTTTTCGACAGCCTCGAAGTCGCCGGCCACGACGCAGCTGGTCGGTCCGTTCACCGCAGCCAGGGCGACCGCCTCCTGCCCAGCCAGGAGTTCTTCGACTGCCTCGAGGGGTTGTTGCACGGCGAGCATCGCACCGGGCCGGCACTCCTGCATCAGTCGGCTTCGGGCAGCGATGGCGGCGATGGCCCCCTCCAGCGAGAACACGCCGGCGAGGCAGGCGGCCGTGAAATCGCCCAGGCTGTGTCCCATCATGGCTGCGGGACGCAAGCCCCAGTGTTCCCAGAGCCTGGCCAGGGCCAACTCGACGGAAAACATCGCCGGCTGGGCCAGGCGCGTCTGCTTCAGGGCTTCCTCCGCGTCCTCATCGGCCTGACCATGGGCGGGGTAGAGCAGCTCCCGCAGGGAGACCCCGATGAGCGGCTCGAAACCTTCGGAACAGGCCAGGAACGTATCGCGAAAAACCGGTTCCGTTTCGAACAGGCCCTGCCCCATCCCCGGCGCCTGGGCCCCCTGCCCGGGAAACAGGAACACCACCTCCGCAGGCACGCTGTCGGTGCCGGTCCGGCGCACGCCGGAAATGAGCCGCCGGGCGTCATCCGACGCCAGCGCGGCGTGCGCGTCGTCGACGTGCTCGGCAACCAGGAACCGGCGATAGGGCATGTCCTCCCGCCGGTTCATCAGGGTGGAAGCCACGGCGCCGAGCGGAGGCTTTCGCGACGCCAGGTAAGCGGCGAGATCCGCACACCGGGCCTCGAGCGCGGCCTCGGACCTCGCCGACAGCGCGAGCAGGTGCCAGGGCGGATCCTGCGCGTCTCCCTTCGCCGGGGCGACCGGGGCTTCCTCGAGCACGACGTGGGCATTCGTGCCGCCCACCCCGAAGGAGGAAATCGCGGCGCGACGCGGCGCATCGTGCCCGGTCCAGCGGGTGTTTTCCCGCACGACGTAGAAGGGTGAATTCTCGAAATCGATCTTCGGGTTGGGTTCGTCAAAGTGAATGCTCGGGGGCAGCTCCTCGTGCTCCAGCGCCAGGAGCACCTTGATCAACCCCACGACGCCGGCGGCGGAGTCGAGGTGCCCCACGTTGCCCTTGACGGAGCCGATCCCACAATAGCCGCGTCGGTCTGCCGACTCGGCGAATACGGTACTGAGCGCGTTGACTTCGATCGGATCGCCGGTGGACGTCCCCGTGCCGTGCGCTTCCACGTAGGACAGCCCGCCGGCATCGCCCCCGGCCATGGCCAGGGCGCGGCGAATGACGTCCATCTGACCCTCGGGAGAAGGCGCCACGTAACTGGCGCGCCGGGAACCGTCGTTGTTCAGCGCGTAGCCCTTGAGCACCGCCAGCACCCGGTCACCGTCACGCTCGGCGTCCGCGAGGCGTTTGAGGACCACCACGCCCACGCCGTTGCCGAACACGGTGCCGTTGGCCCGGGCATCGAACGGCCGCAGCACACCGTCGAAGGAATCCATGCCCCCCTCCTGGGCGAGGTAACCGCGAACCTGGGGAAGCTGGATCGATATGCCACCGGCCAGGCAGACGTCGGATTCTCCCAGCACGAGGGACTGCGCCGCCATGACCACGGACACGAGAGAGGTGGAACACGCGGTTTGCACGTTCACGCTCGGCCCGGTCAGTCCGAATAGGTGGGAAGTCCGGGTGGGGAGGAAGTCCTTGTCGTTATTGATGATGTTCTGGAAGGCGTCCACGGACCGCAGTCGCACGAGGCGTTCCACCGCGTCCCGGTCCTGGCAGAGATTGAGCATCAGGTAGGTGTTGAGATAGCCACCGCCGGCGAAGACTCCGATGCGTTGCGCCGTCTTGGCCGGTGCGATGCCGGCGTGCTCGAGCGCTTCCCAGGCGCATTCGAACCATAGGCGCTGCTGCGGGTCCAGCGAAGCCGCTTCGCGCGGACGAAAGCCGAAGAAACCCGCATCGAACAGGTCGATATCCTCGAGCACGCCCCGGGCCGGCACGAATCCGGGATCTTCCAGCACTTCCTCCAGTGCATAGTCGCTGGCCAGCAATTCCTCTCGGCTGAAGCGGCTGATCGAATCCCGTCCCGCGCGCAGGTTCTCCCAGAACGTCTCCAGGTCGCGTGCCCCGGGAAACCGTCCGGCCATGCCGATGATCGCGATGTCGTTCTCGACTCGTTTCATTCCTTCAGACCTCCAGGGCCGGGTTCTTGCGCTCGATCGCGGGCCGGGTGGGCAGCCCGTGCGTCACGCGTTCGAAGGGATAGGTCGGCAAACAGGCACGGCGCGGCGTTGTCGCGTGCAGCTTCGTCCAATCGATGTCGCAACCGGCCAGCCAGCAATGACCCGCCGCCGACAGCACGCTCGACCACTCCGACGGCAAAGTCGTCGCCTCGTCCGGCAACGTGTGCACGACCGTCGGCCCTTCCCGGCCGGCCACCTGGCGCACGCACACGCCCAGGGTGGAGCCCGGTCCCGATTCCAGCGCCAGGGTCGCGCCGCCCTTCAGGGCCGCGGCCACCGCCTGGCGAAACCGCACCGTCGAACGGGGATGGCGCGCCCAATAGGACGGGTCCGAGGCTGTGTGCGTATCGATCAATCGACCGGTGATCGAGGAGTACCAGGGAATCCTGGGACGGCCCAGCTTCAGCCCGGCGGCCACGTCCCAGAGTTCGTCGCTGGCAGCATCGAAGGCCGGAGAATGAAAAGCTCGGCGACCCGGCAGCTGGCGATGGGGCACCCCGTCCGATGCCAGGCGCGCCACGAGCGTCTCGATCTCTGCCCGCGCGCCCGAGGCGAGGGACAGGGTTGGTGAATTGTCCGCAGCGACGCACACCGTCTCCATGCCCTCGACGTAAGCTTCGAGGCGGGCCCGCTCGAGGCGCACGGCGAGCATGCGGCCTTCGGGAGCGGCCTCCGCCACTTCGGCCATCCGGACCAGGTACGTCAGCGCATCCTCCGGACGCAGGACTTCCGCGACGCACGCCGCCACGAGATCCCCGAGGCTGTGGCCGAGCAAGGCGCTCGGCCGCACGCCCCACTCGATCCACGTGCGGGCGAGCGCGTAGCTGGACACGAACAGCGTCAGCACCTCCGTATCGACACCGCCCAGCCCCAGCCGTGGGGGTGCTGGCGCGTTGGCGCACGCTTCCGCGCGGCGCGGAAGACTGTCCGAACGGGGCATCTCGCGCTGAAGCTCCGCCAGCCCGGAATTCGCCAGGTGGCGGGCGCACTGGTCATAGACCGACCGGTAGGTCGCGTCATTTGCGTAGCAGGCCGCCCCCATCCCGTCGTACTGCGAACCCATGCCGGGAAACAGGAACAGGACGCGGGGGCTCTCCCCCGCCTGGTGGGCGGTCCCCGCCCGGTTGGGGTCGGGTTTCCGGAGCGCCCGGGGCGCCGATGCGGTGTTTTCCACCACCACGAAGCTCCGATGGGGAAACGCCCGCCGGCCGACCTGTAGCGTGAAGGCCACGGAATCCAGGGGCAGGTCCGGGTTTGCCTCCAGGCAGTCAGCCAGGCGAGACACGGATTTAGACAGCGTCATCTCGCTTCGTCCGGAAACCAGGAGCAATTCAGGGTGGTCATTCGTCCGTGCGGGTGCGGTTTCCGGCGCCTGCTCGATGACGACATGGGCATTGGTCCCGCCGATGCCGAAGGAGCTCACCCCGGCTCGCCGCGGCCCGCCCCGGTCGGGAAACGGCACCGGCTCGACGTTGATGAAAAACGGACTTCGCTCCAGTTCGATCCCCGGGTTCGGCGTGTCGAAATTCACGGTTGGTGGCACCACACCATGCTTGACCGCGAGCACCGCCTTGATCAGCCCGGTCACCCCGGCTGCCGCCAGCAGATGACCGAAATTACCCTTGACCGAACCGAGCGCACAGAATCCCTGGCCGGATTGCGGGTAGCGGAACGCCTGGCGAAGACCCTCGACCTCCACCGGGTCTCCGAGCGCCGTCGCCGTACCGTGCGCCTCGATGAAACCGACGCTGGCCGGATCCACGTCACCCTGGGCGAGGGCGTCCGCGATCACTTCAGCCTGGCCGGCGACGGAGGGCGCGGCGAATCCGACCTTGTCCGCACCGTCGTTGTTGAGGGCGGCGCCGACCAGCACCGCGTGAATGGAGTCGCCGTCACGCAGCGCGTCGTCCAGGCGTTTCAGCAGGACCACGCCGGCACCGTTGCTGAACACGGTGCCCGTGGCCCCGGCATCGAAGGGCCGGCAGTGTCCGTCCGCGGACTCGATCCCCTCGGGCCGATGAAGATAACCCGTGTTCTGGGGCATGGTGACGCAGATGCCCCCGGCCAGCGCCATGTCGGTCTGATAACTCAGCAGGGCGTGAAACGCCTGGGCCACGGCCACGAGGGACGTGGAGCACCCCGTGTAGAGGGAGATGCTCGGTCCGTGCAGGTCGAGCTTGTGCGACACGCGCGTGGCGAGAAAGTCTTTCTCGTTCGCCAGCATGGTCTGAAACTCGCCGAAGCGTTGCACCTTTTCCGGATGGGCCAGAACGCTGGTCGGATAGTAGGTGTTGTTCGCCATCCCGGCATAAACACCCACGGAACCGTCGACGCGCGCGGGGTCGTAGCCGGCGCGTTCCAGCGTACTCCAGCACAGCTCCAGGAACACGCGCTGCTGGGGATCCATGAGCTCGGCTTCCCTCGGCGTGATCCCGAAGAAGCCCGCATCGAAGGCCAGCGCGTCCTCGAGCACCCCGCGGGCCGGAACGTAGGCGCGGTCGGCGCGCAGCGCCTCGGAGATCGAGTGATCGAGCTGGTCGTCCCGAAAGCGCGTGATCGACTCCCGGCCGGCGCACAGGTTGTCCCAATAGGCCTCGATGCTGGAGGCGCCGGGAAAGCGCCCGTCCATACCGATCACCGCGACCGCGAATCGTTCCTCGGCACTATCCACGAGCGACCCTCCGGTTTCGACGGTGACGATAGGCAGCCCGGGTGCGCGCCCCCCGGGCCCCGCGCTCCATCGATGAAGGCGCTGTCACCGGGGCTTCCAGGCGCGCGGCGAGCGTGCGCACGGTAGGGTGCTCGAAGAGCATGGGAATCGGCACCTCGCGACCGAGTTCGCCGGTCAGTCGGGCCGCAACGGTGACCACGCCGATGGAGTTGCCGCCCAGCTCAAAGAAGCTGTCATCGATACCGATGCGCTCGAGCGCGAGCACGTCACCCCAGATGCCCGCCAGGGTATTCTCCAATTGCGTACGGGGCGCGGCATAGGACGTCGCCAACTCGGGACGACGATGACCGGGGGCCGGCAGTTGTCGTCGGTCGATCTTCCCGGAGGAGGTTCGAGGGAAGGCATCGAGGAGTACGTAGGTCGCCGGACGCATGTACTCCGGCAACTCCTGCTCCGCGAATGCCCGCAGCTGCGGCACCAGAACCCGGGCCACCCGGTCCCGAAGGGGGTTGCTCGCATGGACGGCAAGACGCCGGAGCAGCGCCGGGCGGTCCTCTCCGCCATGACCCGTTATGGTGTCGGGGATTCCGGCGCCCGCGGGCGCGACGGTCAGGGTGCGGGATCCGGTCTCCGGACGAAGCGCCAGGGGGATGCCGAGCCGGTCGGCGGCGTCGAACAGTTCATTCGGATCGACAGCCTGTTGATCTGCTTCGCCCGTGATGCCGGCCAGCTCGTCGGCACGCTGCCAGGGCGTTCGTGTACGCTCGTTCGGCACGCCCCCAATCCTCGCACCGGACCGAACCAGCCTGATCAGGCCCTCGGGAGTGCGGCTGGCCTCGTCGAGCGCGGACCAGGTCATGTCCTCGCTCACGGCAACAGGATCCCCGGCGTCGAGGTGCAGCGTAACGTCGTAGCGGAAGTCCGTGAGTTCGTTGCGCCTCCGGCCCCGTTTCACCTGGACCTCCACGCGGGCCACGCGAGGCAGGGCGGCGCCCAGCAGGTCGAAAAACGCCGGGTCGAGGGTCAGCTCCCGATCGAGCGAGAGCCGACGCTGGACCCGTTCCCGGACGCCTGCGCGCTCCGTATCGGCAACGGGAGCCTCCGGCGCTTCGAGCCAGCTGAAGAACGCTTCCCGGAAGGCCCGGGGTGTTACGTCCCCGATGAAGATCCGTCCGGCTGGCGACGTGACGGCAACGGCCCGCTCGAGGACATCGAGCAGATAGGCCGGGGAAGGAAAGTGCTGGAGCACGGAATTGAGCACGACGAGATCGACCGGATCTTCGATGCGGTCAGCCACCTCGTGAGCCGCAGCGCATACCAGGCTCACCGCCTGCGCCGAGACCCCCTGGCGATCCAGGGTGTTCGACAGCTGGTCGATGACCGCCTGCGAGTAGTCGATGCCGGTGTAGTGCTCGCAGTGGGTAGCGACCCGGTGCAGCAACAAACCGGACCCACAACCGATCTCAAGCACGCGGCGAGGTTCGAACGCCAGGATGCGTTCCACCGTGCAATCGACCCATTCACGCATGTGGGCATCCGGTATGCGCTCCCCGGTCAGGCTGCTGTTCCAGCCCGAGGTGTCGAAGGTGGGGTCCGCCACGGCCTCCGGAACCCCGTCCGGGGGCGTTGCCCGTTCCGGAGACGCTTCCCCGTAAGTGCGGTCCCACACGCCGCGCCATGTTTCCAGGGCGTGCGCGTGGGCTTCCCCGGCGACGTCTCCAGGCACTTCACCGCGGATGTAGGCGATGAGCTCGTGACTTGCCCCGCTTCGACGGGGAACGACAGCGATCTGCCGCACGCCTTCGTGCCGGTTCAGCACGCTTTCGACCTCGCCAGGCTCGACCCGGTGCCCCCGGATCTTCACCTGGTCATCGCTCCGGCCAATCCACTCGAAGACGCCATCTTCTCTCCGCCGTCCCAGGTCTCCCGTGCGGTACAGAATGCCGGTGGCGCCGGGACGGGGATCCGGCACGAATCGCGCCCGTGTCTCCTCCGGCAGGTTGCGATAACCCCGGGCCAGGCAGGCTCCGCCGAGAAAGAGCTCGCCCGGTTCGCCGGGCGCAGCCTCCGCACCCTGGCCATCCATGACGAGAACCTCGACCCCGGTGATCGGCGTACCGATGGGCGGAAGCTCGGGCCACCGCCGGGGTTCACCCCGCAAACAATGAACGGTTACGACATGGGTCTCGGCAGGCCCGTAGTGATTGTGCAGCGCGGCACCCTGCAGCGATTCGAAGAACTGGACGATTTCCGGGGTGACCTTCAGCTGTTCGCCGGCCGTCACGATGTCAGCCAGAGCGGTTGGCGCCGCGGCAAAGGAATTCGCCGCTTCGGCCAGCGCCTGCAGGGCGACGAAGGGCAGGAAGAGGCGCTCCACGCTCTCGCGCTGCAGCGTGCGCGCGAGGGAAACGCTGTCCCGGCGCAGCTCGGGATCCAGCACGACGAGTGTGCCCCCGGTCATGAGGGTTCCCATGATTTCCTGGAAGGACACGTCGAAGGTCAGGGGCGTCAACATCGCCGTGCGCGCTGCCTTTCCCAACCGGGCATCGGTCACCTGCCAGCTGACGAGATTGGCCAGGGCGCCCCAGCGCATTTCGACGCCTTTCGGCGTACCCGTGGATCCGGAGGTGTAGATGACGTAGCCGAGTTCATCCGTCGCCAGGCCGGTACCTTCTTCGATGGCTGCGGCCCGGGCATCGGCGAGCAGGTCGCTCAAGCCCTGAACGTTCGCCTGTTCACCGTAAAAAGCACGGCCCGCCCTGTCGGCGAGGATCAACCAGGGCGCACCGTCGGCAACGATGGCTTCCCGACGAGACGCCGGCATGGTCTCCAGGGGCAACGGAAGATAGGGAAAACCCGAGTGCAGAACCGCCAGGACGGTGGTCACGAGGTCGATAGAAGGTGCCAGGGCCACGGCCACAGGGTCATGCCCTGCCGTGACGCCGGCTTCGGACCCACGCCGGTGAATGCCGGCCGACAGGCGCAGCACCGACTCACGGAGCTCGCCGTAGGAAAGCGTCTGCCCGTCCTGCAGGATTGCGGGCCGGTCGGATTGCTCCTGGCCCAACGCCAGGATGCGTTCGAGTGGGCCTGGCCTCATTGTCCCCCCTGTTTCTACTGTGCCTCGTGGCTGGCCAACGGGAGGTCCGGATCGGCATCCTTGCTGTGGTGTCGTCGAGCCGACGATCAGCCACTGCGACCGGGATTTTGCGAGGCACAGCCGGTTTGTTTAACCCGCCCCGGCCTGAACCGAACATCCTGTTAACGAGCCGGCGTACTCTTCGGCCGACCCGCGCAGACGCACCACACAGCATAGGCCGCAATCGTTGATAACGCTCGACCGCTGTAGGAAGACCCCCCTTCCCTTTCCTAAACATAGTCTAAAAATCGACGAACGACTACGCCCACCGAACAGTGGTAGCCTTTTTCCATGGATACGAAAAAAGGCGAGCTGTACATCGGCCGGGACAGCGTCAGCGACGAGCCGGTGATGCTCAAGGCCAGTTCTCTCACCACGCACGGCGTGATCTTCGGCATGACCGGCTCCGGCAAGACCGGCCTGGGCGTGAACGTGCTCGAGGAAGCGCTACTGGATGGCATTCCGACGCTGGTCCTGGATCCGAAGGGAGACATGGGCAACATCATGCTGAACTTCCCGGACAGCTCCGCGGAGGCGCTCGAGCCCTGGATGGACGCCGCCAAGGCGAAGCGCAAGGGCAAGACCGTTACCGAGCTGGCCGCGAAGGAATCGGCGGACCGCAAGGAAGAGCTCGCGTCCCACGGCATCACGCCGGAGCGCATCGCGCGACTCCGGGACGAAACGGATTTCCGCATCTACACCCCGGGCTCCTCCATCGGTATCGGCATCAACGTACTCGGTTCCATGAAGGCCCCGGACCTGGACTGGGACACCCACGCCGAGACCATCCGGGACGAAATCGAAGGCCTGGTGTCGTCCATTCTCGTCCTGGCCGGGATCGACTCCGACCCCGTATCCGGGCCCGAGCACATCCTCCTGTCGATGATCGTCGAAACCTGGTGGCGCCAGGGCAAGAACCTCGACCTGGCGACGCTGGTGGGCCAGATTCCGAAGCCCCCGTTCCGCAAGCTCGGGGTATTCGACCTCGAAATGTTCTTCGGCGAGAAGGAGCGCATGAAGCTGGCGCTCCAGCTGAACACGCTCCTGGCTTCACCCTCCATGGCCGCCTGGCTGGAAGGCGAGCCCCTGGACATCGAGCGCCTGATCGGGGGCAAGGGCAAGACACCCTGCGCCGTGATCTACATGGCCCACCTGAACGACACGGAGCGCCAGTTCGTGGTCACGCTGCTCCTGTCCAAGGTGGTGACCTGGATGCGTTCCCGGCCCGGCACCGGCGAACTGGGCGCCTTGATCTACATGGACGAATGCTTCGGTTACGTCCCGCCGTCGGGGGAGCCGCCGTCCAAGAAACCCATCCTGACCATTCTCAAGCAGGCCCGGGCCTTCGGTGTCGGCCTGGTGCTGGTCACGCAGAACCCCGTGGACATCGACTACAAGGCCATGTCCAACGCCGGCACCTGGATCGTCGGACGCCTGCAAACGGAAAATGACAAGCGGCGCGTGCTGGACGGCATTCGCGGCGGCTTGCCGGACCTGAGCGAGCGAATATCGAATCTTCGGAAACGCGAATTTCTGATGTACCAGGCCAGGAAGTCCACCCAGGAATTTCTCTTCCGGCGCTATTCCATGTGCTACCGCTTCGGCCCCTTCACCCGGAACCAGGTCGCGCAATTGATGGCGCCGGTCAAGGCCATGATCGAGGCGCAGAACGCCACCGGCCCGGGATCCACGGCGGAGACAGACGTTTCGACGACCCGGACCGCCAGGGAGACCACCGGATCACCGGCTGCCTCGGAGACCGTGAACGCAGCTGCCGCCATCGCCCCGCCGGTGGCGGAGGGCATCGAGGTCTGTTACCTGGACCCGGCGGCCGCCTGGGCGGAGTCACTGGACATCGATCCCACCGGCACCGTGTTCGCCCCGGCTGCCGCCGTGACCGTGCAGATGCTCTTCGACGAGACCCGGGCCGACGTCAACCACTCGGAAACCTGGGAAGCGGTGATCTATCCCCTCGACGGTGTCATCGACGTGGAGGACGTCCGCGCTGTCGATCACGACGACCGCGATTTCAACGCGGAAGCGCCCGCCGGGGCCCGCTATGAGCTCGGCAATGCCAGGCTGCAGAACAAATCGTTCTGGTCGTCACTGCAATCGGATCTGCGCAATTGGCTCGTCGCCAACCGCAGCATCGAGGTGTGGCGGTGCCCCGACCTGAAACTCTACTCACGGGTCGGCGAAAGCGAGGACGCGTTCAAAGCGCGCTGCAACGCAGCTGCGGAGGCCGCCGCCGACGAGGCGATCGCGAAACTGAGGAGCCGCTACGCCACGCGAATCGACCGGGTGCGGGACCAGATTTCCTCGGCCGACGCCCGGGTGCGGGAGCTGGAAACGGACGCGTCCACACGCACCCAGAGCGAGGTGCTTTCGGGCCTCGGCGACCTGGTCGGCGGCCTGCTCAGCGGTCGCTTCGGATCCACGACGCTCAGTAAGGCCGCGTCGCGGCGCGCCGCCACGCAAAAAGCCAAGGTGCGGCTGGAGACCGCCGAGGAGAAACTGAGCCAGAAACAGCAGGACCTGCGGGAACTCGAGGAAGAACTGGAAGCGGCCCTGCAGGAGATCCAGGCCGAGCACGAGGCCATGGCGGCGAACCGCGAAACCCTGGAAATCGGCCTGGAGAAAACCGACGTCCGGGTGGCGGAGGCCCGCCTGGTCTGGGTACCCGTCGCTTGAGTCGTGCAACGCGCAAGAATGTCCTGAATGGCTCTCCCCGACCCTGAATAAATCGCGGGCATCCCACCACCGATTCTCTTAACATTCGGTAACTCCGCCACCACCTGGCCCCAGTTCGGCCGGCGCATCGAGAATCACGCATGAGCGAAAATCCTGCTTCAAAACCCATCCGGCGGCACTTTCTTTTCGTCTCCTATGACGGCCTGATCGGCGATGTCGCCTGGCGGGTGCAGGAGGAAGGCAACGAGGTCCGCTACAGCGTCAAGAATCCGGTCGACCAGGAGGTGGGGGCCGGTTTCGTGCCCATGGTCGACGACTGGCGCGAGCACGTGGACTGGGCCGACGTCATCGTGTTCGACGATGTGCTCGGCATGGGCACGGAAGCGGCAGAGCTGCGCGAGCAAGGCAAGCTCGTGGTGGGCGGCACGCCGTACACGGACCGGCTGGAAGACGACCGCTCCTTCGGCCAGGAGGAACTGAAAAAGCACGGCATCCCCATCGTCCCCTACCGACATTTCGAGAGCTTCGAGGACGCCATCGCCTTCGTCAAAGCCAACCCGGCGCGCTATGTCATCAAGCCCTCCGGCGAGGCCCAGAACACCAAGGGACTGCTGTTCGTGGGCGAGGAAGAGGACGGATCGGACGTGCTCCAGGTGCTGCGGGACTACCACCAGGCCTGGCGCGACAAGATTCCCCAGTTCCAGCTCCAGAAGCGCGTCGTGGGCGTGGAAGTGGCCGTGGGCGCCTTTTTCAACGGCAAGCGCTTTTGCCAC
The DNA here is from genome assembly GCA_036351115.1 of Lysobacterales bacterium. GTDB lineage: Bacteria > Pseudomonadota > Gammaproteobacteria > Xanthomonadales > SZUA-36 > Marinihelvus. The sequence goes on along the minus strand of JAZBOL010000142.1, from coordinate 58,403 downwards.
CCGATCAACGTAAACTTCGAGCACAAGAAGCTGTTTCCGGGCAACCTGGGGCCGTCCACCGGAGAGATGGGCACGGCCATGTTCTGGTCTGGCCCAAACCGGCTGTTCAACAAGACGCTCAAAAAGCTCGAGCCGAAGCTGGCAGAGGAAGGCTACGTCGGCTACATCGATCTGAACTGCATCGTGAGCGGCAGCGCCATTCATCCCCTGGAGTTCACCGCGCGCTTCGGCTATCCGACCATCTTTATTCAGCAGGAAGGCATCACGACCCCCATGGGTGAGCTGTTCCATGGCATAGCGTCCGGCACCCGGGATGACTTCAGGACGCGTTCCGGCTTCCAGGTCGGCGTTCGTATCGTGGTGCCACCCTTCCCCTTCAACGATCCGGAGACCTTTCGGGTCAAGTCGAAGGACACGGTGATCCACTTCAAGAAGGGCAAGGAAGGGATACATTTCGAGGACGTCAAGCGGGTCAACGACGAGTGGGTGATCACCGGCAGCTCCGGAGTCATCCTGGTGGTTGTGGGGATGGGCCAGACCATGAAGCAGGCCCAGAAGCAGGCCTACCAGCGCGTCGCCAACCTGATCATTCCGCACATGTACTACCGGGTGGACATCGGCGACCGGTGGCTGGAAGACAGTGACCGTCTGCACAACTGGGGCTATTTACGCGAACAATGATCCGGGAAGTCACCGACGCGGTGGAGTGCCGCGAGCTTTGGGAATCGTTAAGCCCGCGCGCCCGCATCTGGGATGACTGGGACCTGATGGCGGCGTACCACGACGAGAACGCCTGCCGGTTCCTTTTCCTCGCCGTGGAATCGGGAGGCCGCGCCACCGGCCTCGTACCGCTCGTGTTCAACGCGTCCCTGGAGCGCGGCGAGCTGTTCGGCGGCTCCTATCCGGACAGCCGCGTACTCTGGATCGACAACTCGGACTGGCCGGCCTGCTTCGACGCCCTGCCGAACAACACCGTGTTCTTCGATCTCGACGGCCGTTGGGTGGACGCGCTGCTGGAGGATCACCCCGACTACGCGCCACATTTCGTGGAGACCGACCGGCGGTTCTACCTCTGCCCGGAGGACTTCAGCCGAGACTTCATGAACCACATCCGCTCCCTGGGTGGCGACACGCGCCAGGGCTTGCTCTACGACCTGAGGAAGGTCGAGCAGCTGCGACCCGAGCGCGCCTGGAGCCGCAGCGACGAGGTGGACACCTTCATCCGCCTGGTCAACGCGCGCTTCGGCGCCGAGTCCGACTACGCCACCGCGGACGGCCAGGCCGAACTGCGGCGAGTCACATCGGTGCTGGCGGAGAAGGGCTGGCTGCGGACCCTGGTCCTCGCGGTGGACGGCACAGCGGAGGCCGTGTCCCTGTCCGCCATGCACGGCGATACCTGGACAGCGCTCTATGCCTCCAGCAATCACACCGTCAAGAACCTCGGCAAGCTCCTGACCGTAGAAACCATCCAGCGGGCCAGCCGCGAGGGCGCTCGGGAAATCAACTACATGACCGGCATGGCCTGGAAAGCCGCCTGGGGCATGAAGTGGGCGCCGGCACGAACATTCCGCAAGACGCCCGGCGCGGGGACGGGCCCGGGTTCCGGCCCCTAGTCCGCCGGTCATCGGTCCTGTCCCGGCAGTCGCCGCGTTCACTGCAGCTCTGCAGTCGCACCGCCGCCCCAGACATTTATCTTGACATAAAGATATTTTTACCGCGAAATATTCACTGGGCCAAACAGCGCCCGTGGGGTTTCATCAGGAGACACCCGTGAGCAGAAAACCGCGGCACAACCGCATGAAGGTCGATCCGCACTTTTTCGAGGCCTCGCCGGACATGCTGGCGAGCGACGACGATTTCGCTCTGGACCGTCACGACAACGAGATGGACGAAGAGGGCTGGTGGAATGAGGCCGGCGCCGAAGCGCGCATGGGCAGACGCCGTAAGCTTGAACACCGAAGCGAGCGCAGGGCCCCTGGTTTCCGGCTGGATGACTGGGACCTGAGGGAAGCCCGTTACCGGAACTGATGTCCGGAAACCCCCGGCTCAGGCCACACGCGGCCGCTCGGTGGTCGCCCGCCTCAACGCCCACCGGGTCACCGGTGGCGCCAGGACCTCGTAGAGGACCGTCGACGCCAGGATGACCGGCAAGATGATTGCGCCGATCTCCGGGAACCGCTGCGAAGCGAGCAGGGCCATGCCGATGGCGACTCCGGCCTGGGGAAACAGGGTCAGACCGAGGTAGCGCCGATAGCTCGGCTCCGCGCCGGCCAGCATCGTGCCCGTCCGACAACCGAAGTAGCTGCCGACGCACCGGGCCACCATGTAGACGCCGAGGATCATCCCGAGGGAAAGCATCGCGCCCAGGTGCGCCGAGGCGCCTGCCAGGATGAAGAACAGAATCATGAACGGCCACTCGATGCCCTCGATGGCGTGGAAAGGCCGCTTGTGATGCCGCGCCAGCGTCGCCACCACGGCGCCCATGGTCATGGCGCTCAGTACCGGCGACAACCCGAGGGAGAGCGCAAGCCCCCCGCACAGCAGCACGAAACCGATGGCCTCGGCCTGCGTCGGCTCACCCTTGCGGATGCGTCCGGTCAGAAACGCCATGGGAATGCCCAGCAGGACGCCGAGCAACAGGCTGCCGCCAATCTCCAGCGCGCCATGCGCGAGCGTGGATCCCGTTCCGAAATCGCCGTTCTGGCTTCCGGCGAACGCCATCATGAGCGTGAACCAGAGCAGCGCCAGGGCGTCGTCCACCGCGACGACCGACAGCAGGGTTTCCGTGAACTCGTTCTGAATCCCGCTCTCGTGGACGACGTCAAAGGTCGCGGCGGGCGCCGTGGCGGTCGCGATACCGCCCAGGAGCAGGGCGACGACCGGGTCGATCCCGACAAGCAGCAATCCCCCGGTCACCAGCAGCAAGGCGCCGAGCGTCTCACCGAAGGTCGCGAAAAGCACCAGCCGGCCCTGCCGGCGGAGATTGTTCAGGGACAGGGTCTGGCCGAGGAGAAAGCCCACCAGGGCCAGGGCGATGTGCGTCAGCGTGGGAAACCAGGTCTCGACGAAGTCGGCAGGCAGCAGTGCGAACCCGGACGGCCCGACGGCGATACCGGCAAGCAGCAGGAGCGTAACCCGGGGCAAGGGACTGTGGCGCCCCAGGAGATCCGCGGCCAGGCCGAGCAGGAACATGGCGCCCAGGGCGAGCAAGAGGTTGAATTGGCCATGTTCCTGTAGCATTACGCCATCGACTTTACACCAGGAACCCGACGTGGCCGCGTTCACCATGAAGCGATCCATTCCGCGCAGCTATCGCCAGCGTATCCCCTCGGCAGGAATCCCGATCCTGATCCCGGTGCTGGCCTGCGCCCTGGTCCTGGCCGGTCTCCTGCCCCCCTCCCCCGCGGCGGCATCGGAGCATGAGATTCACGGCATTGACAACCGGGACTACGAGTTCATGTTCTTCGAACCCGACTTCCTGCAGGTCGAGCCCGGGGACCGCGTCACCTTCGTCGTGCACCACTTCGATCACAAGCCCCGGTCCGTATTCGTTCCCGCGGGCGCCGAGCCCTGGGAGGCGGCACAGGGGCAGTCCATCACCGTGAGCCTGGAGACCGAGGGGGTCTACCTCTTCGACTGCTTCTACCACAACGTCCAGGGGATGGCCGGCGTGCTGGTGGTCGGCGACCCGGTCAACCTCGAGGAAGCGCGGGCATTTTTCGCGCGATACCGCGAGGACATCTTCGCCATGAACGCCGACCGGCTCGATCCCATCTGGGCGCCGGACGACGGAAAGCTCGCGCAGCTGGCCCGGGAGCGCGGCGAAACACCGAATCAGTAACCCAGGTCCTCGGACGTGAACGGCCGGTTCGGCGCCTGGCCCAGGATGTCGGCCAGCACCGTGTTCATGGTCGCCACGTCGTTGTCGAATTCCCCGTGGGTCTCGGCCCTTGTCCGGGTTTCGTCGCCGTTCGGCCCGGCGCTGGTGATCAGCTCGAGTGCGGGGTTCGGCGGCACCTCGCCGGCGTAGCGGACCATGCCGAGCAGGCGCTCGCGCCGGCGTTCCTCGAAGGCGCGCGAGACAAGATAGAGCAGTGATTTCCGATAGGGTCCCACCGAGTCGTCCCGTTCGAGCGCGTCGTTGAGGTTGAGCACTCGGAGCGCCTGCACGACGGCGCCGGTCGCATTCGCGCCCAGACGAGGCACATAGGTGTCCCGGTAGAAGTCAATGCTGGCCGCAGGGGCGAGCAGGTGCACGGTTCCGATCCGTGGTTTGGGGCGGCGGCCCAGTTTGGCCAGCCGCGCCAGAAGCCAGCCCAGCAGGATCGCGCCGGTGCTGTGCCCGACCAGGTGCAGGGTGATCGGGGGGAGATCACCCCCCGAGCGATCCCCGTTGTTCTTTTCCAGCGCGTCCAGCAACGGCTTGAGGGTCCGGGTGCCGGCGCCGTTGACGTTGAAGGGGCTCCGGGCGCCGCGTTTCATTTCGCGCCAGAGCGCACGGCCCGGGATGCGCGTGGCCTGTTCCAGCAACCAGTCCGAGGCATCGGTGACGTCTCCTGCGCGCTCGACGGTTTCCGACCGCTTGCCGATGACCACGTCCTTGAGCTCCTCGAGAATGCCTGTGTCGTACATGAAGTGATAGGGATAGACGCGGTTCTCCTTGAACACGTCCTTCATGGCGAAGATCCGCTTGGCCGACGCCTTCGGACTGTTCAGGCCACCGTGGGCATAGAGCAGCAGGTGGTCGTACTTGACCGAGGTCTCCAGGAGCGCGGCGGTTTCCCTGACGTCGTCGAGGCTGGACCAGTAGGTACCGGTTTCGTGGAACGCGCCGTCGTCGATGTGTACGAAGTGGCCGGCGATGTCGCCCCGTACCGGCGCGGGCCGGTCCTGCACCCGTGCTGACAGGGGCCGTTCTCCGAGCTTCGGATGGTGCCAGACCTGGGGCGTCGTGAGCGCCAGGCGCAGCACCCAGGCGTCCTGCACGTTTCGCTGCCAGTCCTCGTAGGTCCAGATCGCGAGGCCGCCCTCACCCCAGCCGTCCCCCCAGGAATTCTGCACCCAGAAACCGCGCTCGTCGTAGCCGACCACGGCGAAGGCGTGGCGCCCGGTGGTGTCCTCCCGGCGTTGGATGACACCATCCTCGGGGGACGCCCAGCCGCCATGCACCCGGGCCGAGCAGTAAAGCACCTGCGTTTCGTTCAGCGCAGCGTGAAAATCCGAAATGCGGTGAGCGAGGCGGTAGTAAGCACCGATCGTGGTGTTCCGCGCATTCTTGGCTGCGTCCACCGTCAGGTGCCCGGGCCGGCCGGGGACGTACTTCCACAGCCGCTCCTCGGCCACCCCGGTGTGATACCAGCCCTTGATCGCGCCGCGGCAGGAGGAACCGGTGTAGCGTTCGCCCTCCCACTCGTCGTGGCGCCTGGCCATTTCGTAGAGCATGCGCGGCGACACGCGCTTGTGCGCCTCCTGGCGTTGCTGGTTGAGGTAATTGATCACTGCCGCCAGCCCGAACCCGGTACAGGCGCCCTCACCTTTCTGGTCGAGGATGGCCAGGTTCCGGGGGGGATCCACGCGGCGGGCGAGGTTGACCAGCGCGGGCTGGTAGGGCCAGTCCCGAATGTCGGGCAGATCCGGGGCGGCGTTGACGACATATCCGTTGATGCGGTCCTTGCTCATGGCTCACTCCTTTTCTTCACGGAGAACACGCGAATTTCTTCTCCTAAACCTAGTCCATGGCCGGGCAGACCGTGTGCTATCGTTGCTGGGAAACCCACGGCCCGACCATCCCACCGGGCCCTTAGACAACTGTTTCGGAGACACTCCATGGTTCGCAACTTCCTGGCCCTTGCCGCCGCCGCCCTGCTGTCCCTGGCCCCCGTCGCCCAGGGCCAGGACGACGGCGTCATTCCCATCCCCTACACGCAGTACACCCTGGACAACGGACTGACGCTGATCGTGCACGTCGATCGCAAGGCGCCGATCGTCGCGGTCAACGTCTGGTACGACGTGGGCTCGGCGGACGAACCAGAGGGCAAGACCGGCTTTGCCCATCTCTTCGAACACCTGATGTTCAACGGGTCGGAAAATTTCAACGACGACTACTTCAAGGCCCTCGACCGCCTCGGCGCCACCGGGACGAACGGCACGACCAACTTCGACCGGACCAATTATTTCCAGGTCGTACCCACCTCGGCCCTCGACTCCGTCCTGTGGCTCGAATCCGACCGCATGGGCCACATGCTCGGCGCCATCAGCCAGGAACGGCTCGACGAACAGCGGGGCGTGGTGCAAAACGAAAAGCGCCAGGGTGAAAACCAGCCCTACGGCAAGGCGTTCCTGACGATCTTTGAAAACACCTATCCCAGGGGACACCCCTACGCGCACTCGGTGATCGGCTCAATGGAGGACCTGAACGCGGCTTCCCTGGAAGACGCGAAGAACTGGTTCCGGCAGTACTACGGACCGAACAATGCCGTGCTGGTCGTCGCCGGTGACGTCGATCCGGAAGACGTACGGGAACGGGTGGAACGCTACTTCGGCGACATTCCCGCCGGGCCGCCATTGATCAAGCCCGCCGAGAACCTGGCCCGGCGCAGCGAGGAAAGCCGCGTGGTCATGGAGGACCGGGTGCCCCAGCCGCGCCTGTACATGATCTGGAACGGCCCGGCCTACGGCATGGACGAGGTCGATTACCTGACCATCGCCGGGGATGTCCTGTCCACCGGCAAGTCCAGCCGGCTCTACAAGCGCCTCGTGTACCAGGACCAGATCGCGACGGATGTGAACGCCTTTGCTTTCCCCCGGGAGCTGGGCGGCCTGTTCGGCATCATCGCGACGGCCCAGCCCGGCGGGGACCTGGCGGAGCTCGAAGCGGTGATTCGCGAGGAACTGGCCCGCTTCCGGGAGGAAGGCCCCACCCGGGACGAGCTGGCGCGCTCCAAGACCGGACAGCGAGCCGGATTCCTGCGCGGTATCGAGCGGGTCGGCGGATTCGGCGGCAAGTCGGACGTGCTGGCGGCCAGCACGGTGTACCTCGGCAGCCCGGATGCCCACGAAGCTTCCCAGGCCCGCATCCTGGGGGCCAGCGCCGAACAGGTGCAGGACGCCGCCGAGGAGTGGCTGAACGAAGGCGTGTTCGTCCTGGAAGTGCATCCCTTCCAGGAGCGCAGCACCGTGGCCAGTACCGTGGACCGCAGCGCCGGCCTGCCGGTTCCGGACCAGTTTCCTTCCGGTGAGTTTCCCGACTTCGAGCGGGCCACGCTCTCGAACGGGCTCGAGGTCGTGCTCGCCGAGCGCAATGCCGTGCCCGTGATCGAAATGAACCTGCAGATCAACGCCGGCTACGCCGCCGACGCCTCCGCCACGCCCGGTACGGCGAGCCTGGCCATGAACATGCTGGACGAGGGCACGAAGCGGCGCTCGGCCCTGGAGATCTCGGACGAACTGGCCAGGCTCGGGATGACCCTCGGCACCGGTTCCAACCTGGATATCTCGACGGTCACCCTATCCGCCCTGAAGGAGAACCTGGAGGACTCCCTCGATCTCTACGCGGACGTCATTCTGAACCCGGCGTTTCCGGAGAACGAACTGGAACGCCTGCGCAAGAACCAGATCGCCGCGATCCAGCGCGAACAGATGAACCCGGGCGCCATGCTGCAGCGGGTGTTGCCCACGCTCATGTACGGCGAGGGCCATGCCTACGCCACACCCCTGACCGGCACGGGCACGGTGGACAGCGTTTCCGCCATCGACGCGGATGACCTCCGGAACTTCCACGACACCTGGGTACGGCCGAACAACGCCACCCTGCTGGTGGTCGGCGACGTGAGCATGGAAGCGCTGCTGCCCCAGCTGGAAGAAGCGTTTTCCCGCTGGAACGCCGGCGACATCCCGGAGAAAAACCTGGCCACGGTGCGCAACCGCGAACGTCCGACGATCTACATCATGAACCGGCCCGGGGCGGAACAGTCCATCATTGCCGCCGGACAGGTGGTCCCGCCCAAGTCGGACTTCGCCAATCTCGCCATCGAATCCATGAACCAGGTCCTCGGCGGCGGATTCACGGCCCGTCTGAACATGAACCTGCGTGAGGACAAGAGCTGGTCCTACGGCGCCGGAAGCTTTCTCGTCGAAGCGGCCGCCCAGCGTCCCTGGCTGGCCTATGCGCCGGTGCAGTCCGACCGTACCGCCGATTCCATGGTCGAAATGCAAAAGGAGATCGTGCAGATCCGCGGTGAGGTTCCGCCCACGGAGGCGGAACTGGCCAAGATCAAGGATCAGCGAACCCTGACGCTTCCCGGCCGCTGGCAGACCAACGGCGCCGTGGTCGGTGACCTGGCCGAAATCGTACGTTTCGACCTTCCGGATGATCACTGGGACAACTATGCCGAACAGGTTCGTTCCCTGTCCCTCGAGGATGTCAGCGAGCAGGCCTCACGCGTGCTCGATCCCGAGGGACTGATCTGGGTGGTGGTCGGCGACCGCAGCCGGATCGAGGAAGACATCAAGGCCCTGGACCTGGGCGATATACGTTACCTCGACCCCAACGGAAACGAAATCGAGTAAGCGCCGGCGCGGAGGGACTATTCCGATCCCGGCGCCTCGACGGGCGCCGGGCCGCAGTCATGCAATTCGGGGTATCGCACGCTGAGCCGGCCGTTCGCGCGCAGGGAAAAACCTACCTGCATGCGGGTGGCGTTTTCCGGCACATCGATAAACTTTCTCACCAGGGTCCAGTCGTGCTTTCCCAGGCGCGGTTCGTGTTGAAACGTGTCCTCGACGACCTGCCGGGTCACGGTGAGATTCGGAAAAGGCCGTCCCCAGATGCGGTACACCAGGCCGGCGCCCGGATCGTATTTCGCCATGTCGCCTTCACCGTTCGTGTCCATTTCCAGGTCAACGCGCAGTTCGAGCCGGCGCCCCCGCTGCTCGTCCAGTTGAAGTGTCTGGGTCAGGGTCAACCAGTGCTCGGGGCCCGTACGCTCGACCGTGAAGACGCCCGCTTCATAGCGGGTCTCGAAGGATGCCTGGCCGGCATGCTGAGCCGTCTTCCAGGGCAACAGGAAGCCCGCCTCGTTGAGGGTGAACGTCGGATTCTCCAGCAAGTTGGGGCCAGGGCCGCAAGGGGCGGGTCGATCCATGGAGACGCCGGTCTCCGCGGACGACGCCGGGGTCGGGTTGGAAACGGTCTCGGGACCGGACTCGGAGCAGGCTGCGAGCAGGCCGGAGACCAGGGCGGCGCAGAGCACCGATGTCGTCAGGCGTTGGCGCATGGAGTTCCTCGCTGGTGTGGCTGGGGTTCAGGACGACCTTGGATCGATACGATGGTGCATCGACCGGAGCATTGAACCACGACCAGGGCCGAAGTTCACCGACAATCCGGAAAAGATCGTCCCAGGCCCGAGTCAGCCATGGTGTACACTCACCGGTGTCAACCAGCCAGAGAGGAGTGGCACCATGCAAACACTCCCACGCATGCTCATTACCGGGTTAGCCCTCGGCCTGGCGGCCTGCAGTGACTCTGCCCCGCCACCGGCCGAAACCGCCAGCCCCGCAGCGACGCCGGCAACGGCGCCTCCACCCCCCGCTTGTGAGCTCGTCATGGGCTGGGACCCCTGGGAGCCCTACCAGTACGAGATTGCCGGCGGCCAGGTCTTCGGCCTGGACGTGGACCTCTTGACCGCGGTCACGGCGAATGCGGATTGCGACATCGCCTTCCGCAAGGGCAACTGGGGTGATTTGCTGGAACAACTGGAAGCCGGGGAGATTCACCTGCTCGCTGGCGCCACCCGCACTGCGGAGCGTGAAACCTTCGCCCGCTTCACCCGGCCTTACCGGGACGAGGAATTCCTGCTTTACGTCCACTCGGCCCGGTTGGAGGAACTCGCGGAATCGGACCTTGGCCAGATGCTCGCCGACGGTGTCCGCATCGGGGTGATCAACGAGTATCTCTACGGTGCGCAGATCTCGGCATACCAGAGCGACCCCGACCTGAACGCACAATTCATCTACAGCCAGCTGGCCGAAACCAACATCGGCAGGCTGACCGATGGCGCCGTGGAGGGCATCATCGAAGACAAGTACGTCGGCGCGTCAATCGTCCGCCACAAGGACCTGGGCAATATCGTTGCCGTGCATCCGGTCCGCTTCTCCAAAACACCGGTGAGCATCATGGTCAGTCGCGCAGCAGTGGACGAGGAAACCTTCGAACGTCTCGATGCCAGTGTCGGCGAACTGCTGGACAGCGGCGCCATCGAAAAAGTCCTCGCCCAGTACGGCAACCCCTGACCGGTTCGTCTTTCCCGACGGGACTGGCCCAACCATGACGAGTGCGGCGCCGTGATGGATTCAGGGTGGGACGATCTTTTCGACCCGGGCCGCAATTGCTGGCGCATCGAAACGGCCAGGCGAGCCACGATCCGTCACGAATCCAGCGAATACTTCGACGCGCTGCGGGAAGCCTGCGGCAAGGCGAAAAACACGATCCTCGTGGTGGGCTGGGACTTCGACCGCAACGAGCGCATGGGGCGGGAGGACACGGCTCCGACCTTCGAGGAATTTTTCACCGGACTGCTCGAAGGCAACGAATCGCTCGAAGTCTGGTTGCTGAGCTGGGACTTCAGCTTTATCTACGCCCGGGAACGCGAGTGGTTCCAGGGCGAACGACTGCAGTACTTCGGACATGAACGCTTTCAGGCGTGGTTCGACGGTGCGCACCCGGCCACGGCCTCCCAGCACCAGAAATTCGTGGTCATCGACGACGAGACGGCCTTTGTCGGCGGCATCGATCTCAGCCGATGGCGATGGGACACGGCGGAGCATGCCCCGAACGATCGACGGCGCACCAATCCGGATGGGGAACGCTACCAACCCTTCCACGATCTCATGCTGCAACTGGAGGGCGCACCGGCCCGGGCCCTCGGCGAGCTGGCCCGACAGCGTTGGGCGGCGTCCGGGTCGGACCGGAAGCCGCCCGCCCTTCAATCGGCGGAGGAGCCGCCGGCAGGCGAGACCCGCCCGGAGCCGGAGACCGGGAGCCCGCCCCTGAGCTGGTGCGACCTCGAGGTGGCCCTGGCCCGGACCTGGCCAGCTTACGCGGACCGGGAGGAAGTGCGGGAAGTCGAGCAGCTTTACTTTGATTCGTTTCGTCGCGCCCGGGATTACATCTACATCGAAAACCAGTACCTGACCTCCCGTTCCTTGTGCGCCGCACTGGCTGAGCGTCTCCGCGAAGAAGAGGGCCCGGACCTCATCATCGTGCTGCCCCGGGTCACCGGGGGCTGGCTCGAACAGGTCAGCATGGGTGAGCTGCGTCGACGCCGCGTGGCCGAGCTTCGGGAGGCTGATCGGCATGACCGGCTTCGGCTCTTCTACGCGTACCAGCCAGGCCTGCCCGAGGACGAATGCATCATGGTGCACGCCAAGGTGATGATCGCTGACGACTGTTTCCTGCGCATCGGTTCGGCCAACACGAGCAACCGGTCCATGGGGCTGGACAGCGAGTGTGATGCGGCGATCGTGGATCAGCGGCACGGGGCTGCGCGGGCGTTGCTGCACGAACTGCTGGCGGAGCATCTCGACGTCCCGGCGAGCCGGGTGGAGCAGGCCCGGGAAGAGACGTCCGGACTGATCGAAGCCGTCGAACGCCTCACCACCGCGGATGGCCGCTCCCTGCGAATCCTGGAGCGACCGGAGGAGCCCCGCGCGGTGGCGTTGGAGGAGGAGGAGATCCTGGTCGATCCGGAGGAGCCCATCGACGCTGCCGCGCTGATGCAGCGGAGCATCCCGGACGCGTCGAAGGACGAAGGCCACCGCCGCGTGTACCTGTTCCTGGGCTTCGTCGTGGCGCTGCTCGCCCTCGGGGCGGCCTGGCGCTGGACACCCCTGGGAGAGTGGGCCAATCCGGATCGCCTGGCGGAAGGCCTGGCGTTACTCGACAGTCCCGTCTCCCGCTTTCTCGCTGCCGTCGGCGTCATCACGGCGACCGCCCTGTTGATGATGCCGCTCACGGTCCTGGTGGTGGCCGCCGCCCTGCTTCTCGGCGCCTGGCAGGGCTTTGCGGCGTCCATGACCGGCGCCATCCTCAGCGCTGCGGTGGCGTTCCTCATCGGCGAACGAACCGGTGGACGGATCCTGGAGCGCTACGGCGAGAGCCGGGTTCACCAGATCAGCGAGCGCCTCGCGGACCGGGGCATCATCGCCGTTGCCGTGCTGCGCCTCATGCCCGTGGCGCCCTACACCGTCGTGAACGTCGTCGCCGGGGCCTCGCACCTGAAGCTCCACAAGTTTCTCATTGGTTCCGCCCTGGGACTGCTGCCCGGCATGGCGGCACTGACCTTTTTCTCCGGCAGTCTCATGCAGGCCGTCAGGGAGCCCAGCGCCATGACCTGGGCGGGGCTCGGGGCGGTGGTCCTGCTGATCCTCGGCGGCGGATGGTTGCTGCGACACATGCTGAGTGAGCGACAAAGCAAGGAGCCGAACCCGGACCGTCTTGACTGACGGCCTCAGCGCCGCCCACTCCCGGAAGCGCCTCGAAGCGCCGGACCAACGCGGGCGGAAAGGGGGAGGTGGTCGGAAGCCAGCCGGGTCTCTGGCGTGCGGATCGCCCGGACCTCGAAGGAACCGATGTCGCCGCGCACCCAGATCCGATCCAGCGCGAACCATGGGCGCCTCGCCGGGAAGGACCGGGGGGAAGCATGGGGCAGAAAAGCCTGCCTCAGGCGCCGCAGGCTGCGGCTGCCGGGAAGCCACTCGTTCAGATCGCCCATGAGTACCGTCAGGTCGACAGCCGGCCCACCCGGTTGCTCCCGGACCAGCTCGTGGAGCCGGGTGAGCTGCCGGCGGCGCTCGACCATGCCCAGCCCGAGATGCGTCGCGAGCACACGAACCGACCTGAAGCCGGCCGACGCAGGCGCGTCACACACCAGGTCGATCACCCCCCGCGGCTCCTGCATGCCGACACTGATATCGTGCCGGCAAAGATGGCGCCGGGGAAACCGGCACAGCAGGGCGTTGCCGTAAGCTCCGCTTTCCCGCTCGAGCGTAACCCCGGACACCGGCGTCCAGTCGCTGCCCTCGCAAAGAAAATCCAGCAGTTCCGGGTCGTGACGAAACCGCTCGACTTCCTGGAGCGCAACGAGGTCGGCGTCGAGCGAACGCAGCACGTCGCGGATCCGGTCGGGCCGATACTCGCCATCCGCGCCGATGCAGCGGTGTATGTTCCAGGTCGCCAGAGTCAGCATGCGGGCACTGTAGCGCCTGGACCCCGATCTTTCCCTGAACGGCTTCGAATTCCCCGGGAGCAAACGCGGGATTACGCCGGCTGCTCGATTGCTGCGGAAGAGCCGTCCGCCACCATCAAGGCGAGCATCTCGTCGTGTCGTTCCGTAATCCGGGGGGAAGGCCTGGACGAAAGCAGCGTCGTCACCACTGCTGCGCCGGTCGCCAGCAGCACACCGGGAACGATCTCGTAGAGGTGCCCGGGCAGGGTTTCTCCAGCGATCTCAATGGGCAAATAGATCCAGGCAAGAACGGCCACGGCCCCCGTGATCATCCCGGCCAGGGCCCCGGAACGGTTGAAGCGGCGCCAGAAAAGGCTCAGCAGGATGATGGGTCCGAAGGCGGCGCCGAAGCCTGCCCAGGCATTACTCACCAGGGACAGGATCGAGTTCGACCGGTCAAACGCGAGGGCGATGGCGACCAGGGACACGGCAAGCACCGACAACCGGCCCACGAACACGAGTTCCCGCTGGCTCGCCGAGCGGCGCACGAAGGTCCTGTAAAAATCCTCCGTCAGGGAACTGGACGACACCAGCAACTGGGAAGAAATCGTGCTCATGATGGCCGCGAGGATGGCCGCCAGCAGGAATCCGGCAACCAGCGGGTGAAACAGCACCTGGGAGAGGAAAATGAAGATGGTCTCCGGGTCATCCAGCGTCGCATCCGTTGCCGTGACGTAGGCGAGCCCCACGATGCCCGTGGCCACCGCGCCCGCCACCGTGACCAGCATCCAGCTCATGCCGATGCGGCGAGCCGTCGCGATGTCCCCCAGGGTCCGGATGGCCATGAAGCGGACGATGATGTGGGGCTGCCCGAAATAGCCAAGGCCCCAGGAAAGGCTGGAGATCAATCCGAGCGCCGTCAGGCCGGTCGTCCAGCTCAGCAGACCGGTATCGATGGAGGCGACGGCTGTCGATGCCTCGGTCCAGCCTCCCAGGGTGGCCAGCGCGACCAGCGGCACCATGACCAGGGCGACGAACATGATGCACCCCTGGACGAAATCCGTGAGGCTGACCGCCAGGAATCCGCCAAACAGCGTGTAGGCCACGACCACGCCCGCGGTCAGGAACAGGCCGATCTCGTAGCTCAAACCGAAGGAAGCTTCGAACAGCTTGCCGCCGGCCACGACACCGGACGAGGTATAGAGCGTGAAGAAGATGACGATCACCACCGAGGAAATCACCCTCAGGCTTCGGGAACGATCATCGAAGCGCTTTTCGAAAAAGTCGGGAATGGTGATCGCGTCGTCCGCGATCTCGGTGTAGACCCGCAACCGGGGCGCCACCAGCCGGTAGTTGAAATAGGCCCCCACCAGCAGCCCCACGGCGATCCAGCCGGCGCTGAGGCCGGCCACGTAAATGGCCCCGGGCAGTCCCATGAGCATCCAGCCGCTCATGTCCGAAGCGCCCGCGGACAGGGCCCCCACCGCGGGGTGCAGCTGCCGGCCCCCGAGCATGTACTCGGAAACGTCGCTCGTGGACGTGCGGTAGGCGTAGACGCCGATCGCCATCATCAGGACGAAGTAGGCGAACAGGGAAATGAGCGCGGGATCGATCATGCCGCCCCCAGGAGGGCTTCCCAACGCTCCATGGCGTCGGCCAGGCCAGCGGCGTACAGGCGGGCGCCATGCTCAACGGAGGCCAGGGTCGGATCGGACCCGATGCGCCCGTCGGGAAAGTGTTTCCGGTAGTCCGCGGCGTCCCGGATCGGTCCTTTCGGGGCGATCCGCGGTTCCAGCGATTGCTGGCGTGCGGCTTCCGGATAAGCATGCCAGGTCAGCGACACCTCGGAAGGCGTGGCGTGCGAGCCTTCCGCGTCACCGAACAGCTCCCTCGACAGTTTTCCCACGCGCGGGCCCAGGTACCAGTTGAACAGTTCCAGGACGATGCCGGATTCCTGGCCGCCCAGGCTGGCATCCGCGTACAGTTCCGCAAAGGCCGCCTGCACGGTGGCGACGTTGCCGCCGTGTCCGTTGAGGAACAGGAAGCGGCGAAAGCCCTGACTGACCAGGGAAGCGACCACGTCGCGAATCACGGCGATCAGCGTGGTCGGGCGCAGCGTGATGGATCCCGGAAAGCGCAGGTGGTGCTGCGCCATGCCGATGCTCAGCGTGGGCGCGACCAGCACGCCCTGCTCCGCCATGCCGCCGGCCAGGTGTTCGGGACAGATGGCGTCGGTGCCGATCAGGCCTGTCGGGCCATGCTGTTCGGTCGAGCCGATGGGAATCAGCACCGCGTCGCAGCGCTCCAGGTATTCCTGAATGTCGGGCCAGGTGGCGAATTGAAGCCTCACGATCAAAATCCTCGGTGGGTAAGCCCTGCAGGGGAGCGCGGCAGTATAGCGAACACCAGGGAGAACGGAACGCTTGCACCCGCCTGGCAGGACGCCGGCTCCGGGGCTACCCTCAACCGTTTCACCCACAAGTCGTTACACTCGACGGCACCATGATTCCAGGAATCCAGCTCACACCATGCGTCACACAGCAGCCGTTCTCGCCCTACTCGCCTTTCCCGCCCTGGCCCTCGTTCCGGACGATGTCGAGGCGCAAAACGTGAAGTCCCTCCAGACCGCCCCGGTCACGAGCACCGCCACCTGGTCCGGCCGTTCCACCGTGTACGCCCCCAACGGCGTGGCGGCGACCAGCCAGCCCCTGGCGACCACCGCAGCGCTCGAAATTCTCCGGGACGGCGGCAACGCCATCGACGCGGCCGTGGCTGCGGCAGCGGTGCTGAACGTGGTCGAGCCCTACATGACCGGCATGGGCGGGGACATGTTTGCCATTCTCTGGGACGCAGGCGAAGAACGCCTGGTCGGCCTGGACGGTAGCGGCAAATCGGGCTCGAAGATCGACGTGGAGGCCCTCGCGCAAGCCTGGGATTCGGTGCCGACCCGGGGCGCGCCCACGGTGACCGTCCCGGGCGCCCTGGCCGGCTGGAACGCCCTGGTGGAGACCCATGGCAAGCTGACCCTGGCCGAGGTGCTGGCCCCGGCGATCCGCATCGCCGAAGCGGGCTTTCCCGTCACCCCCATCATCGCCCGGGACTGGGCCGGCACGGTGGAAACCCTCGAGGGCAACGCCGGCGCCGCGGCCACCTTCCTCATCGACGGCAAGGCGCCCGAGGCCGGCCAGTGGTTCCGCAACCCGGACCTGGCGCGCACCTTTCGGCGCATCGCCGAGGACGGCCCCGAGACCTTCTACGGCGGCGACCTGGGCCGCGAGATCATCGCCGGCCTGGACGAGCTGGGCGGTTTCCTGACCCTAGACGACCTGGCGAACCACGAGGTCCGCTGGGTCGAGCCGCTCTCGGTGGACTACAAGGACTACACGCTGCACGAGCTGCCGCCGGCGGGGCAAGGCATCGCGGCCCTGCAGATGCTGAAGATGCTCGAGGGCGTCGATTTCTCTGGCATGGTGCACAACTCCTCCGAATACCTGCACACGCTCATCGAGGCCAAGAAGCTGGCCTACGCGGACCTGGCGCGCTACGTCGCCGATCCGGAACACATGGATGTGCGCCCCGACGCCCTGCTGGACCCGGCCTACCTGGCCCAGCGCGCCGCACTGATCGATCCTCGCCGGGCCATGGAGCGGGCGGAACCGGGCCCCCTGGCCACCGAATCGGACACGGTGTACCTCACGGTGGCTGATCGCGAAGGCAACATGATTTCCTTCATCAACTCCGTGTCCTGGTATTTCGGCTCCGGCGTCGTGGTGCCCGGCACGGGCGTGATCCTGCAGAACCGGGGCGCCGGTTTCGTGCTGGAGGAAGGCCATCCGAACCGGATCGGCCCGAACAAGCGCCCCTTTCACACCATTATCCCGGCTTTCGTAACCCGGGACGGCGAGCCCTGGCTCTCCTACGGCGTCATGTCCGGCTCCATGCAGCCCCAGGGCCACGTGCAGGTTCTGCTCAACCTGGTCGAGTTCGGCATGGATCCGCAGGAAGCCGTGGACGCCGCGCGGTTCCGGCACCTGAACGGCAAGCGTGTCGCGGTGGAAAACCTGCACCCGGAGGTGGCGGCTTCCCTCGCCGAGCTGGGCCATGAACTGGTCGTGCCCACGGGCATCGCCTTCGGCGGTGCGCAGGCGATCCTGAAGCTCGAACGGGGCTGGGCCGCCGGGTCGGACCCCCGCAAGGACGGGATGGCGGCGGGTCACTGAGCGGCAAGCACCGCGACACGGGTGGTTCAGCCCACCCACGACTCCCTCACAGCCTCCGACCCTAGGGGATCTCGAACGCGTCCTTGAAAATCAGCGGCGGACCGGCGGACCGTGTCCTCCACCCCATGTCCTGGAAGGCCGCAACGGTCAGGTCGACCTGGTCGAAGCCGATGTTGCCCAGCCGGGGCTCCATGAGCAGATCGGGCGTCGCGGCGCTGCTCCAGTGGGAGACGGAGGATCCCGCCTCGAATGAGGCCGGCGCATACATCCGGACACGCCCCGCGTTCTCCCCGATGAACACGGTCGTGCTCCGGCGCAGCGTGACGTTCGCTCCGGGCAGGTTGTTGCGCAAATCGTTTCCCAGGGCCTGGGTGGTGCCGACGTAGGGAATGGTCACATCCTGGTTGCTGATCTGGCCGGAGACGCTCGCGTCGCCCAGGGGCTGATCGCTGCTGATGATGGCGCCTACCCCGCCGGCAGTCTCGGTGAAAAAGCCCCGGAACGGGCTGAAGCAGTCGCCGTCCTCGGCAAACAGCGCAATCCTGCCGGCCACTGCCGCGTTGTTGGCGAAAAAGGTGCATCCGCCCAGTGCGTCCCCGTCCACCACGTCCGCGGTGACACCGGTGCTGTCGAGGTCGATGTCCGGCTCCTGCCCCAGGGTGACCGGGAAGGTGCCGGCGATGGCCGGGGGCGAGTTGATCACCATTTCCACGGCATTGTCCAGGAAGTCGCCGCGCGCCGTCGTGACCCGGGCGCCGGTCCAGACCAGGTCCGGGTCATTCAAGCTGGATGCGGCGCGTTCCGCGTCGCTCATGTCCGCCCAGTTCTTGCCCGTTTCCAGGTCGCGCAGCTGGCGGCTGAAAATGTCCGGCAACCCGCCGCTGAACTGACCGTTCTCCTGGGCGAAGCTGGCGAAGCCCAACCCGTGTCCCAGTTCATGCAGCACCACGCTGAACAGGGAAATCTGACCAGCCGGCGCGTCACCGTCGAGACCGTAGTAATAGCCCCCGCCTCCGAGGCAGTCGGCGCTGAGCGTATCGGGTTCACTGTTGAAGGTCGCGTTGATCTCCGCGCCGCTGCCGTTGAGGTTGGCACCGGCCAGGCTTTCGGCAAGTGCAATGGGATAGCGGGTCCCGGCCAGGCCGTTCGGCACATTGGCGGAACTTGCCGCTGCGCCGGCGAACCCCAGCGTGCCCGAACTCGCGCTGCAGGTCAGCGGGTCGAAGCGTGCGTTGACCGTGATGGTGACTTCGCTGTCCAGGATGCCGGCCCAGACATTCGCCGCAGTCTCGAACAGGTTGAGGCGAAGTTCGCCCAGCGTGGTCCCGGGGTTGTTGCCGCGTTGACTGGGATCTCCTGGCGGATTCGGATCGTTGAACCCCTCCCCCGCCCCGTCAGCCACGTTGATCACGATGGTCGCCGCAGCAGCGGGCGAACCCACCGCCAGGGCCACGGTCGCCAGGGCTAGCACCAGGGGGCTCTTCATCGGACCGTGGCGTCCGGCGCGACTGATCGCGTGACCGACGCGTCAGCCCGGTCCAGACCGGCCAGGAAATCCAGGGCTTCTTCCCGATTACTCGTGCACAGCGTGTCGATTTTTCCATCCGGCCCCAGCCGGGCCACCGTCACGTTCTGCATCGCGCCGTTGTGATCGAGCAGCGCCACGCCGCTCGGCGTCACGGTCTCCACGTGCGCGCTGCCGGAACGATCGAGGGCGCGCTCGGTTTCGGCCCCCAGGTCGATCTCGCTGCGATCGGGAAATTCGATGACCCCGGGGTCCTGCGCGAGGGTGATCGCGGGAAATGTGATGAACGAAAAAAGCAGCAGAACCTTCGCTGCGGGAAAACAGGCGCGAGGAGACGCGAGCGGTTGCATGGTGCACTCCCGGTTCCGGGGAACCGTCAGCCGGATGCGTTTCAGTATAGCGCCCCCTTTCCGGATTGCCGGCGCCTGGGCCCTGGTACCCCGGCCGTTTTTCCGACATGACGCGAAGCTGATCGGCTCTTGGGTCCGACGGCGAATGAGGAAACCATGGACAGGGAAAACAGCGAATCGCTCCGCCGCTTCGGCGCGCCGGGCGCCAGGGGGAAAGTCATGCACCATTCACTGCTGAGCAGCAAGAGACAAACCATCGCCGTCGCGGCCGCCGTCGTTTCAGGAGCCGGCGCCGCCGGCCCGGCCGTGGCGGAGCACCCGCCGCCACTCATCGGGGAAAGGCCGGCGGTGGAACGCCACATCGAGCAGGCGGAGATCGACCGGGGCGCGCTCACGCTGGCGGACCTGTTCGACGCCGGACAGGCGCTCTTCGACGCCCGCTTCAACGTGCTCGACGGACAGGGCCGGCCCCTGAGCACGGGCACCGGGGCACCACGAGCGGCCGGGCAGCCCGCATTCATCCGCACCTCCGGCCCTGATTCCAACGCCTGCTCCGGGTGCCACAATCAACCGTCGAGCGGGGGTGCGGGCGACTTCGTGGCCAATGTCTTCGTGCTGGCGCAGGCACTGGATCCGGTCACCGATTCCGTGGACGGCGCCTTCAGCAACGAACGCAACACCCTGGGCATGTTCGGCGCCGGCCCCATCGAGATGCTCGCCCGGGAAATGAGTTCGGATCTCGCGGCGATCCGGGAGGAAGCCCGCCAGGCCGCCGCAAGGACAAGACAGGCCCAGAGCCGGCCGCTGGTGGCCAAGGGCGTGAGTTTTGGTGAGATCACCGTGCTCCCGGACGGCCGGGTCGATCCGACCGAGATCGAGGGCGTCGACTGGGATCTCGTCATCAAGCCCTTTCACCAGAAAGGCGTCGTCGTGTCACTCAGGGAATTCACCAACAACGCCATGAACCACCACCATGGCATGCAGGCCGAGGAGCGCTTCGAGGGAGACGCGGACGGAGACGGCATCGAACGGGAACTGACGGTTGGCGACATCACTGCGCTGACGGTCTACCAGGCTGCGCTCCCCGCACCCCGGCCGAAACGCCCCCCCGCACCACAGTCTCGTCGGGCCGTCCGCCAGGGCAAGCGGCTGTTCCGGGCTATCGGCTGCGGCGATTGCCACCGGCCGGTACTGACGCTCGAATCTCGCCGCTTCCTGGAACCCGGCCCCTGGAATCCGCCGGGAAATCTCGGCCCCTCGGACGTGGACCAGCCGTTCTCCTTCGACCTCGTTCAGACCTCGAACAGCCCCTGGGTCCGACCCCTGCCGGGCGGAGGGGTCGCGGTGCGCGCGCTCACCGATCTCAAGCGCCACGACCTCAACGACGACGAACTGAATCATTTCGACAACGAACAGGTGCCCCAGGGATGGCTGACGGGGTTTGCCGACCCGGAGTCGTTCACGGTGCCGCCGGAACCTCGGCCCACCGGCGCGTTTCTCACGCGCAAGCTCTGGGATGCGGGAAATTCAGGTCCCTACGGACACCGGGGGGATCTCACCACGCTGACGGAGGCCATCTGGCAGCACGGGGGAGACGCCCGGGCGTCCCGCGATGCCTTTTTTCAGCAAACCGCTGCAGACCAGGCCACCGTCATCGAGTACCTGAAGTCCCTCCAGGTGCCCTGAGCGCATCAGTTGCAACTCAGGTTGCACGTCGCCTCCACCTGCAGCACGCACAAACTGTCGTAAAAGCCGTCGCCGGCGCCGCAGCAGAAATCATCCACCGCGCAGATGGCGTCGACGCAGGAGTTGCATCCCTGGGGCATGGGCTCGGTTGAGGCTTCGCAGAGGCTCTGGCCGCAGGTCGCCGCCGTACCGGTCGCACCTTCCTCGATGCGGGTATCAGGGAAGATCCTGATCTCCGTGCCACCGGACCAGAACACGTCGGCCCCACTCTCCGCGGTGTAATTCGGGCCGATGCTCAGCGCATCGCACGCCTCGTGGTTGACGGTGCCGGTGTCGGTGACGCCGGAAACCTCGTTGGTAAGGCAATTCACGCGGCAGACTACTGCGATGTCGGTGACGCCCGACCCCGCCAGGGTCCCGGAGCCGCTGCTGATCACACAGGTCTGGGCCGGATCCTGCGGCTGGCTGGCGATGCTCGCCTGGTAATCAGAACCGTCGACCAGGGGCGTACTGAAGGTGAAGGAACCGTCCGCGCCGACGGCGAGATCGTCCCCGCCGTTGTTTTGCAGCACGAGGCCACTGCCGAGCAGGCCGCTCACGTCCCCGCCCACCGTAAAGGTGTCGGTGACGCAGTTCACGGCCACATCGGTCACGTTGGCCGAGGCGACCGTGCCGGAGCCATTGGTGACGCTGCAGGTCTGGCTCAGGTCGGAAGGCTGCACGCTGACCGCCACGGCGTAGCCTTCACCGCCCGACAGGGGCGTCCCGAAGGTGAAGGCGCCGTTCCCGGTAATGGTGAGGTCGTCACCGCCATTGTTGGTCAGCACCAGGCCGGTACCGTCCAGGCCACTGACGGTGCCCCCTACCGTGAATCCGGCGGTGACGCAGGTGATCGTCACGTTGGTGACGTTGGATCCGTCCAGGGTGCCCGAGGGATTGCCGACCGCGCAGGTCTGCGCCGGTCCTGTCGGCTGGGTTAGGACGCTCACCGAGTAGCCGGAACCATCATCGAGCGGCGTGCCAAAGGTGAAGGACCCGTTCCCGGAGATGACCAGGTCGTCCCCGGCGTTGTTCTGCAGCACGAGGCCGGTACCGGCGAGTCCGCTGACCGTGCCGCCGACGGTGAACGTGTCGGTCACGCAATTCACGGCGACATTCGTCACGTCGGCGCCCGCGATGACGCCGGAGCCGTTGGTCACGCTGCAGGTCTGGCTCAGATCGCTCGGCTGGGTTTGGACGGTCACCGAGTAGGCTTCGGTGTCGCCGAGGCGCGTGGCGAAGGTGAAGCTGCCGTTGCCGGCGATGGCGAGGTCATCGCCCGCATTGTTCTGCAACACCAGCCCGCTACCCGCCAGCCCGCTCACCGTACCGCCCACGCTGAAGCCGCTCGAGTCGTTCGAGGTCGTGTTGAAGAACCACGGCACCGCGTCGCTGTTGAAGAAGGCGTTGGCGGAAAACATGACGCCGTGATTCGAGGGGTTGATGAACGAGGCGAAGCTCACACCGCAGACGGCGAAGCCGGTCTGGGCGTTGTTGAAGGAGAGGTTGACGTCGCAGTCCGGAGAATCGGAGATACCGAGGCTTTCCACGGTGAGCGTGTAATCGTCACTGGTGCCCTGGATCTCGTCCAGGCCCGACATACCGAGGCGCAGCATGGCCTCACCGCTGTGCCCGAGAAAACGCTGTGACTGCCCGTTGGGCGAACCCTGCTGCATGACGGCTTCGGTGTTCGGGACACCGAGGTCGCTGCACACGCCCTGGTCCGCATTGGCCGTGAACGTGTCCCCTGCGGGAAGCGAAGCCGTGTCCACCGTGTAGGTCGTCGAATCAAAGGTGGTCGTGCCCGGGTCCCCACAGGGGTCGTTCGTGCCGAGACGGAACCAGTGCACGCTGACATCGTCGGAACGGATGTCGTCACTGGACCCGCGACGTGCGTCCGTGCCCGCATCGATGTTCAGGATGCCATTGCCTCCTACCGCGGCCTTGGTGTAGTCCCGGTCTGCGGGCGGGAGTCCGGACTCGGTAGCGGCATTCACGTGACCCAGTCCGAGGCAGTGGCCGACCTCGTGCAGGGCCACGGACTCGAAGTCCCATTGGGAGAACGGGACGGGATCGCCGCTTTCCGCGACCAGCAGGTTGCCCGTGCGTCCGGCCTTGGCGGTCATGACGCGGGCGATGTTCGCCACGGGGGTGACCATGGCCGCGGCGTTGGGAGAACCCGGCACGATGCACAGGTTGACGGTTACATCGCTGACCAGGGCGGTCTGGGCGTCATTGAGATAGCCGATCGGGTGCAGGATGTACTCCTGCTCCTGAAGAGAGGAATTCGAGCCCAGGGAGCCAATGAAGGAGCCGGCCAGGGCAGGTGCGGCCGCTCCTGCCAGGAGCGCCCCGGCGGTGAGCATGGCCAGGCTCCTGCGATACATCGCGAGGCGGGCTTGCGGGACCGTGCGCCGCCTCATGGCTGCGGCTCCAGCGAGTCGCCTTCGATCAAGGCGATGAACCGCCTTTCCACGACGGCCAGGCGGGTCACCGCGGGGATATCGGGATGTTGCCGTCGCAGGCCTTGCAGGTCGTGGACCACCAGCCGCTTTTCCACATCCTCGGCCGTGGGGCTGCCTGGCGGCGCATAGGTCTCGAGCCGGATCACGAACTCGACCCGGTCCGCATCGGCGGTGTGGGTGCGCATCGGACCGAGGGCAAAGGGGCCGGAGGACCCGCTCGCCGGCGATGCCTGCGGATTGGCCGAGTCGAGCGTGGCGGGGTCGAACTCCATGACCCGCGCGGCCACGAGGTCGCGGACGAGTGAGTCGAGCTCGTCCTCCGACAACCGGGTCTGGTGGAGCCCGGAGCGCACGGAAAACGCCGGAAAGTCGACCAGGACGCGCCCGTCTCCAAACACGGACAACCGGGTGGTGGGATCTTCTGCCTCCAGTTCGCCCGGGGTGCGCAGGTACTGGACCACCACCGCCGTGGCGTCTCTCGAATAGCTGAACTGGGTCTGACCCTGGGTCAGATCCTGGTTTTGAGCCGGCGCCGCCATCGGCAGCACGGCGACCAGGGCACCCAGGGCCAGGCAGGAAAGTGCTTTCCAGGACTGATACGACATGGTTCCACCCCGCTTGTTCTCGGTCTCCGGGATGTTTTCCCGGAGCCGGCGAAATTTATCGCCTTTGGGTGGAGCTTACCAAAGCTTACGCCTGTGGGCTCATTCAAATCCGCTCCTGAAGATACGCGTGCCGCCCATGTCACGGATCAGGAAAGCCTCGGTCGTCTCGTTGACGGCCTCGGAGGCGGTGGTCACGCTCAGGGCGATATCGATCGGAAACTCGTCCGGGTCTCCGGAGGTCGCCGTCACGGTCAGGCTCACCGGAAGCTGCTCGCCGGGCGCGAGATCACCGAAGGCGCAATCGATGGTCTTGCCATTCGGGCTGATCGTGCAATCGCCGGCTGAGCTGCCCGTGAAGATCACCCCCGGGGTGCTGATGATTCCCTGCAGCGCGACAGCCTCAGCCTCGAGACCGGGGACACCCTCGGGAAGCTGATTGTTGATGACCAGGTCGATGGTGAAGCTCTCTCCGAAGGGCACGGCCGGCAGCGAGGTGGATTGGAGGTCATCGGGGAGGTCGAGTCCCAGGTTGACGAGCGGCTCGACGGTGAACACGCGATTCTCGCAGGGCGTCGAACCGGCGGCGGAGTCCAGGATGCAGAAGCGCCCGGTCTTCGTGCCGGGTGTCGTAAAGGTGCGCTGGGCGATGCCATAGCCCGTGCCGAGCCCGTCCGTCGGGCGGATCAGGTAGACGCCCTCGATCTTCGGGTTGTCCGGATCGTCTTCGTTGATACCGCCCTCCACGATGGTCGAGGACTGCCCGTCACTGGTCCAGACGACCGACGTGAAATAGTTGTCGGGGTTGGAAGCACCGTCGTCGGTGAACACGCCGCGCAGCATCACCGGAAAACCGAGGCCGGCGCGCTCGGGGAGCTCGACGGCCGTGATGACCGGCGGATCGTCGACATAGGCGACGTCGATCACCACGGTGCTCTCGTTGGAATCGTCCACGCCGTCGTTGGCGACGTAGCGGAAGGTATCCTCACCGAAGAAGCCATCGTCGGGCTCGTAGCGCAGGGTCAGGCTCTCGTTGTCGCCCTGGAAGGGCACGAGCGTGCCATGGGCCGGCGGCTGGACGACGCGGAACGCCAGGCGATCCAGGCCATTGAAATCGACGCCGACAATGCCGTCGGGATCTTCGGCGGTCAGCGTGATGTTGACGGGCACGCGCTCCTCCGTGGCGGCCTTCAGGTCCTCGGTCACCGGGGCGCGAAAGTTACGTGCGACGTCGATCGTGACCGTACCGGGCGCGCTGTCGGCCAGGCCGTCGCTGGCGACAAACTGGAAGCTGTCCGTGGCGCTGTGAAAATCGAAGTCGGAGACGTAGGTCACCGTGGCGGAGTTGTCCGTGATGTCCTTCAGGGGCGAGGTTTCGAACACGTGGGCAAAGCCTTCCTCGCGGTCGACCACGTAAAACTGGTTCGAATTGACCGACACGGCGCGGGGCCGGCCCATGTTGCCGAGGATAAAGCCGGGCTGCTCGCCCTGGTTGATCCCGGAGCCGGTGGAAATGGCCTGGCCAGCGAAGGTGCCGTCCGGAGAGAAGCGCTGGATGCGGAAATTGTCCCACTCGGCCACGTAAAGAACGTCGTTCGGATCGATCGCGATGTACAGCGGCGTCGCGAACTGGCCGGGCTGGTCACCGGCCCACTCGCCGGGCAGTTGACCGCGCTGGCAGGTCGAGTCCGTGCATGAGAACCCCTTGCTGGCGAGCCGGTCCTCGTCGCAGGCGTTGTTGGTGCTTCCCGTGCAGCTGCCCAGCCAGCCGACATACTCGCCTGGCACGAAGACGCCTTCCTCGTCGAAGTAGGACCGGGTGAACTTCTCGATGCGCTCGTTGGCGCAGTTGACCATGTAGAGGTTGCCCCGGGAATCGATATCCATGGCATAGCCCAGCAAGCTGGAACCTGCGCAGCTCGGCGAAGGCGTCGGAAACGGTGTCTCGTCATTCAGCGTCGCCAGGTACCGGGGGTTGGGCGGATCGTTGCGGATATCGAACACGAAAACCCGGCGCTTGTCGGTGACGTAGAGCAGGCCCTCGCCGGAGTCGACCCGTGCATAGGACACGGTGCTGTCCTGGAGGCCCGGCGCAACACCGCTGTCCACGCTGCCGAGGGATTCGCAGACACTCGCCCGGCTCGTCTTGCCCGTGAAGCTGGAGTCGCAGCGATCCACGAAAATCTCCCGGCTGCTGCCCGACCCGATCCGAACGAATTCGACAATGAAACCGTCGCGATCGACCACGAAGGCATCGTTGTCGCCCTGGTACTCGATCTGGCCGATGAAGTTGCCGTCCCGGTCCCAGGTCGAGATGCGGGGCTTGCTGGTCGGCCCACCGCTGGAGCATTCCCAGAAGCGGTCGAGGATGTAGGCTTTGCCATCGTCGTCGACATGAACGAACTCGGGCTCGTACACCCAGTCCACGCGGATCTTGTCCTTGTTCGGGCCGGAGAGCACCCGGCACACGTTGTCGTCCAGCCAGCCGCTGCGCGGATTGGCCAGGTAGAAGGCCTCACCGTAGGGGCCACCGGGCGACGTGCGGTAATCCTCGATGAAAAAGGGATACAGGGGCGCGACGAACTCTCCGTTGTCCGGCCGGTCAGTGATGCGGAAATGCAACGGGTCGAAGCTTCCGGGCACGGAACCCGTGCCGGGGAGGAAATCCGGGTCGCTGCCACTCAGCACGACATCGACGGGTTCGGAGGTCAGCGTGCTCGTCGCAACGTCGCTGACGG
Source organism: Lysobacterales bacterium (assembly GCA_036351115.1). GTDB lineage: Bacteria > Pseudomonadota > Gammaproteobacteria > Xanthomonadales > SZUA-36 > Marinihelvus. Next base: position 31,555 of record JAZBOL010000142.1, on the reverse strand, counting down.
TCGGTTCGGTGTTTGAGCCTGCCGCCTTGATGGTGATGAGCTGATCACCGGAGGTGCTGTTGCCGGAGGCATCCGTGGCCGTCCAGGTGATGGGCGTGCGCTGGTTGATGTCGTAAAAGCCGGGGCCGTCATTGTCGATGGCGGGGTCCGGATCCGCGAGGTCGACGACCCGGGCAGCGCCGAGGTTTACCTGGCTTGCGTCCAGCCCCGAGGATGCGCTGGGTATCTCGATCACCCGGCTGGGCGGCGGCACCAGGATCGGGCCCTGGGTGTCCTGCACGGTGATCTGCTGGAGATCGAAGTCGCTGTTGAAGCCACCACCCGGCAAGGGACCCGTGTCACGAACGGTCCACCGGAGTACGGTCGTACCGATCGGCAACAGCGGGCCGGCGTCGTTGCCCAGGGAGAACGCCTTGCCGCAGGGGTCACCGGCCTCGACCGTCGCACGAAGGTCCTTCGCGACGCGTTGATAGAGTACGCCGCCAAAATCTGTCGCTTCGAGCGTGATGTTCGGTTGCGTGACGTTCACCTCCGGCGGAACGCGCTTCCAGATCGTGACTTCCTGCTCGCGCTCATGGGTCACCGTGGTACGCGTTCCCAGGATGTCGAAGGTGCTGTCGGCGAAGGCACCGGCCTTCACAGCCCAATCGACCACCCGCTGCCTGGCCTGGTTCTGGACGAACAGCTGCCGCGTTGCCGAGGCGCCCTGGTTGGCCCAGGAGGCGCCGTAATACCCGATGTTGAAGCCGAGCAGCGCCGCGGGAATGATGATGTCGAAGGCATCGGAGATCTGCGTTTCCGCCTTCCAGGCCATGGTGTGCCGTCCGGAAGGCAGCTTGACCCGTTGCGGGGGCTGAGCCTGGCAGGAAACAAGGGGAATACTGCATTCCTCCGCGAGCCGATCGGGTTCGATGAAGGGGTTTTCGACACTGACGTCCACGTCCGTATTGGCATGGACGACCTCCAGGGCACGGTTCGCCTCGGTGGTGAGGGCGCCCCAGGCTTCCGGCGCCTCCTCCAGGGTGATGAACCCAAGCAGGTTGCTGTAGCTCGCCGCGGACTGGGGCAGATCGAAGTCGTAGGTGCACTGGTCGGGGGAGTTGGGGTCGCTCTCCCAGTCGTCGGGCGTCAGGAACACGGCCCGGGTGTTCTTCAGTCCGAGGTTGGTGCCGAAGGTCACCGCACTGGCTGAAATGTTCAGGAACGGATCGGGTATGAACGAAATCGGCAGCGCCGCATTGTGCGTGCCGATGAGGGCGGCAATCCTGATCGTGAGATCGTCGTTATCATTCGCAGACGCGGCAACCGGCAAGATCAGCGAAAGCGTTATGGCCGCCGTGGCCAATGCGGTTCGGGGGCGACTCATTTTCATGATTCAACTCCTGCTCAGGAACGACGGATCGAGGTCCTCATGCCTGTGAGTGCAGAAAGTCGTGTCCAAAAGGGTCATTTTTTCGATTTGGCTAGCTCTCCAGATTCTCGAGGGCCTCCCGCGCCCGCACCACGGACGGATGGGTTTCGTCACCGTCCTGCAGGGTGAGTCGCATCTCGTACGCCTGCTCGAGATAAGGTTTCGCCGCCTCCAGGTCGCCCCGGCGTTTCGCCAGCCCACCAAGCCCGCTGAGGCTGAAGGCAATGTGGGAATGTACGTCGCCGAACAGGCGCCGCCGCATGGCGAGCGCCTCCTGGTGGATTTCCTCGGCGGTATCGAGGTCGCCCAGCTCCTCGCGGATCAGCGCGATGTTATAGAGGCTCGTCGCCACCTCGCGGTGCTCCTCGCCGTACAGTTCCCGGTCCATGGCCAGGGCCTGGCGATAAAGGGTTTCCGCCTCCTCGAGCTGGCCCGCCTTTTTCAGCAGCAGGCCCAGGTTGCCCAGGTTGTTGCTGATGTCCGGGTGGGGCGATTCGAGCACGATGTCGCGCATGGCCAGTGCTTCCCGAAAAACCTCGGCCCCCGCTTCCCAGTTCTCCATCTGGTAGTGATGCATGCCGAGGGTTTCGATGACGGAAGCGACGTTGGGATGGGGTCCGTCATAGGCGGCCCGCAGCACGTCGATGGCCTGCACCAGGAGGGCCTCCGCTTCGTCAAAGCGCTCCTGCCCCGAGCGAATGCGGCCCATGTCGCTCAGGGCGAAGCCGTAGTCCACCGACTCCTCGCCGTAGATCGTCCGCGTCTTGCCAAGCACCTCCGTCATGAGGGCATCGGCGGCGGCGTAGTCGCCGATCTCGGTGTAGAGCACGGCCAGCGCCTGCATGGGGTACAGGACCCGGGGATGGTCCTCACCGTATTCGGCCTCGAGCAGCTCGCGGGAGCGCAGGTACAGCTCGATCGCGTCGTCGTAGCGGCCGTTGTACTGGGTAACCCAGGCCAGGTTGAACAGCTTGGCGCCGGCCTTCAGTTCGCCGTCCTCCGCCAGGGCTTCCTCCATGGCGATGGCCTCGCGCAGGAGTTCCTCCATGCGCGGATAGTCGCCGCGCTGGCTTTCGATCAGGGCCAGGTTGTTCAGCAGTTCCGCCACCTTGAGCGACGGATCTCCCTCGGTCACCCGGGCGAGTTCGAGGGCCCGTTCGTAGGTGCGCACCGCTTCGTCCTGCTTCATCAGCTGGCCCTGCACACCGCCGAGCTTGTTGAGCGACTCGACCAGGCCGGCATCGCCATCCCCGCCGACCCGCTCCCAGTCCCCGACCGCCTGCAGGAGCACCGCTTCGGCCTCCTCGCTCGACTTCAGGGTGAGGTAGACGCCCCCCATGACGTCGAGCAGACGGGCCCGGACGGCCGGTTCATCCTCCAGTTCCTCCTGCAGGCGCTCGGCGCCTTCATCCATGACCTCCCGGACGGTGATGTCTTCGCCTCGGGATTCCTCCGGATCGGCCAGGTCGAAGAGTTCCTCCATGAAAGTCACCACCCGTTCCGCGGTCTCCGCCTCGACCCGGGCCCGGTCCCGTTCTTTCTGCAGCTGATCCGTGTAGAACACGACCGTGGCGCCGAGGGCCAGCAGAAATACCGCCGTCGCCGCAACGCCGGCCCGGTGGCGCCGCACGAATTTGCCCAGGCGGTAGCTGACGCTGGGGGGCCGCGCCCGGACCGGCTGTCCGGCCAGGTGACGGCCCACGTCCTCGGCCAGCTGTTCCGCGGAACCGTAGCGTTCGACGGGCTCGCGCCGGATGGCCATGAGGCAAATGGTGTCGAGATCACCGGTGAGCGCCTGGCGCAGGCGCCCGGGCGGCACCGAGCGGCTGGCGCTGATGGTCTCGAGGGTCTTTTCCGCTGCGCGGCCTTCCGCGTCCGCAGGCATCTGCGTGAGGGCCGTGCTCGGCCGGGGCGCCTCGCCCGACAGCACCTGACGGCGCATTTCCTCCGGCGTGCGCAGGGCTTCGAAGGGGCGCCGGCCGGCCAGCAGTTCATAAAGGATGACGCCCAGGGCGTAGACATCCGTTCCGGTGGTCACCGGTTCGTCGTTGAGCTGCTCCGGCGAGGCATAGGCCGGGGTGAGTGCACGCATGCCGGTACGGGTCAATTGGGGATCCTCGGCGTCATCGAGGAGCTTTGCGATGCCGAAATCCAGTAGCTTGACCGTACCGTCGCCCGTCACCAGGATGTTCGACGGCTTCAGATCACGGTGCACCACCAGGTTGCGGTGGGCATGATGGACGGCCTGGCAAACGGCCCGGAACAAATCGAGGCGCCGCTCGATCGACAGCCGCCGGGTGTCGCAGTACTCCGTGATGGGGAGGCCATCGACGTACTCCATGACCAGGTAGGGCCGACCGTCCGGCGTCACGCCACCGTCGAGCAACGCCGCGATATTGGGGTGGTCGAGGCGCGAGAGAATTTCCCGTTCGGCCTGGAAGCGCTGGAGCACCTGCTCCGTGTCCATGCCCCGACGCACGACCTTCACCGCCACCCGGCGCTCAAAGGCCCCATCGGCGCGCTCGGCCAGAAAGACGGTGCCCATGCCGCCGGCGCCAATGCGTTTCAGCAGCCGGTAGGCACCAAGCTCAGTCCCCTCCAGCGCCGCATCGAGCGCCGCCTCCGCGGCCACTTCGTCACCCAACGAAAAATCGGGACGGATGGTTTGTTGCTGATCCGCAGCGAGCAATTCGAGCAGGGCCTGGCGCAATCCGTCGTCGTCGCCGCACGTCCGGTCAACGAATTCTGCCCGCGCTTCGCCCTCGAGCTCGACCGCCTCGTCGAACAGGGCCTTCAGCCGTTCAAGATCCTGCATTTACCCCCCCTGGAAACGGCAGTCTGCCGGCGCCGTCGCAGAATATAGCATGGGGCCGGCGCGGATCACGGCCTGCTATCATGCGGCCGTCGCACGGAGGATGGGGCCATGCCCGAGGAACCGATACGCCGCAACCGCGAATGGGCAGCCGGGATCAACCAACGCACCCCGGACTACTTTCGCAAGCTGGCGGCGCTGCAAAAGCCCGACTATTTCTGGATCGGCTGCGCCGATGCGCGGGTCCCCGCCAACGTGATCGCGGGCCTGGAGCCCGGGGAGGTCTTCGTACACCGCAACGTCGCCAATGTCGTGCACTCTGCCGACCTGAACCTGCTCAGCGCCCTGCAATTCGCCGTCGAGTCGCTCGGCATCCGCAAGATCATCATTTGTGGGCACTACGGTTGCGGGGGCGTGTCCGCCGCCTGCGAAGGTGGCCATGGCCATGGCCTGGTCGATCACTGGATCGAACCGATCCGGAGGCTGCGCCGGGAGTTCGCCGCTGAATTCGACGGTCTCGAAGACCAGGCGCAGCAGGACCGGCTTGCCGAACTCAATGTGTTGAACAGCGTCGCACGAATCGCGGAGACGCCGATCCTCGAAGCCGCCTGGGCCAGGAAATGGCCCGTGGAGATCCACGGCATGATCTATTCCCTGGCCGACGGCCAGCTGCGGCGGCTGGAACTGCAGGGCCGGAGCCGCTATCCCGGACGGCGTTGAGCAGAATCCGCCGGGAGGCGTCCGCCGCGATCGTGAAGCTCCGGAAGCGCTAGAAGCGGTACTCCATGTTCACGTAGTACACCAGTCCGTCGCCGCCGACGATATACGGTGCGGAATAGTTGCCCACGGGGGAACGGTCCAGGTACAGCAACTCGCCGTTAACCCGGAACTGGTTGGTTCGGTACGGGTACCAGTTCACGCCGAGGGCCGCGTCCCAGGGATTGCCGTAATCGCCCCAGATCTTGGAGTGGGCGAGGTAGGCCTGCCAGGTCCGGGGCACGAGCATGGCCGAGGCCTGCAGCTGGTAGCCGTGGTCCTTGACATCATCCACGGGCACGAACCCCTCGGTAATGAAGTCGTCCAGGACCCGGTAGTAAAACTCGCCTTCCAGGGCAAGACCCCGATACTTGATGCCTGCATCGACGGAGCTCATGCGGTAACGCGCCCGGTTGATGCGCCCGTCGGTGTCGAACGCGCCCGGGCGAAACAACAGCGTGCCGTCGGACAGGCGCAGCTGCGCGTTGTCCGGGTCATCGACACCCGGCTGGCTTTGCCGGTCTTCCGTGCTGTGGGTGTAGTGGAGCCCCACCCGCACCCGCAGGTCTTCCGTGCCCTCGAAATCGCCGAACGCGTTGTTGTAGGCGCCGAGGGGTGTCCAGACCAGGGCCCCGGAGTAGGTGTCGAGGGTGTTGTCCAGCTGACCCGCGTCCACCCCCAATTGGCTCAGGTTGTTGCCCAGCATCACGTGGTAGCGCCAGTGCTCGCCGAATTTTCCATAGGCCCAGATGCCCGAAGTGAAGGAGCCGCGGAAGTAGTCGTCAGCCATGGTTCGCACGTCGACCTTGAGCCAGCCTGGAAAGTTGCCCTCCATCGAACGGCTCGTCGGCAATCCGCCGATACCGACCCCCAGGTTGAATTTCTCGTCGAACAGGTAGGACAGGTTGCCCGCGAGCACCACCTGGGCGCCGAGGCCCTGGCTGGTGTTCGTGGTCCAGACGTAGGACAGGTAGCGCAGTTTCGGATCCAGCACCCAGCCTTTGAAATAGAGCAGGACCTTTTGGAACATGATGTCGTTGCGGAGGTCGAGCTCCGTGGTGCGTCCGAAAGAATCGGTGTAGGTGTCGTCGAGGCTGTTCTGGTTCAGGTAGCGAACGTTGGTGTAGAGGCTGAAGTTGACATCGCCATAGGGCGTGTTCACCAGCTTGAATCCCCGGCCCGCGTCCTGGAACTCCCCGTAATAGGCCGGTGCGTCGTAGATCGGGCGGCCCAGGCTGTCCGTCGCTTCGGGGACCGGTTCGTCGCCGACGCTGACCACTTGCGGCGGCGCGGAGGCCTCCGCAGCCGTTGCGGTCGGTGGAGCGGGCGCCTCGGTCGCCACCACGGGCGCCGACGGTGAGGCCGCCGCGCCGGCTGACGCCCCGGGGGTGGCGGGAGCAACGGCCTTGCGTTCCGCGAGCTCGGCTTCGAGCTCTTCGATGCGCGCATCACGTTCGCGCAGCTGCTCGGCCTGCTCCGCCTGTACCCGTTCCAGGGCCTCGAGTCGCTCCAGGATCTCCCTGAGCGTGGGTTCGTCCTGGGCGGAAACCCCGGCAGCGAACGCCAGGGTGCCCACCGCGAGCGCGACGTGCGGCCCGAAGGACCGGATGACTTTACGGCCCGGTGCACGCTCGAGCGCTCGGTTTGCTGGGAACAACTTCAGGAGAGCCATCTTTCCCCCTCGGGATGGGCGACGCTATGTTTCGGACGAGTTTAGAGCCTTCGACAGAAGTACGCCACGGGAGGAACCCTCCGCAGCCTTCGGCTGGGTCCCCGGGGCAAAGTCACGGCCGGGCGTCAGGCAAGGTCCAGGATGTGCTCCGCGGCGCTTGTGGAGGCTTCGAGCGCGCCTTCGAGGTATCCCGGCTCCCCCGCGGCGAACTCGCTGCCGGCCAGCCGCAAAGCCAGGCCCGCCAGTTCCGGGGCAAAGCGCTCCGCCTGGAAGCGGGCGTGTGCCGGGGGCTCGCGGAGATCCGCTTCCGTGGCGGTCAGCGGTTCCCGCGCCCAGTCCCGCAACACGGTGAACTCCGGACGGCCCGCCCGGGCACCGAACAGGCGTTCGAGTTGCACGAGGCAGTGATGCGTCAACAATTCCTCGTCCAGCGAGCGCCGCTGCAGCGCCGGCACCCCGACAAACCCGAACAGCGCACCCTGCTCCACCGGCTCGGGCGATGCATCATGGATCTCCACCAGGGGGCCGACCCGGCTGAACCCTTCTCCCGCCAAGCCGGACTCCCGCCAGAACGGCGAGGAGTAAGCGGCGACGAACTTGGCCTGGGCGGACATCCAGGTTTGCTGCCGCCCGAGGGTCGCCGACAGCTCCGGCGACAGCCCCGCCGATCCGAGAATCCTGAGCGCGAGCCGGGGCGGCACCGCCAGCACGAGCTGGTCGGCGCGCTCGACCCCCGGTCCGTCTCCCCCAACCAGGGTGAGCAACCAGGAATGGCCCTCACGCACCGCCCGTTCGACCCGTTGACCCGTCTGGATCCGCTCCGGCGCCAGCGCGTCGGCAAGGGCGGAAACCAGCGCGGTCGTCCCGCCACGAATCCGGTACGACAGGGCAGCGCCCGCCCCCTGCGAGCGCACGGGCGGCTGCCCCGGCGCCTGCTCGAACAGGGCGGCGCCCCGCGTGTACTGTTCAAACCAGGGGATCGAAAAGGCCTGGAGCAGGTTCTGAATCCGGGACTGGTGGGGCCAGAACCAGCTCGGACCGAGGTCGATGCCCGTGGACGCTCCGGAAGGCGCACGCGCACTCTCGATGCGCCCGCCGAGGCGTTCCCGGCCTTCGAACAGGCGCCAGTCCAGTCCCGCCTGCTGCAGGCGCCAGGCCGCATGCAGGCCAGCCAGGCCGCCACCCACGATGACCACTGCTCCGGGCTTGATCACGTGTCTCCGCGACCCGGTGCGCGGTCCGTCAGGTGCTGAACGATTCCACCGAGCAGGAGCGGTATGACGCTGAATGACAGGGTCACGGCGAATCCGCCGGGACCGGGATTGACCAGTTGAAGGACAGCGCGGAGCGGCTCGACAGTGAGCGCGGCAGCGAGCAAGACCAGGCAGATGAGGATGGCGATCCAGACCCAGCGGTTGCCCGTGATGTCGTTTCGAAGCAAGCCGGAGCCGGCCGTGCGCATGTTGAACACGTGCCACAGCTGGGCGAGGGCCAGGGTCAGGAAGGAAACGGTGACGGCCTGGCTGCGCTCCAGGTCCAGCCCCTTGAGCGCCACGGCCATGGCGCCGAGTACGCTTCCGGAGATGACGAGGCCGTGGCCAAGGATGCGCAGCCAGTGACGGCGCTCGACGACCTGCTCGGAGGCGGGTCGTGGTGGTTGGCGCATGAGTTGTTCCGAACCCCGTCCCACCCCGAGTGCGAGGGCCGGAAACACATCGGTGACCAGGTTCAGGAACAGGATCTGGAGGGGCAGCAGCGGCAGGGGCGCGCCGACCACCGTGGCGAAGCCGATGATCAGAATCTCGCTGATGTTGCAGGAGAGCAGGTAGATGACGAACTTCCTCAGGTTCGCATAGATGGTGCGCCCCTGGGCGATGGCCTCGACGATCGTCCGGAACTCGTCGTCCCGAAGGACCATGGCAGCCGCGTCCTTGGCGACCTGGGTGCCCCGGATTCCCATGGCGATGCCGATGTCCGCCTTCTTCAGCGCCGGCGCGTCGTTGACGCCGTCGCCGGTCATGGCCACGACCTGGTTTTCACCCTGATAGCGTTCGATGAGCGCGAGCTTCTGGGCCGGGGTCGCCCGGGCGAATACGCGGGCGGAGGACATCTGGCCTTCCGTCAGCTCGGGTTGTTCGGTACGCCACTCGCTGGCATCGATGGTCCCTGGCGGCGCTTCCGGGGATTCGACAAGGCCTACCCGGGCCGCGATATTGCCGGCCGTCGCCGCGTGGTCGCCGGTGACCATGACCACGCGGATTCCGGCGGCCTGGCAGCGCTCGATGGCTTCCCGCACGCCCTTTCGCGCCGGATCGACCAGGCCCGCGAGCCCGAGCAGGATCAATCCCTTGAACGGATCTTCATCGGTACGGGCCGCGGTCCGCCGCGCCACCGCCAGGGTGCGCAGGCCCTCGGCGGCGAGCGCCTCGGCCCGGTGACGAAACCGCTCACGCTGCGCGTCGTCCAGGGGTCGATCGCCGGTGTCGTCCCTGTAGGTCGCGCACATGGGCAAAATGGTTTCCGGCGCCCCCTTGACGTGAACGTCCAGCTGCGACCCGTTTTGATGGAAGGTGGCCATGGCCTTGCGATCAGGATCGAAGGGTTCTTCCCGGCGCTCCGGAAAGCGTTCGAGCAGCGCCTCGCGCGTGATGTGCCGCTTGGCTGCCGCGACGAGCAGTGCCGTCTCGGTGGGATCACCGAGGACCCGGGAGTGGTGCTGCCGGTCGGCCTGGAGCTGCGCGTTGCTGCACAGGGTGACGGTTGTGAGCAGGTCATCCAGGCGCCCGGCCTGGGGCTCCCCGAGGGGTCCGGCTTCCGTGTCGAACTCGCCAGTCAATTCCAGTCCGGTCCCCGAGACGCGCACGCTCGCGCCCGGCAGCTCGATGCGGGTGACGGTCATCCGATTCTCGGTCAGCGTGCCGGTCTTGTCCGTGAGGATCACGCCGGTCGCGCCGAGTGTTTCCACGGCCGAGAGACGGGTGATCAGCGCGTTGCGTTTGGCCATGCGCCGCATGCCGCGGGCCAGGGCAATGGTGGCGACAATCGGCAGCCCCTCCGGAATGGCCGCCACAGCCAGGGCGATGGCAACCTCCACGGCGAGACGCAAATCGCGCCCTCCCGCGATGCCTGCCAGGGCGATGAGCGCGGAGAGCCCCAGCGTGATCCACACCAGCTTGCGCCCCAGTTGATCGAGGCGCTGTTCGAGCGGCGTCGCCCGGGCTTCCGCCGAAGTGACGAGTTCGGCGATCCGGCCCAGCTCGGTCGCGAGGCCGGTGGCCGTGACCACCGCCAGCGCCGTGCCCCGGGTCACGGCCGTGCCGCGGTAGAGCATATTGACCCGGTCCATCAGGGACGTCTTCGAAGGCAGGATCGTACTGGCCTTGCTCACCGGGACCGACTCTCCGGTCAGGGCGGATTCGTCCACCGCCAGCTTGGCGGACTCCAGCAAACGGAGATCCGCGGTCACCGCGTCACCGGCATCGAGCAGCACGATGTCCCCCGGCACGAGCGCCTCGGCCGGGACCTGTCTGACTTTTCCCGCCCGGCGAACCAGTGTGTGGACGTGGCCGAGCTGGCGCAGGGCTTCCATGGACCGCACCGCCCGCCACTCGATCAGGAAACCGATGAAGGCATTGATCAGCAGAACGAGCACGATGGCGATGCCTTCCGGAATGTCGTCGAAGACGAAAGCCAACAGGGCTGCGACGGCGAGCAGCGCCACGACCACGCCCTTGAACTGGCTGGCGAGGATGCGCAACACGGGACGAGGCCGATAGGCCTGCAGCTGATTGGCGCCATGCAGAGCGCGCCGCCCGGCCACTTCACGGTCCGTCAGGCCGAGACGGGGATCGACCTGGAGCAGATCGAGCAGCGTGCGGGTCTCGAGACTCCAGGCCTGGTGCAGCCCGGGTGGATCTCGTGGGATCGAATTCCCGGACTCGCCCTCCTGCATCCCAGTGCGATTCAAAATCCTCGATCCTGTCGGACCAACGCCACGATCAGCGCTACGGGTTCTTTGAGCCGTCCACGCCCATGGCCGGTACCGGTGTGAACTTCAGGGCCACGGCGGCCAGCCCGAGCACGAAGATGGCGCCGGCTTCGAAAAGGATCGTCTCCGGAGCCATGTCCTTACTTTGCAGGACGATGAGCCGGGACAGGGCCGTGATGGCGATGAACACGGGATAGAGCACGGGGATTACCTGGCTTCGGTAGAACACCCCCACCATGGAGATGACCTCCGTGTACAGGAACAGCAGAAGAATATCGGCGATTTCGATCGTGCGTTTTTCCCAGACGACCCCGAGCTCGATCAACACGGCGCCGAGCGTGAGCAGGACGATGAGAATGAGAATGCCGCGTTCGATCGCGGTGATGATGTTTGACATGGGTGCGCTGCCCCTCTCCCGTTAGGCGGTCTGCTGAGGGTAACAACATCCTGGACGGATTGGGGTTTTCGATCCTGTCACATCCGACGTCAGTCCCGCGGCGCTACGCCCTGGCCAGCCAGGATGATCTCACGCTCACGGGCCTCTGCTAACGTTCCATGTTTATGATCCGGCCCGGCCGGCCCCGGCAACGGAGCGGCTGTCGGACCTGCTGACACACGGAGCGACCCGATGCTGAGCACCCTCTCCCTGACCCTGGCGCTCATGGCCACCACCTCCCAGAGCATGGACAGCTACCTCCTGCGGGCCATCGAACGCGGCGCCCCGCTGTTCAACGACGGCAATCCCGAGGCCTGCGCCGCGGTGTACGCCACCGCCCTGGAGGGGGTCGCCACGAACGGCGGCTGGGGCATGGAAGAGGCGCAGCGCGCGAACCTCGCCGACTGGCTGGAGCTCACGGCGGTGATCGACGACCCGATTCAACGGGCCTGGGCCTATCGCGGAGTCATCGACGACATCCTCGAGGGCAAGTCGGTCGAAGCGCCCAAACTGGCGGCGTCCCTGCCCCTCTTCGACTTCGCCGATCCCGGCGAGCTCGAACGCTGGCGTGTCGTGGTGGATGGCGTCATGGGCGGCCGTTCCACCGGTTCGTTGCGTATCGAGGATGAACGGCTGATCTTCACGGGAGAAACGTCACTGCGCAACAACGGCGGCTTCTCCTCCATCCGCGCTGCCGTCCCGGCCGGGTCGCTCGCGGGTTACAGCGCTCTGCGCATCCGGGTCAGGGGTGACGGCCGGACCTACATCCTGGGCGCGAGCAGCCGGAGCGGCCGTGGCGACAGCTACTGGACGCCCTTCGATACGGAGGCGGACACCTGGGTCACGGTGACTGTGCCGGTCACGGACATGGTGCGTCAGTATTTCGGTACCCCGATCCAGGGGCGCCTGCGTCCGGCGAGCGTGGCCGGCGTCGAGTTCTACATCTACGACAAGCAGGAAGGCCCGTTCCGCCTGGAAGTGGCTCAGATCGAAGCGGTTCGCTAGGACAGTCGCCAGAAAACCGGCCGGGGGGCTGTCGGCGCGAAACGGCCAGGCAGGCAAGTCGGCGCCCTTGGCGCTAAACTGGCGCGCTTGATTTTCGACCGCGGAAAGATGACCTATGACGACGACGACGATGACCCTTAGCGCTGCCGGCAGGATCGCCGCATCCCTCCTGGCCCTCCTGGTGGCGGCAGGTCCTGCCGCCGCCCTCGCCGATGCAGAGGGAACCGAGGACACTGCCGGGCAGGAACTCCCCGAGCGCCGGCTGCCCGTGGACATGCGCCAGTCGCAGGAGGACGAGGTGACGATCCTCGGTCAGCGGGTTCGCTACCGCGTCACGATCGGCACCCAGCCCGTGTACGGCGACGAAGATCGCGCCATCGCATCCCTGCAGTACACCTATTACGAGCGGACGGACATCGACGATCTCGCGAGCCGCCCGCTGTTCATCTCCTTCAACGGCGGTCCGGGCTCCGGTTCGCTGTGGATGCACCTGGGTTACACGAGCCCCAAGCAGCTGATCATCGACGACGAGGGCTACCCGGTGCAGCCCTACGGCGTACGGGACAATCCCCACTCGATTCTCGACGTCGCCGACATTGTCTTCGTGAACCCGGTCAATACGGGCTTCTCGCGGATCCTCGACACCGACGTCGATCGTGAGACCTTCTTCGGGGTCGAGGCGGACGTCGACTACCTGGCGGACTGGATCGACGTGTTCGTCTCGCGGGTCAAGCGCTGGCGCTCACCGAAGTACCTGATCGGCGAAAGCTACGGCACCACGCGCGTGTCCGGGCTGGCCGGAGCGCTGCAGAATCGCCACTGGATGTATCTCAACGGCGTGATCCTGGTCTCGCCCACCGGGCTGGGCCTCGAGGCTGAGGGCCCGGCGCCGCGTTCCGCCGTGCTCAAGCTGCCCTACTACGCCGCCACGGCCCACTACCACGGCCAGCTCGAACCGGAGCTGCAGAATCGACCCCTGCTCGAGCTGCTGGGCGAGGTGGAGCAGTTCACCATCGACGAGTACCTGCCGGTGCTGGCGCGCGGGGGCTTCATCGAACCGGAGGAGCGGCGCCGCATGGCGGGCCGCGTGGCGCGCTACGCCGGCCTCGACGAACAGTTCGTGCTTGACTACAACCTGGCGGTGCCCGCCAGCGCCTTCTGGAAAGAACTGCTGCGGGACGAGGGCTACACCGTCGGTCGCCTGGATTCACGCTACCTGGGTCTGGACCGGACCAACGCGGGCGAAACCTATGATTACCCGCCCGAGCTGATTTCCTGGAACCACGCCTTTGCCCCGGCCATCAACCACTACCTGCGCGACGAATTGGGCTTCAAGACCGATCTTCAGTACAACCTGTTCGGTCCCGTCCACCCCTGGGAAGGGCGCGACACCAACGTGGGCGAGGAGCTGCGCCAGGCCATGGCGCAGAACCCGTTCCTGCACGTGATGGTGCAGTCCGGCTACTACGACGGCGCCACGGACTACTTCACCGGGAAATACGTGCTCTGGCAGCTCGACCCGAGCGGTCGCATGCGCGACCGCATGCGCTTCGAGGGTTACGAGAGCGGCCACATGATGTACCTGCGCGCCCCGGACCTGGCGACGTCCAACCAGCACATCCGCGACTTCATCGAGCGCAGCACGCCGGCGCCGGGCGAGCCCGCCAGCTACGGCAGCGTTCGCTGATGACCGATCCCTGGCGGGTTCCGGTCCCTAGCGACTGATGTACTGCGCCACCTTGTTGGCAATCCGCCAGCTGCCGTCGGCGTAGATCAGGTTCAGGTAGTCGACATAGCCGTGCTGTGCGTCTTCACCCCAGGTGAACGCCACGGTTGCATTGGCGGCGTTGCCCGTCACGGGCAATTCCGTGATCTCGATGTCGGCGTCCCAGTCATCACCCTGGTCCACCAGCCCGGCAAACTCGTCCCGGGTGAAAACCCGGTAATCGCCCTTGTCGTCGTAGTACTGGATCAGGGCACCGTCGGCGAACGCCTGCTCGATGTGCGTCCCCGATCCGGATTTGACGCCGGTGATATAGGCATTCACGGCATCGGACGGCGAGGCGAAATCTTCAGCCTGGACGGCGTTGGAGAGCAGGAGCAGCGGCAGGATCGACAGGGTGAGCAGTGGTTTCATTCGGGTCTCCCGGGGTTGTGGGGCGGTGAACCCTCAATGTACCTGCGCGCGCCGGTAAAGACACGCTTTACCCAGCGGGGTCGGCGCACGGGCGGAAGGTCGATCACGCCGATTTCATGATCGGCTCGCCAAGTGTTCACCGCCGGTCGAATACCGTGAGTTCATGCAATCAATCACTCGCAACAACCTGGACCTATACGACCAATTCGCCACCGACTGGTGGTCAGACGACGTGCGCTGGGTACGCACGCTGAAGAACCTCGTCCCTGGCCGGCTCGGCTGGTTCGAGCAACACATCGACTGGAACGGCAAATCGGTGCTGGACGTCGGCTGCGCCGGTGGCTTCATGAGCGAAGCCATCGCGGAGAGAGGCGCAGACGTGACGGGCATCGACCCGGCGGAACAGGCCATCGACGCGGCGCGAACCCACGCACGACATCGAGGCCTGAATGTTCGCTACGACACCGGCGTCGGCGAAGACCTGCCCTACGATGACGGACGCTTCGATGCGGTCGTTTGCGTCGACGTGCTGGAGCACGTGCAGGATCTCGACCGGGTGGTCCTGGAAATCGGCCGGGTGCTGAAGCCCGGTGGCACCTTTCTCTTCGACACCATCAACCGCAACCCGCTGGCACGCTTCGCCACCATCACGCTCGCGGAAAATATGCTGCGCCTGCTTCCCCGGGGCACCCATGATCCCGAGATGTATATCCGCCCCGAGGAACTGGTCGCCAGTCTCGAACGGGCGGGCCTTTCCGCCGGCGCCATGACCGGCCTCGGGCCACGGGGTATCGACGGACGAGGCGACCTGACCTTTGGTTCGCTACCCCTGAAAGCCGTGCTGTACATGGGGGTCGCCGAGAAACGGTGAGCCGCTTTCCCGCACGCCTCACGTCCGCCGAGTTTCTCTCCAACTCCCTATGACGAAAAAACGCTCCGTGGCACACATCCTGGTTATCGGCGGCAGCAGCGGCATCGGTCTCGAAACGGTGAAGCTCGCCCTCGAGCGCGGGCATCGCGTGCGCGCCTTCGCCCGCTCGGCGACTGGCATCGACCTGGATCATCCCCAGCTGGAGAAGTGCGACGGCGACGCCCTCGACCCGGCGTCGGTCACGGAGGCGTTGAACGGCGTGGACGCGGTGGTGCAGAGCCTGGGTGTCAAGCTGGAGCCGGGCACCGTGCTCGGCGGAACCGAGCTGTTTTCGAAATCGACCGAAATCCTCCTCCCCGCCATGGAGTCGCAGGGCATCGACCGACTGCTCGCGGTCACGGGCTATGGCGCCGGAGACAGCGGCGACACCATGAACCTGTTCAACCGGCTTGGATTCAACGCCGTGTTCTCCCGCATTTACCGCGACAAGTCGCGCCAGGAGGCGCTGATCAAGGACAGCGGCCTGTCCTGGACCATCGTACGACCGGTGGTCCTGACCGGTGGCGGGCCCGGTCAATACACCGCGTGCACCGATCCGGCCGACTGGAAAATGGGCATGATCTCCCGCGCGAGCGTCGCCGATTTCCTGGTGTCCGAAATCGAGGCGCCGACCTGCGTGCACCAGGCGCCCGTTCTGAACTGACTCGCGACGCCGGGCGCGCATCCACCCGTATCAACCCCAACCCACCAACCCCGAACCATTAATTCAAGGAACATTCATGAAATACGTCATATTCGGCGGAGCGGGCGGAGTCGGCTCCGCCCTCGCCAGGAAACTCGTGGAACGCGGCGAACAGGTCTTCCTGGTCGGCCGCAGTGAGGACAAGCTGACCGCGCTGTCAAATGAGATCGGCGCCGGCTACGCCGTCGCCGACGTCACTGATCCGGAAGGTGTCCAAACCGCCCTGGCGTCCCTCGACGGGGAGATTGCCGGCCTGGCCTACGCGGTCGGCACCATAGGCCTCAAACCCCTGCAGCGGGTGACACGAGAAGACATGATCCAAGCGTACGACGTCAACGTGGTCGGCGCGGTATCCGCCATCCAGGCAGTCCGCGACAAGCTCGTCGAGGGCGGAGGCATCGTGCTGTTTTCTTCCGTCGCCGCGCAGCGGGGTTTCAATAATCACCTGGCGGTGGCCGGCGCGAAGGGCGCACTCGAGGCAATCTGTCGCACACTCGCCGCAGAGCTGGCACCGAAAGCGCGCGTCAACGCGATCGCCATGAGTCTGACCGATACGCCCCTCGCGAAGGAGCTCACCGCCAACGAAAAAATCCGGGAAGGCGTCGCCCGTGCTCACCCACTGCGGCGTCTCGGCCGCCCCGAGGAAGTGGCAGCCCTTGCGTCGCACCTGCTCTCGGGCGATGCTGCCTGGACAACCGGCGCCGTGTTCAATCTCGACGGTGGGCGGGGAAACCTGGCCTGAGCCACCGCGCCTCCTGACCTGGAAGGAAAGTCCCATGCACATCAATGCCCATTTCGACGGCGGCAACATCGAGGTCCGGGCAGCCGAATCGCCCGATGACATTCGTCTGACCATCCGCCGGGACGAGGGCGGACGCCACGGGCAGTGGTTTTTCTTCCAGCTGTGCGACGTCCGGGGCAAGGAGTGCACCCTCACGCTGGAGAACGCTGGCGACATGTCCTACCCGGGGGGCTTCGAAAACTACCGCGTGGCGACATCCACGGACCTCGAGCGCTGGTTCCGCATCGACACGGAATTCGACGGCACGTCGCTGACCTGGCGCCACACGCCGGAGACGGACAGCGTCTATTTTGCGTACTTTGCACCCTACCCCTTCGACCGCCACCAGCGCCTCGTCGGCTGGGCCCTGGATGCGCCAAACGTTCGTGCGGAGGTTCTCTGCCGAACGCCCGACGGGCACCCGCTCACGCTGCTGACCCTCGGTAAGGCGTCCAACGACAAGCCTGCCTGCTGGATCATCGCCCGGCAGCATCCCGGCGAGACCATGGCCGAGTGGTGGATGGAAGGCTTCATCGAGCGCCTGACCGACCCCGAGGATCCGGTGGCCCGCGCCCTGCTGGAGCATGCGGTGCTGTACGTGGTGCCGAGCATGAATCCGGATGGTGGTGTGCGTGGGCACCTGCGCTGCAACGCCCGGGGCGTGAACCTCAACCGCGCGTGGAAGGAGCCGGACAAAACCGAATCGCCGGAAGTGTTTTACACCCGCCGCCGCATGCACGAAACCGGCGTGGACTTTTTCCTGGATGTGCACGGCGACGAGGCCCTGCCCTACAATTTCATCGCCGGCGCTGAGGGCGTGCCCTCCTGGACCGAGGCCATGGATGCGGATCTGCGAGCCTTCAAGGAGCGGCTGGCAACCCTCAGCCCGGATTTCCAGACCGAGTACGGTTACGAGCTGACCCCCGCGGGCACCGCTGACCTGCGCAAAGCCACCGACTACGTCGCCGAGACCTTCGGCTGCCTGGCCATGACCCTGGAAATGCCGTTCAAGGACGCGGCCAACCATCCCATGCCCGACACCGGCTGGTCCCCGGGGCGCAGCCGGCGCCTCGGGGCGGCTTGCGTGGATGCCATGTGGCAAACGCTGGAGGACCTGTGATCCACGCGTGCGGCCTGCCGCCTTCACGACGGGCGCTTCGAGCCATGGCCACTCCCGGGAACTGAACAAGGCACACCGTGAACATTCTCTTTTTTTCACCCGGTTACCCGGACGAAATGGGCTTCTTCGCCCGAGGCCTGGCTCGCTGCGGCACGAACGTAATCGGCCTGGGAGAGCATCCGCGAGGCAGCCTGCCGGATGTGGTACGGCCTTACCTGGCCGACTACCTCCAGGTGCCGTCGCTGATGGACCGGGACACGGTGCTGCGTGCGATACGCGGCTACGCGCAACACCGGCGCATCGACCGGGTCGAGTGTCTCTGGGAGCCGTTTATGATGCTCGCCGCCGAGCTGCGGGCGGCACTGGACCTGCCGGGCATGACCCCGGCACAGACGCACCGATTCCGAGACAAGGAAGCCATGAAAGCGGCCCTTGAAGAAGCTGGTGTGCGAACACCTCGGCATGTCCGTGCCACCGGTGAATCCGCCATCCGGGCCGCAGCCGAGCGCATCGGCTATCCGCTGGTCGTGAAACCGATTGCCGGCGCCGGTTCCGCCAACACCCACCGCGTCACCGATGCAAGGGGCCTGGACCGCGCGGTCACCGATGTCGGACAACGTGACGTGAGCGTCGAGGAATACATCGACGGCGAAGAATACACCTTCGACACGGTGTGCCGCGACGGAGAGATTCTGTTCGAAAACATTGCCTGGTACCGCCCCAAGCCGATCATTGGTCGCAACGAGGAATGGATCAGCATGCAGACGGTGAACCTGCGCAACCTCGACAGGCCGGAACTGCAGGCCGGTCGCGCGCTCGGACGTCAGGTCATCGGGACGCTGGGCTTCCGGACCGGTTTCACCCACATGGAGTGGTTCCTCACCCCCGGAGGCGAAGCCGTTTTCGGGGAGATCGGCGGCCGACCGCCGGGCGGCCGCTCCGTCGACCTGATGAATTTCACCCACGACTTCGACATCTACAGCGGCTGGGCTGAGGCCGTGAGCGGACAGTCCTTCACCCAGCGAGCAAGCGCGGGCTACAACGCCGCGGCGATCTTCAAGCGCGCCCGGGGCCAGGGACGGATCTCGGCGATTCACGGCCTCGACACCATCCACCGACGCTTCGGACAACATATCGTGGCCGAGCACCTGCTGCCGATCGGCGCGCCGCGGCGCAACTGGAAACAGACGCTGCTCTCGGACGGCTACCTGATCGTGCGGCACCCGGAGCTGGCGCGCTGCCTGGAGATGGCCGATGCCGTCGGCACCGATCTCTGGCTGGAAGCGCGCTGACGCCGGGCAGCGGGATTTCATCCGCAATGGCCCATCAACAGCCCGCTCGTTTGGCATAAACTCCCGCCATGGCACGACACGTCGTTTTCATCGCCCCCTTTTTCATGGATGCCACGCTGCGTTTTCTTCGCGGCACCTTGCGCCTGACGGACGTCAACGTATCGCTCGTCAGCCAGGATCCCCTCGAGGCCCTGCCGGCCAACCTGGCACGGGGCCTCGCGGCGCATTGGCGCGTGGATGACGTGCTGGATCCCGCCCGTCTGGTCGAAGCCGTCAACGGCCTCGCCGGCCGCCTCGGCAAGCCGCATCGCATGCTGGGCCCGCTCGAGCAGCTACAGGTCCCGCTGGCCCTGGCGCGGGAGGCGCTCGGCGTCGAGGGACTCAGCTCGGAAGCGGCGCTGAATTTTCGCGACAAGTCACGCATGAAAAACGTGTTGCGGGCGGCGGACATTCCCTGCGCGCGCCACGCGCTGACCGTTGATGCGGCAACGGCCCGCGCCTTCGCCGCCGAGGTCGGCTACCCACTGGTTGCCAAGCCCCCGGCGGGCGCGGGCGCCAAGGGCACCTTCCGCATCGACAACCCGGCCGAACTCGACGCCTGGCTGACGCGCATGCCGCCGGCCGAAGCGCAACCCACCCTGCTGGAAGAGTTCGTGCACGGCGCCGAGCATACGTTCGACAGCGTCATGATCGACGGGGAACTGGTGTGGCACTCGATTTCGAGCTACCTGCCCTCGCCGCTCATCGTGCTCGACAACCCCTGGATCCAGTGGACCGTTTTTCTGCCCCGGTCCATCCACGGACCCGAGTATGACGACATCCGCGATGCCGCCGGCCGGGGCCTGACCGCCCTCGGGATGCAGTCCGGCCTGAGCCACATGGAATGGTTTCGACTGGCGGACGGGCGCATTGCGCTTTCGGAGGTCGGCGCACGGCCGCCCGGCGCCCAGATCACGACCCTGCTGTCCTGTGCGCACGACATCGATTTTTACCGCGCCTGGCCGCGCCTGCTCGTGGACGGCGTATTCGATCCGCCACCGCGGCGCTTCGCGGCGGGCGCCGCCTATTTCCGCGGCCAGGGTCGCGGCAGGATTCGCGCGATCCACGGCCTCGACGAAGCGCAGAAACGCTACGGCTCCCTGGTGATGGAGGTGAAACTGCCGCAACCGGGTGAACCGCCCTCCGACAGCTACGAGGGCAACGGTTACGTGGTGGTGCGCCACGAGGACAGCGACGTGGTGCGCCGAGCGCTTGCGGACATCGTCAGCCTCGTGCGGGTGGAACTGGCATGACCGCTGATGCCCCGCGCCGGCTGTTGCTCGGCCCACAGCGGCCTGCTCCCTATCTCCGGGAAGCCCTGGAGGCCGCAGAGATCGAGGCGCGTTCCTTCGCGGTGATCTCGGCGGGCTGGCAGGAAGCGGAGAGTGATATCGACATCATCCGCGACGCGGTGGGACGCCCGGTGGCGGACCTGGAACTCTATCGGCGGGCCGAGACGCTCTTCGCGGAGGTGCCCAAGATGGGCGAGGCCTACCGGGAACGCCAGGCAAGGCTGAAGGAACAGCAGCGTCTCTACCGGTCTCGACTGAAGCAACTGGCCATCGCCGCGCGCAACGTCACCCGGGAAAACGCCCACCCGGCCCTGGTCGACGCAGAGCTGCGGCACGCCATCACGCAGCTTCGGGCGCTGGATCGCCATCACTTGCGCGCCACCGAACGTCTGCATGCCGCGGTCGGGCCGGAGTGGCAACACGCCCGAAACCGGCCCTGGCGGAGGCACCACGACGAGATCGCCGCGCGCATCGAGGCCCATGACGCCGTGATCGTCACCGGTGGCAACCTGCCCGTGCTGCTCAACCGCCTGCGGCTGTTCGGCCTCGCGGATCTGCTCGCCGACCGCACGGTGATCGGCTGGAGCGCCGGGGCCATGGCGCTGGCGCACCACGTCGTGCTGTACCACGACCATATGCCGCACGGCCGCCGGGAACCGGAAGTCCTCGGGGCGGGCTGCGGGCTCATTCAGCGGTTCGTGGTCTTGCCCGACCCCGTTCACCGGCTGCGCAGAAACCGTCCTGGGCGTCTTGGTCTGCTCGCGCGCCGCATGAGTCCACAGCGGTGCCTCACCCTGGACCACGGCGAGTACGCCTGCTTCGCCGGCGAGCAGCTCGTTGCGGCCCACAAGGCCCGGCATATCGATCGCAAGGGCCGCCATGTCCGGCTGCGGCCGTCATGAATCCCGACCTCCGCAAGCTGCTGCGAAAGCGCGCGCTCGACGATGCAGCGGTCGATGCGTTCCTGGCCGCCCACCGTTTTCCCCTGGTGGACGAGGAAAGCGTCACCTTCGTCTATCGCGGCGAGGCCGACGCCATTTACCTGCATATCTGGATCTCCGGCCTGGATACGGCGCAGCCCTTCCAGGCGCTGGGCAAAGCCGGGCTCTGGGCCGCCACCATCGATCTGCCGAAGGGTTCGCGCATCGAATACAAGCTCGAGGTCGAGCGCAACGGTCAGCGGGAACTCATCGTCGACCCCCTGAATCCGGTGCTCGCCCACGACCCCTTCGGCGCCAATTCGGTCTGCCAGGGCTGGGGCTACGAACGGCCCGACTGGACCCTCGAGAACAAGGAGTCCCGGCGAGGCCGCCTCGAGACCCTCCCCGTGCGAAGCCGCGCCTTCGGGGAAATCCGGGCGGTGGACGTCTACCTGCCGGCGAACTACCGGGACAACCGCCCACTCCACCTGCTGATGGTTCACGACGGCGGCGAATACCGGCATTTCGCCGCCCTGCAGACGGTGCTCGACAATCTCGTGCACCGTCTCGAAATCCCCCCGATGCTGGTGGCCATGACCCAGTCCCCGGACCGGCTGAACGAGTATGCCGGCAACGACCGCCACGCCGACTTCCTGGCCGGGGACCTGCTGCCCGCCCTGCAGGCGCGATATCCCCTCCTCGATGCACCGGAACACCGCGGCCTCATGGGCGCGAGCTTCGGCGGCGTGGCCAGTCTTCACGCAGCCTGGCGCCACCCGGGATTGTGGGGCCGCCTGCTGCTGCAGTCGGGGTCCTTTGCCTTCAGCGACATCGGCCGGCACCGGCGCGGCCCGGTGTTCGACCCCGTGGTGAAATTCATGAACGCCTTCCGGGAAGCCCCGGGGCGGCCGGCCGAACGCATGTATCTCAGCTGCGGCATCTACGAGTCGCTGATTTACGAGAACCGCAGCCTGTTGCCGCGGCTGCAGGACCAGGGGATCGACGTGACCCTGGAGGAAGTGCGCGATGCGCACAACTGGGAAAACTGGCGCGACCGTCTGCGCAACGGGCTCAGCTGGCTGTTCCCCGGGCCGCAATGGATTGTCTACGAGTAATGCCCCGATGAATGGAGCTTTGTCCCATAATCGGGGATCACGCCGCTGAAAGGAGGCCCCCATGCCCGAGAACATTCGACACATCGGCCTGTCCCTCGGCGCCGACATCTGCTGGCCAACCTGCTACGAAGCCCTGCTGGACCAGCTCGACCTCGCCATCGACGTCGACGGCGTGACCCAGCGCTTCGAAGTCGAGCGCGTGTCCATCGAGCCCTTCGCCCTGGACCAGCCCGTCAAGTACGACGTGGTCATCGACCGCCTGACCCACTGGTACCACGCCTCGCGGGAATGGATCAAAAAGGCGATCCTCACCGATGACCTTTACGTCTACAACAATCCCTGGTCGCTCCAGTCCATGGAGAAGCACACCTCCTACTGCGCCATGATGCGCCTCGGCTTCCCGGTGCCGGAGACCTGGGTCTTGCCGCCCAAGGCCTATCTCGAGTCACCCGACCTCAGGCCGACCCTGACCCGCTATGCGCGCCTTTTCGACCTGGAAGCGATCGGTGAGCGCATCGGCTACCCGATGTTCATGAAGCCCTACGACGGCGGCGCCTGGGTGGGGGTGAGCACGATCCGCGACGGCGAGACCCTAAAAAAGGCCTACAACGAGAGCGGCACCCGGCTCATGCATCTGCAGAAAGGGGTCATCCCCTACGACGCCTTCGTGCGCTGCGTCGGCCTCGGGCCCCAGTGGCGCTTCGTCAACTATGACCCCGATGCGCCGCTGCACGACCGCTACCGCATGGACGAAGGCTTTCTTTCGGCGGAAGACGAGAAACGCCTGTGGCAGATGACCCTGGTCATCAACGCCTTCTTCGGCTGGGACTTCAACTCCTGCGAGGCACTGCACAAGGACGGCGTCTGGCATCCCATCGATTTCGCCAACGCCTGCCCGGATTCCCAGGTGACCTCGCTGCACTACCACTTTCCCTGGCTGATCAAGGCGAACCTGCGCTGGTCGATTTTCTGCGCCGCCACCGATCGCTCCATGCACGCGAACCAGAACTGGGAGCGCTACTTCGCCATCGCCGCGCGCGATATTCCTTTCGAGGACAAGCTCGAGGCTTACGCCCAGCTGGCGATGGACTACTTTACCTACGACGATTTCCTCGACTTCTGCGAACGGCACCTGTCGCACCTCGACGAGGTCGCTGACGAATTCTTTGGCAGTGACCTGGTGCGTGACGCGATTCACCAGAAAGTCGAGGCGCTGTTCCCGAAACACGAGATCGACGCGTTCACCGAGTTGTTCTGGAACCGCATCCAGGCCTGGCGGGAGAACGACCGGGCCGCACGCGGCTGATGGACTTCCCCCTCACCAGGACGTCCCGCCATCGAGACGCCGGCCCGTGAACAAGGCGACGGAACGCTGGTACTCGGAACGCCTCGGCACGGAGATGCCGCTGGTCCGCTGGGGACATTACGGGACGCCCGTGCTGCTGTTTCCGACTGCCGGCGGCGACGCCGAGGAGATCGAGCGCTTTCACCTGGTCGGCGTGCTTGCACCGCTCATCGACGCGGGGCGCATCAAGGTCTACTCCACTGACAGCGTGGCCGGACGCGCCTGGTTTTCCGGCAACCATTCACCGGAGTTTCGCGCCCTGTTACAGAATCGCTTTGACGCGTTCATTCACCGCGAAGTCGTCCCCGCGATCCGCGCCGACTGCAGCAGCGACGATATCGAGATCATCACCGCCGGCGCCTCCATCGGCGCCTTCAATGCGGTGGCTTCCGTGTGCCGGCACCCGGAGGCCTTCCGCATGGCGATCGCCATGAGCGGCACCTTCGACCTGTCCAGGCACATGCACGGGCGCATGACGGACGATTTCTACTTTTCCTCGCCCCTGCACTTCCTGCCGAGGCTCGAGGGCCCGCAGCTCGAACTGTTGCGACGGCGCTTCATCCTGATACCGAGCGGCGAGGGGAAATGGGAGGACATCGGGGAATCCTGGCGCCTGGCCAACGTGCTCGGCAGCAAGGGCATACCCAACCGGGTCGATCCCTGGGGACCGGAATGGGACCACGACTGGATCACCTGGCGCGAAATGCTGCCCCGCTACCTCGACGAAGCCTGCGACTGAAACCGGGCGTCGAACTCCAGGACGAATGCGGGCCTATCGGTGGGATAACCCGGTGCTATGATCAGGACATTCATGCGAACGCTCCGCCCTGGGGCTCCGGCGATCCACCCGGGCGGCAAGCGCAGCACCCACGCGACGGGAGGCCGAGCTTGGCGAAAGGGCCATTGAAAATTTGCCTGGCGAGCTCCGAATTCGCTCCCTTCGCCAAGACCGGCGGCCTCGCGGACGTGAGCGCCGCCCTGTCCCATTTCCTGCACCGCGAAGGCCACGAGGTGGTCGCCTTGCTGCCCCGTTACGGGCGCCTGGACGACGCCGGCCTGGACATCCAGCCCGTGAAGGGCCTGCAGAATCTCTCCCTGCGTTTCGGCTACGTTGAACAGGACTACGCAATCGACCGGGTTACCCTGGAGGAATCCGGGCTGGGCCTGTACCTGCTGCGCTGCCCCGAGCTGTACAACCGCGGAAGCATCTATACCCAGGACGAGGACGAGTACCTGCGCTTCGTGATGCTGTCCCGCGCGGCGCTCGAACTGTGCCAGCGGCTGGGATTCGCCCCGGACATCGTGCATTGCCACGACTGGCAGACAGCACTCATGCCCCTGTACCTGAGAAGCACCTATGCCTGGGACCGGCTGTTCGCGAACACCCATTCCGTGCTGACGATTCACAACATCGGCTACCAGGGGATGTTCCCGGCCTGGGTGCTGCCCATGCTCGAACTGCACGGCGCGGAACACCACCTCCACCAGGACGATCTCAAGGACGGCGTGATCAATTTCCTGAAAACGGGCGTCCTGTACGCCCATGTCATCACCACCGTGAGCCCCACCTATGCCCGGGAGATCCTCGGTGAGGACTTCGGCATGGGGCTCAACGGGCTGCTGCGCGAACGCCTGGACACGGTCATCGGCATCCTCAACGGCGTCGACTACGACACCTGGGACCCGGCCGTGGATCGATTGATTCCCGCCAACTACTCGATCGACGATCTCGAGGGCAAGGCGACCTGCAAGACCGCGTTGCAGCGCGAAACCGGGCTCGAGGTCAAGCCTGACCGCCCCCTCTTCGGCATCGTGAGCCGCCTGGTGGGCCAGAAGGGGTTTGAACTCGCGGAAGCGGTACTGCCGGGCCTTCTCGAACAGCGCGACTGCGCCGTCGCCGTCCTCGGCAGCGGCGAAAAACGCTACGAGGATTTCTTCCACTGGCTGCAGCAACGCTTTCCGGGCCGGGCATCGTTCTACCGGGGCTACAGCGAGCAACTGGCGCACTGGATCGAGGCCGGCGCCGACCTGTTTCTCATGCCCTCGCGCTACGAACCCAGCGGCCTCAACCAGATGTACAGCCTGCGCTACGGCACGGTCCCGGTCGTGCGCGAGACGGGCGGGCTCGCCGACTCGGTACGGCAGATCGACGCGGCCGAGGGCACGGGGGACGGCATCCTGTTCCGGGACTTCAACCCGGAAGGCTTTGCCTGGGCCTGCCACCGCGGCCTGGACCTGTATGCCGAC
This sequence comes from Lysobacterales bacterium, assembly GCA_036351115.1. GTDB lineage: Bacteria > Pseudomonadota > Gammaproteobacteria > Xanthomonadales > SZUA-36 > Marinihelvus. The sequence continues at coordinate 5,574 of JAZBOL010000142.1, read as the reverse complement.
CGCGATTTGTGGCGCAAGATCATGCGCAACGGCATGCGACAGGACTTTTCCTGGGAACGCCAGGGTGCGTACTACGTCGATCTCTATCGCCGACTGGCGAATCGGCCCGCGAGCCGCGAATGAACGTCATCTTCATCGAGCCCTGCTTCCCGCACAATCAGCGGGAGTTCGTCCGCGCCCTCCACGCCGCGGGCGCGAATGTCATCGGCATCGGCGAGCGACCCGAGTCCCACCTGTCGGATGAATTGAAGCACTGGCTCGGCGACTATGTGCAGATTCGCTCGGTCGTCGACGAGGAAGCGCTGCTCCGGGCGGTGCGCTTCGTGCAGGAGCGCCTCTGGGTGGACCGTCTCGAAACGACCGTGGAGGCGCACATCATGGCCGCCGCCGCGGTAAGGGAAAAGACCGGGATCCCCGGTACGTCAACGCACACGGCGTGGCTGTGCCGCGACAAGCCGGCCATGAAAGAGGCGCTGCGCGAGGCGGGCATTCCCTGCGCGCAATCGACGCGCGCTGCAACGCCGGCGGATGCCCGCGCCTTCGCTGAAGCCATCGGCTACCCGCTGATCGTCAAACCGCCGTCCGGCGCCGGCGCCTCGGGGACTTACCGCGTGGACGACGCGGCGCAGCTCGACACCGTGATCGAGTCGTCGGGCCTGGCGGACGGCCGCGCGGTCGCGATGGAGGAGTTCATCGAGGGACACGAGGGCTACATCGACACGCTGACCATCGGCGGCGAGGTCGCCCACGAATTCATCACCCACTATTACCCGAATGTGCTCGTGGCCATGCGCGAGCGCTGGATTTCACCGCAGATGGTGACCACCAATCGCATCGACGCCGAGGGCTACCAGGAAGTCCGGGCACTCACCCGCGAGGTGATCCGCCTGTTCGGCATCGGCACCTCGGCAACGCACATGGAGTGGTTCTTCGGTCCGAAGGGACTCAAGTTCTCCGAGATCGGCTGCCGCCCGCCGGGGGTGGGCCAGTGGGACGTGTACAACGCGGCCAACGAGTTCGATCTCTACTTTGAGTGGGCCTGCGCCGTCACCCGCGGCAGGACGGTACATAGGCCCTCGCGCCGCTTCGCTGCCGGCATGATCGCCCTGCGGCCCGAACGCGACGGCCGCATCACCGGCTATTCGGGCCTCGATGACGTCAGTCGCCGCTTCGGGGACTGCATCGTTGCCGCCCACCTCCCGGAACCGGGCACGCCCACCCAGCCGGTGGAGGCCGGCTACATGGCCAATGCCTGGATGCGGGTCCGTCACCCGGACTACGACGTCCTCCGGGAAATCCTCGACACGATCGGCAAGACCGTGCGCGTGCATGCGGGCTGAGCCCGTTGCCTATTGCCCGTTGCCCGTTGCCCGTTGCCCATGGCCCGTTGCCCGTTGCCCGTCGCCCCGGAACCGTATCGATTTCGTGGCACGGTCGGACACGGGACACCGGCACGTGGCCAGCGCCGGTACTTTTTCCGAATCCGGGACCGCCGGTGCGCACCCACGGTATAAGATGCACTGGCCCGCGCGTCGCAGCGCCGGCATCTTCGTTTTAACTGATCGGGAGAGAATCCATGGGAATGATGACTGAATTCAGGGAATTCGCCATGCGCGGCAACGTCGTGGACATGGCGGTGGGCATCGTCATCGGGGCGGCATTCGGCAAGATCGTGACGTCCTTCGTGAACGACGTGCTCATGCCGCCCATCGGCCTGGCCATCGGTGGGGTGGACTTCAGCGGGCTGTCCATGGTGCTGAAGGAGGCCACCGCGGAAGCGGAGGCGGTCACCCTCAATTACGGCGCTTTCATACAAACCGTCGTCGATTTCATCATCATCGCCTTCGCCATCTTCATGGTCATCCGTGCCATGAACCGGATGAAGCGCAAGGAGGAAGAGGCGCCGGAAGAGCCGCCGAAGCCGTCCGACGAGGTGCTTTTGCTCCAGGAAATTCGTGACGAGCTGAAGAAAAGCTGAGTGTCCCGCCATGGACGGGCGGCGCGCCTGCGTCGCCCGTCCCGTCGGCCGTGCGCGACGGCCGCCAGGCACGGCCGCTAGTCGCGGGTCAAAACCGCCTTGAACCGGGGCTTTCCATGCCGCTCCAGGTAATAGGTCAGCTCATTTCCGTCCTCGCTGAAGGACAGAAACCACTCGTTCGTCGCGGCCTCGGGAATGAGTTCCGCCGTGTACTCGTCCGCGGGGAACGACTGGGCCAGGGCGGTTCCCGGACCCCGGGTCGTGCCGCCGTAATCCGTGATCTCGTCCGGCGTGCCGTCGGCATGGCGATGATCGTGCTTCAGTTCCAGGCCGCCGTCGACGCGTTGAAGAACCCAGGTGCGTGACCGGTCTTCGCCGACCGTGAACGGAATGCTCACCTGGTTGGTTTCGCAGGTTGCGACGTGGGCGACCAGCACCCGGCCTTTCCAGTCCTCGCCAGGCTCGGCTGGAAACACCGTGCTGCCGGTGAACGTGGCGCCACACAGGGCCACCAGGCGGTCGAAGAACGCGTCCTGCTCCGCCGTCTGGGCAGCGAACGCCACGACCGCCGCCATCGAGAGCACAAACCACGCTGGGGCGGAGCGGGATACCAGGGTTTTGAGATCTGCGGAAGAAACGTCCATGGGCTCCGGGTTGCGACCTGCCAGGTTCTCGAATTATCTCATTTCTTCGGCGATGCCGTACCCATCGTCAGCTTGCTGGTCGTGGGTTTCATGAGATGATGCCTCCGCGAGGACATTTCAGAGCCTCTGTTCGATGACCGGACAGGCATCGCCAGTTTCAACCCCGGCAACCCAATGCGACGTCCAGACGGGCCGATGCGGCACATGAGCGAACCCCAACCCCTCGAAAACCGGCACCTTTTTTGTTTCGGCTGTGGCTACGTGGCCCAGCGCCTGGCCCGGGTCGTGCAGGATGCCGGCGGGCAAGTCTCCGGCACGAGCCGAACCCAGGCGGGTGCGGACGCACTGGGCCGCCTCGGGATCGCGGGCCATGTCTTCGACGGCGCGCCCCTGCCCGCCCGGCTGTTCGATCCGGTGACGGACATTCTGTGCGCCATACCGCCGGGCCCCGGCGGCGACGACGGCGTACTCACCACCCACGGGGACATGCTGGCCGGCCTGCCGAACCTGGAATGGGCAGGCCTGCTCTCGACCACCGGTGTCTATGGCGACACGGGCGGCGCCTGGGTCGACGAGGACTCGCCGCTCCGACCCGGGAATGCGCGTGCGCAGCGACGCGCCGAAGCGGAACGGCGCTGGCTCGCCTGGGGAGCGCAGTCGGGGTCGCCGGTCCAGATTTTCCGCCTGTCGGGTATCTATGGCCCTCGCCGCAGCCCCTTCGACCGGCTGCGCGAGGGTTCCGCGCGGCGCATCATCAAGCCGGGGCAGGTCTTCAATCGCATACACGTCGACGACATCGTCGCGGCCCTGTGGCTTGGCATGCAGCACCCGGACGCCGGCCCGGTATTCAACCTGGCCGACGATGCGCCGGCGAGCGCGGACGAGGTGCTGGTCGAGGCGGCACGACTGCTGAACATGACGCCGCCGCCCGCCGTTCCCATCGAGGAGGCCCAGCTGTCATCCATGGCGCAAGCGTTTTACGACGACAACAAGCGTGTGTCGAACCAGCGGGCCAGGCAAAAGCTGGGGCTGGAATTGCGCTATCCCAGCTACCGTGAGGGTTTGCGCGCCATCCTCGACGAGGAATCCGTGGCCAGGCATCGAGGCTGAGGGGCGACGTCCCGTGGCGATGCTCGCGATGAGCACGGCCGCGTTGCCGCCTGCCTGGGCCGGGCCTGCGGCCGATGCGCTGCCGGTGCTCCACGCCGCCAACGTCGGGTTCGTGCTCCTGGGTCTGTTGCTGATCCTGCTCGGTGCATGGAGAAACCGGACCAGGTACTACGGCTCCAGGCCGTCACAGAAAATGCCGGGCTGGAGGCCGATCAGCCGTGCCGCGGCCCAGTAACGGTTGACCTGGTCTTCACGCTCGGTGGATCCGGTGACCAGGATGAGACTGCCCGTGGCGTCGAGCTCGATGTCGTCCACGATGTCGCGCGGCAACGCGCCGAACGAGAAGACTTTCGGCGCCCCCCCGTTGAACGCGTCATCCGGAGTTCCGTCCGGCTGCAGGACGGCGACGACTGCATCGCGAGCGGCCAGGCCCGTGCCGTCGATCTCGGCGCTTCCCGCCACGTAGATGTGCCCGCGCGGACCGACCGTGAGGGCCGAAACACCGGCGGCGTCCGACGCCAACGGAATGGTGGCCACGCCATCCCCCGCGAAGGTGGGATCCAACTGGCCGTCCCGGGTAATAGCGATGACGGTCATCTCCCGCGTATTCGCGTCGGGCTGACTCGAGCCGCCGACGAGAATGCGCTCCTCCGTCAGCGAGAAGGCGCCCAGGCTATCCAACAGACCGCCCCGGTCCCATCGGAATACGCCACCGTTACCGAAGCCCGGGTCCAGGACGCCGGCGGGGGTCAAGCCCAGTACGAGAACGTCCCGATCGGTGGCGTCCGATGTGCCGAAACCGCCGACCAGGATGCGGCCCGAGGCATCGACCGCGATGCCCTGGGCAAAGTCGTACCCCCCCTCGAGATCAAAGACAAAGGTACCGTCCCCGGCAAAAGTCGTATCGAGCGTCCCGTCCAGGTTGTAGCGTGCTACGCCGAAATCAAACGTGCTGGAGTCGGATCCCGACTGGGAAATCAGGCCGCTGGCGACGATCTTTCCGTCCGCCTGCTCCGCCAGCGCGAAAACGTAGGCCAACTGGTTGTTGAATCTCACCCATTCGAACTCGTCGAGCCGGATCCCGTTGGGCGCCAGGCGAAGAACGTTGAACCATCGGGGAATACCGCTGCAGCTGCCCTGAATGTAACCCCCGGCGGCGTAGTCGCCACTCGCCAGGCGCAGAGCCGTGAAAAACTGGCGCGGGGCGCTGCACCCGAAGGCCTGGGCCGGAAACTCGGTCAGGGGCCCCGGCGAGCCGTCGGGACCCAGGCGCAGCAGGACGCCTTGCGTGAAGCTGGCGTTGCCCGGGTTGGAGGTTCCGAACAACAGAATATCCCCCGAATCATCGAAATAGCCCTTGCTGGCGAAACTGTATTCCAACACCGTGTTTTCGATCTGCAGCTCGAGCGTGCCGTCACCGGCGAAGGTCGGATCCAGCTCCAGGGGCTGCAATGGCGGAACGTTGACGCGGCAGGCCACGCCGTTGGGAACCTCCGCCAGGGCGGCCTGTGCACCTGCCGCCAACAGGCAGAACAGGATGGCCAGCGAAGCGAGTCGCCTCGTAATATGTTCGGTTCGCGTCATCCCCTTCCTCCCGACACAATCAGACAGCGTGAAGGTACTGCGATCGGCAGCTCCGAATCTTTAGCAGAGCTTGACGAACTCGTGACGAAACCCCCTTGCAAGCGCGGACCGGCCACCTAGACTGAAAAAATGATGAATGACTCTCGGGGAGATTCGGGCGACCAGGCGCCGGCGGCGATAGCGGGCTCCGCGCCCGTCGAATTGCGCTGTGGGCCGGTCCGTGTCAGGCCCGCGTCCCGGGAGCTGTTCGTCGACGGC
>JAZBOL010000141.1:0-5387 GCA_036351115.1 Lysobacterales bacterium | reverse complement strand
CGCAGCGCCTTGAGCGCTGGGCCGAGGTCGTGGAACCGGAGCGGCTCCTGGCCGGGGTGGACTGCGGTTTCTCGGTACACGTGGGGAGCACGAGCATCGATCCGGATGTGGCCTTTGCCAAGCTGGCCGCTCTTGCCGAGGGCTGCGAGATCGCGTCGCGGCGCCTCTAGGGAGCCTCACGCTCAGCCACCGGCGGGCGGGTTCCTCTGCGTGCGGTCAGTCCGTGGGCCGGTATCCCAGCACCGCGCTGACCTGCGCTTCGGACTCGCCCAGGCGCGCCCGCAGCCAGTCGAGGAGTCTGGCGATGTCGCTGCTTCCGCCGTCGCAGCGGTACTGCTCCTCACAGAGACGCACCATGAGGCAGAATTCCTCCTGGGCGATGATCTGCCTGGACAGGGAAGAGAACATCCTCTGGCGAACCGGCGCCCGGTTTGCAGAGCAGGAGTCGTTGAAAACGGATTCGTTTGTCTGCGCCGCCAGGCGATGCGTATCCGCCGCGCCTCGCGCAGCGTTGTAGACGTCCAGCGCGGCTAGCGCGCGCTCGAAGCTGTTCCAGTCGTCCGTGCTGAAATGCGATTGACGCAGCCAGTGCAGGTATTCCCGGACCGGGAGCGGCAGGTCTGTAAGGAATGCGTCCACGCCACCTCCGGTACAGCTGCTGCGGGACTTGACGAGCGTCTGAGATTAGCTCGCCGGGAGCAAATGTGAATGCTCCTTTAGTACCGCGAAAACCCCGCATTCTGTGCCGGAATACCGCCAGCGGGCCCGCTACCGCGTCCGCTGCGCCTCTACGTCGCGCAGGTCTTCCCGCAGGTGCCGCGCCGCCATCACGTAGTGGAAGGCCGACCACAGGTTAACCAGGGTCATCGTGCACAGCGCATAGCGCAGACCCTGGGCCGTGGCGAGGGTGCCGTCCATCCCGCCGGCAGCAAGACTGCCGCGGTACACGTCACTCAGCCATCCCGTGAGCGTCGGCCCCAAACCCAGACCGATCAGGTTCATGATCAGCAGCAGCAATGCCCCGGAGAGCGCCCGCTCGCGGATACCCGCTAGGCCCTGGGTCATGGTGAAACTGGGTCCGAGGTACATGTAGCCCAGGAGCTGCGCCGGAATCATCAGGGCAAGGATCAGCGGCAGGCTGGGCAACAGGTAAATCCCCAGGGCGATCGGCACGGCAATGATCGTCGAAATCCCGGGCACCCACATGTAATAGCGCGCATCTGAGCGCTTGCGGGCAAGAGAGTCCGAAAGATAGCCGCCGAGGTAGGTTCCACCCATGATGCCGATAGCGGAAATGATCGACAGGGCCATGCCGACCTCGGTGATCGTCATGCCATGGGATCGGATCAGGAAGGCCGGGGCAAAGGAGCCCACCCCGTAACCGGCGAAGGCGTGCAGAGCCGCCGCCAGGGACAGGTGACGGAAGGACCGCCGGCGCCAGAGCGAGCTGATCGCGGCGCCAAATGGTGCCTGCTCCGCAGAGACCTGCACGTTGTCCGAAAAGCCCCGCGGTGGCTCGCGGAGCGTGAGCTTCAGGATCAGCGCGATCACCACGCCGGGCAGACCGACGACGAAGAACGCAGCACGCCACCCGTACTGGGCCGCAACGAAGCCGGACACGAGGTACCCCAGGAACACGCCGCCGCCGATGCCCATGGAGTAGATCGACATGGCGCGAGCACGGCGCTCAGGCTCGAAGTAATCGCTGATAAGGGAATCGGCAGACGGGCTGCAGCCGGCCTCGCCGATGCCGACGCAGATACGCGCGATCAGCAGGTGGCTGAAGTTCTTCGCCAATCCCGTCAACGCCGTTGCCGCGCTCCAGAAGGCGATGGAGAACGCGATAATGTTCACGCGGCTCGCGCGGTCCGCAAGGCGCGCGATCGGGATACCCAGCGTGGAATACAGTAGGGCGAAGGCCAGACCGCCAAGCAACCCCATCTGGGTGTCCGAGAACTGAAACTCCTGCTTAATCGGCTGCAGCAGCACGGAGAAGATCTGGCGGTCGACGAAGTTGAACACGTAGACCGTGAACAGCAGCCAGATCACGTAGCGCTTGTAGCCTTCCGAGGCGGAGAATCCGGGCCCTGCGTGGGCACCCCCGCCGCCGGGGCGGGGCCCGGGCGCGACGGCACTGTCTGCGGCCGCATCGCCTGCGGGGTTCTGGAGGTGAGCCATGCGTTCTCCCGACTGATAATCGTTTTTATTTCAGGCGTCCGGCGTGCAGCATACAGGGGTTTCGGTCACCTCAGAATGCGCTCTGCAGTTTGCGCCCGTCTCATTTTTAGTCCGAATGAATATAAAAATGGGCGCGTAAGGCATTCCCAATCACCGCATCTTGTGCTTTTTTAAAAGAACCCTAGGCGGCAGGGAAGGCTCAGCTCGGCTGTGTGCGACCCGTCTGCCGGGTTGGCTTGTGCGCGAAAAATACACAGCGCCGATGCAGTAGCGTGTGTCGAGGGTCGAGGGCCCGGACACCACCGGAACCGCAACGCCCAAGAGCCGCGATTTCGGTAAAGAGCAGCCCAGAGAGGAACTGCCTTCATGACCGACAAGGCCAAGAGTGAGACAGGAACGAAGCCCGGCGCTGGACCCAACTCCAGCAGCCGGGATTTTTACGATCAGCTGGGCGCGGCGCCGCGGGCGGGCGTGAACGTCACGGGCACGGACGCGCACGAGACCCTCTCCGGCGCCGTCGATACCGCCGGTCCGGGCCTGCCCGGTGCCCTGTCGTTCTACACCTTCGCCAACGCCTCGGGCGCCGCCGGGGCAAGCTTCGCCGACCTGCGCGGCGGGCCGTCCGTCACCGCCCACATCGATGCCGGCACCACAGCCACACCTTCCGCCACCCTGCGCGCCGGTCCCGATGGATCGCCAGGCGGCGCCCTCGACTTCAATGGCAAAGACACCTTTGCCTACCTCGCACACAGCCCGGCCTGGGAAGTGCCCCAGGGCACCATCGCTCTGTGGGTCCAGCCCGATGACCTGTCCGATGACGGCATCTTCCTGTCCAAGGACCTCAAGGGCTCGGGCGACGGCGGCCACTTCCGCTTCGGCCACGAGGAAGACGGCACCCTGTTCCTGCGCTTCGCCAACGGCGATGGGTCCGGGAACCGCGCCTGGGAAAGCTCCATCCCCTATCTCAAGGAAGGACAGTGGACGCACCTGGCCGTGTCCTTCTCGGCCGAGGACGGGATCGTGGTCTACGTCGACGGCGTCGCGGTTCCCGATGCCGGCTGGATCCGCACCGAGGGTAACGAGGACCTGCTCAGCCTGCAGTCCGAGGCCTACCTCACGGCCAACCGCGAACCCTGGATCCTCGGCGCCGACACCTCGCGATCCGAGAACACGGACAGTCCCGACGCCTTTGCCGCCGAACACGAGAAGCTCCGCGACGCCTTCGATGGCGCCATCGCCGACCTCGGCATCTGGGGCGGGCCTTCCGCCGACGATGTCCTGACCGCGCAGGAGGTGCTCGAACTGGCCACGAACGGCCCGGGCAACGCCCTGACCAATCCCGCCGGACCGCAGCCCATGGTGGCCGCCAGCGATACGATCAACGGGGGCGGCGGCAACGACACCATCGACGGTGATGCCGGCGATGACATCCTCCTCGGTGGTGCCGGTGAGGACTCGATCCGCGGCGGCTACGGCAATGATCGCCTGGAAGGCAACGACGGCGATGACGTCCTCGAAGGCGGTCGCGGCTCCGACCTGCTCCTGGGCGGGGCTGGCGACGATGTGCTTATCAGCCACTCCGACGCCGGGGAACAGCGCATCGGCCAGGTCGCCATCGGCCAGCCCACCCGCCCCGATCCGGATAACGAGGTCAATCCCGCCCGCCAGAAGCTCTACGGCTGGGAGGACCAGCCCCTTATCGCCGATGACATCCTCGTCGGCGGCGAGGGAGCGGACACCTTTCTCTTCAATCCGCAGATCAACGGCAAGCGCGACATCATTCTCCAGCACGTCAACAACGACCGGACCATCGACTGGGCCGGCGTCGCCGGGGAGAACAACGAACTCCACGACCACTGGATCGACAGCTTCGGTATCGATGTCATCGCTGACTATGTCGCCGGCGAGGACACGATCTCCATCGTCGGTCATACCGTCGCGCCGCGCGTTGAGCAGCGCCTGATCGATACGGACGGCGATGGCGTCCTCGACGAGGCCATCTCGATCATCACCGTGTATTCCATGCAGCACGGCGGAGGCGGTGCTCATGACAAGGACCTGATCGGCCAGATCGTCGTTCACGGCGATCCCGTGGATCTCGATGATGTGATCATCGATGCCGGTGTGACTCACGGCGTGGTCGAGACCATCGACGACCTCCAGGAAGCCCTGGCGCCCACGGGCGATGTGAAGGTCACGACGATCAACGGCCAGACCGTCTACGGCTACGACACCCGCTCGACCAACGGCAGTCTCGGTCCGATCACGGCCAATCCCCAGGACTTCGTCGACAACCCCTGGGCGGCGAGCAGCCTGTTCACTTACGCCTCGACCCTGCCCCAGGACCTGCCACCGCCCGTGGCGGTCCTGTCCGCCAACAACTCGGTCCTGACCGGGGACATGAGCTTTCGCAAGGTCGGCGAGGACTACGTGGAAGTCGCCCACACCGGTGCCATGGCCCTGGTCAGCGGCACCCTCGCCTTCTCCTTCGAGGTCAACGCGCTCGGTCCCATCCAGGCCCTGGTCAGCAAGGACGCAAGCGGCTGGGGTGAGGGGGGGCACCTGACCATCGAGGTCGACAAGAAGGGCCGGGTGATCGCCCGGCTTCAGGGCGAGGATGAGAACGGCGAGTTCCGCAACGTCCACCTCAAGTCCGACGAGATCACGGCGGGACAGTCCTATGACCTGGCCTTCACCTTCGGGCCCGAGGGCACGGCCCTGTATCTCGATGGCGAGCTCGTGGACCGCGATGAGGGCTTTGCCGCGGGCATCAGTGCCAATGGCGAAAGCCTCGTCGTCGGCGCCAGCACCACCACGCGCAAGGCCGGCACGACCAACAACCTCAAGGAGTTCCTCGACGGCAGCGTCTCCGACCTCGTCCTCCTCGATCGCGAACTCACCCCCGGCGAGATCCTCTTCCTCGCCGAAGGGGCCCTGGAGATCGAGGCGCCTGCGTTGGTGCCCGCCTCCGTTGCGGACTCCAATGCGGCTGCCGTCGCAGTCACCATGGCAGCTGTCACGGCAGAGGCCGTGGCACCGAAAGTGACGTCGCAGTCAGCGGGGCAACCCGCCCCGATCGAGAACACCGCTCACTCGGTCTCCAATGCCCCTGGAAATTCCAGCAGCCGGGATTTTTACGATCAGCTGGGCGCGGCGCCGCGGGCGGGCGTGAACGTCACGGGCACGGACGCGCACGAGACCCTCTCCGG
>JAZBOL010000140.1:0-17807 GCA_036351115.1 Lysobacterales bacterium | reverse complement strand
GCCCTGGGCATTCTCACCGGCTCGCGGCAGGTACCGACCGATCGCCTGGAAGACACGGAGTTCCTGGGCGAACTGTCCCTCGGCGGGGCGCTGCGCCCGGTGCGCGGCGCCCTGCCGGCCGCCCTGCGGGCCCGGGAAGCCGGGCGGGCCCTGGTACTGCCCGAGGGTAATGCGGCCGAGGTGTCCCTGCTCGGCAAGGGCAACTTCCTGACGGCCCGATCCCTGGCCGAGGTGACGGCGTGGATGTCGGGGCAGGCAGAGCTGCCCTGTGCGAAGGCCGACACGACGACCACCCCGCGCCAGACCCCGGACCTGTCCGAGGTCGCCGGGCAGGCGCAGGCGCGGCGCGCCCTGGAGATCGCCGCGGCCGGTGGACACAACCTGTTGCTCACCGGTCCGCCCGGCACGGGCAAGACCATGCTTGCCTCCCGCCTGCCCGGCATTCTGCCGGCCATGAGCGAGGACGAAGCCCTGGAATCCGCCGCGATCCACTCGGTCAGCCTGAAAGGCGTGAACCCGTCGGACTGGCGGGTCCGTCCCTTCCGGGCGCCCCACCACACGGCGAGCGCCATCGCCCTCGTGGGTGGCGGCCCGGTACCCAGCCCCGGAGAGATTTCCCTCGCGCACCGCGGCGTGCTGTTTCTCGACGAACTGCCGGAGTTCAACCGCCACGTGCTCGAGGTGCTGCGCGAGCCCCTGGAGTCCGGCCGCATCCTCATCTCCCGGGCCGGACGCCAGGCCGAATTTCCCGCCTGCTTTCAGCTGATCTGCGCCATGAACCCGTGCCCGTGCGGGCGGGGCGGCGACGCGTCCGGCGAGTGCGGCTGCAGTGCGGACCAGGTGCGGCGCTACCGGGATCGGGTTTCGGGCCCCCTGCTGGACCGCATCGATCTGCAGGTCGTGGTTCCGCGACCACCCGCCGGCGTGCTGCGCCCGGGGTCGGCCCGCGGCGAGTCTTCCGCGGCCGTACGCCGGCGGGTGGTGGCGGCGCGGCAGGTCCAGCAGCGACGCTCCGGGGGCCTGAACGCCCGGCTCGACACGCGGGAAGTCGCGCAACACTGCGAACTGGCGCCACGACTCTGGGATCTCCTGGCGAAAGCGGCGGAGCGACGCGCCCTCAGCCCGCGGGCCTGTCACCGCATCCTCAAGGTCGCACGCACGATCGCCGACCTCGACGACGAGGGCGCGATCAGCGAGCCTCACCTGGCGGAAGCCATCAGCCTCAAACAACCCGGAAACCACGCCACGGCAACGGTCGCCTGAACGGAGTTGACTCGTTGTCATTGCAGGGCGGTCTCGAGATGGTAAGCTGAGCGACCCGCCACCCGAGAAACATCGGCCGGCGGAAACACCGTGACAGCCCGCCCCGGTTCGCCGGGGCGGCGAACACCAACGGCAAGGACAGGAGCCCGCACCTTCTCCCAGCTGTGAACGTACCGGCGACCAAGATGATCAAGACCCTGATCGTTGACGACGAGGCACTCGCCCGGCGGGGTCTTCGACACCGACTCAAGTCGGCGGACGGATTCGAAATTCTGGGCGAGGCCTGCAATGGCCGCGAAGCGGTGGCCAAGATCCGCGAGCTCAATCCCGATCTCGTGTTCCTCGACATCCAGATGCCCGGCATGAACGGCTTCGACGTCATTCGCGAGCTGCGCTCCGAACCCCTGCCGGCCATCCTGTTCGTCACGGCCTACGATGCCTACGCCATCGACGCCTTCGACGTGAACGCGGTCGATTATCTCCTCAAGCCCATCGAGGACCAGCGCCTGGCCGAGGCCCTGGAAAAGGTTCGCAAGCGGCTCGGCCGGCGTCGCGCCCAGGCCCAGCAAACCCTCCTGCTGAGACTGCTCGGGGAGCTCACCGGCGAACCGCTGGACGATGTCGACAGCCTGGAAGACCTGCCGGCGGACCGCTTGCCGCAGCACCACCTGCCCAAGCTGGCCATCAAGGACGGCGGGCACACCACCTGGGTTCGACAGGAAGACATCGAGTGGGTGGACGCCGCCGGCGACTACATGTGCGTGCACGCCCTCGGCGAGACACACATCATGCGCAAGACCATGAAGGCGCTGGAGCGGGAGCTGACGGCCGATTTCCTGCAGCGCATCCACCGCTCGACCATCGTGAACGTGCGCTGTGTCCGGGAGATGCAAAGCCACATCAACGGCGAATATTTCCTCACCCTCGAGAGCGGTCACACGGTGAAGCTGTCCCGCACCTACAAGGAAAAGCTCAAGTTCCTGCCCTGAGCAACCGGTCCTGACAGGACTTCACCCGGCCGCATCGCCTGGTCGGCCTGTCGGCTCCCTTTGTCGCAAGCATGACCTTCGTCACAGGGCGCGGGTCCCGGCGCCCCCTACGCTCGGACTCAACACACCAGCCGACGGAAACCGGATGTAACCATTTCCCGTCGGCCGGCGTCATAGAAAGCAGACGAGTTAAAGATCATCGACATCGCTTCCGGATTCGCATGCACACCCGGAAGCCCTGTCAAACCGGGCCGGGATCCTTGTTTTCTCCCTGATCATCGTCTGACCAAAGATTCCGACCTGGGTTGAAGGCCCCGGCAGAGCGCCCTCTCTCTGCCGGGGCCGACTTATGTCCGGCAGGGGCAATGCCGCGGACCACCAGCCTCCGGTACCATGCCGCCATGCACGCCGGCGCTTACATCCTCGACCTCGACGGCACCCTGATGCCGACCCACGACCTCGACAACCGCTGCTACTGGCAGGCGGTCCACGACGTATTCGGCACGGGGGCCGACCCCCTGGACCTGGGCGCGTTTCACCACGTCACCGATGACGCCATTCTCAACGAGTGGAGCGAACGGACGCTCGAACGGACCCTGACACCGGAAGAGCGCCAGGCGGTCTGCGATCGCTTTCTCGATCGTCTCGAGGAGGCTGCCGACAGCGAGCCCGAGGCGTTTCATCCGTTTGCGGGACTGACCGACTGGCTGGAAGCCCGGGCGCCGGGCACCCTGGCCATCGCCACCGGAGGCTGGCGGCGCTCGGCCACCTTCAAGCTGGCCGTGGCCGGCCTCGACCGCTTCGACCTGCCCCTGGCCGGCTCGGACGACGCACCGACCCGCATCGGCATCATGCAGGCTGCCCGGCGATTCCTGGCCCCGGAAGCTCGTGAGGCCACCCCGACCTATCTCGGAGATGGGGCCTGGGATCTGGCCGCCACCCGCACCCTGGCGTGGGACTTCATCGGCATCGCGAGCGGCGACCGGGCGCGGGCCCTGGAACGCGCCGGCGCCCGGCGGGTCCTCGATAGCTTTCTGCCGCTCCTGTCTTGATGTCCGGACGACTCCGCCTGGGGTAGGCTCACGCCATGAAATCCACCGAGGAATAGCTCATGAGCATCTTCCGCCAGCATCCCGCGTCGAAGGGGTCGCGCAAGCCCCTGGCCGGCGCCCCTGTTTTCCGATTCCTGGGGCGGTCGTCGATCCTGGTAGCGCTGCTCTGGCTGGGCAGCGCTGTCCAGGCCCAGGACGGCCTGCGCGGCGACCCGGAGGCCGCGGCCGAGGCATGGCGCCTCATCGAGGACGGCGCCCTCGTCATCGACGTCCGCTCAGCGGAGGAATATGCCGCCGGCGCCCTCGAGGGGGCCATGCATGTTCCCCACGACGATACCGAGGCGCTGAAACAGGCGATCGGGGAAGAGCGCTCGCGCCCTGTCGTCATGTACTGTGGCAGCGGACGCCGCGTAGGCATCGCCATCGACACCCTGGAAGCCGACGGTTACGACGGGCTGCATAACGCCACCGGCCTCGATGCGCTGGAAGCCACGCAGCCCTGACTCCGGGTCCCGACGCGGTGAGCGGTGCCGGGTCGTCTGCCTGACCGCGAAAGCGATTCGCCCTGCCGCGGGTCTCCTGTGGGTGAGATGCACCGGAGCGCAGGAGGCCGTAGGCTGACACCATGGGTCGCCATTCGATGACAGTGAGAACACCCTCAGGCCGCTTAGGGCACGATCGATCGGCGGTAAATCGGGCCCTGCGCGCCAGCGCGTGCGTCGCCCTGGCCGCGATGTCGCTCGGACTGTCCGCCCAGACCATCGACCCGTCCCGCCTCGCCCCGGCGCCGCAGGTGACCTGGGACCGGGACCGCGCCGGCGAGGTGCTCGCCACGGTCGATGTCGATCCCGTGGTCGATCAGCTCTACCAGATGACGGTCGCGGGGGCCGAGTCCGCGCTCCTCGAGACCCTGGAACGCACCCGGCAGCGGCCGGACTGGCCGGAGCCGGCGCGGGATCTCGCGATTTACGAATTCACCCGAAACCTCGGCGCCCTGCCGGCAGACAGCGTCCCCCCCACGGTCATTGCCTACCTGCAGGCGTACCCGGCCACAACCTGGGTGCCCCACGACGATCATCCCCAGGGTCTCGTCCCCCTGTTCAACGTGCGCGCAGCCGCGGCCGGACTCACCCACCAGTGGCAGCGCGAAGCGGCGCTGCTCGAGGGTCTCGCCCTGCTGCGCAGCAACCCGCGAGGCCTCATCGACGCCTTCGCCATCGAGATCGAGCCCTCGGTGCACGCCGGCTACCTGCAGGCGCTGGAGCAGGCCACGCCGGACCAGCTCGGGGCGCTCAGCGCCGATGCCCGCAATCGTATCCAGGCCGATCCCACCCTGACACCGCTGGCGGGACGCGCGGCCCTGCGGGTGCGGGACCTTCCGACACTCGAGGCCGCGCTGCGCCACGGCGCAGGGGACGCCGTTCACCGGCTGCTGCACGATGCGGCCGCGGTGCTGCCGCGCAGCGACCGTCTGGACCTGCTGCAACGCACCCTCGGCAGCGGGCGGGGGGACGCCGCGAACCTGGCGATCGCGGCCCTCTACCCGGACCTGGCCGGTGAAGACGCCGCAGACGAAGCGCTGATCGCCCGGCTCGGCGATCCGGACCTGGGGGCCGGCGCCGCCCTGGCCCTTGCCCGGTCGCCGTCCCTGGCCACCCGGCAGACCCTGGAAGCGCTCGCCGCGACCCGGGACCGACCCGCCTCCCGGCGGGCGCGGCTGGCGCTGCAGTTGCTGGATGAACGGCTGCTGGAGGGCACCCGGTGATCCGGGCGACCTACGGGGACCGATCCGCCCGATCCGGCGTCCTCGCCGCGCTGTCCGCCCTCGCCCTGGGCGCGGCGGCGGCCGGTGGCGCACCAACGGCTTCGGCGCAAGTCGCCAACCTGGTCGAATGGGTGGAGATCAACCCCTTCAACGAACAGGACAAAATCGCCCTCGGCTATCCGCCCCCGATCCCGGTCGACACGCCCATACCCTTCGATGGGTTCCGGACCTACGCCGGCCTGCGCACCCGCCATCTCGACCTGGCGGCCAACACGCCCTGGGTGCACGCCGAGGCCGTGGGCACGACGCGCAGTGGACGCACCGTCTGGGCTTATCGCCTCGGTGACGAGGACCGCCTGACGCCCTGGGGCCTGCCCGAACCGGCCACCCTCACGAACGGCGGCATCCACGCCCGGGAATGGCAGTCACCGGAAACCGTGACAGGCATCCTGGAACTCCTGGCCACGGGCCCGGCCGACGCTCACCTCCTCGATTACCTGCGCGACCAGGTCAACATGGTGGTGATTCCCGTGCACAACGTGGACGGCTTCCTGCAGACCCAGCGCTATCCCACCACCAATTACATCGGCCTGGATCCGAGCAACCCGCAATTCTGGCCCCGGGATGGCCGCATGCGGCGCAAGAACATGCTCGGCGTCGACGAGGACCTGTCCACCACCGCGGATCACCTGTTCGGCGTGGACCTGAACCGCAACAATCCGCCCTACTGGAACACATCCGGCGGCAGCAGCTCCTCGGATGACAATCGCTCGCTGATTCACCACGGCGCCTCGCCCCAGTCGGAACCGGAAACCCGCGCCCTGGACGCCGCCGCCGCCCTCGGGCCGGTCGAGCAGCTGCGCCTGTACACGGACGTGCATTCCTACTCGCTCGTGCATTTCTGGACCCGCACCGACAACGAACGCCTGGCGGTACAGACCGAACGCGTGCTCGATACCTTCACGGACCACCACCGGGCCTTCCCGGCAGGCAAGTGGTACGCCTTCTCCGACCGCAACAGCATCAACCGCAACAGCGGCATCGGCACCACGGACGAGTACTTTACGGTCGAATACGAGGTGCCGGCCTGGACCCTCGAGATCGAGCCGAGCGGCGGCCAGAGCTTCCATGCGCCCCTGCCCGGCGGCGGCGCGGACTACGGCGGCGCCGGGGTCAACGGCCACGACGGCTTCATCCTGCCCGAGTCCGAGATCCGCCGCGTGCGCGAACAGCTCGCGCAGACGTTCAGCACCGTGTACTACCGCCAGTCGGGGCCACCGCATATCCAGTCCATGCGCCTGTTCGACGAGGAGACCGGCGCCCTGGTGGCGGAACTGGACTGGGACCCGGTGAGCGAGACCGCACGGGCCCGGCACGACCAGCAGCTGCAGCCGCTGGCGCTCGGCCGGGACTACGTGCTGTGGCTTGGCTTCAACAAGCCCATGCGCTGGCTCGAAGACGGACAGCCGTCCCGCTTTCCGGGGCAGGACATCACCACGGAAACCACCACGATCACGGCCCGGGCCGGGACCCGGGGGGTGGAGCTGGTCCAGGACACGGAACCGGCGACCCTGCTCGAACCCGGCGGCGCCCCCGCCGGCTACCGCTTTTACCGCACCGACGCGCTCGCCGTGCGGTTGCGCGTGCGAAACACGCCGGCGAACCGGGAGGCTTTCGCCGACGGCGAGCCCCTGTCGCTCACCGTGTCCACCCGCGACATGACCGGCCTGGGGCTGGACACGGACCCGGCCACCGTGGCCGGCTGGGCCGGTGGCCACTGGGTCCGTTACGAGGACAGCAACGGCGACGAAGCGGACTTCGGCGGGCAGGACGAGCAGATCCGCCTGCAGGTCAGCACCGAGTCGCAGGACCCGCCCTTCACCCTGGAGCCGGGCATCGCCGCGGCCTGGTTCGACCCGGACCGCAACGGCGAGGGCTTCATCATCGAGATCCTGGCGGACGGCCAGGCCGTGCTGTACTGGTTCACCTACGATGACGCCGGTGCGCAGGACTGGTATGTCGCCGCCGGCACCCTGGCCGGCAACCAGCTGCGTTTTCCCGAGCTGCTGCGGGTTTCCGGCGGCGTGTTCGGCCCCGGCTTCGATCCGGACGCCGTCGAGCGCGAGCCGGTCGGCAGCGCGACCTTCACCTGGTCGGACTGCCAGGCCGGCACCATGGAATGGCACATCGGCAACGCGCGGGGACGCCAGACGCTCGAGCGGCTGTCGCGAATCCAGGGGCTGTTCTGCGACATCCCGCTCGGAGCGCCCCTGGCGGAGGCCGCGCGCTACAGCGGCGCCTGGTACGACCCGGCGCGATCCGGCGAAGGCTTCACGGTGCAGATCCTGCAGGACAACAGCGCCCTGGTGTACTGGTTCAGCTACGACCTCGAGGGCAACCGCCGCTGGTTCTTCGGCGCCGGCGACCTGGAGGGCACCCCCCGGAGCGGCACCTGGGTCTTCCCGGAAATGAACACCACCGCCGGCCCGGCCTTCGGCGCGGCCTACGACCCGGCGGACTTCGAGCTCCGCTCCTGGGGCCGGCTCGAGCTGGACCTGTCCTGCGGCGGCGGCGAGGCCCGTTTCGAGAGCTCGGAGCCGGGATTCGGATCCGGTTCCTATTCCCTGGTTCAGCTCACGGCGCTTTATCAGCCGCCCTGTCCGGAAACCGACTGACGCGGCCTCTCACCCTGACGGCCGCCGTGGCAGGAGCCGACGGTCAGCCGGCGCGTGAAGACCGAAAGACGGTCGGCTAGAATACGCGACCCGCAACAAGACCCATGATCACCCTCAACCCCCCGGATAAGTCCGGCAGACCTGGAGCGTCCCATGGACGAAATGCAGCTACACAACGAATGCACGGCCAAATTCATCGAACTGGCCAACGAGATGAAGGACGACGAGATCGACATCCGCGTCGTCAGCGCCGCCCTCATGGCCGCCAGCGGCATCTATGCCACCTACATGGCCGCGGGCAACGCGGGCGCGCTGGAGCCGACCGGCGTCGACAAGGTCGTGGCGGTCTACCGCCAGACCCTGGAACACATCCAGAAGCGCAAGAAGGAAGAAATCCAGTCGGGCGGCGCCTGAGCCCCGCCGAAGTCAGGCATAGCGGGCCATGGCGGGCTCGACCCGCTCGGCCCAGGCGTCGATGCCCCCGTCCAGCACCTGGATATGGCCATAGCCCGCCTCATTCAGCAGGCGCCAGGCGCGTTCCGCCCGGGCGCCCTTGTGGCAGGTGATCACCCAGCTTTCCCCCCGGGGCAGCTCGTCGAGCCGCGACGGAAGCTCCGCGAGCGGGATCGTCGTCGCTCCGTCCAGCGCGGCGATCTGCAGCTCCTCGGGACGGCGGACGTCCAGCACCCGCGGCGGTGACTCGCTCTCGAGGGCCCGCGCCAGGGCCCGGGCGCCGATGCGCGGTGCGCGGATCTCCGGCTCGGAGACCCCGGCGGCGCAGGCGTCCGCCAGGTCCGAGGGCGTGCGGATGGTCGGCTCCAGGCCACAGACCGGGCACTCGGGATCCTTGGCCAGGCGCACCTCGCGAAAGTCCAGCCCCAGTCCTTCGAACAGCACCAGGCGCCCGATGAGGGGCTCGCCGGCGCCGATGATCCACTTGATCGCCTCCAGGGCCTGCAGGGACCCGATGATGCCCGGCAGCACACCCAGCACCCCGCCCTCGGCGCAGGACGGCACACTGCCCGGCGCCGGTGGCTCGGGAAACAGGCATCGGTAACAGGGGCCACGGGCCGCGTCGAACACGCTGACCTGGCCGGCGAAGCGCAGGACGCTGCCGTACACCAGGGGCTTGCCCAGCAGCACGCAGGCGTCATTCACCAGGTAGCGTGTGGGAAAGTTGTCGCTGCCGTCCACCACCAGGTCGTAGCCCGCGACGAGGTCCATGACGTTGTCGGCCACGAGGCGCGTTTCGTGGATTTCCAGCGTGACGTGGGGGTTGGTCTCCCGCAGGCGGCGGGCGGCCATGGGGCCTTTCGGCTTGCCGATATCGTCCGTGGCGTAAAGCACCTGCCGCTGCAGGTTGGACAGGGATACCACGTCGTCATCCACGAGACCGAGAGCGCCGATACCCGCTGCCGCGAGGTACAGGCTCGCCGGCGACCCCAGCCCGCCGGCGCCGACGCACAGCACGCGGGCCCGGCGCAGGCGTTCCTGCCCGGCCAGGGTCACCTGGGGCATGACCAGGTGCCGGCTGTAGCGCTGGAACTCTTCCTGGGACAGGTCGCTCATGGCTTCAGTCTAGGGCATGGGTGCGCGAGCCGCGACGGTTCAGGAAGGCTCGTAACGATCCTGGTGGAAGCCGGTGATCGCATCGTCTTCGAGAAAGTCGACGATGGGCCCGACCACGGCCTCGGGCGCCGCCAGGCGGCCTTCCTCGTGCATGGCCCGGAACACGGCGACGGAGCTGAACTCCTCCGGGTCTTCGCTGCGCAGGGACTGCTGCATCTCCGTGTCCACGATACCGGGCGCATAGCTGAGCACGGCCGTGTCGGGGTGGTCCTCCTCGGCCAGCACCTCGCCCGCCATGTGCAGGCCGGCCTTGCTGGCGCAGTAGTCTGACGCACCCGCGAGGGGGCGGTACGCCAGGCCGGAGGAGATATTGACCACGCGCAGCGCCGCGCCCTCGGGCCGCAGGTGGACCGCCAGATCCATCAGCGCCATAGGCGCCGCAAGGTTGGTGGCGATGTTGCGGTAGGTGGCTTGTCCGCGCTGATCGCCGTAGCTGCGCTTCTGGCCCGGACTGGCGGCGTTGTTCACCAGCGCCAGCCGGGTGAAGGCGCTGAAGGCCATTTCCGCCTCGATGCGGGGACCGAGGTTCGCGGCGACGGCCGGATCCGACAGATCCGCCTGCACGTGCAGGTAGTCGCCGTCGAACTTCACTTCGCGACGCGCAATGCCGAACACTTTCCAGCCGTCGGCGAGCAGACGCTCGGCCAGGGCCTTGCCGATGCCGGAACTCGTACCGGTGACGATGGCCAGCTTGCTCATGGTCTCAGCTCCTCAAAAGCGGCGCTGGAGCATAGCGCATTGCGCGTCATGAACGCCCACGCCCGATGAATGCGCGTGCCCGCTCGGCAATGGAGAGAGGCCGTTCACTCGCCGGGGCAATCTTCATAGGCCAGGCACAGCTCCGACCCCGGGCCAGGCAGCGAGCCGGTCTTGTCCAGGATGCCGCTCAGCCGGAGGTTGGCCAGGGTGACCTCGGCGCCGTCCACGGTGACGAGCAGGACGTGGTCGAAGGCAGGACCGTTTTCCGGCAGGAATACGCCACCGGTGGTCGCCAGCTGGATGTAGTCCCGTCCGTTTCGCAGCTGATGGCGGTAGCCGTGTTCATGCCCGTGAAACACGGTGTAGGGCCGCTCGGCAAGCACGGATTCGAGGCGCGCGAAGGCCTCGAGATCGTCCCGCAGCCAGGGCGCCTTGTGCATGATGACGAAGGTGTGGCGCACATCCGGGTTCGCCTCGAGAACGTCGATGAAATAGGCGGCCTGCTGTGGCGAGACATTGCCCGCGGCGCTCTCCGGGGCCGTCGCGTAGGGCGTTTCATAGAACGCGTCCCAGCCCTGTTCGTCGGCGATGCGAAAGGCCTCGCGCCGAAACGCCGCCAGCTCGGCGAGCCGCTCCGGTGTGTGGTCTTCCGTGTCCAGGACCAGGAAGAGCACGTCGCGGTAGCGAAAGTGGTAGTAGCTCGGGCCGTTCCGCTGCGCCCAGGCCTCGCGGAAATCTGGCCCAAGCAGGTCATGGTTGCCCCCGGTCAGGAAGATGGGCGCGCGGACAGCGCGGGTGCGCTCACCGAAGCGCGCCCATTCCCGGTCCAGGGCCTCGGGGTCATCGGATCCGGCGATCAGGTCACCCACGTTGAGGATCAGCTCCGGGCGCAGCAGGTTGAGCTGCTCCGCGGCCAGGTCGAAGACACCGGGACGCTCGCCGCCCGTGATGTCGGCGAAGACGGCGAAGGTCAGCCGGTCTTCGCCGCGATCGAAACGTTCGTGGGTCCAGGGATGCGGCGCGTCGGTAACGTCATGTACGAACTCCGGGCCGGCCTGGGCGCTGTTCCAGGCCAGCATGGACAGCACCGCCACGATGACGTGCAGGAGCCTTGTGGAAGTCATCCGCCGCTGCCCTCCTGGAACAGGTGCACATCCCGCTGCGGGAACGGGATGGACACGCCCTCGGCGTCGAAGGCGGCCTTGACGGCCTTCGTGAGATCCCAGTACACGGTCCAGTAGTCCTCGGTTTTCGTCCAGGGCCGGACGATGAAATTCACGGAGGAATCGGCAAGTTCGTGAACCCGGATGTTGGGTTTGGGGTCGTCGAGGACCAGTTCGTGTTCGGCGACGAGGCGCTCCAGGATCGCGGTGGCCTTGTCCATGTCGTCGCCGTAGCCGATCCCGAAGACCAGGTCGACGCGGCGGGTCGGAGAGACCGTGACATTGGTGATCGTACTGCCCCAGACCGAGGCGTTCGGCATGATGATCAGCTGGTTGTCGAAGGTCCGGATCTTCGTCGAGGAGATGCTGACCGCTTCGACGGTTCCCGTGACGCCGTTGGTGTCGATCAGGTCGCCCACGTCGAAGGGCTTGTTGATCATGATCATCAGGCCCGACGCCAGGTTCCCGAGCGTGTCCTGCATGGCGAAGGCGATGATGAAGCTGGCGCCACCGAGAACCGCGAACAGCGGCGTGACGTTCACCCCGAAAATGCCGAGCACGATCATGAAGCCGACGGCGAAGGTCAGCCAGAAGACGGTCTTGAGCAGAAAATCCTTCAGCAGCTTCGACAGGCTGGAGGTACGTCGCAAGCCCCGGTTCACCAGGCCACGGACAAAGCGCGCAACGATGGCGATCAGAAACAGGGAGCCGATGATCAGGGCGAGGCGCAGCAGGATGCCCAGCCCCCCGTCCCGTTGCGTCAGCCACTTCCAGGAAGCGCTCAGCAGCGTGCTGAGATCCGTCGCACTCCACTCGGCGGCCAGGGCGGCGGTGACGTAGGTGCGATAACTCTGGACCTTTTCCGGATCCCCGCCTTTCTTTTCATAGGCGTCAACGATGACCAGGAACTTCTCCACACTCGCGCTGCGCAGGTCCGAGAGCCTGATGATCTCTTCCCGAACGGCTTTCAGTCGCTCGCCTTCCGCTTGCCGCGCGGCGATTTTCAGGGAAGCGATCTGGCTCATGCCGTCCTGGAGCTTCATCTGCCAGTGGGCCGTCTCCTCGGCAAGCTGATCCACCGTCAGGGGGGCCGCGAGCAGCTTGATTTCGTCCAGCGAAAGCGCCGTGTCGAGCTCCTCGATAACCTCGGGCGAAAGGGTGACTTCAACGGATTCGGCCTGCGGCGATGGGTCATCCGTCCCGCTTCCACCGGAATCCTGGGCCATGGCCAGCGCCGAGCCGCAGCACAGCAGTAGTGCGATGAATCGGGAAACGGGGTGGAACGCAGTCGAAGGCAACGTCATGATTTTTCCTCTTCCGGGCAGGCCGCCATGATAATGCCTGTCGGCCCCTCACCGGGCGCAGCCGGCGACCACGGCGACCCGGACCGCTCACCTCGCAGACGGATCGTGGTCGGTCATGCAGGCTTCATGATGGCCCGGTTAACGTATGGGACGGAAACGCAGACCGGGGCGGAGAGCGATCAACCGGCCCGGCGAAGGCTGCGCTGAATTTCGAACGAGGACGGGAATCCCATGAAAGCATCCGACCTGATGGTCAAGTGCCTGGAGACAGAGGGCATCGAATACATCTTCGGCGTACCGGGCGAGGAGAATGCCGATTTCATGATGTCGCTGGAGCAGTCGGAGTCGATCCGGTTCATTCTGACCCGACACGAGCAGGGCGCGGCCTTCATGGCGGAGGTCTACGGCCGCCTGACCGGCAACCCTGCCGGCGCGCTGGGCACCCTGGGCCCGGGCGCCACCAACCTGATCACCGGCGTGGCCGATTCGAACATGGACCGGGCGCCGATGCTCGTGCTCACGGGCCAGGGTTCGACGGAGCGACTGCACAAGGAGTCACACCAGATCATGGACGTGGTGTCCATGTTCGAACCGGTGACCAAGTGGGCCACGACGGTGCACAACGTCGAGACCATTCCCGAGATCATTCGCAAGGCCGTGCGCCTGGCGCGCACGGAAAAACCCGGCGCCGTACACATCGAGCTGCCCGAGGATCTGGCCAAGGAGGATGCGGAGGCCGCGCCCATGCAGCCGCGCCGCTTCCGCCGTTCCGTGCCGGACGACAAGATCGTGGACCAGGCCTTCGAGATGCTGAAGGCCGCGAAGCGCCCGGTAATCATCGCCGGCAACGGCACGATTCGCCGCCGCGCCTCGAAGCAGCTGCGCCTGTTCTGCGAAGCCACGGGCATCGGGGTCATGAGCACGTTCATGGCCAAGGGCTGCGTGGACATGGATGCGGACTACTGTCTCTACACCATCGGCCTCGGCAGCAAGGACATCCCCACGCTGGCCATCGACGAGGCGGACCTGGTGATCACCCTGGGCTTCGACATGGTCGAGTACCACCCGAAGCTCTGGAACCCGAACAAGGACAAGGCGATCCTGCACGCGGATTTCCTGCCGGCGGAGATCGACGAGCACTACCACCCGCAAACCGAGCTGGTGGGGGACCTGGCGCACACGCTGTGGATGCTGAATGAACGGGTTCGCGAACGCGGCCTGCCGGAATTCGACCTGTCCGGCCAGGCCGAGGTGCGCCGTCGCATGGGCGAAGAACTCGCAGCGCACGCCGACGACACGGGCGAGGGTCCGATCCGTCCCCAGAAAATGCTGTGGGACGCCCGCCAGGTGCTCGGTGCCGACGCCATCGTCCTGTCCGACGTGGGCGCCCACAAAATGTGGATCGCGCGGCATTTTCATTGCCACGAGCCCAACACCTGCCTGATTCCGAACGGCTTCTGCTCCATGGGCTTCGCCCTGCCCGGCTCCATCTCGGCGGCGCTGGTTCATCCCGATCGCGAGATTCTCGCCATTTGCGGGGACGGCGGCGTGATGATGAACGTGCAGGAAATGGAGACGGCCCGGCGCCTGGGCGTAAAGCTCACGGTGCTGGTCTGGGAGGACGGCGGCTACGGCCTGATCTCCTGGAAGCAGGAGGCCGAGTTCGACCGCCACACGGCCCTGAGCTTCGGCAACCCGGACTGGCTGCAGCTCGCCTCCGCCTTTGGTTG
Source organism: Lysobacterales bacterium (assembly GCA_036351115.1). Classification (GTDB taxonomy): domain Bacteria; phylum Pseudomonadota; class Gammaproteobacteria; order Xanthomonadales; family SZUA-36; genus Marinihelvus. The sequence goes on along the minus strand of JAZBOL010000140.1, from coordinate 3,538 downwards.
GAATGGGCACCGCGTAACGCGCGCCGAAGACTTCGCCGGGGTGCTGCGCACGGCCCTCGACGAGGACGGCCCCAGCCTGATCGTCGCGCCGGTGGATTACCGGGAGAACATGAAGCTCACGGAGCGCCTGGGCGAGATGGTTTCACCCACGATGCAGGGCGGCTGACCGTGGGGGATACGCTGGCGGTCACTTCGCCCCACGACGGCTCGACCGTCGGAGACGTGCCGCTGGCAGACGCCGCCGGCGTGGAAGCCGCCCTGGCCAGGGCCCATGATCTGTACCGGGACCGGGATGGCTGGTTGCCTCTGCACCGGCGCGTCGACATCCTGCAGCGGCTCGCCGACCTCATGGCGGCGCAGGAGGAAGACCTGGCCCGCCTGGCCGCCGCCGAGGGCGGCAAGCCGCTCGTCGATTCCCGCGTGGAGGCCAGCCGCGCCACGGACGGCGTCCGCCTGTGCATCGAGACCATTCGCACGGAAGGCGGCAACGTGGTGCCCGTGCACGGCACGGCGGGCGGCGCCCGCCGCGTGGCCTTCACCACCCGGGAGCCAATCGGCGTCGTCGTGGCGGTCAGCGCCTTCAACCATCCGCTGAACCTCATCGTGCACCAGGCCGCCGCCGCGGTCGCGGCCGGCTGCCCGGTGATCGTCAAACCGGCGGAAGACACGCCCCTGTCGTGCCGGCGGTTCGTGGCGCTGATGCACGAGGCCGGGCTGCCGCCTGCGTGGTGCCAGTTCCTCATGCCGGCAGACCTGGGACTCGCCGAGGCGCTCGTGACGGATGCGCGCGTGGCGTTCTTCAGCTTCATCGGCAGCGCCCGGGTCGGCTGGATGCTCAGGTCGAAGCTGGCGCCGGGCACCCGTTGCGCCCTGGAGCACGGCGGCGCGGCCCCGGCCATCGTGGCCGCGGACGCGGACCTGGAAGTCGCCGTACCGTCCATTCTGAAAGGCGGCTACTACCATGCCGGCCAGGTATGCGTCTCCGTGCAGCGGGTGTTTGTCGATCGTTCCCTCGTGAAAAAATTCCTGGATCGGCTCACGGCCGGCGCCCGGGCTCTCGTGGTCGGCGACCCCCTGGATGAAAAAACCGAGGTCGGCCCGCTGATTCGTCCCGGCGAAGTCGATCGCGTCCACGAGTGGGTGCAGGAAGCCCGGGAAGACGGCGCGGAAGTCGCCTGCGGTGGCACGCCCCTGGCCCTCGGGAAAGGCCAGTACTACGAACCCACGGTACTCATTGACCCGCCGGCGCAGGCCCGGGTGAGCGCGAAGGAAATCTTCGGGCCCGTCGTGTGCGTCTACACCATGGATGACCTCGACGCCGCCATCGAACAGGCCAACAGCCTGGACGTGGCCTTCCAGGCCGCCATCTTCACCCGGAATATCGACCTTGCCCTGCGCGTCAGCCGTCGCATCGACGCCAGCGCGGTGATGGTCAACGACCACACGGCCTTCCGCGTGGACGGCATGCCCTTCGCCGGGCTGCGGCAGTCCGGGCTTGGCGTGGGCGGCATCCCGTACACGATCCACGACATGCAGATCGAGAAGATGCTGGTAGTGAAGTCGGGAGAGTTGGGGACGCTCTAGCCCCGCGGATCACGCGAGCTCGCGCAAACCGAGATGACGGACAAACGGTTCGAAGTCCCGGTCGGCATGGAGCAACCAGTATCCCTCGTCGATGCAGCACGTTGCGATCAGCGTATCGATGATTTTCCTGACCGTGATACCGCGGCGGCGCAGGCTGCGGTGGTTCTCGGCCGCACGGACCGCGCGTGCTGTGTTCAGCACGTTCTCGACCTCGAAAGCGCTGAACAGCTCCCGGGCCTTCCTGAAATCGGCATCCCGGCGGAAACCCTGGAGCACTTCGGTGAGTACGATGTCGCCAATCACGATCGGCTCTCGGCCCAGTATTCCATCGAGACGGCGCACGGGACTGGAGTCGCGGCCGTTGAAGTAGTCGATCCAGACGCTGGAGTCGACGAAGATCAGCGCGCTCGCCTCGACCGATCGAGATCGCCTTCCCAGGACAACCGCCCACGCTCGGAACGCACCGCCTCCTGGCGCTTCAACCGAACCAGTTCCCGCAGCGCCTGCTCCACCGTTTCCCGCTTGGTCGCAATGCCGGTCAGGCGCTGGGCCTCGGCCATGAGTTCGTCGTCGATCACGATGTTGGTGCGCATAATGATGTGTACATATTTAGAATTTCATACACAACATACCACGTTTGACCTGGCGGCAGAGAAGGATTCCAGACAAAAACACGGTCAAAACAAAGGGCACGGCGGCGTCAGAGAGAGCAGCTGAAAAGCGACTGCAATGGCTCTTCGGGAGGAATAGCGTTCAGGCGGCCGCCCGCTCGAGACGGTCGGCAATGGCCGCCCAGTCCTCGTGCTCCGGGACACGCTCGACCAGGATTTCCGCAGGCTGTTTTTCATCCGCGGCGCGCAGGGCGGCGTAGAGCGCCTGCGCATAGCCGGCGGGGTCGCCGGGCAGGGACTGCCAGTAGACCCCGGGCCGGGAAGCGGGACCCGGTTGATGGGAAACCACGGCGACCGGGCCCAATTCCGCCGCGACGGCGGCGGCGGCGGTCAACTCCTCGCCCGCCACCAGGCGCACCGGCGCGCGCGGCGCGTAGTGCGAGGGCAGCCGACCGGAGGCTCTCGGTCCCTGCTGGTCCGTCGGCAGTGCGAGGGGCGTTTGCAAGACATGCTCCAGCGCCGACACGGGAATCATGCCCGGACGAAGCAGCCTCGGAACTTCGACACTGAGATCGACGATGGTTGACTCGACACCGACCTTGCAGGGCCCCCCGTCGAGCACCGCCGCCACCTCGTCACCGAACTCCGCCTGGACATGAGCCGCCGTCGTGGGACTGACGTGGCCGAAACGATTGGCCGAAGGCGCCGCCACGGCCCCGCCAAAACGCTGCAACAGCGCCTGCGTTGCGGGATGCGCCGGCACGCGCAGCCCAATCGTGTCCTGGCCGCCGGTGATGATGGGGTCAACGTTCGCCGCCCGGGGCAGGATCAGGGTCAGGGGTCCCGGCCAGAACTCGCCCGCGAGCAGGCGCGCCACCTCGGGTACCTCGGCGGCCCAGTCATCGATCGCCGAAAACGAAGGCAAGTGCACGATCACCGGGTGATCCGCCGGCCGCCCCTTGGCCGCGAAGATTGCGTGCACGGCTTTCGGATTGGACGCATCCGCCGCCAACCCGTAGACCGTCTCCGTGGGAATCGCCACGAGTTCCCCCGCGCGCAGCAATGCAGCCGCCCGCTCGAGGTCCGAGTCGCTCGTCGTCAAAACATCCATGACGCCAGAGTGTACCGCCAGGAACCGCAGGATGATGTATTAGCGCAACCCCGGGGAAAGTCCCAGGGCGTGGGCGGTTTTCGCCCACCGGGCGAAAGAAGCGCACGCCGGTAGAATGGTGGGCCCTGCAGGACTTGAACCTGCGACCAAGCGATTATGAGTCGCCTGCTCTAACCAACTGAGCTAAGGGCCCGTCTTTCGTGCTCCGCATTGTAGCGCGACCGTCACGCGG
>JAZBOL010000139.1:0-3036 GCA_036351115.1 Lysobacterales bacterium | reverse complement strand
GGTCTCCACGCTGGTCACCACCGGAAACGGATTGGCCAGCGTGATGTTGGTGGACGTCGGATCCAGTCCCAGCTGGTCGAAGGGCGGCAGGTACGCGCCCGGCTCGGCGGTCCAGAAGTCGGTCAGCGGAGCCACCGGGTTCTCGGCGCTGGGGACGCCCAGGTAGTAAGGCACTTCGATGGCACCGATGTAGTAGTCGGCGGTGCCCGGCAGGCCAAAGTCGCTGGTGTTGCCCAGCGGCCCGACGAGCTGTACATCCGCAGGCTGCACCGTCGAGCGCAGGAGTCCCAGCACCGGCGTGATCGACTGGGTCTGCACGGTCCAGGACAGGATGATGTCCTCGGGATTGATGCCGGCGCTGGCCGCAGCCGCTTCCATCGAGGCTGTCAGGGGTTGCAGCTGCGCCAGGGCCTGGGCCGTGGCGTCGTCAATCAGCGGGTAGGTGCTCTGACCGTTCTCGTCGACCCAGGGCTCGGCGCGCTTGGTGAGGAAATAGGTCTGGTCCGGGGTCGCATCGTTGCCGGCTGCGTCGTTGATGTCGTTCGTCAACACGGCCATGTAGCTGGAGTACTCGTCCAGCGGCTGCAGGGGCACGATGGCCAGCACGTTGCCGCTGGCCGCGGCGGTGTAGTCCACGCCCGGGGTCAGCTCGCGAATGATGCCGGTCACCGCCACGAACTGCTGCGTGGTGACCTGGAAAACCCGCACGGATTGTCCGGGGACCACGGAGTCCGGATCGATGGCTCCGGGGTTGCGGTCGTCATCGACGAAGGTCGTGGTCCAGCGTTCGGTGGTGCTGAAACCGTCCAGCGCATTGATCTGTTCCACGAGGGCCGCCGCCGTGCCGTCAAGACCATCAGTGGGCGCGTTCAGCGTGAGGTCCGTGGTGCCGAGGTAGAACAGGTTGTTCGGGATCGGCACCCCGTCCAGCCCGGCATTGGGATCGAAAACGGCCGTCAGAACACCGGTGACGATGCTGCCGTCCTTGTTTCTGGCGCCATTGCTTGCTGCATCGGCCGTGGTGTAGGTGGCCGTGTTGACCGTGAGCGCGGTCAGCAGCAGGGGCAGGAGTGTTCTCAGTTTCATTATGAGTCCCCGTGATTCATCTCGTTGTGAGCCGCGGCCTCGGTCCTGAGCCTCGAGAAGGGACCGTGAGTGGGCGCGCGGCGACCGTATAATAGGGACGTTGGTTCCGGCATTGCAAGCTGAAACCAGCACCCCGTCGGCCCGGACCGATGCTTCGTCAGCCGCCGAATCGGGGGCCGGACAGTGTCCATCACCGGGTCGATTTGTTCGGTAACTATACGCCATGGTATGCCCGGTTGCCTGTACCGGGCCTGAACCAGGCCTGAACCAGGCCTGACCCGCCGCCGGAAAACCGCTGTGCACGCATTCAATCGACGCTGGCTTCTCGTCCTCGCCCCGCTGTTGGCGGCCCTCCTGTTTTTCTGGCTGCGTTCGCAGGGCTGGAGCTTCGACGCGGCGGCGACGGCCGGCATCACGCTCGTGTGCGCGCTGTGGTGGGTGTTCGAGCCGGTGCCGATTCCCTTCACTTCGCTGCTGCCGCTGGCCCTGTTTCCCCTGCTGGGCATTCTGACCCCGGCGCAGGTCGGCCAGGCTTACGGCAGCCCACTGATTCTCCTGCTGCTGGGCGGCTTCCTGATTTCCGAGGCCATGGCGGACTCCGGCGCCCATCGCCGGCTGGCGCTGTACATGGTGAACCTGTTCGGCGGCACCAGCGCCCGGGCCCTCGTGCTGGGCTTCATGACCGCCGCGGCGGGCCTCAGCATGTGGATTTCCAACACGGCGACCACGCTCATGCTGCTGCCCGTCGCCCTGGCGGTGCTCGGCCATGCCGACCGACGCCTCGCCATCCCGCTCCTCCTCGGCATCGCCTACGCGGCGAGCATCGGCGGCATCGGCACACCCATCGGCACGCCGCCCAACCTGGTGTTCATGCAGGTGTACGCGGACCAGTTCGGCGAGGCGCCGACCTTTCCCGAGTGGATGCGCTTCGGGGTGCCGGTGGTGCTGCTTTTCGTGCCGCTCGCCGGTCTCTGGCTCACCCGCGGTGTCCGCCTCGACGCCCCCGTGGTCCTGCCCCGGGTCGGCGCCTGGCAGAGCGTTGAAAAGCGCGTCCTGGCCGTCTTCGCCCTGACGGCGCTGGCCTGGATCACCCGCCAGGCGCCCTTCGGCGGCTGGAGCGAGTGGTTCGGCCTGCCCGCCGCGAACGACGCCTCCGTGGCGTTGCTGGCTGCCGTGCTCATGGCCATGCTGCCGGCCGGCAACGGACGGCCACTGCTGCGCTGGGAGGCAGCGCGCAAAATTCCCTGGGAAGTCCTGATCCTGTTCGGGGCGGGCATCACCATCGCCGCCGCGTTCATCGACAGCGGACTGGCGGACCGCATTGCCGAACAGCTGACGATCCTGACCCGGGTGCCGACCTGGGTAATGATCCTGCTGGTGTGCCTGGTGGTGACGTTCCTGACCGAGGTGACCAGCAACACGGCCACCTCGTCCCTGCTCATGCCGCTGCTGGCCTCGGCGGCCACGGTCATGGACATCGACCCCATGCTGTTGATGGTGCCGGCGGCCATGAGCGCGAGCTGCGCCTTCATGCTGCCCGTGGCCACCGCGCCGAACGCCGTGATCTACGGCAGCGGCAAGGTCCGCGTGGAGGACATGGCCCGGGCCGGCTTTGCCCTCAACCTGCTGGGCGCACTCATCATCAGCGCGATGTGCTACTTCCTGATCGCCTGAAGCCGAAACGACTTACCGCGAACGCCTCACTTCCGCTTCTTCGGAATGTATAAATCCGTCACCGTCCCCTCGAACACCTCGGCCGCCAGGCCGACGGTTTCCGAGAGCGTCGGGTGCGGGTGGATGGTCAGGCCGATGTCCGCGACCTCCGCACCCATTTCGATGGCGAGCGCCGCCTCGGAAATCAGATCGCCGGCGTGGGTGCCGACGATGCCGGCGCCGATGATCTGGTGGCTGGCGTTGTCGAAGAGAAGCTTCGTGAAGCCCTCGGGCCGG
>JAZBOL010000138.1:0-33735 GCA_036351115.1 Lysobacterales bacterium | reverse complement strand
CTCGTGGTCTTCGATGTGGTCGGCGCGCACGGGCTGAAAGGTCCCGGCGCCGACGTGCAGGGTGACGAAGGCCCGCCCCACGCCCCGTTCCTCCAGTGAGGCGAGGAGCGCATCGTCGAAGTGCAGGCCGGCCGTGGGCGCAGCCACGGCCCCCGGCGTTTTCGCATAAACGGTCTGGTAGCGTTCCCGGTCCGCCGCCTGGTCCTCGCGCTCGATGTAGGGCGGCAGGGGCATGTGACCCTGGTTCTCCAGGGTCGCGGCCAGGTCACCGGCCACCAGGGAAAGTTCGTAAAACGGTCCGTCCCGGCCGAGCACTTCGAGCTCCCCGCCGCCCTCCAGCTGCAGCCGCACGCCCACCGCGGGCTTTTTGCTGACCCGAAGCTGGGCGAGGCACCGCTGCCCGCCCAGCATGCGTTCGAGGAGGATTTCCACCTGGCCGCCCGTGGGTTTCTGCGCGAAGAGGCGCGCCGGAATCACGCGCGTGTCGTTGAACACGAGCAGGTCGCCCGGCTCCAGCAGCGAGGGCAGATCGGCAAACTGCCGGTGCGCGAGGTTGCCGTCCTGCCTGTCCAGGCACAGCAGCCGGCTGGCCCGTCGCTCCGGCAGGGGATGCTGGGCGATAAGCTCCGGCGGCAGGTCGAAGGTGAACTGGTCTTTGCGCATGGTGCCTCCACCTCGTGCTGCGGGTCGCTTGGGTATACTCGGCGCCCCGATCACGGACGCCACCTGCCCATCACATGGAGTCACTTCCCCTCATAGCCAATATCGAGCTGGGCGACCGGTCCGTCGCCGTTCGCCTGGACCGGGGCGTGGCCATCGCCATTCCCCTCGACCCCCACGGCCCGCAGCCGGCGTTTTTCACGGACGAACCGGCCAGCGCCCAGCCCCTGCGCTCGGGCGACTACGTCGGCGACGTGCGCCTCGGCGGCACCTGTAATGCAGAGGTGATTCACGTCGTACCCCACTGTCACGGCACGCACACGGAATGCCGGGGCCACCTGACCCGCGAGCGGCTCAACGTCCAGGAAACGGTGTACGAAGAGCCCTGCCTGGCCCAGGTCGTGAGCATCACGCCGGAAAACGGGGCGGAGGACGGCTATCCCCGCTACGCGAAAGCGGACCTGGAGGCCGTCCTGCGCACGGAGCTGCCGCTCGGCGCCATCGTCGTTCGTACGCTGCCGAATGACCCGGGCCGACAGTCCATGGCCTATGAACATGCGCCGCCCTACGCCGTGTTCAGCGAGGACGCCATCGAATGGCTGGCCGGGCTACCCCTGCGGCACCTGCTCGTCGATGCGCCGTCCCTGGACCCGGCCCACGACGGTGGACGCCTGCAGGTGCATCGCCTGTGGTGGTGCATGGCGGACAACCCGCCCCCGGCGGGCGTCGATCCCGGCCGGCGCAGCGCCACCGAGATGATCTTCGTCCCGGATACGGTCGAGGACGGGCTGTACTGGCTCGATCTTGGCCTGTCCCCGCTGCTCAGTGACGCGACCCTGAGCCGCCCCACCCTGTATCCCGCGGAGTTGAAACCATGAACCTGCCCCCGTCGAACGGAACGAGCACGACCCCGCTGAAGGAACTCGAGCAACTCGGGGACCAGGCCAGGTCCCTGGACGCACAGGACCCGTTGCGGGCCTGGCGCGACGAATTCTGGATACCGGCGCACGGCGAGGGGAGCGAGCAGTGCTACTTCGTGGGCAACAGCCTGGGCCTGCAGCCCCGGGCCCTCGCGGCTTTCATGGATGAAGAGCTGGGTCACTGGCGCGATTTCGGCGTCGAGGGCCACTTCAGCGGACCCCGGCCGTGGATGAGCTACCACGAGGCGCTGCGCGAACCCATGGCCGAGCTCGTGGGCGCACGGCCCGCCGAGGTCGTGGCCATGAACGCCCTGACCGTGAACCTGCACCTGCTCATGGTGAGCTTCTTCCGGCCCGAAGGCCGTCGGAACCGCATCGTGATCGAACGACAGGCGTTCCCCTCGGATCGTTACGCGGTCGAGTCCCAGTTGCGTTTTCACGGCCTGGACCCGGAAAGCAGCCTGGTGGAGCTCGGGGCGGAGGGCGACGACCGCCTCGTGGATGAAGCGCTCGTGGAGAATTACCTGCACCGGGAGGGCGACCGGGTCGCCCTCGTGCTCTGGCCCGGTGTGCAGTACGCCACCGGCCAGTTTTTCGACCTGGGGCGCATTGCCGCCGCGGCCCGCGGCGCCGGCGCCGCCGTCGGTTTCGACCTGGCCCACGCGGTGGGCAATGTCCCGCTCGATCTGCACGGCTCGGGCGCTGATTTCGCCGCCTGGTGCAGCTACAAGTATCTGAATGCCGGCGCCGGCGCCGTCTCCGGCGCCTTCGTGCACGAGCGTCACCACGGTGATGCCGACCTGCCGCGCTTTCACGGCTGGTGGGGCTGCGAGCCGGAACAGCGGTTCCTCATGGGCCCCGATTTCGTGCCCGCGCCGGGAGCCGACGCCTGGCTGCTGTCCAACTCGCCGATCCTGTCCATGGCGCCCCTGCGCGTCTCCCTGGATATCTTTGGCCGGGCCGGTTTTCCGGCCCTGCGGAACAAGTCCCTGGCTCTGACCGGCTTCCTCGAACGCCTGCTGCAGGAGGTCGTGCCGGACGTGATCGAGATCATCACGCCCATCGACCCGGCCCGCCGAGGCTGCCAGCTGTCCCTGGCGGTGCGCGAAGGCCCCGAGGCCGGCCGGGACCTCTTCGGCCATCTCGTGCGTGCAGGCATCGTCGGCGACTGGCGCGAACCGGACATCATCCGCGTGGCGCCGGTGCCCCTCTACAACCAGTACCAGGACTGCTGGAAGCTGGTCAGCCAGATTCGCCAGTGGGCGGACGCCCGCTGACGGCACCGGAGAAACAGTCGATGAACGCCGGGCCGTCACGTTCCCGTACCCTGAATCGCGAGGGCGGGCAGCCGATCACCCTGGTCGGCGCCGGACTGGCCGGCGCTCTCCTCGCGGTGCTGCTGGCGCAGCGCGGCATCGAGGTCCGGGTTTTCGAGCGCAACCCCGACCCGCGGCAGGGCGGCGCTCCGGGCGGCCGGTCGATCAACCTGGCCCTGGCCGCCCGGGGCCGCCACGCCCTGCGCCGGGCCGGGCTGCTGGAAGCGGTGGATGCCTTCACCCTGCCCATGGGCGGGCGCATGATGCATTCGGAGTGGGGCGAACTGACCCGCCAGCCCTACGGCGCGACCGAGGACGAGGTCATCTGGTCCGTGCACCGCAGCCGTTTGAACCGGCTCCTCCTGGACGCCGCCGAGGAATCGGGCCGCGTGGAACTGAATTTCGACCACGAACTCGAGCGTGTCGACTGGCCCGGGTCCGAACTGGTCTTCAAGGACGGGAAGCGCGTCCCCTTCGCGGTTGCGCTGGGAACGGACGGCGCCGGGTCCGCCTTGCGGCGCGCCATGAACGGGACCGAAGACCTCGGGGTCAGCGAAGAATTGCTGGACCACGGCTACCTGGAGCTCACGGTGCCGCCCACGACGCAGGCCACCTTCGCCCTCGACCCGACGGCACTCCACATCTGGCCCCGCGGCGGCTTCATGATGATCGCCCTGCCGAACGACGACAGGAGCTTCACCGGCACCCTGTTCCTGCCGCGCACGGGGGACGTCTCCTTCGAACGCCTGGGCGACTGGCTGCACCAGGAGGATTTCTTCCGCCTGCACTTCCCGGACGCCCTGCCCCTCCTTCCGCGGCTGCGCGAGGACTTTCTCGAGCACCCGGTGGGCCTGCTCGGCACCGTGCGATGCCGGCGCTGGCATGTCGGCGGCCGGGCCCTCGTGCTGGGCGATGCCGCCCACGCCATCGTGCCGTTCCACGGCCAGGGCATGAACGCCGCCTTCGAAGACTGCGTCGCCCTGGTGGATCTCCTGGCGCCCGGTTTACCGGACAGCGAGGCGGGCTGGTCCCACCTGTTCGAACGCTTTGAAGCCGAGCGGCGCCCCCAGGCCAACGCCATCGCGGACATGGCCCTGGAAAACTACGGCGTCATGCGGGCCGCGGTACGCGACCCCGGATTCCTGCTGCGCAAGAGGCTGGAGCACGAACTCGAACGGCGCCACGGCGACCGCTTCGTGCCGCGCTATTCCCTGGTGATGTTCCACCGGGGCCCCTACGCCGAGGCCTACCGGCGCGGCGAGATCCAGGCGGAGATTCTCGACCGCCTGCTCGACGGCGTCGGAACCCTGGAGGAGGTGGACTTCGAGGCAGCCGCCCGGATGATCACCGGGCGGCTGGAACCGATTTACACGCCGGCAGACTGACCCCGGCTCGCCAGCCGCCTGTCATCCGCTTATTGAGCGCAGCTGAGCTCGTTGGACAGCTTGACGATGTCCTCGGCACGGACCACGCCGCCCCTGGCGGGATCTTCGAACACGTAGTCCAGCGCCCACTGGCCGGCCTCGTTGCTGTCGTACTCGACCGTGACCAGGCCGACGGTTTCGCTGCTCACGCCGCCGGAACCGGTGGGCGGGAAGCCCGAGAACTGCAGCAGGGGCAGCTCCGTGTCCGTGAAGGCGCCGGCGGCAAGCAGCCAGCGCGGCTCCCCGGCGCCGTCGTACAGGTAGTGAATGTGCGCCTGGGAACTGCGGTTCGCGACGATGCTGGCGCCGCCCAGGCCGTCGGAGCCCCGGTACCAGAGGCCCGTGTAGCTCGTGTTGCCACCGTCGGGACAGGTGCGGGACAGGGGCTGCACCCGGTCGCTGCCGGCCTCGCCGAAGAGGGTCCAGCTCATCACCGCATCGTTCTCTCCGAGCAGGCTGATGGCGATATCGCCCACCCGGGTGCCGGCCTGGGTCTCACCGTCGTTGGTGAAGCGGAACAGGTCCGCCTGCCAGCGGTTGCCTTCGGCGATGGGCGCCGAGGCGATGTACCACACGGGAGAACCATCGTCCTCGTAGGTGTACCACAGGAAGGCATTGCTGCCGCCCGCCGGGGTGAACTCGAAGCCCTGGTTGATGCCGGGCCGGGAGGTCGGCTCCCACAGTCCGCCGAGGTTGTCGATTGTCGTGCCGCCATGCGTCAGGTCGGCGCGAATCCGCACCGCGGCGTCATCGGCGCCGGTGTTGCGCACCACGGCGTAGTAACGCCCCGGGGTCACGCCGCCACTGACGGTCAGATCGGGACCGCTGCCGCTCGCACCGCCGGCGCTGGCCACCTGGGTGGCGCCGCCGGGAAGCGCGACCGACGGCGCGTTGCCGAAGGCGCCGTCGAAGCTCACGCGCACGATGTCCAGCTCCAGGGCCTGGTTCTGGGCGGCGCTGGCGCCCGCGACGCGCACCTGGAGCGATTCGACCCCGGGGGGCACGTCGATGAACAGGTCTTCCTGCGACCCGCCGGACGGGACCGCAACCGCGCGATCGACTCCATCGAGCAGGGTCAGGGCGGTGGCGGACGCGGCGTTCGTGCTCCGGATCTTCACCGGAATGACGCCAATGTCCGCGCCATTGCGGCTGCTGCCGACGCCCACGGCGCCATACAGCTCCGTGCCCGGTTGGGCGACGTTCTGCCAGCTCAAACGCAGCTCGAAGTCCTCGAACGGCTCCGTGATGCCCGGTCCGGTGGCCACCAGGTCGCTGTCGGGCCCGGCCGTCATGACCGCGCTGACCAGGGTGATGTCCTGGGCCGTGCCTTCGGACACACGTCCGCCGGCCTCCCAGTTCTGGACGATCACCCACCAGCTTCCGGCAGTCGGATTGAAGATGTCACAGAATTCCTGGTCCGAGGGCGTAATGCTCCGGCACACGAGCTCGGATTCCTGGGCCTGGCCGTCTCCGTTGGTATCGAACCCGACAAACAGATCCACGTCTTCCGAGTCCGAGGCGGGTGTCTCGGTGCTGAACCACAGCGTGTTCGCCGGGACGGTAACGAGCACCGTGGCCACGCCCTGCCCCCCGTCATAGGGGTTGTCTGCCGACGGATCTTCCACCAGGCTGAAGACCGTCCGGGACGGCTCGACCAGTCCCGCGCCGGTGAAGGTCGCCTGCTGGAGGCCCGCCAGCCCGGCGATCGTGACATCCTGGGACCCGGTGGCGCCTTCGGCGAAAATCAGCAGTTCCTCCGGCAGCTCGCCGAGGGAGGCAAAGATCGATGCGGGCATGGTGGACGTCGGATAGCTGGGGTTGTCGATGTGCACCTTGCCGAAAAACCAGTCGTTGCCGAGCTCTGGGGCGCCCTGCCAGTCGACGTCGACCCGGATTTCCTGCTCGCCTCCGGCCGGGATCGTGAAGCTGGACGGCGTCACCGTGACGTTCACCCCCGCCGGGAATCCGCTGGTGGACACGGTCCAGGTCCGGCCGCCGTCGAAGGCGCCGATGCGACGGGTAAAGGAGCAGCTGCCTTCACAGCGCGAATTCGTCAGGGACGCCAGGTTCAGCTGGCTGGGCTCCCCGCCGAACCGGGGATCGGCGTCGCGGAAGTTCTCCGCGCTCTCGTCCAGGTAGAGGCCGGCAGTGACGGCATCAAAGAGCTGCGGCCGTCCGGCGCCCGTGTCGTGGTGCGTGGCTTCCCCGAAGTTTTCGTCCTTGGCGATGGCGTCCGTGGCGGTCAGTTCCAGCACGGAGGCGACCTGGGCCGGTGTCAGGCCGGGCCGCTCCGCCAGGACCAGCGCCGCGGCGCCGGCCACGTGCGGGGAGGCCATGGACGTCCCCCCGAGGCCGATGACCTGGGAGCCTTCCGTGCCCGCGGCGAAAATCAGGTCACCGGGAGCGATGAGATTCGGCTTGAGGATGTCGCCCGCAGGCTCGGGGGTCGGGCCGCGGCTCGAAAAGCCGCTCATGCGGTCGCCAAACGATTCCACTTCCCGTAACTCCAGGCCGCTGAGGGACGCGGTGTGGCCGGAGCCCGTGGACAGCCAGTCGCGCAGCACGTTTCCGGCGGAGGCCTGCAGGTGCGTGGCGGGCAGGCAGTGCTGGTCGTCGTTGGTGACCTCGCCGCCCGTCACGTCCGTGTTGGCGAGCACGTAGCCGCCGGCACCGGCCAGGAGCAGGTTCTTGCCTTTCTCGATGCGGCCGTAGGTGCCGCGGTCACACACGACGATCTCGCCGTTGAAGGTGCCCGGCTCGAAGGGGTTGCTGCTGCCCGTGTTGCTGTCGCAGTCCGGCTGCAGTTCCGCCGTGCCCGTGCCGCACAGGGCGTTGCCGAAGTCTCCCGCGTACACGATGGGCGCAGCCGCGAGACCCTCCTGGGTCAGGGTGGTGCCGACGAGCTCTCCCGGCGGCGTGGTGGCGCCGCCGGAGGTCGCGTTCAGCGCCCCGGCGAAGATGCGGCCGTGGGTGGCGCTGCCGACCGCGGTGATCCACGGCGCATTGGCCGGGCGGCCAATGGTTCCGGGGCCGGGGCCCGCGTTACCGGCGGAGGTGGCCACGAATACGCCGGCCGCCACGGCTTCGAGGTAGGCTGTCGCGTCCGCGGACACCCACGGGTTGAAGGCATCACCGCCGACGGAATAGTTGATGACATCCACGCCGTCCGCGACGGCCTGATCGATGGCCTGCAGGATGGCGGAACCCTGGCAGGCGTCGTCGTCCGAATCATCCGGATCGCCGGCGTAGCACACCCGGTAGGAAATGACGTTGGCGTTCGGGGCGACGCCGGACAGCTGCACCGCCTGGCCGCCGAGGGAAATCCCCACCGGGTTGCCACCGGCGGTCCCCGCCGTGTGCGCGCCGTGGGCGCCGTTGTCCGCGCCGTCGTTGAATTCTTCGATCACTTCCGTGTCGGGGTTGTCCTCGACGAAGTCGTAAATGCCCACGAGCTTGTCGTTGCAGCGCGTGTCACCGGTCTCGGCGCAGAGTCCGAGCACGCGTCCGTACGGGTTCTCGTGGTCGTGCCCTTCGGATGAGCTCTCACCGCTGTCCGCAAAGGACGGGTGATCCCAGTTGATGCCCGAGTCGATGACGCCGATCACGATACCCTCGCCGCGGTTTTCCGGGAGGGCGCCCTCGCCCTCCCAGACCCGGTCGGCGCCGAGCCAGCGCGGGCCGGCGAAACTGTTCAGCTTGTAATCCTTGTCCAGCTGGACGCTGCGTACGCCGTCCATTTGCGCCAGGCGACGCACTTCCTCGCCGTCGAGGCGCGCCGAGAAGCCGTTCAGGGCGTAGCGGTAGCGGTGCACCGTATCGAGGGGCCGTCCGAATTCCCGCTCGAAACGGGCTTCGAAGTCCTCGAACCGGGCATCGATCGTCTGGAGCTGATCTCTCGCGAGGTCGCTGCCCAGGTCCGCGCGGCGGATGGTGGGGTTCACCTCGCGGAGCTGCTGCAGCAGCGTCGGCTGATCCAGCAGGACGACGTAACGCGCCGTACCGGACTTGACCTTCAGGCCGTCGACGCCCTTGGAGCGGACCTCCCCGGCGCCGTACACCGTCGGTGTAAGCAGCAGGCAGGAAAAAAGTGTGATGAGTCCCTTACGCATGACGTTACCTCGTGCCCCCTAGACGGGCGTTCTCATGGTCACCAGCTCTTCCGCGGCGGTCGGATGAATACCGATGGTCGCGTCGAACTGTTCCTTGGTCAGACCGCATTTTACGGCGACTGCGAAGCCCTGGACAATCTCGGGTGCGTCCGGGCCCACAACGTGCAATCCGACCACTTTCCGGCCGGCGCGTTCCACGATCATCTTCATGAGGGCCTTTTCCTCGCGTCCGCTGATCGTGTGTTTCATGGGCCGGAACTCCGAGCGATACACGTCGATCTCGCCGTAGTGATGCCTCGCCTCTTCCTCCGGCACGCCCACGGTCCCCACCTGGGGATGCGTGAACACCGCCGAGGCCACCATGTCGTGATCCGTGGGCCGCGGATTGCCGCCGAACTGCGTATCGGCGAAGGCGTGGCCCTCGTGAATGGCGACGGGTGTCAGGTTGATCCGGTGCGTGACATCGCCCACCGCGAAGATGCTGGGTACGTTGGTCTGCGAGTATTCATCCACGGGCACGGAACCGTCGGCCCGCACCTCGACACCGGCCTCCACGAGGCCGATGCCCCGGGTTTTCGGCGAACGCCCGGTGGCGTACAGGATGCAGTCCGCCGTGAGCGTGGTGCCGTCGTCAAGGGTGGCCAGCAGGCCGTCGGGGGTCTTCTCGACACGCTGGATCATGCGTTCGAAGTGAAAGTGCACGCCCCGGGCAGCCATTTCCCGCGTCACCACGCGGCGCACGTCCCCGTCAAAGCCCCGCAACACCTGGTCACCGCGGTACACCTGGTGCACCTCGCTGCCGAGTCCGTTGAAAATGCTGGCGAATTCGCAGGCGATATAGCCCGCGCCCACGGTGATGACCCGCGGCGGAAGGGCCTCGAGGTGAAACACCTCGTTGGAGGAAATCACGTGCCCGGCGCCCTCGAAGTCGGGGATCCAGGGCCACCCGCCCGTGGCCAGGAGAATTTTTTCGGCGGTGAAGGTTCGATCTCCGACCTGCACCGTGTGGGCGTCCAGCAGCACGCCCCGGCCTTCCACCAGCGTGACCCCCGCACCGTCGAGCAGCCGGTGGTAGATGCCCTCGAGGCGGTCCAGTTCGGCATGCAGTGCGCCGGCCAGCTTCGGCCAGTCGAAGCGCGTCTCCCCAAGGTGCCAGCCGAAGCCTTCCGCGTCCTCGAAATCCTCGTGGAAATGAGCCGCGTAGGACAACAGCTTCTTCGGCACGCATCCGCGGATCACGCAGGTGCCGCCCACACGGCTTTCCTCGCAGATCGCGACTCGGGCGCCGTGGCCGGCGGAAATACGCGCGGCGCGAACGCCGCCGGAGCCGGCGCCGATCACGAAAAGGTCGTAGTCAAAGTCTGCCATGGTGCGTGTCACTGCTCCTGTGGGCTGGAATACGAAAGGCGGCACAATGTATCAGGGCCGCGTCAAGAATACTTGACCCGCATGGACTTGATCTTGACCGGGCCTTAGCATGGACGCCGTCTTCCGCAGGCCCTGTGCGCGATGCTCCAAGCCACCCAGCTCCAGTTCGAGCGACATTTCGATCCCGTCTTCGCACCCGTCGACCTGGCCGTGGCCGCGGGCGAGCTGTGGCTGGTCACCGGCGCCAACGGTGCGGGCAAGACCACGCTCATCCGCCTGCTGGCCGGGCTGCTCCGGCCCAGTGCCGGACACGTGGACGTCCGGGCGGAACGCATGGCCTACCTGGGCCACCAGCTCGGTCTCAAGGACGACCTGACCGTCGAGGAAAATCTGCGCTTCCACGCGGCCCTCGGCGGCGGGGCGGCGCGGGGTGGCAAGGACCTGAACGCGGCCATCCAGACCGTCGGCCTGGATCTCGCGCGATTCCAGGCCGTGAGAACCCTCTCCGCCGGCCAGCGCAAACGCTGCGCCCTGGCCCGGCTGCTGCTGTGCCCGGCGCCCCTGTGGCTGCTGGACGAACCCTACGCCAATCTCGATGCGCAGGGTGTCGCCCTGGTGGACACGCTGCTGGCGAAACAGGTTCAAAGCGGCGGCGCCTGCATCATGAGCACCCACGGCGCGCTGCGGCCGCCGGACTTGCCGTACCGGGAACTGGTGGTCAAGGCCCCCGTCCTGGTCGATCCCGCCGTGTCGGAAGCGGGCGTGTCCGCATGAGGGGCCGGGCATGAGCGGTCGCGTCTTCCTTCCCCTGCTGCGGCGGGACCTGCTCCTCGCCTATCGCCGGCGTTCGGAACTGCTCCAGCCGCTGGTGTTCCTGCTCGTGGTCGTCAGCCTCTTCCCCCTGGGTGTCGGTCCCGGGCCGCAGATCCTGGGCCGAATCGCCGTGGGCGTGATCTGGATCGCCGCCCTGCTCGCCACGGTCCTCTCGCTCGATGCCCTGTTCCGGAGCGACTACGAGGATGGCAGCCTGGAGCAACTGGTGGTGAGCGGCCACTCCCTCGCGCTCGTGGGGCTGGCCAAGGTGTGTGTCCACTGGCTCGTGGCGGGACTGCCCATCGTCCTGCTGTCGCCCCTGCTCGCCGTCTGGATGAACCTTGGCGACGGCGGGCTGTCTATCCTCGTGGCGAGCCTGCTGCTGGGCACACCGACGCTCAGTTTGCTCGGGGCGATCGGCAGCGCGCTGACCGTCAGCCTGCGGCGGGGTGGACAGCTGTTGTCACTCTTGGTGTTTCCGCTGTTCGTGCCTATATTGATCATGGCCACGAGCGCCGTCTCGTCGGCCGTTGACGGACTGCCGTACAATGGGCAACTGGGGCTGCTCGCCGCGGGGCTCATTGCAGCCGTGACCCTGGCGCCCTGGGCCATTGCCGCCGCCCTGAAACTGAGTCTCGAGTAAGACTGCCATCGTTCCAAGAACACCGTTCCGTGAGCACTTTTCCTTGAGTCAATTTTCCTGAGCATCGATCCATGAGCACCGCCAAGCGACTCTTTCACCAATTCGGCTCGCCTCCCTGGCTGTTTCGCTTCTGCGGCTGGGTGGTGCCCTGGCTGTGGGGCGCGTTCTTTGTCCTGGCCGCCTGGGGGCTGTGGTGGGGCCTCGTGAAGGCGCCGCCGGACTACCTGCAGGGCGAGAGCGTGCGCATCATGTACGTGCACGTGCCCTCGGCATGGATGTCCATGATGATCTACGCGCTCATGGCGATGTTCAGCATCGGGGCGCTGGTCTGGCACGTGCGCGCGGCGGAGGTGCTGGCCATGGCCAGTGCGCCCATCGGCGCTGCCTTCACCCTGCTGGCACTGGTCACCGGTAGCCTGTGGGGGCGCCCGACCTGGGGGACCTACTGGATCTGGGACGCCCGCCTGACCTCGGAACTCGTGCTCCTGTTCCTGTACCTGGGCGTCATGGGCCTGTACAACGCCTTCGACGAGCCCCGCAAGGGCGCTCGCGCCGCGGGCCTGCTGAGCATTGTCGGCCTGGTCAATCTGCCCATCATTCATTACTCCGTGGTGTGGTGGAATACGCTGCACCAACCCGGCAGCGTGGGCGTCACGGGCAGCAGCATCCACCCGGACATGCTCTGGCCGCTGCTCATCATGGCGCTGGCCACCAAGTTCTACTACGGCGCGAACCTGTTGACCCGGACCCGCGTGCGGCTGCTGGAGGAAAACCGCAACCGCCGCTGGGCCCGCGACTGGATCCTGGGAGATTCCACCTGATGGACCACACGCCTTTCATCGTCGGTTCCTACGCGGCCTGCGCCCTGGTACTGAGCTGGTGCGCCCTCGCGCCCGTGCTGCGCATGCGCCGGCTGCGCCGGGAGCTGACCGAACACTACCGACGGCGCGCCGTCGCGGAGAGCGTCTGACATGCATCCGAAGCGTAAAAAACGACTGGTCGGGATCGCCGTGGTCCTCCTCGGTGTCGGCAGCGCCGCCGCCGTGGCCACCTGGTCCCTGCGCCAGAACATCAATGCCTTCCACACGCCGGGGGACACGGAAATCGCCATGATCCCCGCCGGCCGCACCTTCCGCATCGGCGGCCTGGTGGAGCCGGGCAGCGTCGAGCGGGCCAGTGACGGCCTGACGGTCAAATTCCGGGTCACGGACGGTGACGGCATCATGCAGATCGCCTTCGACGGCATTCTTCCGGACCTGTTCCGGGAGGGCCAGGGCATCATCGCCCGGGGCGCCCTGGACGAGCAGCAGGTGTTCCAGGCCACGGAGGTGCTCGCCAAGCACGACGAGAACTACATGCCGCCGGAAGTCGCCGAGGCCCTGGCCGAGAAGGGTCACCCCCTGCCCGCTGCACCCGAGGCCCTGAACGAACGCTGAGACCGGATGCCGGGGCGGATCGGCCGCCCGAACCGGGCCGCACGCATTGACTGAGGACATCGAGCCACCACCATGATCGCCGAACTAGGACAAATCGCCCTCATTTCCGCCCTCCTGGCGTCCATCTGCCTGGGGCTGTTTCCCCTGATCGGCGCCCGCACCGGTGACCGTCAGCTCATGGCGCTGGCCACACCCGGTGCGACGATCCAGGCCATCCTGGTGCTGTTCGCCTACGTGCTCCTCACCTGGGCCTTCGTGGTGCAGGACTTTTCCATCGAGTACGTGGCGCTGCACAGCAACCTGAAGCTGCCCATGATCTACCGGATCACGGCCGTGTGGAGCGCCCACGAGGGTTCCCTGCTGCTCTGGGCGCTGATCCTGGCGCTGTGGATCTTCGTCGTGGCGATGTTCAGCAAGAGCCTGCCCACCGTGTTCCGCGCCCGGGTGCTGGCCATCATGGGCTGGATCGCCACCGGTTTCCTGCTGTTCACGATCTACACCTCCAACCCCTTCCAGCGCCTGCTGCCGGCGGTCCTGGACGGCAACGACATGAACCCGCTGCTGCAGGACCCGGGCATGATCATCCACCCGCCCATGCTGTACATGGGCTACGTCGGTTTCGCGGTCGCCTTCGCCTTCGCCGTCGCCGCGCTCCTGGGCGGCCAGGTCACCCGCGAATGGGTGCGCTGGATGCGGCCCTGGACCCACGTGGCCTGGGCCTTCCTGACCTTCGGCATCGCCCTGGGCAGCTGGTGGGCCTACTACGAACTCGGCTGGGGCGGCTGGTGGTTCTGGGATCCGGTGGAAAACGCTTCCTTCATGCCCTGGCTCGTTGGCACGGCCCTGATCCATTCCCAGGCCGTCACGGAAAAAACCGGCGCCTTTCGCA
Organism: Lysobacterales bacterium; assembly: GCA_036351115.1. GTDB lineage: Bacteria > Pseudomonadota > Gammaproteobacteria > Xanthomonadales > SZUA-36 > Marinihelvus. Next base: position 20,157 of record JAZBOL010000138.1, on the reverse strand, counting down.
ACTGGACCCTGCTCCTCGCGATCGCGGCTTTCTCCCTCAGCCTGCTGGGGACGTTCCTGGTGCGCTCCGGCGTCATCACGTCCGTGCATGCCTTCGCCACGGATCCGGCGCGGGGCACGTGGATTCTCGTGTACCTGCTCATCGTCGTCGGCGGTTCCCTGGCCCTGTTCGCCACGAAGGCCCCGAAGATGGCCCAGGGCAGCGGCTTCGACACGGTGTCCCGGGAATCCATGCTGATGCTCAACAACCTGGTGCTCGCCGTGATGACGGCCATGGTGCTCATCGGCACGCTGTATCCGCTGTTCATCGAGGCGCTCACGGGTGAAAAGCTGTCCGTGGGCGCGCCCTACTTCGGCATCATGTTCGCGCTGCTGCTCGTTCCCCTGGTGGCGGCCCTGCCCTTCGGGGTTTTTTCGCGCTTCAAGCGCGACCGCTTCAAACGGCTGCTGGGCGTGCTCAAGATCCCCCTGGCCCTGGCCGTTGTTGCCGGCGGCGTAACCGCCTGGCTGGCCCCGGAAGCCGGCGTCTTCGGCGTCCTGGGCGTCGCGGGCGCCGCCTGGCTGGGCGCCGCCAGCATCGCCTGGCCCCTGAAACGGCTGCGGGGCGACGGGCAGAAGGCCGGATTCACCCGCGCCGAGGCCTCCATGACCCTGGCCCACTTCGGCCTCGCGATCTTCATGGTCGGCATCTCCCTGACGGACGCCACCAGTACGGAGAAGCACCTGCGCATGGCGCCCGGCGACGCCTTCGAGGTGGCCGGCTACACCTTCACCTTTAACGAGATGCGCCTGGTGCAGGGCCCCAATTTCGTCGCCGACGAGGGCGCGTTCACCGTGACGCGGGACGGCCGCACCATCGCCGAACTGGCGCCGCAGAAGCGCCGCTACCTGCGCGAAGGCCAGGTCATGACCGAGGCGGCCATCGATCCCGGCCTGACCCGTGACATCTACGTGTCCCTGGGCGAACCGCTCGATGACACCGGTGCCTGGGCCGTTCGTCTCTATCACAAGCCGTTCGTCCGCTGGATCTGGCTGGGCGCCCTGTTCATGACCGCCGGCGGCTTCCTCGCCGCCGGTGACCGCCGCTACCGCGCGCGGCGCGAGGCCGCCGCGAGCAGGGTGGAGCCGTCCGCCGGCGAGGCGGTGCCCGCATGAGCCGCATCCTGCCCCTGGCGGTCTTTCTCGCCCTGTGCGGTCTGCTGCTGTTCGGCCTCTGGACCTCGGGCGACAAGTCCGAGCTGCCCTCGCCCCTGATCGGCAAGCCGGCGCCGGCGTTTTCCCTACCGACGCTGTACGACCCGGAGCGCGTGGTCAGCAACGCGGACCTGGCGGGCGAGCCCTACGTGGTCAATTTCTGGGGCAGCTGGTGCCCGACCTGCGTCGAGGAGCACCCCGTGGTCACCCAGCTGGCGGAAAGCGGCCGCGTCCGCGTCGTGGGCTTCAATTTCCGTGACGAGCGGGAGGACGCCAAGGCCTGGCTGGCTCGTTTCGGCAACCCCTACGATATGCACCTGTTTGACTACGACGGCCGCATGAGCATCGACTTCGGCGTCTATCGCGCCCCGGAGACCTTCCTGGTGGATGCGAACGGCATCATCGTGTTCAAGCACCTCGGGGCCCTGACCCCGGAAATTCTCGAGAAGGAATTTTACCCGCGGCTCGGCAATGCCTCCCGCGCCTCATCCGGACCCTGAACATCATGAGTGAACTTCACCGCCGTTTTCCCTGGAAAGCGCGGCGCGGTCTGCACCGCGCATCCGTCCTCGCCGCCGGCCTCGCCCTGGCCGTCAGCCTCACGGGCCACGCCCTCGAGCCCCGGGAATTTCAGACGGAAGCACAGGAGCAGCGGTTCAACGCCCTCACGGAAGAACTCCGCTGTACGGTGTGCCAGAACCAGAGCCTGGCCGACTCGGACGTGCCCCTCGCCGAAGACCTGCGCGACGAGATCCAGACCATGCTCGAGCAGGGCAACAGCGACGAGGACATCAAACGCTTCCTCGTGGATCGCTACGGTGATTTCGTGCTGTATCGCCCGCCCGTGCGCGGCAACACCCTGCTGCTCTGGCTGGCGCCGCTCCTGCTGCTGACCACCGGCGCGGCTGTCATGGCCATCACCATCCACCGGCGTCGGGTCATGCTGGCCGAAGAGGCGCTGGACGAGGCCATTTCGATCGAAAGCGCCGATTTCGACGATGCCGACGCTCCGGAGCAGGACCCCCGGTCATGAGCGAGGGCACCGTTTTGTTCTGGCTGCTGGCCGCAGCCATCCCCGTCCTGACGGCGCTCGTGCTGTTCCGGCCCCTGCTCCGCCGTGGCGGCTCCCTGCTGGGGCTCGGCCTGGCCCTGCTGCTGCTGTTGCCCGTGACGACGCTGCTGCTGTACCAGGGCGTGGGTACCCCCGCCGGCATCCGCGTTGCCGAGGTGCCGCCGGCCGTCGCCGAAGATGCCGATATCAACGAGTTGCTCATGCAGCTCGAGGCGCGCATGGCCGCCGAACCGGACGACGTGGAAGGCTGGATGCTGCTGGGACGAAGCTATCGCTCCCTCCAGCGCTACGACGAGGCCCGTGCCGCCTTTGAGCAGGCGCGTCGCCTCGAGCCGAACGATCCGGCAGTGGCCGTGGAACTGGCGGAAGCCATGATTTTCACCTCGCCCCCGGGCGAGCCGGATCCGGCGGTCGATGGCTTGCTGGCGCAGGCGCTGGACCAGGCGCCGGACATGCAGAAAGCCCTTTGGCTCTCAGGCATGATGGCCGCCCAGGATGGCGACGACACGCGCGCCGTCAGCCTCTGGACACGGCTCATGGCGCTCCTCGAGCCCGGCTCCGGCGTGGCCACCAGCGTCCAGCAGCAGCTCGACGCCGCCCGGGGACGCCTCGGCCTGCCCGCGTCGGGCCAGGATGCGGTTGAAGCTGCCTGGGGCGGCATCGAGATCGTCGTGGCGGCGCCGGACCAGCTGCCGGCCCTGTCCCCCGCGGCGGCCCTGTTCATCATCGCCCGCGATCCCGCGTCACCCAATCCCCCGCTTGGCGCCATCCGCCTCCCGCCGGCCTTTCCCGCCGTGGTGACCCTGACCGACGCCAACAGCATGATGCCCCAGCGGCCCATTTCCGGCGTCGGCGAACTGCAGCTGCAGGCCCGCCTCGCGCTGGACGGCAACCCCCTCAGCACCGAACCGGGCCCGGAGAGCGACTCGATCACCGTCGAGCGCGACCGCGGGGAGCCGGTGGAGCTTCGCCTCAACTAACCGCCGAGGCCGATTCGGCACAAAAAAAAGCGGACCGGCGCGAGGCCGATCCGCTTTTCCGACTCTGTTCGGACAGGAAGGGAGAGTACCCGCCAAACAGCATCTGTCACCGGGAACGCAATGACGCCTGCTGGTGCAAACGCCAAGGTCCACCGATCCCGGCCAGGGAGCAGCCTGAGGGCCCACGGAGGGGATGCCGTGGTTTTACGAGACCGTGCAAAGAATGGCGGACGGCAGCACCGGGTAAACCCGATACCGCAGGTTCAGGAGAAGTTTGACTCGTCCCATCCTTGGTCCGTTCCTGCCGCGGGGAGCGGCAGGGCCATCCTTTGCGTCTCCCTAACCGGAAAGGTAGCAGAACAACCGTAAAATTCAAGCCCTTGGAAGGGTTCCGTGCACGGCTCAGTCGTCACCGGGGCGCTCGAAACGCCCGCGTTCCGCGGCCGCGAGGATGCCCCGGAGGATGTTCATTTCGTTCTGATCCGGCCGGGCCCGGTTGAACAGGCGGCGCAGGCGCATCATGAGGCGCTTCGGGTGATCGGGGTTCAGGAAACGGATATGCTCCAGCGTGGTCTCGAGGTGCTCGTAGAAGCGCTCCATCTGCACCGCGTCCACCGGTTCCCAGTCCGTGGCGGGGAGCGTCTCGCCGCCTCCCCCGAGCGCGGTCATGCGAAATTCGTAGGCGGCCACCTGCACAGCCTGCGCCAGGTTCAGGGACCCGAATTCGGGATTCGTGTAAATGTGCACGAGGTAGTGGCAGCGCTGGATTTCCTCGTTGGTCAGGCCGTGGGCCTCGCGCCCGAACAGCAGGGCGATATCGCCCTCCGCCGCTTCCGCGAGCCCCGTGCGCGCGGCCGCCTGCATGTCGAGCTGCGGCATGGACAGGCTCCGGAGCCGGGCGCTGGTGCCTAGCACCAGGCGGCAGCCTTCCAGGGCGCCGTCCAGGTCGTCGTGCACCTGGGCGCTGTGCAGCAGGTCGGCAGCACCGGACGCCAGGGCCGTCGCGTCGGCGGAGGGCCAGGTCTTCGGCGACACCAGGTGCAGCTGGCTGAGGCCCATGACCTTCATGGCGCGCGCGGCGGACCCGATGTTGCCGGGGTGCGTCGTGTTGATCAGGACGATGCGAATCCGGCCCAGGCGCTCTGCCGTGGCCGCTTCGCTTCTGTTATCATTCGCGGCCCCGCCGCCCTCATCGGTCATTGCACGTCCTGAGCCCATGCCCCATCCAGCCATCAACATTGCCACCGAGGCGGCCCACACCGCGGGCGAAATCATGCGACGCAGCCTGCAGCGCCTGGACACGGTTCCGGTGGCCCGCAAGGCGCGGCACGACTACGTCAGCGACGTGGACCGGGCCTGCGAGGCGGCCATTGTAAAAGAAATCCATCGCTTCAATCCCGACCACGCCATCCTCGCCGAGGAAGGCGGACGGCAGGGTGAAGCAGGCGACGTGCTGTGGATCATCGACCCCCTGGACGGCACCTCGAACTACCTGCACGGCATCCCGCATTTTTGCGTGTCCATCGCCTACCAGGTCAAGGGCCGGGTGGAACACGGCGTCATCTACGATCCCATGCGGGACGAGCTGTTTACCGCCAGCCGCGGCGTGGGCGCGTTCATGAACAGCCAGCGCATTCGCGTTTCCGACCGCAAGCATCTGGAGAACGCCATCCTGGCCACGGCCTTTCCGTTCCGCGCCCGGCAGGCCATGCCGGTGTACACGCGCATCTTCAGCAGCGTCTACCGCAAGGTCGAGGACATCCGGCGCATGGGCGCCGCGGCCCTGGACCTGGCCTGGACGGCAGCCGGCCGCTACGACGGCTACTTCGAGATGGGCCTCAAGCCCTGGGACGTGGCCGCGGGTGCGCTGCTCGTTCGCGAGGCCGGGGGTGTGGTATCGGACTTTGGTGGCAAGGACAACGTGGAGGACGCCGGCAGCATTCTTGCGGCATCCTTCAAACTGACCACGCCGCTGCGGCAGCTCATCACGCCCCACTGGAACGAAACGGAGTCCTGAGGCACCCCGCCCGATCATCCATGGGCCAGCAGCTCATCAACCCTGCCCTGGACATCGGCGCCCTGCGCTCGGCCTTCCAGGCACACGGCCGGGTGACGATCAGCGATGTGCTCAAACCCGACTTCGCCGGGGCCGTCCATGCCTGCCTTGCCGGTGACGAGGTTCCCTGGCGCCTCGCCTATTACCGTCATGATGCCGAGGGCCCGGCGACGGTGGGGCGCCTGACGCCCGCGCAACGGGCCGAGCTGGGAGAAGCCGGCGTCGCCGCGCTGGAGGCCAGGGTTCGGAAGGAAGCGACCGAAAAGTTTCAGTATCTCTACGAGGCCTACGACGTGCTCAAGGCCCGCCGGGAGGGACGGGATCCGGGCCTGTACCTCCAGCAGTTCCTGAATTTCCTGGGTTCGGACGAGCTGTTCGGCTTCGTGGAGGAGGTGTCCGGCGACACGGAGTTCAATCGCGTGGACTGTCACGCCTGCCGCTACCGCGCCGGGCACTTTTTGCGGGAGCACGCCGACCGCAGCCTGTTCGAGAACCGTCACATGGCCTACGTGTTCTATTTCACCCCGGACTGGCACCTGGACTTCGGCGGCCTGACGACCTTCCAGGACGAAACCGGGCGCATCCTCGATTGTCTGCCGCCGGGCTTCAACAGCCTGACCCTGTTCCGCGTGCCGGTACTCCACAGCGTGACCCAGGTCGCGGACTTCGCCCCGCACCCGCGCCACTCCATCACGGGCTGGTTTACTCGCTACGACTAGGATGTCGTGTCGCGGCCATCGTCCGGCGCTCGGACGCCGTGGCCGTGAGCCCTTTCCTCCGCGACTTCCGCCTGCCACTGGAAGATGTTCAGCTCGATGAACACGAACGCCACCAGCCAGAGGAACGCGTCCCAGAAGTCGAGGAAATCTCCCTCGAAGCCCCAGTAGACCGCGGCGGCAAAAAGCACCGCGTAGAGCACAGCCTTGGACGTGGTCATCATCCGCACGAGGCGCGGACCCAGCCGGTCCCAGAGTTGCAGCCAGACTTCGACTTCGAGGGCGAACACCACGAGCAGCCAGGCGCCGGAATTGATGACGTCCACCATGGCCAGGCGGCCGACCGCCTCAGACGCGCTGACCGTGCCGATGATCGCCGTGCCGTTCATGCGGACCAGCGATTCCCCCTGGAGCACGGCGCAGCTCGCGGCATCGAGGACCGGGTACTCGTCGAGGGTTTCCATCCAGCTGCCGCCGGTGGCCACCAGGCCACAAGGGTCCGCCAGGAACGGGGCAAGGTCGGTCACCTGGAGCCAGGCGCCAAGGTAGCCGAAAAAGGCCGTGACGATGAAGACGTAGCACACGGCCTTGATCGCGAGGAGCAACCCCTTGAGCCCACCCCGGAGGCGTTCGTCGGAGATCACGGCCGTTTCCAGCTCGAACAGCCAGAGGAGGACCACCCAGGCGAGCGTGTCGAGCGTGGCCGAGTACGCTTCCAGGAAGTTGCCGCGGTTCAGCCCCTCCGGAAACAGCGCCGGGATGGCCAGGTATTCCTCGCGGAAGAAAAAGTACAGGTTGACCGTGAGCAGGAGGTAGACGGCGTACTTGAAAACGACATAGAGGCGGCCGGGTTCGAGCCAGGGTCGGTGAGTGACCGGATCGACTTTCACGGGCCGTCGGGCGTCAGTCGAGTTCCAGCATGAGGCGCTGGTTCATGTAGTTGATGCGCGCGCCCAGGGCCCGGGCGATGAGTTCGTGCACGGCGCCGGACAGGCGGGAGTCGCCCCGGGCGTCGCTGAAGGCCGTTTCCGTGGACAGGAAGTAAAGCACGGAATCGACATCGGCGATGACCGTCGCCGTGCGCTGGCGCGTCGGCATGAACATGGACAGTTCGCCGATCAACGAACCCGGCCCGAATTTCTTGACGCGGTGCTTGGCGCTGCCGTGGGCGTCGATGAAGGCCGACAGGGAACCGCTCTGGAGAATGTAGAACCCGTTGTCGATGTCACCCTGCAGGAACAGCGCCTGGCCTTCCCGGCAATCCACGCGTCGCAGCGCGTGCATGATCAGTTCGATGCGGTCCTCCCGGTCGAAGATCTGCGCCAGGTGCCCGCGGATGTCCATGCTCGCGGTTTCCGGTGAGAAGCTTTCCAGCAGACGCTCTTCCATGTACTCCACCGCGTAGTCGAGCTCCTCGAAGAACAGCGGCGTGCCCTCCTCTTCGGTCACCGCCCCGAGGGCCTGCAGCTGCAGCTGGATGTCCATGGGCACATCGGAATACAGCAGCCGAACCCCTTCCGCCGTGCAGTGGCGCTCGACCTGCAGAAACGTGTTCAGCGCCGAGACGTCGATCCCCGTGACCCGCTTGAAGTCCAGCAGGATGGAGAGATGTTCGTCACCCGTATTTTTCAGGTCAGCCTTGATGCGATCGAGAATGGCGTTGGCCGTGCCGAAGAACAGGAAGCCGCGCAGGGTGTACACCAGGGAGCTCGTTCCGTGCTCGTCGAGGACCTGGTTGACGCCCGGGGGCCGCTCCACGGAACTGCGGTACTCGCGGAGCGAATAGCGCCCGTGGATGGCGCTGATCATGCTGTAGCGCAGCACGAACAGGATCACGGTCAGCACGATGCCCGTAAAGATGCCCACCATGAACCCGAAGAAGATGACCACACCGAGAATGACGCAGACGATGAGGAAATCCACCGGCTGGAAGCCGCGCACCCGCTCGAAGAGCCACGCCACGATCATCTTGTAGGCGAACATGAAGATGGTTGCGCCCACCAGCACCTTGGGCATGAAGGACACGAGCCAGCTGCCGGACCAGGCCACGGCGAGCACGGTCAGCGCCGAAACGATCGGCATGAGACGGCTGGACGCCCCGAACTCCCGGTACAACAGGGTGGACGCCACGTCCGTGTATCCCGGCGGGCAGGCCGTCGCCACGCACAGCAGGTTGCCGAAACCCTGGTTGCGGATCTCCAGGGAGTTTTCCACGGAGGATGAGCCCGCGGTGGACAGGGCGGTCAGCGACATGGAGGCGCTCAGCAGCGCCAGGAAAGTGATGGTGAGAATCTGCGGAAGCACCGAGTACAGGAACGGGAAATTCACCGCCTGGAGGGAAAACGTCGACAGGATCTCCAGCGGCGAGTCGCCGTCCGCGGGGAGGTTGAACAACCAGCCCCCCTCGAGCAACTCGGTTTCCGACACACCGAGGGCGCTGACCACCGCGTAAAAACCGCCGAAGATCAGCACGGCGACCGCGGGGAAGGCCCAGGCCTTCCGCAGCTTTTCCATGAACACGATCATGAGAATGCCGCAGCCCAGGGTCGCCAGGAGCCGGATGCCGCCATTGCCGTCGGCGAGATGCGCCGGCAGGCGGGTCGACAGGGGTTCGTCCACGGTAACGAATACGGCGGCGTCCAGGAGCAGCCAGCCTACGCCGGCCATGAAGCCACAGATCACCGGGAACGGCAGGAGCTCGAGCAGGCGCGCGAGGCGCAGGTGCCCCACCACCATGAACGCCAGGGCCACGCTCAGGGAGGTCACCGCCATGAGCACGAGCATGGTGGACAGCCCTTCCGGCCCGACCACGGCCGAACCGAGCTGGGCGGCCAGCAGGCTGGCGGCGGAGGCGAGGATGACCACGCCCTGCTCGTCGATGCTCGCAATGTGCACGCGATCCGCGCTGGTCAGCGCCACGAACAGGCCAAGCAAACCCCAGCCCAGGAGCATGATGGTCACGCCCAGTGGCAGGAGTGGGGTCAGCGCACCGGCGAAGAGAATGGTGGCGAAACCATAACCCCAGAGCGAACTGTCGATTCCGTCGAACAGGCCCAGCACGAGGTTGGGCAGGGTCCGGTTTCCGGCGGGCGGCGCGGATCGCTTGGCCGACCGGCGTGCAGATTGGGGCGTTGTTGCCATGTGGTTTGTTTTTTGTTCCAGACCGCCCCGTCCGTGGGTAGTGTGCTGATGATTTTCCTCGAAGCTGACTTACCGTCCCGGGCCGGATTGGTTGGTGTCCCGGCGCCGCGACGACCGGTCCCGGTAGCTGCGGCAGGCATCGCCGAAGGCGCGAAACAGGGCAAGGGAGACGGGATTGTCGGTCACCCGCCACTCCGGGTGCCATTGTACGCTGAGATTGAAGCCCGGTGCTTCGCGCACGGTGAACGCCTCCACCAGCCCATCCGGCGCCCGCGCTTCAACGTCCAGTTCCTCGCCGAGCCGGTCCACCCCCTGCCCGTGCAGCGAGTTGACCGTGGCCTGCTGCAAACCGGTCAGCCGCTCGAGCAAGCCGCCGGACGTGAACGCCACCTCGTGGGACGGGCCGTACTGGACCTCCAGCGGGTCCTCCGGGTTTTCCTTGTGCAGTCCGATCCCGGGCACCGCGTGCACCTTCTGGTGCAGCGTGCCGCCGAAGGCCACGTTCATTTCCTGGAAACCCCGGCAGATCGCAAACAGGGGCATGCCCACGCGGATCGCCGCTGGAATCAGGGCCAGGGACGCCAGGTCCCGTTCCGGATCGTGCCAGGTCCCCGGATCGCTCGGGTCGCCGAGGTAGTGCCGCGGCTCGATGTTCGACGGGCTGCCGGTCAGCAAGAGGCCGTCCAGGCGATGCAGGATAGCCGGCACGTCGAAGTTCCCGGCCAGGGAAGGCAGGCTGACCGGGTACGCCTCGGCGCCGTCCCAGACCGCCTGGAGGTACTTTTCCCCCACCATGTGAAAGGGGTGGGGACCGACCAGGCGGCGGTCGGACACCACCCCCACGACCGGATGTTCTTCCTTCACGCGGCGACCTCCCCCGTGCGGCCCGGGTCACTGGCGAACAGGCAAAGAAACTCCGTCGCCAGGCTGGCGCCGGCGAAGGCGGTAATGTCCCCGGAATCATAGGCCGGGGCGACCTCGACCAGGTCCGCGCCAACGTAGCGCAGGCCGCCCAGGCCCCGGATGATCTCCAGCGCCTGGTGGCTGCTGAGCCCACCGCATACCGGCGTTCCCGTACCCGGCGCGAAGGCCGGATCCAGGCAGTCGATGTCGAAGGTGAGGTAGACGGGCCGGTCCCCGACGACGTCGCGCACGCGCTCGACCACCGCGGCCGCACCGCGCTCATGCACCCAGCGCGCATCGAGGATGTTGAAGCCCAGGGGGTCGTCATTGGTCGTGCGCAGGCCGATCTGCACCGAGTGGTGGTCATCGACGAAGCCCTTCTTCACCGCATGGAAGAACATGGTGCCGTGGTCGATGCGCTCTCCGCCGTCGGGCCAGGTGTCCGAGTGGGCGTCGAAGTGCACGAGGGAGACCGGCCCGTGCCGGCGGGCATGGGCCGCGAGCACCGGGTAGCTGATGAAGTGATCGCCCCCGAGCACCAGGGTCGTGACCCCGGCATCCACGACCGGCTGGATGAAGGCGGTGATTTCCGCCGGCACGTCGGCCGGGTATCCGCTGTCGAAGGGGCAATCCCCGTAGTCGATGACCGCGAGTTCCTCCAGCGGATCGATGTCCCAGGGCCAGGGCCGGGCCCAGGTCATGCTGCTGCTGGCCATGCGCAGGGCCCGGGGACCGAAGCGCGCCCCGGGGCGGTTACTCGTCGCCGTGTCGAAGGGCACGCCGATCACCGCCACGTCGACCCCGGCGAGGTCACGGGTGAAACGCCGGCGGAGGAAGCTCTGGGCGCCCGCGTAGCTCGGTGCGCCCTCGACCTTGCCGCGCAGGTCGCGCCCGGTGAAGGCGTGATCCCAGTCGTTGTCGTGACTCATGCGCACTCGATCCGTCGGCCAAAGGGACGCTCATCTTCTCAGAGTCCCCGGCCCGGAGGAAGGCGCTGCGCTATCATTCAGCCATGCCGGCCACACGCCAACCATGTCCGGTCCCGGTCTGACGGCCGGCGCCGAGCCGACCCGCTCCGCCAACGCGGAGCGCCGGCACCGGCGCGCCCAGCGCATCAAGTGGACGGTCTATACGCTCCTGCTGCTCAACGGGGCGTTCTACTTCATCGAGGAGATGCAGATGGCGGCGCACACCCTCAAGCACGGGGCGTCGCTGCTCGAATGGACCGAGGCCTTTGCCACCACCATCGACAACCTGGCCTGGTATGGACTCCTGTTCATGTTCGAACTGGAGACCTACACCCTGGAGGATGAAGCCTGGGAACGCCGCTGGGTTCCCTGGCTGCTGCACGGCGTACGCCTGGTCTGTTACGCCATGCTCCTGCACACGGTGGTGGCGCGTTACATCGCCCTGGATGACGCCATCAACGCGCCGCCACGGCCCGACGTCACTGACCTTTGCCAGGTTGCAGACGAGGGCCTGTCCTGGGGTTACAACTTCGATTACGAAGAAATCACCCCGGACAATTGCGACAGCTTCTCGGCGGACACGCAGTATTTCATGCTCAATCCCATGGTCATCAGCGATCGGGAAGGCCTGTCCATGGAGCGCAGGCAAACCACCGTGGACATGTCCGACGCGCTGGTCTGGCTGTTCGTGATCTGGGCCATCGAACTGGCCGTCTGGCTGCAGAACCGCAACATCACCGGCGGGCTGCTCATGGCGGCCAGCCATGCGGCCCGGGTGTTCTACGCCGTGCTTTTCGGCCACGCGGCCTGGTGGATCTACACCGGTCACTACGTCTACGCCTGGGATCAGAGTCTCTGGATCCTGGGCTTCTGGGCCATCGAGCGAAATCTCTCCGAGTGGCGCGAAGACATCGAGGGAGAGGCAGCCGCACGGTCCGGCCCACCTGCCGAAGCCTAGCCCCGGACGTCGGGAAGCTCACTGACGGCGCGGTGCGCCTGGTCGATGGCCGCATGCGTGTAGGCATCCGCGGCCGCATCCGAATTGGCGATGGTGATGTTGCCGAAACCCCGGCGGGCGATCTCGTGGGGCCAGGCGCCGTCTTCGAAATCCGGGTCCCAGAGGTCCGTGTACCAGTAGGAGTAGCCGTGGGGCCAGCGATTCACGGTGATGGCCAGCACGTCCCGCTTCACGTCCAGGCCGTAGGGCCCGTAGATGCCGTCCAGCACCGTGCGCACTTCCCGTTCATAGTCTTCGAAGGTGAGGGCCAGCATCTTTGCCCGGGACCCGCGCAGGCGCTCCTTGAGGGTGAGGTCGCCTCGCGGCTCCGCAATCGATCCCCAGAAAAACAGGGTCATGGGACCGTCCTCGTTGTCCCAGCTGCCCTGCGCGTAGCCTCCGGCCGTGTTGCCCTGCCACACGTAGAGGTTCGCGTGCATGCGGCCGGGACAGTGCACGGCGCTCGTGCCGGCGGCGCGCACCGGTTCGCCGCTGCGCAGCAGCACGTTGGTCGCCAGCAGCGGGCACTTGACCTGGTAGCGAAGCGCTTCGCGCTGCGACTCCTCCAGCTCCGGACAGAGGTGGGGGATGATGACGTGGTAGCAGGCCAGCACCGCGTGCCTGGCCCGGATCCGGTGAAGACCGCCGTCCCGGGCATAGTCCACCACCACGCCGCCGTCCTGGTTTTGTGCTCGCACCACCGTGGACTCGAGGCGCAGGCGGACCGGCTGGTCGTCGCGATCGAGCGCGGCGTAGTCGAAATCCGCGACAGCGATGTTGTCCGCATTGACGCCCGGCGCAACCGCGGGGATGAGCCGGGCGACCATGAGCCGGGCGATGCTGGCATTGCCGTCCGGGAACATGACCATGGCGTACTCGTAGTCGCTGTCCTCGAGATCGCCGCCGAGGAGCTGCCACCCCGGCAAGCCCACCTCGAGCGCTTCCATCGCCGACAGGTTCACCGCGCCGAACCCCTCGGCGCCGTGCGTGATGTTGTCGAAAAGCGCCAGGCACGCCGCGTCGAGGCCGCCGTGCTGTTTCAGAAAGTCGTAATAGCTCATGGCGCGGAGCCGGGCCTCGACCTGGTCCCAGTCCTTACCGGCGAAGACGTTGGTCCGTGCCGTGTAGAAGCGCTTGAGCCTGCTACGGCTGTCCTCGCCCAGGGGCATGCGGTCGATCAGCGCCGGCATCTCGGCGGCGTCGGACCAGCGCAGCCCTGCGCCGGCAAGCAGCACGTCCTCACCGAAGTGCTCCGCGTCGAACCAGGTCGACGGCCGGCCCGGCCCCTTGAAGCCATAGGCGAAATTCGTGTGGCGCTCGAGGGTATCGATATCCACACCGAGGCGATCCAGCATGGCGCGCGCGGTGGGGCTGTAGCTCTCGATCTCGAGGTTGTGCACGCCGCCCAGGGCAAGGCGCATCTCGCCGCCCTGGTGAAACTCGTTGCGCTTCGCGTGGCCGCCGAAGTCGTCGTGGTTCTCGAGAATCAGGATGCGGGCATCCGGGCCATAGCGGTCCTGGTAATAGAGCGCGGCCGACAGGCCGCTGATGCCGCCGCCCACCACCACGAGGTCGTAGCGCTCGCCCGTGTCCTCGCCGGGGGCGAAGGCCTGGCCTTCCCGGGCCAGGGCGTGGGCCGTTTCCCAGGAACCGGGGTGGGAGCCCCGCAGGCCGGTGCGCGTGGGCGGGTAGCCGCTCGCCCCCGGGCCCGTTTCGGACGCCCCGGCCAGCGCGCCGAGCGGTGCGCTCAAGCCGAGTCCCATCCCCATGCCCGCCAGGGACGCATCGTGCAGAAAATCCCGCCGGGTGATGTCCCGGCCCATGCCCAGGTCCCGGTCGGTTTTTTTCACCGCTGCTGCCGGACCCAGTCGGCGGTCAGGTCGAGACAGCGCCAGGCCTTCTCCACGAGTTCGTCGATCTCCGCCTTGCTGATCACCAGCGGCGGCGCCACGATCATGGAGTCGCCCACGGCCCGCATGACCAGGCCGTTCTCGAAGCAGAAGGTGCGGCAGCGCGCGCCGACGTTCCAGTCGGTGTCGAAGCGTTCGTTCGTGGCCTTGTCGGCGACGATTTCCACGGCGCCCATGAGGCCGATGGTGCGCGCCTGGCCCACCAGCGGGTGCCCGGCGAGGCTGCCGATGCGCTCGGCGAAATAGGGCGCGGTGTCCTCGCGCACCCGGTCGATGACCCCCTCGCGGTCGAGGGCATCAATGTTGGCCAGGGCCACGGCGCAGACCGCCGGGTGCCCGGAGTAGGTGTAGCCGTGCGCGAATTCACCGCCCTCGTGGCGCAGCACCTTGCCGATGCGCGGCCCCACGATCGAGCCGCCCAGGGGCAGGTAGCCCGAGGTGACGCCCTTGGCGAAGGTGATCAGGTCCGGCTCGATGCCCAGGTGCTGGGAACCGAACCACTGGCCGAGGCGCCCGAAGCCCGTAATCACCTCGTCCGCGATGAGCAGCACGTCGTGCTCGCGGCAGATGCGCTGAATCTCGCCCCAGTAGCTGGACGGCGGAATGACCACGCCGCCGGCGCCCTGCACCGGCTCACCGATGAAGGCCGCCACGTTATCCGCGCCCAGCTCCCGGATCTTCGCCTCGAGCAGGCGCGCCTGCTGAAGACCGAATTCGTCCTCGTCCATGCCCTGGCCCAGGCCGAAGTGATAGGGCTGTTCGATGTGGTGGATGAAATTGACCATGGGACCGAGCTGCTCGTGCATGGGCCCCATGCCGCCCAGGGTGGCCGCGGCCACCGTGCTGCCGTGGTAGGCGTTCTTGCGGCTGATGATGAAGCGCTTGTCCGGCCGATCCACCAGGTCCCAGTAGCGCCGCACGAGCTTGATGTTCGTGTCGTTGGCCTCGGAGCCGGAACCGGCGAAAAACGTCAGGTCGAAGCCTTCGGGGGCGATGCCCGCGATGCGCTCCGCCAGCTCGATGGCCGGCGGGTGGGCCGTCTGGAAAAAGCTGTTGTAGTAGGGCAGCTGTCGCATCTGCCGCGTGGCGGCCTCGACGAGGTCCTCCCGGCCATAGCCGATGTTGACGCACCAGAGACCGGCCATGCCGTCGAGGATGCGATTGCCATCCACGTCGACGATGTAGACCCCCTCGGCCTTCTCGATGATGCGGGCGCCCACCTGCCCCAGGTCGTGGTGGTCCGTGAAAGGATGCAGAAAGTGGGCATTGTCCCGCGCCTGCCACTCGGCCGCGCTGTGGTGGGAAAGGTCGGGGTTGGCGCTCATGCTTGGAATCCTCTCTGACCGATGGGAAGCGGCCACGCTGGGACCGCCGCACAGTCTCCCAAGCGTCCTACACTCGCGCGGCTTTGTCCATGGCCGGGTTTGGGGTCGGACCTGCCCTTGCGTTTCCAGCCCAGCCTTCCAATAATCGACCCTCTCCCACGCACGGCTGACCCCTCACCGTACCCCGATGACCGACGCACCCCAGCTACGACCGCCCTACCTCCTGTTTCTCGGCGACGCGGGCAACCCCCTCGACGCCAAGACCGCGCAGGGCCTGGTGGACTGGCGCCCGGAGGATTGCGTGGGCCAGCTGCGCTTCCGCAACTGCCGCGTGGACACGGGACTGCCCGACATGGACGTCGACCAGGCGCGGCGCAGCGGTGCGCGCAGTCTCGTGATCGGCGTCGCCCCCACCGGCGGCGCCTTCAATCCGGATTGGGAGAACACCCTGGCCAACGCCCTCGAAGCGGGCCTGGACGTGGTCAGTGGCCTGCACACCCCGCTGGCGGAGCAACCCAAGCTGGCCAATGCCGCCTACCGCAGCGGCAGCCGGCTTGTGGACGTGCGTCTGCCCCCCGAGGAACTCGAGGTCGGAACGGGTCGCCGGCGTAGCGGCCACCGGCTGGTGACCGTGGGCACGGACTGCTGCGTCGGCAAGAAGTACACTGCCCTGGCCCTGCACCGCGCCCTGCGCCGGGCCGGCGTCCCGGCGACGTTCCGCGCGACGGGACAGACGGGGATCATGATCGCCGGCGCCGGCATCGCCCTGGACGCGGTGCCCGCGGATTTCATTTCCGGCGCGGCCGAGCGCCTCGCGCCGGACAACGACCCGGACCACTGGGACGTCATCGAGGGCCAGGGCAGCCTGTTCCACCCGGCCTACGCGCCGGTAACCCTCGGGCTGCTGCACGGCGCTCAGCCTGACGCCCTGGTGCTGTGCCACGACCCTGCCCGGGACACGCTCGACGATTTTCCCGGGTTTTCCGTTCCGCCCCTGGACGCGTGCATGGAACGACACCTGGCCGCGGCAAGGCTCACCAATCCGGAAGCGCGCTTCATCGGCGTCAGCCTGAATACCCGACGCTGCTCGCCGAGTGAACGGCAGGCCCTGCTGGATGCGGTGAGTGCGGAGACGGGGCTGCCCTGTGTCGACCCGGTGGCGCGCGGCGTCGAGCCCCTGGTCGAGGCGCTGCAGGCCCACATCGCCTAGCCCCTTGAAGATCACCTTTTCCATCGACCACTGGGAGCTGAAGGACGCCTTCATCACCTCCCAGGAAACGGTATTCCATATCGAGACCCTGACCGTTTACCTGGACGACGGCCGGACCGTGGGGCGTGGCGAAGCGCTCGGCGTGGACTATTTCGGGGAGACGGCCCAGTCCCTGTCCCACCAGGTCATGGAGGTGGCACCCGAGCTGGAAGACCGGCTTGAACCCGTGTGTCGTGAAGGGAACAGCAGCGATCCGCTGCTCGAAGCGACGCGGCGCGCCGTGCAGGGGCTATTGCCCGCCGGTGGCGCGCGCAACGCCCTGGACTGCGCGCTCTGGGACCTGGCCTGCCGACGGACCGGAAGGCGGGCCTGGGACCTGCTGGACCGATCCGTTGGGCCCATGGCCACGGGCTACACGCTCTCCCTGGCTTCGGCCGACGCCATGGCGGAGGAGGCCCGGGCGCAATCGGGTTATCACCTGCTCAAACTCAAACTCGACGCGGACGACGTGGCGGCGCGCGTCGAAGCGGTGCGGAGGGCGCGGCCGGACGCTGAACTGATCATCGATGCGAACGGCGCCTGGGACCGGGACCTCCTCGAGCGCCTGGGCGACACCCTGGGTCGGCACGGGATCGGTCTGCTGGAGCAGCCGCTGCCCCGGGGCGCGGAGGACGACCTCGCCGGCCTGAACTACCCGGTGCCGCTTTGTGCCGACGAGTCCTGCCAGTCAACGGAGGACCTCGACGCGCTGGTGGATCGCTTCGACGCGGTCAACATCAAGCTGGACAAGACCGGCGGTCTCACGGAGGCCCTGGCGGTCGTCGAGCGCGCCCGCGCCCTGGGCTTCGACCTCATGGTCGGCAACATGCTCGGCTCCTCTCTGGCCATGGCACCGGCGTTTATCATTGCGCAGGACTGCCGCTGGGTGGATCTGGACGGACCGCTCTGGCAACGTGCGGACCGCGACCACCCGGTTCGCTACGACGGCGAGCTCATGAACGCGCCGGAGGCGTCTCTCTGGGGCTGACCGGACCATGCATGACAACGACAACACCAACTGAGGCGTCCGCCGCCGTGAACGAGAACGCCCTCGAACTCCCCATCCTGATCGCCAGCTCCGTGGTGCGCGGCGCGCGCCAGGGCGACAGCCACGGCGGGCTGTACCTGCTGGATTTCGCCGAGCAGGAAATCCACCAGGTGCTCGACTGGAACACGGGAGACATCGACTGGCAGGGCCGGGGCTGGGACCGGGGCCTGCGCGGCATCGCCTTTTTCGCCGGCGAGGTCTACGTGGCCGCCAGCGACGAACTGTTCGTGTACGACACGGCGTTCCGCCTGCAGCGCTCCTTTCGCAGCACGTACCTCAAGCACTGCCACGAGATCCACGTACTCAACAACCACCTGTACCTGACCTCGACGGTGAACGACTCGATCCTGGCCTTCAACCTCGAGCGGCAGCAGTTTTTCTGGGCGATCCACCTGTCCCGGGATGACGGGGGCGCCTACCACGGCATCCCCTATGACCCGAACGGCATCGACGGACCCGGCGGCGCCAACGGGCCGGCGCCGGAGAACCGCCTGCACCTGAACAGCGTCTACGCCGACGACACGGGCCTGTACGCCAGCGGCCTGCGTTCCGGCGGGCTGCTGCGCATCGGCAGCGACAACACGGTGCGGCTCCTGGCGGAGCTGCCCGACGGCACGCACAATGCGCGGCCTTTCCAGGACGGCATCCTCTACAACGACACCGCTTCCGACCTCGTGCGCCTGGACCGGCGCGACGGCAGCGCCGTGACCTTTGCCGTCCCCCAGTACCCGTCGGACGAACTGACGAACCTGGACCTCGGTGACGAGCAGGTCGCCCGCCAGGGCTTCGGGCGCGGCCTGTGTGCCGTCAACGACCGGTTCATCGCCGCGGGCTCGTCACCCTCGACGGTGTCGCTGTACGACCTGGCCACGGGCTCGGACGTCATGCGGGTGAATTTTTCGCAGGACGTGCGGAATGCGATTCACGGCCTGGAGGTCTGGCCGTTCACCCGGTGAGCGGCGGGGCGTAAAACGTTTTGGGAGCGCTAGTCGTCCCCGCCTCTGCGCGGTTTCGGCAAACGCCCTGCCTTGCGCAGGGCGTCCCGCAGCACGTACTCCATCTGCCCGTTGACGCTGCGGAATTCGTCCTCCGCCCAGCGTTTGAGCGCGTCGTACATGTCCTCGTTCAGTCGCAGGGGAAACGACTTCTTTTTCGGCATGGGTCCTGACCGGGGCTAGTTGTGCAGCGTGCCCGCATTCAGCACGGGGCGCGCGTTTTCCTCGCCGCAGAGCACCACCAGCAAGTTGCTCACCATGGCGGCCTTGCGCTCTTCGTCCAGGTCGACGATCTTGTCACGCTCCAGCTGCTCCAGGGCCATCTGCACCATGCCCACGGCGCCGTCCACGATCTGCATGCGGGCGGCCACCACGGCCTGGGCCTGCTGGCGTTTGAGCATGGCGGAGGCGATTTCCGGGGCGTAGGCCAGGTGGCTGATGCGCGCCTCGATGACCTCCACCCCGGCCTTGCCGAGGCGAATCTGCACCTCGTCCTTGAGCTTGTCGGCAATGTCCTGGGGGTCGCTGCGCAGGGCCACGACGTCTTCGTCATGGGCCTCGTAGGGATGCGCCGTGGCCAGGTTGCGCAGGGCGGCCTCGGACTGGATGTGCACGTAGTTGACGTAGTCGTCGACCTCGAACACGGCCTCGGCGGAATCCACCACCCGCCAGACGATCACGGCGGCGATCTCGATCGGGTTGCCCGAGGAGTCGTTGACCTTGAGCATCTCGCTCTCGAAGTTGCGCACGCGCAGGCTCACGGTCTCCTTGCTGTAGAACGGGTTGGCCCAGCGCAGGCCCGTTTCGCGCACGCTGCCCACGTAGGTGCCGAACAGCTGCAGCACCTTGGACTGGTTCGGGGCCACCATGAAGAACCCCTTGTAGCAGATGAGCACGATGAGGAAGAGCACGATGCTGGTGATGATGCCGACCGGATTCTCCGCCTGGGCGGCCCGTACGAAGCCGTAACCCACCGCCAGGGTGAGGATGGGCAGCACGACCAGGGCGAGGTAACCGGAGGCGCACTTGCGGATTTTTTCGACGATCATGGCCTTCTCCTGCTAATACATGTTGATATCATATTGTATGTTTCGGGTCCTCGCCACCTGTGCCACAGGTCATGGCCGCCGCACATCTCCTAAAATCAACCGGTTAAGAGGGAATTTATCGCCGCCGACGGGGGGCGCAGCGGCTCAACGCAGGCTTGACCGCTCGAGCGCATAGCGCACCACACCGTACTCGCTGCCCTGCCCGGCCCGCTGGAATCCGTTCTTCTCCAGCACCCGGATGGACTGGCGCAGGTGCGGCAGCGTTTCCGCCGTGACCCGTTGCACGCCGGCGTGGTTCAAGGCCCAGCGCGACAGGCGCTCGACGGCCTCGGAGGCATAGCCCACGTTGCGGTAAGGCGGCAGGATCGAGTAGGAAATCTCCACCGATCCGGACCCATCGGGCCGGCCCTTGAAGCCGCATATGCCGAGAAGCCCCTCGCCACTGCCCCGCCCGACCAGGTACCAGGTGCTCCAGCCGTGCTCGGCCCGGTCGGCGAGCTGCCCCAGCACGGCCATGAGCGCGGGGCGGGAGTACAACTCGGGGGGCCATTCCGG
>JAZBOL010000137.1:0-2786 GCA_036351115.1 Lysobacterales bacterium | reverse complement strand
GGACTGACCTACGATTTCATGTATGCCACGAACATCGATCGGGCCTATCGCAAGCAGCGGGTGGCCCTGCCGGCGCCCGGGTACACCCTGGACGACATGATCCAGCAACTCGCCGGCCTGCCCCTGGAGTTCTCGCCCGGGGAGCGTTGGAACTACTCTGTGGCAACGGACGTTCTCGGCGTCCTTATCGAGCGAATCAGCGGCCAGCGTCTTCCCGACTTCTTCGCGCAGGTGATTTTCGAGCCCCTGGGCATGCACGATACGGGTTTCAGCGTGCGCGACGACCAGCTCGAGCGCTTTGCGTCCTGCTATACGCGCGATGCGGACAAGTCCCTGGTGCTCGAGGACGATGGGCAGGCATCGAGGTTCACGGCTCGGACCTTCTTCTCCGGCGGCGGCGGTCTCCTGTCCACGGCAGCGGATTATCTGCAGTTCTGCCGCATGCTCCTCGGTGGTGGCGCCCTCGACGGGCAGCGCATCATTAGCCGGCGTACCCTGGACCTCATGGTTGCCAACCACCTGCCCGGCGGCGGTGACATCGCCGGCCTTTCGATGTCGGGTTTCAGCGAAACCCATAACGAAGGGGTCGGTTTCGGGCTGGGCTTTGCCTGCAAGATCGATCCCGTGCGCAACGGCTATCCGGCGTCGCCGGGGACCTACTACTGGGGCGGGCTGGCCAGCACGCTGTTCTGGATCGACCCGCGTGAGGACCTGATCGTTCTGTTCCTCACGCAGCTGATTCCGTCGAGCACTTTCAACTTCCGCGGCCAGCTCGAGGCCCTGGTTTACGCGGCGCTGGACTGAAGCCGTGCTGATCGCGCCGTGCCTGTTGCGGCGGCCCGCTCAGTCGCTATCGGTCAGACCCACAATCAGACTCACGGTCATACTCACGCTCACTCCCGGTCATAACTGACGGCGAGAATCTCAACCTCGCGTTCGCCGGAGGGCGAGGCGACGCTGGCGACCTCATCGGGCCCTTTGCCGAGCAGGGCCCGCGCCAGGGGCGAGTCAATCGATATCTCTCCCCGGGAGGGTTCAAACTCATCCGGTCCCACGATGTGCACGGTGCGCTCGGCCCCGTCCTCTTCGGCCAGGCGGACGCGTGCGCCGAAGTAGATGCGGGAGGGGTCCGAAGGGCGGTCCCGCACGACCTGGAGTACTTCCAGACGCTTCGTGATAAAGCGGACGCGACTGTCGATCTCGCGCAGTCGCCGTTTACCGTAGATGTAGTCGCCGTTCTCCAAGCGATCGCCGTTTCCGGCTGCATCCTGGACGGCTTTCGCGACTACCGGGCGCTCTTCCCGCCACAGGCGGTCGAGTTCGGCCCGCAGGCGGGCTTCGCCGGAGGCGGTGATCAGTGCGGTGCCTTTTTCACGCGGCGGTCGGTAGCGTCCCATGGACGCAGTTTAACCGGCGCTCTGCTGCGCATCACACGGCGCCGATTGCCCGGGCGCCGTGCCTGATTCTAAACTCGCACAATGATCGCTAAACCACACCTGGCATTCGCCCTTGGCGCGGTCCTTGCCGCGACGCACCTGTCAGCACCGGCCTGCGTCGAGGTGCAGGGGAACGTGTCGCAGGGCGGGATGATCTGGGCCCGGGTCGCTCCCGGGACGCCGGTGTACCTGGACGGCCAGGCCCTCGAAGTGCTGCCAAGCGGCCGCTTTTTCGCCGGATTTCACCGCGACGCGAAGCCCGCCAGCGAACTGCGCGTCGGCGACGACTGTACCGTGAACCTTGCTGTCACCCAGCGCGAGTACCGGATCTCGCGGGTCGAGGGAGTACCGCAGCGCACGGTCACTCCCCCCGAGGATCAGCTCGAGCGCATCCGTCGCGAGCGGGAGCTTGTCCGGGCCGCCAAGGCCGTGCGGATCGAACGACCCGAGTGGCTGGAACAGGTTGCGGGCAGCTTTGCCTGGCCCGTGACAGGCCGCATCTCCGGAGTGTATGGAAGTCAGCGCGTCTACAACGGCACGCCGGGAAATCCCCACTATGGCGTCGATATCGCCGTGCCCACGGGAACGCCGGTACGGGCGCCGGCCGCGGGCCGCGTGACCCTGGCGGAGCCGGATCTCTTCTACTCCGGCGGCACCGTGATTCTCGACCACGGCTACGGCCTGTCGTCTTCCTTTCTTCACCTGAGTGAAATCAGCGTGGCCGTGGGTGACGAGCTGCAGACGGGCGACCGGCTGGGAGCCGTCGGCGCGAGCGGGCGGGCCACCGGGCCCCACCTCGACTGGCGCATGAGCTGGCGCGACCGCCGGGTCGATCCCCAGCTGCTCGTCCCGCCTATGTCCGCCGCCGGCAATTGAGCCCCGTAGGCGCATCATTGAGTGCTGTTCCCCGGGAGTCCGGACGCACTCCGGTGTAGAGATCAGCTTTAGGCCCGTCGCCTGAGGCGGCTACGGGCTTCGATGCCCTGTCCAGGCGTGTCAGTCAGCGTCGGCGGGGTGCTCGATACCGACCGCGAGGGCCTGCGTGAAGGTGATCACCACGGACTGGCCGATGCGCAGGGATTCAATACGCTCCGGCTTCACATCGCCGATCACGTGGGTCTTGCCCCGGGAGTCCAGGATCATCACCGTACCGAGCAGGCGGTTCATCCCCTCAATGGTGCACACCGCACGCACGGCGGTGATCATTGCGCCCCCCGGGGCCTGGTCCGCCCCGGCAATCCCCGCTTCAATGCCCTCGACCCAGGGGTTTCCCTGTTCCTCTGCCGTGGGCTCGCGAAGTTCGGCGGCCAGGGCGGCGAGGTAGGTCACGATCAGGTAGTCACCGGCCTC
>JAZBOL010000136.1:0-2590 GCA_036351115.1 Lysobacterales bacterium | reverse complement strand
GGTGACCACGATGGAGATCAGGGCATCCTCGTGCTCGAAGGCGTCGATCTCGCCCTCGTTGGCCTTGTGGCAGTCCAGACAGGTGACCCCGTTCTGACCGTGCTGGCTATGGTTCCATTCCCAATACAGGCCAGGGCTCTCGGTCATGTGGCAGTCCACGCATTCCTGCCCCTTGGGATCACCCCAGTCGACGCCGGCCTGACCGGCAGGTCGTTCGGCAAAGGCCGCTGGCCCGAGGGTCAGCAGCCCAACGCCGACACACAGGCTGGCCAGGCGTGCGGACCAGCCGATTCGGCTCGATTGCTTCATAGTGCACTCCTCTCCCTTCAACGAGGGGGTTGTCGAAAGTACCGGACTCCGCCGGATGGTGGACCCCGTTTAAACGGGGGAGACAAGCGCCGGGGCGAGGGCCCGGCCGCGCCGCGACCGGCGCTTCATTACTTTTTGTACAGACGGGAGGGTCGCCGCTGTGACGGGTGGCCAACCTTGATGCGGCTCAAGAACGGTGGGAGTCCGCAGTCTCGTTGACGTATGTCAATGTCCGTGCGAAAACCCCTGGAATTGCGGGCGCACAGCGGCAGCGCCCGGGGCATGGTCTCCGGGCTGGGAAGGCGCTGGATGCAGGGGCGGGGACGCCCCGGGAATGGATCGGGCGCCGATGGACGAGACCCGATAGATCAGGCCCGATGGATCACGCCTGACGGATCAGACCCGATGGGCCAGATCTGATGGATCAGCTGGGGCGGATCGGGCTGGTCGAGGCAGGCCGATGGGATGGCCAGGGCCGGATCAGACGAAGTTGCCGATCAAGTATCAAACGGCGACCGCTCTGGAGGTGCGCTGGCGGACGACTTCGGCCAGATCAGGCGAAGTTGCCTATCAGGATCAAGGCCGCAAACACCGCGCACAGCGGCAGGGCGAGCGCCAGGGCGACATAGGTGAGTGTCCGCCCGTCGGGCTTCGTCAGCCCGATCACGCCGAGGATCAGCGCAGTAACGCCGGCCGCGATTCCGCCGAAGAACAGTCCTTGGAGACAGGCGGTCTGGCAGGTACGCCCCTCAAAGTCTCCGGAGAGCGCATTGACACCGGTCAGAACGGTCAGGAGCCAGCCGAGACCGGCCAGCAATAGTGCGATCAGCGGGATAAATCTCGTCACAACGTGCCCCCTCCTCAGCGGCTCTCTCAGTGGCTTCACGCCTCGATTTGACTTGTTGATTGGGCTCGAGGCGACGGGCCGCAGACTAGCATGAAAACCCCAAAATCCGTAGTCCCCGCGGTCCCGAGTCCGGCTCTCGACGGCCCTGATTTGAACGTCGCCGGTTTGCCCGCGCGAGTGGTTTACGCCCTGCCCGGGGCGTCGTCGCCTGTCTGAACATTCGGTCACTTGACCGATCCCGGCCGCAACTGGTTAAACACCGCCCCGCGCCAGGCACCGGTCCCGCATGGAGACCGCTGGCGACAGGTTCAGGTCGAAAGGGAGCCATCCATGATCTCATCCGTGATCCCGTCTATGGTCGAGGTGCGCGAGCTCAGTCGCAGCTACGGCGAGCTCCAGGCGGTGGCCGGGGTGTCATTCGACATCGGTCACGGCGAGATCGTCGGGCTGCTCGGCCACAACGGGGCCGGCAAGACCACCATCATGAAGATGCTGACCGGCTATCTGGAGCCGAGCAGCGGGACCATCCATGTCGACGGGCTCGATCTCTCCACGCACCGCCGGGAGGCCCAGCGGCGCATCGGCTACCTGCCGGAGAATTGCCCGTTGTATCCGGAGCAGACGGTGCTCGACGCCCTGGAGTATCAGGCGGTGCTCCAGGGCATCTCGCCTGGCGAGCGGGGCGTCGCTATCCGCCGGGCCGTAGAGCGAACGGCCCTTGGGCCCAAGGCGACGGCCACCGTGGGCACCCTCTCTCGCGGCTACCGGCAGCGGCTCGGGGTGGCCGGGGCGATCCTCCACGGTCCGAAGATCCTGGTCCTCGATGAGCCCACCAACGGGCTCGATCCGACCCAAATCCAGCACATGCGCGACCTGATCCGGGAGCTCTCACGCGATGCCACCGTGATGATCTCGACCCACATCCTGCAGGAGGTGGAGGCGGTGTGCGAGCGCGTGCTCATCATGCGCGGCGGCCGGCTCGCGCTGGACAGTCGGATCGGCGACATCGGGCGCGACCCGCGCCTGCTGGTGACCCTGGATCGCATCCCGGCGGAGGCGGTGCCACGGCTCGCGGCGGTCCCAGGGGTGCGTGGTGTCACCCTGATGGAGGACGACGGGGAGCGGCGCCGATTCGCACTCGAGACGGTCGATCCCGCGGCCGCGGCCCCTGCCGTGGCCCGCGCCGTGACCGGCGAGGGCTGGGCGCTCTACGCGCTGGCCCCGGAGCGGCGTGACCTCGAGGCCCTGTTCGGCGCCGTCAACCTGGACGATGGTGGGGCGGGCGCCAGCCTGAAATGCGGCGAGCATCTGAGCACAGGCGGGGAGGCGACCCATGTCTGAGATCCTCCAGATCAGCCGCAAAGAGCTTCAGGCCTTCTTCGGTTCGCCGGTCGCCTACATCTTCATCGGCGCCTTCCTGGCGGTGTGTCTGTT
>JAZBOL010000135.1:0-2645 GCA_036351115.1 Lysobacterales bacterium | reverse complement strand
GTGCCGGGAGACAGGTTGAGGGCCGCGGCGATCTTCTTGTTGCTCATGCCTTCCTCCACGAGTCTGAGGATGCGCCGGTCCCGGTCGTTCAGGGGGTCGGCGGGCAGGGCGTTGGACCGGTTCAGCTGGTTCGAGTCGAAGGCCGTGCCGCCGGAGGCAACGGTACGGATGGCGGCTGCCAGCTCAGCGCTGGGCGTATCCTTCAACAGGTATCCGCTGACGCCATGGTGCCGGGCGCGTTGCACGTAACCGGGGCGGGCGAAGGTCGTGATGATCAGCACGCGCGTCCGGGACTCGTCCCGCGCCAGCTGGGCGGCGAGTTCCAGTCCGATCAGGCCCGGCATTTCGATGTCGCTGACCAGCACATCGGGCTCATGCGCCCGCACGAGGCGCAGGGCGGCCTGCCCGTCCGCCGCTTCGCCGATGATTTCCATGTCGTCTTCGAGCGCCAGCAGGGCGGCCAGGGCGCTCCGCAGCATGGACTGGTCCTCTGCCAGGACGACGCGGATCACGGCGGCCCGTTCACTGGGGCAGCATCGCGCGCAGTTGCACGCCCGTTGCTTCTGCCCGATGCACGGACAGCATGCCGCCGATCTGCTCGAGGCGCCGCCGGAGCCCCGTCAGGCCGTTTCCCTCGATGAAAGCCTCGGCCTCGCCGTTGTCCGTGACCTCGAGGCTGTGCACGCCGTCTTCCAGGGCAAAGCGGATCTCCGCCTGGGTGGCGCTCGAGTGGCGAATGATGTTGGTGACCGCTTCGCGCAGCATGAGTCCGAAAGCGGATTCCCGTTCCGGGTCCAGGATCGGCGCGTTTCCATGAACGGTCAGCGCCACCCCGGCGGCGCCCAGGGCGGCCGCGGCGTTTTCCAGCTCGGCCCGGATCGTGGTGGCCGTTAAGCCGCTGAGGGCCGAGCGGACATCGGCCAGGGCCTCGCGGCTGCCGGCCTGGAGTGTTCTCAGCTCGGTGCGGGCCTTGTCCGGGTCGCTGTCCATCAGCCGCTCGACCAGGTCCGCTTTCAGGGAGACCAGCGTCAGGGTGTGTCCCAACAGGTCGTGCAGGTCCCGGGCGATGCGCTCGCGCTCGATCAGTGAAGCCTGCTGCAGGTCCAGGGCGCGGGCCCGTTCCGCCCGTTCGTGTTCGAAGATGCTTTCGCTGCTGGAGTAGCAGGAAAACCAGATGATGATCGCCAGCAACATGGCCACGGCCATTTCCAGCGGATGCCGTTCGACCCAGGCCGCCCCGGCGACGTAGACCGCCGCGCACAGCACGAACACCACCATGGACAGGCGCATGGGCCGCAGAAAGCCCGCGCTGGCCACGGCGTAGATGAGGAACACGCTGTTGCCGTTCACGAAGGGGGCCGTCGCGGAGGCCAGGACCATGAGGCCGGCGATGGTCACGAGGCGCTGCCGGGGCCCCGCGTTGAATCCCAGGTAGTGCAGCGGGAGAAACAGTGCCACGGCCAGCGCCGCGACCACCCAGTCCACCCGGTCCAGCGGCCGGAACAGCATGGGCAGAAAGAAAAAAACCAGGTAGACCAGGTACAGCGTCGGCCGCTGGGCGGCCATCGCCAGCTGGGGGTTGTCCGCGGAGGGTGTGCGCTGCGGATGGCTCATTTCACCAGTCTGACATTATCGAGGTACAGCGTCGACTCGCCCGGTTCCGGCCCCGCAACCCAGGCAAAGCCCAGGAGCTGCGCTGGATCCAGGCCTTGGAGGTCGGCCAGTGAGATCGTGTGGGTGCGCCAATCGGGTGATACCTCGAAGTTCACCGTGGGGGGAATCCCACCCGCAGCCAGGTTGAAGCCCATGAGGCGATAAACGCCCGGTGTGCCTCGCACCTCGAACTGCACGGCCCGGAAGTCGGAGATGTCGCCGCCCGCCGAGGACATGAGCGCACCGCCGGCCCAGGGGTAGGGGAAGCCGCTGCGCACGGTGGCGGTGACGCGAAGGGCGTGGTCTTTAGGTTTGTCCGCTCGGGCGGACCGCTCGATGGCGACTTCCGAAGCACCGTTCACCATGCCGTCGTCCGTGCTGGTCCAGGCGAACCCCCGGGGTGCCGGCATACCCCCCTCGAAATCGCCGAGCAGATCCGAAACCAGCACCGGCGGCGCGTCTGCCTTCCCCGGGAGGCGTGGCACCGGGTGGCCATTTTTAATGATGGTGCGGATGGCCAGGGTGCGCGAAATGTCCTCCAGCGGATTGCCTTCGACCAGCACCAGGTCGGCGCGCGCCCCCTCGGCGATGCGGCCGCGGCCCTCGAGGCCGAAGGTTTCCGCCGGGCCGACGGTGGCGGCCGCCAGGGCCTCGTGTTCCTCGAGCCCGGCGCGGACCAGCAGCTGCAGTTCACGGTGGAGGCTCACGCCCTGCGCCGTGCCCGGATTCGGGGCATCCGAGCCCGCCAGGAGCCGGACACCGCCGGCGTGCAGGCGTCGGACGTTTTCCAGGGCGGTTTTCAGCCGAAAGCCCGGCAGGTCACCCCCGAACCGGGCGGACAGGGTTTGCCGTTGCATGGGCGACAACAGGTTTTCCTGCGCCGCAATGCCGATCCGTGAAAGTGGGTCATTGTCGCTGTCGATCGCCTCGATCACCGCCAGGGTCGGGATGACGAAAGCGTCCCGGGTCCGGGCCAGCTCGACGAAGGACTC
>JAZBOL010000134.1:0-3452 GCA_036351115.1 Lysobacterales bacterium | reverse complement strand
GACGTCCCCAGCCAATTGACCGAGGGGTGGGCGGTAATCGCGTTGTTGAGGGGAAACGCAAAGTCGCCTGGCACTCCGAAGCAATCGGTGATTCCCAGCTTGGAGAGACGCTCTACGACATATTCGACAACCGTAGGTGACGCCATCTTTCACATTCCTTTCTGGCTCTCGCGCCAATGAGATGGTCATTACTAGCATGGAGATTGCCAGGATGCAACCCTTTTGAGATTGCGTATAGGAATTTTTTCATCCACCTCGAAGGTACTACGCCCATTATCCCCTGAACCTCGGCCTCCCGGCAGCCGAACCTGCCCGATTTTGGTGTTCCGAGGCGTGATCCCGCCGATCAACAGGAACCTTGACGCCCGAGCTCCGCCCACCAGACTGCTCGGCCCTTGATCCGCCTGCTTCGCCCACACCTCTTCCGGCAACGCACCGGGACGAACCCGACCCGCCCGAGATCTCCAGCCCCTTGTCAGTTCGGCGGCGCCCGCGCCCCCTGCGCCTCCTTGCGCTCGAGATGCCTCAAGGTCTCGATCATCCGCCGAGCGCCGCAAGAGGGGCAGAACCCTCGGCGTTTGCAGGAGAACGCGACGAGGTGCTCATCCCGGCAGCCGTTGCACTTCACGCGCACGACAAATCGGCAGGATTGCCGATTTGCACGACCGAAGGTCGCCCGAAGGGTGTGGCGCAGGGATGCGCCGCATGTACCCATATTCGAGTCGTCCGCAGCGTAGGTAGTCGTGGAACGCGGTCAGCACGAATCGAGGCAGTTGCACCTCGTGACGCTGCAATTCATTCCGCAGAGCCGGAAGATGCTGTTCGACGATGGGATAGAGCGGCGTGGTCTCCGATTGATGGCGCTGGTAGCGGTAGCTTGCGCCGATGATCCGGTTGCCGGGAACAGTGTCCATCGGACAATGATGGCCGGCGAGGATGGCCGATTTCAGAGGTCAATTGCCGGGAGATGCGTGAGATGCGGCGCTAGCCAACCGCACGCCGCGAGCGCCGTTTGAGCCCGCGCACCGTATCAGTTCCTAACAGCTTTGCATGGGGGTATCAATGGGGGTATTTTGGGCGTTTAGCAACGCAAGTTATTGATTCATAGGGCGATGTGGTTGCCGCCGCCTCCACCAATACCAAACGGCCACCCTTGCGGTGGCCGTTTTCCTTTATGCTCCGCGAGAGACGATGTCGTCTCCGAACGACATCCTGACCTGTGTCCGAAGCACGCTGAATGGAGGATTTCATCATGGGCAGACTGACCGGTAAAACCGCGCTGATCACCGGCGCCACCGGCGGCATCGGTGAAGCCACCGTGCGTCGCTTCCTGGAGGAAGACGCCCGGATCATGGCAGTGGGCCGATCCGCGGACAAGCTCGCGGCGCTGGCCGAACGCGTCGGCGAGAACGAGGCCTTTGCCACGTTCAGCGTCGACGCCACCGACGAGGCAGGCGTCGAGGCGTCCGTGAACGCCACCCGGGAACGCTTCGGCGGCCTGGATGTGGTGTTCGCCAATGCCGGCACGGAAGGTGCCGCCAAGCCCCTTGAACTGCTGACGGCCGAAGAATTTCGTCTGCCCTTCGAAACCAACGTGCTCGGCGTGTGGCTGCTGATGAAGTATGCCGCGCCGATCCTGCGGGCACAGGGATCGGGATCGATCATCGTCACGGCCTCGACGGCAGGCCTGATCGGCTTCGGGGGCCTTTCGGCCTACGTCGCCAGCAAGCACGCCGTGATCGGCCTGGCCAAGTGCGCGGCGCTGGAACTGGCCGAGTTCGGCGTGCGGGTCAACGCCATCGCGCCCGGCCCCATCGATAACCGCATGATTCACTCCCTCGAGGACCAGCTGTCACCGGACGACCCGCAAGCGATGGAAGCCATGCTCCGGGAAATCATTCCCATGAAGCGCTACGGCATCAACGACGAGGTCGCGAACATGGCCCTCTTCCTGGCCAGCGACGAGTCGTCCCACAGCACCGGCTCCGTGTTCACCCTGGATGGAGGCTACACCGCCACCTGAGCCCGGGTGGCCCGCGGCACGGAGCTCGTGACCGTGTCGGCGGCCCAGTCGTCACACATGTGTCACATTCGGCAGGGAGACTGGGCGGTTTATCCTGACGACTCCCGGTCTCCGTGCAACGCAGCCCCCTGGTCCATGCCCTGCCCCTCCTGATGCTGGTCGTCTTCGGCCTGCTGGTGTCGCAGCAGGGCGCCTGGAACGGCGCACTGGGCCCGGAAGCTTCACGAACGATCCAGCTCGCCCTGCGTACCGGACTCTGGGTGGCCACCGCGGCCCTGTTCAACCAGTTCATGCGCTATGGGGTGTACGACCGCCTGGTGGCCCGCGCCCTGGGCGGGCCGGTGCCGGACGTCCTCAAGACGCTGACCAGCGTACTCGTGTACCTGTTGGTGGCCACGGCCATCGTCGGTCTGGTGTACGAGCAGAGCGTCACCGCGTTTCTCGCGGCCCTGGGTGCATCCGGCGTGGTCCTCGGGTTCGCCCTGCGCAGCCTGATCGCGGACGTCTTCACGGGCCTGGCCATCAACCTCGACCGCTCCTTCATCATCGGCGACTGGGTGCAGGTCAACGAGGGCGTGTCCGGTTTCGTGATCGGGCGTATCGAGGACATCGGCTGGCGCTGTACCACCCTGGTCACCGAGGAGCAGACCCACGTGGTCATTCCCAACGGCTTGCTGGGGCTCGAACGCATGGTGAACATCACCCGGCCCCTGGGCGCCACGCGCTACGAGTTCAGCGTGACCGTGGAATTTTCCGTCCCACCCGCACGCGTCAAGCGCGTGCTGCTGGCCGCCCTGCATTCCCTGGTTGCCGAGCCCGGATTCGACTCCGAACGCCAACCGGTAGTCCTGATTTCCGACACGTCCAGCCTGGGCGTGGAATACCTGTTGCGCTACTGGATTTTTCCCTGGGACCCGATTTCCCCCACCACGGCGGAAGACAGAGTCTACGGAGCCGTGCTCAGGCACCTGCACACCGCCGGTATCGGCCTGGCCTATCCCAAGCGCGACCTGTACACGGCCGAGATGCCCACGCGCCAGTTCGACGGCCACCGGATTCCCGACCTCGCGCTCATGCTGGGCAACACACCCCTGTTCAAGCCCGTCCGGCACGAAGACCTCGAAGTCCTGGCCGGGAAGATGGAGCGTCGCCACCTGCAGGCCGGTGAGACCCTTGTGCGGGAGGGCGACCGGGGCGAGTCCCTGTTCATTCTCATCGAGGGTCTGCTGGAGGCGCGGCTGCGGACGGACGCGGGCGTCAGGGTCGTCGGCCATATTGACCCAGGGGAGTGCTTCGGTGAAATGTCCCTGCTGACGGGAGAGCGCCGGACCGCCACCGTCGTGAGTTCCGTCGAAAGCATCGTGTATGAAGTCGCCAAGGAGCCCATGAGCGAACTCATCGCGCAGCGTCCGGAATCCGCCGACACCCT
>JAZBOL010000133.1:0-9287 GCA_036351115.1 Lysobacterales bacterium | reverse complement strand
CCAGCGCCCCATCGTCAGCAAGGGCGACCGGGTGGCTCGCGGCGATATCCTCGCCGACGGCCCGTCCATCGACCTGGGCGAGCTGGCCCTGGGCCAGAACATGCGCATCGCCTTCATGCCCTGGAACGGCTACAACTTCGAGGACTCCATCCTGATCTCCGAGCGGGTGGTGCAGGAAGACCGCTTCACGAGCATCCACATCGAGGAGCTCACCTGTGTCGCGCGCGACACCAAGCTCGGGCCGGAAGAGATCAGCGCCGACATCCCGAACGTCTCCGAGAGCCTGCTTTCCAAGCTCGACGAGTCCGGCATCGTCTATATCGGTGCCGAGGTGAAGCCGAACGACATCCTCGTCGGCAAGGTCACGCCGAAGGGCGAAACCCAGCTCACCCCGGAAGAGAAGCTGCTGCGTGCCATCTTCGGCGAGAAGGCCTCCGACGTGAAGGACACGTCGCTGCGCGTGCCCTCCGGCATGGAAGGCACCGTCATCGACGTGCGCGTCTTCACCCGCGATGGTGTCCAGAAGGACAAGCGCGCCCTGCAGATCGAGGAAGCCGAGATCGCCCAGGTGCGCAAGGATCTGAAGGACAAGCTGCGCATCTATGAAAACGACGTCTACTCGCGCGTCGAGAACCTGCTGGTGGGCAAGGTCGCCGAGGGCGGCCCGAACAAGCTCAAGGCCGGTTCCAAGGTGACCAAGAGCTACCTCGCCGAACTGGACCGCGAGAAGTGGTTCGAGATCCGTATGCGCACCGAAGAGGTGAACGAGCAGCTCGAGGCCCTGGCCAACCAGATCAAGGACCAGAAGAAGGCCGTCGAGAAGAAGCTCGTCGAGCAAAAGGAAAAGCTCACCGCGGGTGACGATCTCGCCCCGGGCGTGCTGAAGATGGTCAAGGTCTACCTGGCCGTCAAGCGCCGCATGCAGCCGGGTGACAAGATGGCGGGCCGCCACGGTAACAAGGGCGTGGTCTCCATGATCGTACCGGTCGAGGACATGCCTTATTCCGAGGACGGCGAGCCGGTCGACATCGTGCTCAACCCGCTGGGCGTGCCCTCGCGTATGAACGTCGGGCAGGTGCTCGAGACCCATCTGGGCTGGGCCGCCAAGGGCCTGGGCAAGAAGATCGCGCGCATGATCGACGCCAAGGCCAAGGTCGACGAGCTGCGCAAGTTCCTCGACACCATGTACAACACGGGTGGCGCCTACAAGGTCGACCTGTCCGAACTGACGGACGACGAGATCCTGAACCTGGCGGGCAACCTGCGTGCGGGTGTGCCGATGGCCACCCCGGTGTTCGACGGTGCCGGCGAGGACGAGATCAAGGCCATGCTGCAGCTGGCCGAGCTGCCGGAAAGCGGTCAGACCACGCTGTATGACGGTCGTACCGGCGACGCCTTCGATCGCCCGGTCACTGTCGGTTACATGCACATGCTCAAGCTCAACCACCTGGTGGATGACAAGATGCATGCGCGTTCCACCGGTCCGTACAGCCTCGTTACCCAGCAGCCGCTGGGCGGCAAGGCGCAGTTCGGTGGCCAGCGCTTCGGTGAGATGGAGGTCTGGGCGCTCGAGGCCTACGGCGCCGCCTACACCCTGCAGGAAATGCTCACCGTCAAGTCCGACGACGTGGCCGGCCGTAACAAGATGTACAAGAACATCGTGGACGGCGACCACCGGATGGAAGCGAACATGCCGGAATCCTTCAACGTATTGGTGAAGGAAATCCGCTCGCTGGGCATCAACATCGAACTGGAGCAGGACTGAGGTTCGCCTCGGTCCCTCGTGAAGAACTCTCAGGATTAGTCTGAGGCGGGAGAGACGATGAAAGACCTACTGAATCTTCTGAAGCAGCAGGGCCAGACGGACGACTTTGATGCCATTCGCATCGGTCTGTCCTCGCCCGAGATGATTCGTTCCTGGTCCTACGGCGAGGTCAAGAAGCCGGAGACCATTAACTACCGTACCTTCAAGCCGGAGCGTGATGGTCTCTTCTGCGCCAAGATCTTCGGTCCGATCAAGGATTACGAGTGCCTGTGCGGCAAGTACAAGCGCCTGAAGCATCGTGGCGTCGTCTGCGAGAAGTGCGGCGTCGAGGTCACCCAGACCAAGGTGCGCCGTGATCGCATGGGGCATATCGAGCTGGCCTCGCCGGTGGCGCATATCTGGTTCCTGAAGTCGCTGCCGTCCCGTATCGGCCTGCTGCTGGACATGACCCTGCGCGATATCGAGCGCGTGCTGTACTTCGAGGCCTTCGTCGTCGTCGACCCGGGCATGACCACGCTGGAGCGCGGTCAGCTGCTGTCCGACGAGGCTTATCTGGAGGCCATCGAGGAGCACGGTGACGAGTTCGATGCGCGCATGGGTGCCGAGGCGGTGCTCGGGCTGCTGCGCAGCATCGACATGGCCGGCGAGGCGCAGAAGCTGCGCGAGGAAATCGCGGAAACCAACTCCGAGACCAAGCTCAAGCGCCTGTCCAAGCGCCTCAAGCTGATCGAGTCGTTCCTCGAGTCCGGCAACAATCCGGAATGGATGATCATGACGGTGCTGCCGGTGCTGCCGCCGGACCTGCGCCCGCTGGTGCCGCTCGACGGTGGCCGCTTCGCGACGTCCGATCTCAACGATCTGTACCGTCGCGTCATCAACCGCAATAACCGCCTGAAGCGCCTGCTGGAGCTCAATGCGCCGGACATCATCGTGCGCAACGAGAAGCGCATGCTGCAGGAGTCGGTGGATGCGCTGCTCGACAACGGTCGTCGCGGCCGCGCCATCACCGGTTCGAACAAGCGTCCGCTCAAGTCCCTGGCCGACATGATCAAGGGCAAGCAGGGCCGGTTCCGCCAGAACCTGCTGGGCAAGCGTGTCGACTACTCCGGCCGTTCGGTCATCGTGGTCGGCCCCACCCTGAAGCTGCACCAGTGTGGTCTGCCCAAGAAAATGGCCCTGGAGCTGTTCAAGCCGTTCATCTTCGGCAAGCTGCACCGTCGCGGCCTGGCCACCACGATCAAGGCGGCCAAGAAGCTCGTCGAGCGCGAAGGGCCGGAAGTCTGGGATATCCTCGAAGAGGTCATCCGCGAGCATCCGGTCATGCTCAACCGCGCCCCGACCCTGCACCGTCTGGGCATCCAGGCCTTCGAGCCGGTGCTGATCGAGGGCAAGGCCATCCAGTTGCATCCGCTCGTCTGCGCGGCGTTCAACGCCGACTTCGATGGTGACCAGATGGCCGTGCACGTGCCGCTGTCTATCGAGGCGCAGCTGGAAGCCCGTGCGCTCATGATGTCGACCAACAACATCCTGTCCCCGGCCCACGGTGATCCGATCATCGTGCCGTCGCAGGATATCGTGCTGGGCCTGTACTACACGACCCGCGACCGCATCAACGCCAAGGGCGAGGGAATGATCTTCGCCGACGTGAACGAGGCGCGCCGCGCCTACGAGAACGGCCACGTCGAGCTGCATGCCCGCGTCAAGGTGCGTATCAAGGAAACGACCATCGACAAGGACGGCAGCCGCGAGCAGCAGACCCGAGTGGTCGATACCACGGTCGGGCGCGCCATGCTGTGGGAGATCGTGCCGGAAGGCATGCCGTTCGAGCTGGTCAACCAGCCCATGGGCAAGAAGCAGATCTCGCGCATGATCAACTCCTGCTACCGTCACCTGGGCCTGAAGGCGACTGTCATCTTCGCCGACCAGCTGATGTACGCCGGTTTCCGTTACGCCACCCGCTCCGGCACGTCGTTCGGGATGGAAGACATGGTCATCCCGGACGAGAAGGACGACATCCTGGCCCATGCCGAGGCCGAGGTGAAGGAGATTGAGGATCAGTACGCCTCGGGTCTCGTGACCAAGGGTGAGCGCTACAACAAGGTCATCGACATCTGGTCGCACACCAACGATCAGGTTGCCAAGGCCATGATGGAGAAGCTCGGCAAGGACGAGGTCAAGGATGCCGAAGGCAACGTGACCAAGCAGCCGTCGTTCAACTCCATCTTCATGATGGCGGATTCCGGCGCACGTGGTAGCGCGGCCCAGATCCGTCAGCTGGCCGGTATGCGCGGCCTCATGGCCAAGCCGGACGGCTCCATCATCGAGACGCCAATCACCGCGAACTTCCGCGAGGGTCTGAACGTCCTGCAGTACTTTATCTCGACCCACGGTGCTCGTAAGGGTCTGGCCGACACCGCGCTCAAGACCGCGAACTCCGGTTACCTCACGCGCCGCCTGGTCGACGTGGCTCAGGACATGGTCATCACCGACGTGGACTGCGGCACCACCAACGGCATCATCATGAAGCCGATCATCGAGGGTGGCGACGTCGTCGAACCGCTGCGCGAACGCGTGCTGGGCCGTGTCACGGCCGTGGACGTGGTGCGCCCGGGGACCGACGAGGTCGTGGTCCCGGCCGGCATGATGCTGGACGAGGCCCTGGTCGAGCGGCTGGAAGAGGCCGGCATCGACGAGGTCACCGTGCGTTCCGTCATCACCTGTGACAATCACCACGGTGGTTGCGCCATGTGCTACGGTCGCGACCTGGCCCGTGGCCACCTGGTGGGCCACGGCGAGTCCGTGGGCGTCATTGCCGCCCAGTCGATCGGCGAGCCGGGCACCCAGTTGACCATGCGTACCTTCCACATCGGGGGGGCGGCCAGCCGTTCCGCGGCGGCCAGCAGCATCCAGGTCAAGTCGGCCGGTACCGCGCGCCTGCACAACATCAAGACCGTGACCAACAAGCACGGCAACCTGGTGGCGGTCTCCCGCTCCGGCGAGCTGGGCGTGATCGACGACCACGGTCGTGAAAAGGAGCGCTACAAGGTGCCCTACGGCGCCGTCATCACCGTTAACGACGGCGACAAGATGGAAGCCGGCCAGGAAGTGGCCACCTGGGACCCGCACACCCATCCGATCATCACCGAGGTCGCGGGCCGCATCCAGCTGCACGACTTCATGGACGGCGTCACGGTCAACAAGCAGACCGATGACATCACCGGCCTGTCCTCGACCATCATCACCGATCCGAAGTCGCGTGGCTCGGCGGGCAAGGACCTGCGTCCGATGGTCAAGCTGGTGGACGCGAAGGGCAACAGCCTCAGCCTCGCCGGCACCGATATTCCGGCGGCCTACCCGCTGCCCCCGGGCGCGATCGTGGCCCTGGAAGACGGCGCCACGGTGGAGGTCGGGGACGTGCTCGCGCGCATCCCGCAGGAGTCCTCCAAGACCCGCGATATTACGGGTGGTCTGCCGCGCGTGGCCGACCTGTTCGAGGCCCGCAAGCCCAAGGAACCCGCGATCCTGGCCGAGATGACCGGTACCGTGTCCTTCGGCAAGGAGACCAAGGGCAAGCAGCGCCTGGTGATCACCGGCGACGAGGGCGAGACCCACGAGGAGCTGATTCCGAAGTGGCGCCACGTCAACGTCTTCGAGGGCGAGCACGTGGAGAGGGGCGAGTACATCGCCGACGGCGAGCCGAGCCCGCACGACATCCTGCGCCTGCTGGGGCCGACCGAGCTGGCCGAGTACCTGGTCAAGGAGATCCAGGACGTCTACCGCCTGCAGGGGGTGAAGATCAACGACAAGCACATCGAGGTGATCATTCGCCAGATGATGCGCAAGGTCGACATCACCTATCCGGGCGACAGCAAGTTCCTCAAGGGCGAGCAGGTCGACCGGGCCCGCGTGCTGGAGGAAAACGAGGCCCTCGAGGCTGCCGGAAAGGAACCCGCGAAGTTCGAAACGGTGCTCCTGGGCATCACCAAGGCCTCGCTGGTCACCGAGTCGTTCATCTCGGCGGCCTCCTTCCAGGAGACCACCCGCGTGCTCACCGAGGCCGCCACCCGTGGCGCCCGCGACGACCTGCGCGGTCTCAAGGAAAACGTCATCGTGGGCCGCCTGATCCCGGCTGGTACGGGGCTGGCCTACCACGAACACCGCCGCCGTCAGCGTGCCGGCCTGGAAATGGAGCTCGAGCTCCCGGCCAGTACCGAGGTGGCAGAAGCGGTCGAAACCGAAGCCGAAACCGGCGACGACACGGCCGAGTAACCGGGGATGTCACCCCGTTGCCCTTGACAGGGGGCGGGGTACTCTCTACACTTTCGCGTCCTCGTCAGGCCCCTCGCCGGGGCCTGGCGTTCGTTTTTAGGGTTGGAGAAACGTTTTTATGGCGACTATCAACCAGTTGGTGCGCAAGCCGCGTAAGAGCAAAAAGGAAAAAAGTAACGTTCCTGCTCTCGAGGCCTGTCCGCAGAAGCGTGGCGTCTGCACGCGCGTCTATACGACGACGCCGAAGAAGCCGAACTCCGCTATGCGTAAGGTTGCGCGTGTGCGTCTGACCAACGGCTATGAAGTATCCAGTTACATTGGTGGTGAAGGCCACAACCTGCAGGAGCACTCGGTGGTCCTGATCCGTGGCGGCCGTGTGAAGGACTTGCCGGGTGTGCGTTATCACACCGTGCGCGGCAGCCTTGATACGCAGGGTGTCCAGAACCGTAAGCAGGGCCGTTCCAAGTACGGCACCAAGCGCCCGAAGGGTTAATTCAGGATCTAGCTGAGTAAGAGCTATGCCGAGAAGAAGAGAAGTACCGAAGCGCGTCATTCTGCCGGACCCGAAGTTCGGAAGTGAGGTGCTGGCGAAATTCATCAATACCGTCATGCGTGACGGCAAGAAATCGACCGCCGAGCGCATGGTTTATGGCGCGCTGGACCAGATTGCCACCAAGAAGGGTGGTGACGGTCTCGAGGTGCTGGACCAGGCGCTGGACAACGTCCGCCCCATGGTCGAGGTCAAATCCCGCCGCGTCGGTGGTGCGACCTACCAGGTGCCTGTCGAGGTTCGTGCCGGTCGCCAGAACGCGCTGGCTATGCGCTGGATCGTCGAGTCCGCCCGCAAGCGCGGCGAGAAGGGCATGGCCCTGAAGCTGGCCGGTGAGTTGATGGATGCCGCCGAGAGCAAGGGCGCGGCCGTCAAGAAGCGTGAAGACGTTCACCGCATGGCCGAGGCCAACAAGGCCTTCTCGCACTTCCGTTGGTAAGGAAATTTTTTAGGAGTCCCGCACGTGGCACGCAAGACACCGCTTGAGCGCTATCGCAATATCGGCATCATGGCCCACATCGATGCCGGTAAAACCACTACGACCGAGCGCATCCTGTTCTACACCGGCCTGTCCCACAAGATCGGCGAGGTGCATGACGGTGCGGCCACGATGGACTGGATGGAGCAGGAGCAGGAGCGTGGTATCACCATCACCTCCGCTGCGACCACCAGTTTCTGGCAGGGTATGGACCAGCAGTTCCCGCAGTATCGCATCAACATCATCGATACGCCCGGTCACGTGGACTTCACCATCGAGGTCGAGCGCTCCCTGCGTGTGCTCGATGGCGCCTGTGCCGTGTTCTGTGCCGTGGGTGGCGTGGAGCCCCAGTCCGAGACCGTGTGGCGCCAGGCCAACAAGTACAACGTGCCGCGCATGGCCTTCGTCAATAAGATGGACCGCTCCGGTGCGAATTTCCTGCGCGTGGTCGAGCAGATCAAGACCCGCCTGGGTGCCAACCCGGTGCCGGTGCAGCTGCCGATCGGCGCCGAAGAAAACTTCGCCGGTGTCGTCGACCTGGTTCGCATGAAGGCCATCTACTGGAACGAGGAAGACATGGGCATGACCTACGAGGCCCGTGACATCCCCGCCGAGATGGCTGATGAGTGCCAGGAGTGGCGCGAGCACATGCTCGAGGCCGCTGCCGAGGCGTCCGAAGAGCTGATGGAGAAGTACCTGGAAGAGGGTGACCTCACCGAGGAAGAGGTCCGTAAGGGCCTGCGCACGCGCACCCTCGCCGGCGAGATCGTTCCGGCCATGTGCGGCTCCGCGTTCAAGAACAAGGGCGTGCAGGCCATGCTCGACAATGTCGTCTACTATATGCCCGCTCCGACCGACGTCGAGGCGATCAAGGGCGTGCTGGACGATGCCGAGGAGACCGAGGCGCTGCGCAAGTCGGGCGACGACGAGCCGTTCGCCGCCCTGGCATTCAAGATCATGACCGACCCGTTCGTCGGTACGCTGACCTTTATCCGCGTCTATTCCGGCGTGGTGCAGGCGGGCGACACCGTCTACAACCCGGTCAAGGGTAAGAAAGAACGTATCGGTCGTATCCTGCAGATGCACTCCAACTCCCGCGAGGAGATCAAGGAAGTGCGCGCGGGCGACATCGCCGCTGCGGTCGGCCTGAAGGACGTCACCACCGGTGACACGCTGTGTGACCTCAACAACGTCATCACCCTGGAGCGCATGGAGTTCCCCGAGCCGGTGATTTCCGTGGCGGTGGAGCCGAAGACGAAGAGCGACCAGGAAAAGATGGGTATCGCGCTGCAGAAGCTGGCGCAGGAAGATCCGTCCTTCCGCGTGCGCACCGACGAGGAATCCGGTCAGACCATCATCTCCGGCATGGGCGAGCTGCACCTCGACATCATCGTCGACCGCATGAAGCGTGAGTTCAAGGTCGAGGCCAATGTCGGTGCGCCGCAGGTGGCCTACCGCGAGGCGATCCGCTCCAGCGTTGAGGCCGAAGGCAAGTTCGTGCGCCAGTCGGGTGGTCGTGGTCAGTACGGTCACGTCTGGGTGCGCCTCGAGCCCATGGAGGGCGAAGAGTACGAATTCGAAAACGCCATCGTCGGTGGTGTCGTGCCGCGTGAGTACATCCCGGCTGTCGACAAGGGGATCCAGGAACAGATGGCCAATGGTATTCTGGCCGGCTTCCCGATCATCGGCCTGAAGGCGACCCTGTACGACGGCTCGTACCACGACGTCGATTCCAACGAGCAGGCGTTCAAGATCGCCGGCTCCATGGCGCTGAAGGCCGGCTTCGCCAAGGCGAACCCGGTGCTGCTCGAGCCGATCATGAAGGTCGAGGTGGTCACCCCCGAGGAGTACATGGGTGACGTCATGGGTGACCTGAACCGCCGCCGTGGATTGGTGCAGGGTATGGAGGATGGTGTATCCGGCAAGGTGATCCGTGCCGAGGTGCCGCTGGCCGAGATGTTCGGTTATGCCACCGACCTGCGTTCCTCGACCCAGGGTCGTGCGACCTATTCGATGGAATTCGCCAAGTATGCCGAGGCTCCGGCGAGTGTCGCCGAAGCCGTCATCAAAAAGGCTTCTTAATTCAAGAATTTAAGGGGTAACAACCGTGTCCAAGGAAAAATTTGAGCGTACGAAACCGCACGTAAACGTCGGTACGATTGGTCACGTTGACCATGGCAAGACCACGCTGACGGCGGCGCTGACGGTAACGCAGGCGAAGAAGT
>JAZBOL010000132.1:0-41177 GCA_036351115.1 Lysobacterales bacterium | reverse complement strand
GCCAACGGTGTCGCGACGGTGAGCGTCGCGGTGCAGGACGACGGCGGCACGGACAACGGCGGCGTGGACACCTCCCCGACGCAGCAGTTCGCCATCACGGTAACCGCGGTCAACGACGCGCCGAGCGCGAACTACGGCGGCGATCAGGAAGTGCTGGAAGACGCGGGCGCCCAGGTGGTGGCCGGCTTTGCCAGTGGCTTCGATGCGGGGCCGGGTGAAGACGACCAGAGCCTGGTCGCCTACCTGGTGTCGAACGACAACAATGCCCTGTTCGCGGTCCAGCCGACCCTGGCCACGGATGGCACGCTGAGCTACACCCCGGCGGATGACGCCAGCGGCGTGGCCACGGTGAGCGTGCAGGTGCAGGACGACGGCGGCACGGACAACGGCGGCGTGGACACCTCCCCGACGCAGCAGTTCGCCATCACGGTGACCGCGGTCAACGACGCGCCGGATGTCACCCTGGGCGCTGACCAGTCCGTTGCCGAGGACGCGGGGGCCCAGTCCGTACCGGCCTTCGCCACCGGCTTTGTGCCGGGTGGCGGGGACGACGAAGCGGGCCAGGCCATCGCCGACTTCCTGGTGAGCAACGACAACAACGGCCTGTTCGCCACGCAGCCGGATATCGCCAACGACGGCACCCTCAGCTACACGCCTGCGGATGACCAGAGCGGCTCCGCGACGGTGAGCGTCCGGGTGCAGGACGACGGCGGCACCGACAACGGCGGGGTGGATGAGTCCACGGTGAAGACCTTCGTCATCACCGTGGAGGGCGTGAACGATACGCCCACCGTGACCCTCGCCGGTGACCAGCAGGTGAACGAGGATGCCGGTGGCCAGACCATTGCCGGCTTCGCCAGCGGCTTCGATCCCGGTCAGGACGAGGACGGGCAGGCCATTGCGGACTTCGTGGTCAGCACCGACAACCCGGCCCTCTTCGCCGTGCAGCCGGACATCGCCAATGACGGCGCCCTGAGCTTCACCCCGGCGGACGATGCCAACGGCGAGGCCGTGGTGTCGGTGCAGGTGCAGGACGACGGTGGCACGGCCAACGGCGGTGAGGACACCTCGGTGATCCAGACCTTCACCCTGACCGTACAGGCGGTGAACGACGCCCCGACCTTCGTCGTCGGCGCCGACCAGGAGGTGCAGTTCAACTCCGGCGCCAGGCTGGTGCCCGGTTTCATCACGGGCTTCGCCCCCGGCGGAGGCGCGGACGAGGCAAGCCAGACCGTGGACCGTTACCTGGTCAGCAACGACAACCCGGGGCTGTTCCTGGTCGAGCCGGAAATCACGCTCGGTGGCCAGCTGAGCTTCCAGCCCGCGGAAGACGTCAGCGGTTCAGCCGTGGTGTCGGTCCGCGTGCAGGACGACGGCGGCACCGACAACGGTGGGGTGGATACGTCTGCAATCCAGACCTTCATCATCACGGTGAACGCCGAGCTGGGCCCGGTGATCTTCAAGGACGACTTCGAAGAGTGAGCCACTGACGGGAAATAAGGGGGAGCCGGATCCGTCGGATCCGGCAATTTGGGACCACGGCGCCTTCGCGGCGCCGTGGTTTTTTATCGGGCCCGTTCTCCTGGCGCCCCCGGCTCCTCAGATGCCGAGCGGAATGCCAAGGGCGAAGAAGCCCACCAGCAGTGCGGTCCAGATCACCAGGAAGGCCAGCGAGTAAGGCAGCATCATGATCAGCATGTCGCCGAAGCTCATCTCGGGCTGATATTTCCGCATGAAGGCGAGGATCACCCCCGCGTAGGCCATCATGGGCGTAATGATGTTGGTGGACGAATCCGCCACCCGGAACGCCGCGGCGACGAAGTCCGGCGTCATGGCGGGATTCACGAAGTAAAGCATGGGGATGAAGATCGGCCCCAACAGCATCCACTTGGACGTCAGGCCGCCGATGAAGATGTTGATGATCGCCGTGGTCAGGACGAAACCGATGAGCAGCAGCACCGGGAAGTCCTGCAGCCCGAGGGCGAGGAGGAACTGCACGCCCAGGTAGGTGATGTAGGTGCCCAGGCCGCTGTAGGCCAGCAGGCCCAGGAAGTTGTAGCAGAAGAAAGTGAGCACGAGGATGTAGCCCATGGTGTTCATCTGCTTGACCATCGCCTTCACCACGTCCGCAAGGGCCTGGAACGTGCCCGCGGCATAGCCGAAGGCCGTGCCGGTGACTGCGAAGAAGATGGAGATCATCAGGATGATGTTGTCCAGGTAAGGGCGTACGAGGTTGCCGTCCGGGTCCGTGAACGCGCCCAGGGGCCCCAGGGACAGGCCGAGAATGATCGCCAGGGCGACCACCGTTCCCGCCGCAGCGCCG
Source organism: Lysobacterales bacterium (assembly GCA_036351115.1). Lineage (GTDB taxonomy): Bacteria > Pseudomonadota > Gammaproteobacteria > Xanthomonadales > SZUA-36 > Marinihelvus. Next base: position 38,854 of record JAZBOL010000132.1, on the reverse strand, counting down.
CGCAGGCCACGCCGTTCCGCCGCTGTGACCTCGAAGTCGCCGGGCTTGATGTCGCCGGGGGTCACCCAGGACATGCGCTCGAGCCGGGGCGCCACGAAGCGCCGGGTCACCCAGAAGCCGGTTGCCGACAGGACGAAGGTGGAGACGACGATGAAGGTCCAGTGCATCGTGGCCGGGTTCAGCGCTTCCCCCGCCGCGTTGGTGAAGGGCACGCCCTGGGCCTCGGCGAAGACCTGTGCGTTCAAACCGATGATCACATCCACCGGTCCCGGAATCAGGTTGGCGCTGAAGCCCGCGGATACGCCGGCGAAGGCGGCCGCCATGCCGATGAACGGGTGCCGGCCGAGCCCCGCGTAGAGCAGGCCGGCGAGGGGGATCAGGACGAGGTAGCCCGCGTCCGTGGCCACGGAGCTGATGATGCCGAGAAAGATCAGCATGAGGGGCAGGATGCCCTGGGGCAGGTAGGCGCCGATCTTCTTGATCAGCGCACCGAACAGGCCGGAGTTTTCCGCCAGGCCGATGGCCAGCATCACCACGAAGATCACCCCCAGCACGCCGCCGCCGAAGCCGAGCCAGTTGGCCAGCAGGGCGTTGTCGAACACCCAGCGAAGGTGCTCGGGTTCCGCCATGTTCAGCAACTGGTGCTCCACCGCCTCGCCGCCGGCTCCCGTGGTCTCGAAGCGGTAACCGCCGAACACGAGGGTCAGAATGAAGGCGAGCGGGTAGAACGCCATGAAGATGATCACCGGATCCGGGATCTTCTGCCCGGCGGTCTCGATGAAGCGTCCGACCTTCTGGCCGGCGGTGAGGGTTTCGTTCATGGTGGGCTCCGGGTGGGCGTGCGCCCGCGGACGCGCCCCCTGTTAAAACCAGCCAACGTTGTACGCGGGTGGCCACGGCGGGTCAAACCCGGGAATGCTGCTATGCTTGAAAACGTCTCCCGATCGAGGAAATTCCCGTGCATCGACATTCGTTCCTGCTGCCCGCGGTTCTCCTGGCCGCCGGCCTGACTGCATGCGCCAATCCCAATCCGGACGGCTACGACACCGCGGACCTGATGGCCGATTACTGCGCAGGAGCGGGCCCGAATCGGACCATGCCGAACACCCAAACCACGGTCCATCACTGGGATGATGAAGCCACGACGGCGGGTCATCGGGGCACGGTCACCAACGACACCATGGAGCCGGATCTGAACCAGGCGAAGCCGCACGGCTGCTGACATTCAGACTTCAACCTTGAAAAAAGTCGTTGACTTCCGGCCTCGGCTGGGTGATAACTGGCGCATGTTCACGGCAACACGACAACACGTGCACGGATTCGGCGGCCTCCCGGCCCCATCCCGGCTTTCTGCCGTGTCCGCGCTCCTCCTGGTCCTTGTACTCATTATTCCCACAATGAGCGGGTGAGCGTGCACAGCTAGCAGGAACAGGCAAACAACAGCAAAACCCCGCAACCGAAAGGAAGCGGGGTTTTTCATTATCAGGGCGACGAAAAGTCACGAATGAAACCAATGGCGAGATTCATCAAAACCGGCAAGCTGGCCACGAGGGTGGGGGACTCCCATGGCGGATGAGCAGAAGTCACCGGCTCGGAACGGCATGAGCAGCGATGTCATGAAGTCCGGCCCGGCGCGGGCGCCGGCCCGCGCCATGCTGCGGGCTACCGGGCTGGACGACGATGCGCTGGCCAGGCCGCTGGTGGCGGTGGTCAACACCTGGACCAGCGTCACCCCGTGCAACATGCACCTGAAGGACCTCGCCGAGCCCGTGCGTGCAGGCATCCGTGAAGCCGGCGGCACCGCTGTCGACTTCAACACCATCGTCGTCACCGACGGCATCGCCATGGGCACGCCGGGCATGCGCGCCTCGCTCATGTCCCGGGAGACCATCGCCGATTCCATCGAACTGGCGGTGAGCGGCCACAGCCTCGACGCCATGGTGGTGCTGGTGGGTTGCGACAAGACCCTGCCCGCCGCCGCCATGGCTGCCGCGCGCCTGGACGTGCCCTGCGTGATCCTCTACGGCGGCTCCATCATGAAGGGCAGGCTGGGTGACCGGGACCTGAGCATCCAGGACGTGTTCGAAGCGGTCGGGGCGCACGCGGCCGGCAACCTGGACGATGCGGGCCTCGAAGCGGTGGAGAAGGCGGCCTGCCCGGGCGCCGGTGCCTGCGGCGGCCAGTTCACGGCCAATACCATGGCCATGACGCTCACGATGCTGGGCCTGTCGCCCATGGGCGCCAACGACATCCCCGCGGTGCACCCGGCCAAGCCCGATGCGGCTCGCGAGGCGGGGCGCCTGGTCCTGGACGCGCACGCCGCGAAGCGCCGGCCCAGCACCCTGATCACGCCCACGTCGCTCCGCAATGCCGCCGCCGCCGTGTGCGCCACCGCCGGCTCCACCAATGCCGTGCTGCACCTGCTCGCCATCGCCGCCGAGGCCGGCGTGCCCTTCGAGCTGAATGAATGGGACGCCATCGCCGCGGACACGCCGGTGATTGCCGACCTCAAGCCTGGCGGACGCTACCTGGCCTGCGATCTTTTCGAGGCCGGCGGGACAGCCGGCGTCGTTCGCCGCCTGGCGGCCGCCGGCAAGATCGCGGATGCGCCCACGGTGACCGGGCGCAGCCTGTTCGACGAAGCGCAGGAGCGCACGGAACCGGAAGGGCAGGACGTGCTCGTCGACGTCGCCACGCCCCTCAAACCCCGCGGAGGCTTCGGCATCCTGTTCGGCAACCTGTCCCCGGAAGGCTGCGTCGTGAAGCTCGCCGGCCACGGCACACTCGAGTTCGAGGGGCCTGCGCGGGTCTTCGAAGGCGAAGAGGCCTGTTTTGCCGCCGTGCAGGCAGGTGAGATCACGCACGGCGACGTGGTCGTGATCCGCTGGGAAGGCCCCCGGGGCGGACCCGGCATGCGCGAGATGCTCGCCGTCACCGCCGCCATTGCGGGCCGCGGCCTGTCCGATTCCGTGGCCCTGATCACGGACGGACGCTTTTCCGGGGCGACCCACGGCTTCATGGTCGGCCACGTGGCGCCCGAGGCCGCCGTCGGCGGACCCATCGCACGCGTGCGCGACGGCGACCGCATCCGCATCGACGTGAATGCCCAGGAAATATCCGTGGACGCGGACCTGGACGCCCGGGAGGCGGGGCTGCCGCCCCTCAAACCCGCCGTGCATGGTGTCTACGCCAAGTACCGGGCCCTGGTCGGCTCCGCCGCCCGCGGCGCCGTGACCGTTCCCGAAGCGGACCTGCCCGGCGTGCGTCAGGACGGCGCAAACGACAGCAACGACACACTTCACGCTTCCCATCATCAAACGCAGAGGACCACCGCATGAAACTCCACACCACCGACGACGTGAAACGGGACGCCCTGGACGGCAAGACCATCGCCGTGCTGGGTTACGGCAGCCAGGGTCGCGCCCACGCCAACAACCTCCGGGATTCCGGGTACACCGTCATCATCGGTGCGCGACCGGGTGGCCCGACGGCCCAGGCAGCGTCCGCCGCGGGCTTCGACGTCGCCGATTTCGCGGAGGCCGCCGCGCGGGCCGACGTCATCTGCATGCTGGTGCCCGACATGGCCCAGCCCACGGTGTACGGGCAGATCGCCGACGGCCTGAAAGCCGGCGACACCCTGTTGTTCGCCCACGGTTTCAACATCCACTTCGATGCCATTACGCCGCCGGAAGACGTGGACGTGATCATGGTGGCGCCCAAGTCGCCGGGGGACCTGGTCCGGCGCCAGTACCAGGAAGGCCGGGGCGTGCCCTGCCTGCGCGCCGTGCACCAGGACGCCAGCGGCGAGGCCTGGGACCGGGCCCTGAGTTACGCCCACGCCATCGGCGGCACCCACGCCGGCGTACTGGACACGACCTTCGCCGAGGAAACGGAGACGGATCTGTTCGGTGAGCAGGCCGTGCTGTGCGGCGGCGCCGCGCAGCTGGTGATCCACGGCTACGACACGCTGGTTGAGGCCGGCTACCAGCCGGAGGCCGCCTACTTCGAGTGCCTTCACGAGCTGAAGCTGATCGTCGACCTGCTCTACGAGGGTGGCATGGACAAGATGTACGAGTTCATCTCCGACACGGCGAGCTACGGCGACCTGGTCTCCGGCCCGCGTATCCTCGACGAGGACGTGAAGGCGCGCATGAAGGACGTGCTGACCGACATCCAGGACGGCACCTTCGCAAAGCAGTGGATGGACGAATACGCGGCCGGTTCCGGCGGCTACCAGGCCATGCTCAAGCAGCGCCGTGAACACCCGATCGAGAAGGTCGGCCGCAAGCTCCGCGAGCGCATGAGCTGGCTGGGCCGCAAGGACAAGACCGCCAAGGCCGCCTAGGCCGGCCCGGGCCACCCAGGCGGAACAGACAGGAAGCCAGGAAACTTTCCGAGGAAACCACCATGAGCCTGCTCCAGCAAGACCAAGCGCCTCGAAATGCGACACACAGCGAACCCCGCAGCGGTTCCCAGCTGATGATCGAGGCGCTCAAGCGCAACGGTGTCCAGCACATCTTCGGCTATCCCGGCGGGGCAATCATGCCACTCTATGATGCGCTGGTGGATTCGGGGCTGACCCACTTCCTCTGCCGGCACGAGCAGGGGGCCGCCTTCGCGGCGGATGCCTACGGTCGTGTGACCCGCAGGCCCGGCGTGTGCATGGCCACGTCCGGCCCCGGGGCCACCAACCTGGTCACCGGCATCGCCAACGCCTACATGGACTCCGTGCCCATGGTGGCCATCACGGGCCAGGTGCCGACTCCCCTCCAGGGCACCGATGCGTTCCAGGAGGTGGACATCTTCGGCATCACGCTGCCGGTGGTGAAGCACAGCTTCGTGGTGCGCAGCCCGGAGGAAATTCCCCGCCTGGTGGACGAAGCATTCCACATCGCCGCTTCCGGGCGGCCCGGGCCCGTACTCATCGACTTTCCCAAGGACGTGTCCGTGGCCATGGCCGAAGCCGACGCCACGACGGAGACGGAGCACTTCGTGGCTCCGGAGCCGGATGCGGAGCAGATCCGGGCGGCGGCGCAGATGCTGGCCACCGCACGCCGGCCGCTCGTTATCGGGGGTGGGGGCATTGCCATCTCCGACAGCGTGGCTGCCTTCCGGGAGTTCATTCGGCGCTATCGCCTGCCGGTGACCACCACGCTCAAGGCCATGGGCGTGATCCCCACGGACGAGGAAGGCTTCCTGGGCATGCTCGGCATGCATGGCAACGAGGCCGCCAACCACGCGGTGCAGAACTGCGACGTGCTGATGGTGGTCGGTGGCCGCTTCGACGACCGCGTGACCGGCAAGCTGACGCACTTCGCTCCCACGGCCCGGGTCATCCACCTCGACATCGACCCGGCGGAGGTGGACAAGCTGCGCCGGCCGGACGTGGCCATCGTGAGCGAACTGGGGCCGGCCCTGGAGGCGCTGGCGGCGCACGCGGAGGCGAACGACGCCGCGCCGCGGGTCAGCGATTCCTGGGTGCGCCAGTGCGCGGTCTGGAAGAAGGAATTCGCCTGGCGCTACGACTACCCGGGGGAGGGTATCTACGCCCCGCGACTGCTGCGTGACCTGAGCCGTTACCACGAGGAGCCGCCGATCATCGCCTGCGACGTGGGCCAGCACCAGATGTGGGTCGCCCAGCACTGCCGCTTCAACGATCCGCTGCAGCACCTGACCTCCGGTGGCCTCGGCGCCATGGGCTACGGCCTGCCCGCGGCCATCGGCGCCAAGATCGCCCGCCCGGAAGCCACGGTGGTGAATGTCTCGGGCGACGGCTCCTTCATGATGAACGTGCAGGAGCTTGCCACCCTGAAGCGCTACGGCATCGACGTGCGCGTCGTGCTGCTGGACAACTCCATGCTGGGCATGGTGCGCCAGTGGCAGGCCCTGTTCTTCGACGGCAAGTACTCGGAGGTCGACCTGTCGGACAACCCGGACTTCGCGAAAGTCGCCGAGGCCTTCGGCATCCGCGCCCGGACCATCGAGCGCGGCGACCAGGTCCAGGCCGGCCTCGATTGGCTCCTGGGTGAGGAGCACGGTGACGCGCCCGGCCCGGCGCTGCTGCATGTCCGCATCGATCCGGAAGAAAACGTGTGGCCCCTGGTCGCTCCGGGGAGCGCCAACCACCAGATGATGGGAACCGCCCGCTCGAAGCCCCGCTCGAAACAATGGGAAGGAATGATGGAATGAAGCACACCCTGCAGGTACAGATCTGCGCCCGCGAGGGCGCCGTACTCCGCACCCTCGGCCTGGTCGAGCGCCGGGGATTCCGGATCGAGAGCCTGAACGTTGCCGAAGCTCAGGGCGATGGCCAAGCGATGCGGCTGACCGTCCGCAGCGACCGGTCCATCGCGCTGCTCAAGCGGCAGCTCGAACGGCTGCATGACGTGATCTGGGTGGAAATGGAAAGCGACGGCCCTGCGGCGGGCGGTTTGACGAAACACGAACTGATGGGACGCGGAGTGCAGCCTGCCGGCGTGCGCCCGGTAACGAGGAGAAGCTGAGCATGGCAACGATCAAGATTTTTGACACCAGCCTGAGAGACGGCGAACAGAGCCCGGGCTTCAGCATGACGCTGGAGCAGAAGCTGCGCGTGGCGCGGGCCCTGGCCGAACTCCGCGTGGATATCATCGAGGCGGGCTTTCCCGCCGCCTCTCCCGGAGACTTCGAAGCCGTCCGTGCCGTGGCGACCCAGATCCAGGGTCCGACCATCGCCGCACTCTGCCGCACCGTGCCCCGGGACATCGAGCGCTCCGCCGCGGCCATCGAGCCGGCTGCCTCGCGCCGTATCCACACCTTCATCGCCACCAGTCCCATTCACCGCGAGCAGAAGCTCCAGATGAACCGGAAGCAGGTGATCGAGAGCGCCGTGGCGGGTGTGACCCTGGCGAAGAGCTTCGTCGACGACGTGGAATTTTCCGCCGAGGACGGCATCCGCACGGAACGGGACTACCTGGCCGAGGTGCTGCAGGCGGTGATCGAGGCCGGCGCCACCACGGTGAACATTCCCGACACGGTGGGCTACTCGACGCCGCAGGAGATGTTCGAGCTGTTCAGCTGGCTCCGGGAAACGGTGCCGGGCATCGAGGGCGTCACCATGTCCACGCACTGTCACAACGACCTGGGGCTGGCCGTGGCCAATTCCCTGGCGGCGGTGGAAGGCGGCGCCCGGCAGATCGAGTGCACCCTGAACGGCATCGGCGAGCGCGCCGGCAACTGCGCCCTGGAAGAGGTCGTCATGGCCCTGCGCACCCGTTCGGACCGCTACGGCTACGAGACCGGGATTGACACGAAGCGCCTGCACAACGCGAGCCACCTGCTGGCGGCCGTCACCGGCAACTTCGTCCCCCGGAACAAGGCCGTGGTGGGTGAGAACGCCTTCGCCCACGAGTCGGGCATCCACCAGCACGGGGTGCTGGCGTCCCGGGAAACCTACGAGATCATGAAGCCCGAGGACGTGGGCGTGCTCAGCTCCCAGCTGATCCTGGGCAAGCACAGCGGCAAGGCCGCGGTTATCGACCGGGCGAAGGACATGGGCTTCGACCTGGAGCCCCACGAGGTCGAGGGCGTCATGGTGCGCTTCAAGGAGCTGGCGGACCGCAAGAAGCGCATCTTCGATTCGGACCTCGAGGCCATCATCACGGGCAACAAGGCCCACACGGCCGGGCCCTGGAGCCTCCAGTGGCTGAGCGTGGTGAGCCGGGTGAGCGGCGAGGAGGATCCCACCGCGTCCCTGACCCTGGCCCACGAAAATGGCGAAACGGCCACCCAGACGGGGGATGGCGACGGCCCCGTTGACGCCATCGTCAAGGCGCTGGAGTCGATTACCGGTATGGACATCACGGTACTCAACCTGGCCATGCGAAGTATCTCCCTGGGTGAGGATGCCCAGGGCGAGGCGAGCATGCGCGCCATGGTTGACGAAGTCGAGTACAGTGGCCACGGCCTGTCCACGGACATCGTGGCGGCGTGCGCCGAGGCGCTCATCGAAATCGTGAACCGGGCCAGCCGCCACGCGGAACGACGCCAGCGCCGGGGAGCGTCCGGCGAGGCGCGCCGGTCCAACGCCGCCTGAACATCGCCGGCGCCCCGGACAACAACGGGGTTGAACCACAGGCAGGGTCAAACCACAGGCAGGGTCAAACCACAGGATGAAACAACGGCCTCAAACGAACGAGGCAAAGAGCACCAGACCATGAAAACCACCGAAACGATCTGGCACAACGGCGAATACCTTCCCTGGGAAGCGGCCACCACGCACGTCATGAGCCATGCGCTGCATTACGGCTCCAGCGTCTTCGAAGGCATCCGTGTCTACGAAAAGGACGGCGAGCCCGTGGGCTTCCGCCTCCGCGAGCACATGCAGCGGCTGTTTGATTCCGCGAAGGTCTACCGCATCGAGATTCCCTACACGCTGGAGGAACTGCTGGGGGCCTGCCACGGCGTCGTGGCCCGCAACGGCCTCAAGAGCGCCTACCTGCGGCCCATCGCCTACCGGGGCTATGGCTCCATCGGCCTGGCGCCGAAGGGCGACGTGCCCGTGGACGTGGCGATCGCCGCGATCGAATGGGGCGCCTACCTGGGCGAGGAAGCCCGGGAGAAGGGCGCCCGGGTGTGCGTCTCGAGCTGGCAGCGCGTGGCGCCCAACACGATCCCCGCCGGGGTCAAGGCCGGCGGAACCTACCTGTCCAGCCAGCTCATCAGCCTGGAGGCGCATCGCCTGGGTTACGACGAGGGTCTCGGCCTGGCGGCCGACGGCACCCTGAGCGAAGGCGCCGGGGAAAACCTCTTCCTGGTGAAAAACGGCGTACTCGTCACGCCGCCCCAGGCGGCCAGCATCCTCGCCGGCATCACCCGGGACACGGTGATCCGCCTGGCGCATGCCATGGGCTTCGAGGTCCGTGAGCAGGCCCTGTCCCGGGAAGCGCTCTACACCGCCGACGAGTTGTTCCTGACGGGCACGGCGGCCGAGGTGACCCCCGTGGCTTCGGTGGATGATCTGCCCATCGGCAGCGGCACCCGGGGCCCGGTCACGGAGCGCATCCAGTCTGCCTTCTTCGGGCTCTTCACCGGCGAGACGGAAGACCACTTCGGCTGGCTCGAACCCATCCGTGACGTGCGCGCCGCCGGCGACCAGGTGGCCAGCGCCTCATGAGTGACTCGCAGCCACAGGACGCCGGGAACGCACCGCGCACCCCGCCGAGAACGTTGTTCGACAAGCTCTGGGACGCACACGTGGTGACGCCCGAGTCGGAGGACGCGCCGGCGGTGCTGTTCATCGACCTGCACCTGGTGCACGAGGTGACCAGTCCCCAGGGTTTCGACACCCTGCGCGCCAGGGGAATTCCGGTGCGGCGGCCGGACCGGACCCTGGCCACCCTGGACCATTCGACCCCGACCACGCCCCCGGATGCGGACGGCACGCGCCACTATTACACGCCCCAGGCCCGGTCCCAGGTCGAGCAGCTCGAACGAAACTGCGAGGAATTCGGCATTCGCCTGGAAGGTTGGGACAGCGCCCAGCGGGGCGTCGTGCATGTCATGGGGCCAGAGATCGGCGCCACGCAGCCGGGCATGACCGTGGTCTGCGGCGACTCGCACACGGCGACGCACGGCGCCTTCGGCGCGCTGGCCTTCGGCATCGGCACCACGGAGGTCGGCTACGTCCTGGCCACCCAGTGCCTGCTGCAGCGCAAGCCCAGATCCATGCGCATCACCGTGGACGGTTCGCTGGGCACCGGCGTGGGCGCCAAGGATCTGATTCTGCACATTATCCGCACCATCGGGGTCAATGGCGGTACGGGTCATGTCATCGAATACGCCGGCAGCGCCATCGAGGCCCTGTCCATGGAGCAGCGCATGACCGTGTGCAACATGTCCATCGAGGCCGGCGCCCGGGCCGGCATGATCGCGCCGGATCAGAAGACCATCGACTACCTGCGCGGGCGCCCCCTGTGCCCGCAGGGTGAAGCCTTTGACACGGCGGCGGACGGGTGGCTGGCGCTGCGCTCCGATGCCGAAGCGGCCTTCGACCGGGAAGTGCATATCGACGCTGCCGAGGTACAGCCGACCCTGACCTGGGGCATCGATCCCGGCATGTCCATGCCCGTCGGGGCCCGGGTGCCGGAAGCCGGGGGCCCCGGCGTGGACCGGGCCCTCCACTACATGGGCCTGTCGGGCGGCGCGCCCCTGCTGGGACACCCGGTGGACATCGTGTTCATTGGCAGCTGCACCAACGGGCGCATTTCGGACCTGCGCGAGGCCGCCTCGGTACTGCAGGGCCGCGAGGTGGCGGAAGGCACTCGCATGCTGGTGGTGCCCGGCTCCGAGGCCGTGCGGCGCCAGGCCGAGCAGGAAGGCCTGCACAGGGTATTCCTGGAAGCCGGCGCCGAGTGGCGTGAACCCGGCTGCTCCATGTGCCTGGCCATGAACGGCGACCTGGTGCCGCCGGGTAAGACCGCCGTGAGTACCTCGAACCGCAACTTCGAGGGCCGCCAGGGCCCCGGCTCACGCACCCATCTCGCCAGCCCCCTCACGGCCGCGGCCTGCGCCGTGGCCGGCAGGGTGGTGGACCCGCGGGACTATCTCGCTGCCAAGACGGGAGAGGCCGCCTGATGGACGCGTTCAAGACCCTGACCGGCCCCATGCTGGTGCTGCCCCAGGAAAACATCGACACGGACCAGATCATTCCCGGCCGCTTTCTCACCGCGACCAGCTTCGACGGGATGGGTGACCATGCCTTTGCGGACTGGCGCTACGACAGTGACGGCAACCCCCTGGAAGACTGCGTGCTGAACGAGCCCCGGGCCGCCGCGAGCCCCATCCTCGTGGCGGGCCGGAATTTCGGCTGCGGCTCCTCCCGGGAGCACGCCCCGCGGGCGCTGCTCGGCTTCGGTTTCCGGGTGGTGATTTCCAGCGAGATCGCGGATATCTTCCGCAGTAATTCGCAGAACGTCGGGCTGCTGCCCGTGGTGCTGGACGAGGCCGTGCACCGGCAGCTGCTGGCCATGGACGGGGAGTCTCTCACGGTGGACCTGGAGGCCTGTGAAGTGACCGCGCCGGACGGGGCCCGGCACGGCTTCGACATCGACGGCTTTGCCCGTTACTGTCTGCTCAACGGCATGGACCGGCTGGACTACCTGCTGGCCCAGGACAACAACATTACGCGCTACGAGGAGTCCCATGAACGGTAAGGTGAACGCCAAAATTCTTCTGCTGCCCGGTGACGGCATCGGCACCGAGGTCACGGAGCAGGCTGCCAAGCTCATCAGGGCCGTCGCGGAAATCCACGGGCTGGACATCACCCTCGAGGAGGCGCTCATCGGCGGCGCGGCCCTGGACGCTACCGGCGAGCCCCTGCCGGCGGATACGCTGGCGAAGTGCCGGGAGGCGGATGCAGTGATCCTCGGCGCCGTGGGTGGCCCCCAGTGGGACAACCCGGACGCCACGAAGCGCCCGGAGCAGGGCCTCCTGGACCTGCGCAAGGAGCTGAAGCTCTTCGCCAACCTGCGCCCGATCCGCCTGCACCCGACCCTGGCCCACATCAGCCCCCTGAAGCCCGAAAAGCTCGAAAACGTGGACATGATGGTGGTGCGCGAGCTCACCGGCGGCAGCTATTTCGGCGCCAAGGACCTGCAGGAGAATGAGGCCTCGGACGAGTACCGCTACACCCGCGAGGAGATCGAGCGGGTCGTGCGCCTGGCCGCCGACATGGCGCGCAACCGCTATGGCCGCGTCACCATGATCGACAAGGCGAACGTGCTGGCCACGTCGCGTCTCTGGCGCAAGGTGGCGGGAGAGACCATGGCGAAAAGCTACCCGGACGTGGCCTACGAGACCATGCTGGTGGACTCGGCCGCCATGCACATCATCACCAATCCGTCGCGCTTCAACGTCATCGTGACGGAGAACATGTTCGGCGACATTCTCACCGACGAAGCGTCCGTGCTCGTGGGCTCCATGGGCATGCTGCCCTCGGCTTCCCTCGGCGAAGGCAAGGCCGGGCTCTACGAACCGATTCACGGGTCGGCACCGGACATCGCCGGGCGCGGCCTCGCCAACCCCTTCGGCATGCTCGCCTCCGTGGGCATGATGTTCGAATACAGCCTGGGCCTGCGGGAAGAGGCGCGGCAGATCGAGCTCGCGATCTGGAACGCGGTTTCTTCCGGCGAGTGCACCCTGGACATCGGCGGAAACCTGCGCACGGACGAGGCTGCCGACGCGGTGATCGCACGCCTGGGCGAGATTCACACGGAGAAGGTGGCCTTCATCTGAGGGCTGCCTTCACCCAGCAAGCGCTCCCGTGAACGGGCTGCCCCAGCACTACCTCCCCCAGGTGATTTTGCAGCGCGCCCTGCGCGCCCAGGTGTACGACGTGGCCCGCCGGACGCCCCTGGACCCGGCGCCGAAGCTGTCGGCCAGGCTGGGGGTGGAGCTGCTGCTCAAGCGCGAAGACCTCCAGCCGACCTTTTCCTTCAAGCTGCGCGGCGCCTACAACTGCATTCACCAGCTCGACGAGGCGTCCCGGGCGCGGGGGGTCGTCGCCGCCTCGGCCGGCAACCACGCCCAGGGCGTGGCGCTGGCGGCTCGCGAGCTGGGGGTTTCCGCCCGCATCTACATGCCCCGCACCACCCCGGAAATCAAGGTGCAGGCGGTGGCGGCCCTGGGAGCGGACATCGTGCAGACCGGCGATGACTTCGACAGCGCCTGCAAGGCCGCCAGGATCGACGCGGAGGCGTCAGGCGCACATTTCATTCACCCCTTCGACGACGAAGACGTGATTGCCGGGCAGGGCACCATTGGCGTCGAGATCACCCAGCAGCTCCCGGAGCCTCCGGACGTGGTCTTCGTCTGCGTGGGCGGCGGCGGCATGGCGGCGGGCATGGCGGCCACGCTCAAGGCCATCTGCCCCGAGACCCGGGTGATCGGCGTGGAACCGGAGGATGCGGCCAGCATGAAAGCGGCTCTCGAGGCCGGCCGGCCGGTGGACATCGGCGCCACCGGCATGTTTGCCGACGGCGTGGCCGTCCGCAAGGTCGGCGACATCACCTTCGACCTGTGCCGGGCGCTGCTGGACGAGGTCATCACGGTCAGCGTGGACGAGGTGTGCACGGCCGTCCGCCGGGTTTTCGAAGAGGTCCGGGCCGTGCCGGAGCCCGCCGGCGCCCTGGCCGTGGCCGGCGCCCTGGCCTGGGCGAAGGCGCACCCGGAAGCCCTGCGTCCCGGGGCCCGTTGGGTCAGCGTGGTGAGCGGGGCCAACGTCAATTTCGATCGCCTGGGTCACGTGGTCGAGCGCTGCGCCCTGGGTGATGGATCCGAGGCCCTGCTGGCCGTGACCATCCCGGAACGCGCCGGCAGCTTCCTGGCGTTCTGCAGGATCCTGGGCCAGTCCTCGGTCACCGAATTCAACTACCGTCACAACGGCACGGCGGAGGCACGGGTGTTCGTCGGAGTGCGGCTGCGCGAGCCCGCGGGCGAGCTCGCGGAACACCTCGAAGCCGCCGGCTACGCCGTGACCGACCTGACCGGGAACGAGGTGGCCAAGCTGCACCTGCGCCACCTCGTGGGCGGCGGCCTGCCCGTGAATCAGCGCGAGCTTCTGCTGCGTTTCGAGTTTCCGGAGCGCCCCGGCGCCCTGCTGGAATTTCTGACGGTGCTGGCTGGCCGCTGGTCGATCAGCCTGTTTCACTATCGCAATCACGGCGCTGCCCAGGGCCGGGTGCTGGCCGGGTTTCTGGTGCCCGCCGGGGACGACGAGGCCTTTTCCCGGTTCCTGGCGGAAACGGGCTATGAATACGTGGACGAAAGCGACAACCCGGCCTGCCGGGAATTCCTGGCGCCCGCGTCTGCGCACGCCGTTAACCCCGAGGCGGCGCCGTTCGCGTTATCTGGATCGTCAACCTGAAACCAGGAGTTACCGATGAATCTGAAAACCGTCATGGCCCTGTGCCTTACCGGCCTGCTTACCGCCTGCGGCCCCTCCGAGCCGGCCCCGTCGTCGGAACCGGCCGAAGCGGCGGCGCCCGAACCCTCGACCTCGATGGAGACCGAACCCATGACCCAGGACACCGACCCCCTGACCGGCACGAGCTGGCAGGTCGAGGACATCGCTGGCGGCGGTGTGATCGACCGCTCCCCGGCCACCGTGGTATTCCCCGAGCCGGGCCGCGTGGCGGGCAATTCGAGCTGCAACCGCTACATGGGCGGCTACGAACGCGAGGGGGACGCGCTGACCTTCGGCAACCTGGCGGGCACCATGATGGCCTGCCCGGAGGCGCTCATGGACCAGGAGCGGCGTTTTTACGAGGCCATGGACCGGGTCACGGGCTGGCGCATCGACGCGAGCACGGGCCTGCTGCACCTGGTCGATGGGTCGGGTGAAACGGTGATTCGCGCATCGGAAAAGGCGCCGGAGGAAAATCCGGGCTGAAGCGCCCGACCGGCGAGTCACTCCCAGGGAATGGCTTCCTCGGGGGGCGAGGCGCAGACCCGCGGTTCGTCTTCGAACGCGGCCCAGCTGACCACGGCCAGGCGGCAACCCGCCGACACGGGTTCGGCCTGGTGCTGGAAACGCTGGTCTGACGGAAACCACACGAGCATGCCGCCGCGGGGCTGCAATACGTAGTCCAGCGCGGTGAAGGTCAGGGCGCCGCCCTCGTAATCATCGTTGAGGTAGATGAGCAGGCTGACGTCCCGGTCGAGGTCCTTGCGCCAGGCGTTGTGCTCGACGGAATAGTTGTGGCTGTCGGCATGGCGCTGGTAGAAGCCTCCGGGACCGTAACGCAGCATCTGCGGGCGTTCGAACCAGGCGAGGGGCCGTCCGAGGGAAGGTATGACGGCTTCGCGGTAAGCGCGCCGCACGAGCGCTTCCAGTTCCGGTTCCGCCTCGCCAAGGTTCACGCGCTCGGTCACCCGCCTGTCGTCGAGTTTCCGGATGGTGCGTTCCGCCGTCGAAGCCGCGACGTCGACCACCTTGAGGCGTTCACCCGGACTGCGCCGGCCCAGTTCCGCGAACCGGCGTCGGTCAGGCTCATCCAGGTAACCCGCGCGTACCTGTAAATCACGGGGTGAGATGCCCTGCGCACCGCGGCCGCAGCAGCGCTTGAACCGCTCCCCGCTCCCGCAGAAGCAGGGCGCATTCCTGGAGGGCGGAAAGGCGTCGTCCGGGACCCAGCGCCCGCCGTTCTCGTTCGATTCCTGGCTCATGGCGGCAGTATAGAGGGCGGACAGGGGCCTTTGCGGGACGTCGCGCACCGTAAAAATTTCCCGGAAAGTTCGAATTGGTGTCTGCGGAAGGTTGTGATACCCTTCAAATCAGGGACATGGAAGCGATACATCACGCGAAGCAGGAGTGCTTCGCGACGCTGCGTCCACAACAATTTGGAAACACGCACTGCATACCGGCGGAAAATCCGTCACATTGCGGTGCGATGCTGAAAGGCCAGCGCCCGGAATCAGGGGATTGGGCCAGGCAACTACAGGGAGGTCGACCATGGATCGGTTCAGCACCCGGCGGAAGTTTATCGCCACCACGGCGGTAGCCACCGCCGCCACCTCGACGACGTTCACCGCGGCAGCGGTCGCCGCTGCCTCACCACCGAAAAAGCGCCCGATCGCCGGTGCCACCCAGGCGGCAGCGCAGTCCGGTACCCAGTCCGGTACACAAGGAGCCGCGGTCAACACGCTCACACCGCCGCTCGAAGTGCGCGTGTTTCACAAGATGGGATTCGGCCCGGCGCGCCGACAGGTTGACACGTCCGTGCTGCAACCCGGGTCGAACGCCATTTTCCAGTCCTCCTTCGAAGTGGGCATGCCCGCCCTCCAGGGGAAGGACGACATCACCTACTTCCGCTCGCTCGGAAGCAACGACACCGAGCGTTTGCGCAACTACGTCGATCAGCAGCTCGATCCCGACAGCATCGACGACAGCGATTTCGACAACCATGTCGGCCGCTTCGCCAGCAGTTTCGAGAGCCTGGACGAGGCGCGCATCAATGCCTTCCAGAACCGGGAGTGCAACGGCGACCAGAACATTTACCTCAGGCCGCTGCGCGATGTGCGCAACATGGCCTTCAACCGCGCCATCTACAGCAAAAAGCAGCTCTTCGAGCTGATCGTCGATTTCTGGCACAACCACTTCAACGTCTTCGTGCGCAACAACCGCGACACCGAGGTCGGGTGGGCGTCCTGGGACCGGGACATCATGCGCAAGCACGCCTTCGGCAACTTCGCCAATATGCTGGTGGACTCGGGCAAGCACCCGGTCATGCTCCGCTACCTCGACAACTACGTGAACTCCGCCGGCGGCATCAACGAGAACTACGCCCGGGAGCTGTTCGAGCTGCACACGCTCGGCGCCATCAACTACGGCGGGGTCGATCGCCCGTTCACCGGGTTCGAGTTGCTTTCCGAAAACCCCTATCGTGCGATCCAGTCCTTCGATATGGGCCGCTTTGCAGAGAATGGTGTGCAGATTGCTGCCCACTACTTCGATACCGATGTGTATACGGCCGCCGCCGCCCTGACCGGCTGGCGCTACAGCCAGAACGGCAGTCGTGATCCGGGCAGCTGCGACAGCGGTGAATTCTTCGTCGAGCTCAGCGAGCACGACGAGCAGCCCAAGTCCATCCTGAGTCCCGCATCCAACGTGATCCCGGACAACATGGCGCCCGAGGCAGAGGGCGAACTGGTCATGCGCGTGGCCGCCTATCACCCGGGCACAGCCCAGCACATCGCCCTGAAACTCTGCCAGCGGCTGATCAGCGACAATCCCCCCCAGAGCGTGGTCGACGCAGCGGCGGCCGAGTTTTTCGCCCACCGTGAGTCGCCGGATCAGATCAAGCGCACCCTGCGCGTGATCCTGCTGTCCAGCGCGTTCCGGAATACCTGGGGCGAAAAGATCAAGCGCCCCTTCGAATACATCTGCTCCGCCATGCGCGCCGCCGGCGGCCAGCATGTTTTCCGCGAGAACGACGGCACGGACAACACCCGCCGTTTCCACTGGGAATTCGACGACACGAAGCAGGAGCTGTTTCACTGGCGCACGCCGGACGGCTATCCGGACGACCGGGCTTTCTGGCAGGGTTCGACGTCCCTGGTGCAGACCTGGCAGAACATCGACTGGATCCTCGACCGGGAGGCCGGTAATGCCAATCGCCGCATGATGCGCGTGGTCGACATCATGCAGGAAAACCTGCCCGACGAGCCGTCGCCGCGGGAAATCGCGGAATTCTGGTGCAACTGGGTCATGGGCTACAGCCCCAACGGAGGCTGGGTGGGCGGTCCCGGCACGCTCTATCAGAACGCGCCAACCCAACTGGGTCGGATCTGCCTGCAGTTCATGACCCACGACAACCTGCCCAACCCGGACAGCCGGCCGCATCTCTATCCCGCGGACTCGAAGATTACGCAGGACCTGTACCGGGACGAGTGGCCCTACTACTGGCGACGTCGGACGATCGGCATGATCGACCTGATTCTCTGGTCACCGACCTTCATTCAGCGTTGAGGAGACGACCATGAGCAACGCATCAGACAAGAAGATCATCCTCAACCCGTCGCGCCGCCGGTTCTTCGGCCAGACCCTGGCGCTCGGCGGCGCGGCCACCGTCGGGCTGGGCTTCCACCCGCTGGCGACCACCGCCATGGCGCAGGCCATCGGCGGTCGCCGCAAGACGCTCGTGTACGTGTTTCTGCGCGGCGGCAACGATGGCCTGAGCATGGTGGTGCCGACACAGACCGGCATGTACCAGGCAGCCTACAACGACAACCGCGACGCGACCCGGGTGGATACCACCCTTACCGTCGCCGGCAACCAGCATTTCGGTCTGCACCCGGCCTGCCAGGGCCTGCAGGACCTGATCCTGGACGGCAACCTCGCCATCGTTCACGGCTGCGGCCACCTCGACCCGGACACCTACACCCGGAGCCATTTCGATGCCCAGGAGCAGGTAGACCTCGGCACGCCCGGCGAGCAGGTGTCGAACACCGGCTGGCTGACGCGCTACCTCGAAACGGCTGACGATGCGCCGCCGCAGCCGCTGTTTTCCGCGCTGGTCTCCGGCGGCAATCCGCCTCCGAGCGTCAACGGCTGGCCCGACGTGGCCACGGTGGATTCGGCCAACGGCTTCTCGCCGAACCCGAACGGCACCTACGAGGAGGCGCACCTGCAGCTGCTCGCGGAGATGTACAACGGTTCCGGCAGCCTGGACAACGCCGTCTCAACCGCCATGCTCGCCATCGAGGAGATCAACGACCTCGACCTGAGCAACTACACGCCGGCCGGCAACGTGTCCTACCGCGACGGCAACAATCGAACCTTCTCCGGGGTTCACGCGGACCTGGAGCTGGCGGCCAGCGTGATTCGCTCCGACCTCGGGGTCGGTGTCGTCACCATCGATGTCGGCGGCTGGGACACGCACAACAACCAGGGGTCGGCCGAAACCTTTGGCGGCTACTACGGCCGGATCGAGGACCTGTCCGACGCGCTTGCCGTGTTCTACAAGGACATGGTCGGCGCCGGCTACGAGGACGACGTGGCGGTGATCGTGCAGACCGAGTTCGGTCGCCAGGTGCGGGAGAATGCCAACCGGGGCACGGACCATGGCCTGGCCAACCCGATGCTGGTGCTCGGCAGCAGGAACAGGATCCGGCCCGGCATACGCGGCACGTTCCCGGGCTTCGATGATACGCCGGGTAACGCCTTCCGGCCCACCAAGGATTTCCGGGATATCATGATCGCTGTTGCCCACGGCGTGCTCGACAACCCCGGATGGGGCGGTGGCCAGTCGTCGATCTTTCCTGGCTACAATCATGGCCCCCTGGCCTTTCTGTTGAAATAGCCGGATTGTCCGGCTTTGACCGATCCCCGGATCGACAAAGCGCCCTGCAAGAACAAAGCCCGCCGACTGGCGGGCTTTTTCCTGATTCAACCCGACGGGCAGCGGATCAGGAACGGCGCCAGAGCAGGTAGAGCGCCGGCACCAGCACGAGGGCCAGCAGCGTCGCACTCAAAAGCCCGCCAACCATGGGTGCGGCGATACGGCGCATGACCTCCGAGCCGGTCCCCGTGCCGAACATGATGGGCAGCAGGCCGGCGATGGTGGCCGTTACGGTCATCACCACGGGCCGCACCCGCAGCAGCGCACCCTCCCGTATTGCCTCGGCCAGCTCCTGTCGGGACAGCGTTTTGTGCTCCGGTCCAAGCGTCGATTGCCAGCGCGCCACCGACTGATTCAGATAGACAAGCATCACCACGCCGATTTCCACCGCCACCCCCGCCAGGGCAATGAATCCCACGCCCACCGCGATGCTCAGGTCGTAATCGAGGAGGTACAGGAGCCAGAGTCCGCCGACGCCCGCCAGGGGCAGCGTGCCCAGGATGATGGCGACCTCGGGCAGGCTGCGAAAGCTCAGGTAAAGCAACAGCACGATGACCGCCAGGGTCAGGGGTGCGACAAGGGCCAGCCGCCCACGCGCCCGTTCTAGGTATTCAAACTGGCCGGACCAGCTGAGCGCGTAACCGGGCGGCAGTTCGACCTGGTCGCGCACCACGTTCCGGGCTTCCGCCACGTAGGAGCCGAGGTCCCGATCCTCGATGTCGACATAGATCCATCCGTTGGGTCGTGCATTCTCGCTGCGGATGACCGGCGGTCCGTCCTCGACACGCACGCTGGCGACGTCCGCCAGTGCGATACGTGCGCCGGACGGTGTGACGATGGGCAGGAGGCGAAGACGTTGCACCGAGTCCCGCTCGCTCTGGGGATAGCGCAGATTCACGGGGTAGCGTTCCCGGCCTTCCACCGTGCGCGTCACGTTGACGCCGCCGATGGCGGAGCGCACCACATCCTGCACCTCACGGATGTTCAGTCCGAAGCGCGAGGCCCGTGCCCGGTCGATGTCCACCACGAGGTAACGTCCCCCCGTGACACGCTCGGCAAACACGGAAGCCGTTCCCGGTACCCCGACGAGCGCCTGTTCGATGCGGGTCGCGATCTGCTCGATGATCGCCAGGTCCGGTCCCGCCACCTTGATCCCCACCGGTGTCTTGATGCCCGTGGCGAGCATGTCGATACGCGCCTTGATCGGCATGACCCACGCGTTGGTCAGGCCGGGCACCTGCACGATGCGGTCCAGTTCGGCGCGCAGGTCATCCGGAGTCAGGCCGGCACGCCACTGGTCCCGGGGTTTGAGCCGGATCACGGTCTCGATCATGGTCAGGGGGGCCGGGTCCGTGGCCGTGTCGGCCCGGCCGATCTTGCCGTGCACCCGCTCCACTTCCGGGACGGTCATGATCAGCCGGTCGGTCTGCTGCAGCAGTTCCCGCGCCTTGTCGATGGACAGGCCCGGATGGGTCGTGGGCATGTAGAGCAGATCCCCTTCGTCCAACGGCGGCATGAACTCCGTTCCGAGCCG
Source organism: Lysobacterales bacterium (assembly GCA_036351115.1). Classification (GTDB taxonomy): domain Bacteria; phylum Pseudomonadota; class Gammaproteobacteria; order Xanthomonadales; family SZUA-36; genus Marinihelvus. Next base: position 18,442 of record JAZBOL010000132.1, on the reverse strand, counting down.
GGGAGCCGGCCAGAGCCCGATCAGCAGCACGAGGCCGCACAGCGTCACGGCGGTTCGGGGCGCCCTCAGCACCGCGTCGATCACCGGTCGGTAGACGGCGATGAGCAGCCGGTTCAGGGGATTGTCCGTGGCGGACCGCATCCGACCGCGGATGAAGAGCACCATCAGCACGGGCACCAGGGTCACGGCCAGCCCGGCGGCTGCCGCCATGGCCCAGGTCTTGGTCCAGGCCAGGGGCGCGAACAGGCGGCCTTCCTGAGCTTCCAGGGTGAAGACCGGCAGAAAGCTCAGGGTGATGATGAGCAGGGAAAAGAAGATGGGCGGGCCGACCTCGGCCGCCGCTTCGCCGATGGCCTGGCGACGACTGGATTCGTCCCCCGGGGCGTCTTCGAGTCGACGGTGCGCGTTCTCGATCATCACGATGGCGGCATCGACCATGGCGCCGATGGCGATGGCAATGCCGCCGAGGGACATGATGTTCGCGTTGATCCCCTGCAGCCGCATGACCGCGAAGGCAGCCAGGACCCCGAGGGGCAGCGTGACCAGCACGACAGCCGCGGAACGCAGGTGCAGCAGGAAGAGGGCGCAGACCAGGGCCACCACGACGAGCTCCTTGGTCAACGTGTCCCGTAGCGTATCCACGGCCCGTTCGATGAGGGCGGAGCGATCATAGGTGACCACCACTTCCACGCCCTCGGGCAGGCTCGGCGCCAGGGCGTCGAGGCGCTCGCGCACCCGTTCGATCGTGGCCAGGGCGTTTTCCCCCGAGCGGAGAATGACGATACCCCCGGCCACTTCGCCTTCCCCGTCCAGGTCGCCGATACCCCGGCGCAGTTCGGGGCCGAGGCGCAACTCCGCGACGTCCGCCAGGCGCAAGGGCGTTCCCTCGTCAGTGACATCCAGGGGAACGGCGGCCAGGTCGTCCAGACCCTGCAGGTAGCCGGTGGCCCGGACCATGTACTCGGCTTCTCCCATCTCCACCACGGATCCGCCCACTTCCTGGTTGGCGGCCGCGATGGCGTCGCGGACCCGCCCGAGCGGGATCCCGTAAGCGCGCAGACGATCCGGATCCAGCACCACCTGGTACTGGCGCACCATGCCACCGAGCGTCGCAACCTCCGCCACGCCGGGCACGGATTGCAGCTCGTACTTGAGAAACCAGTCCTGCAGGCTGCGCAGTTCGGCCAGGTCATGGCGGCCGCTGCGGTCCACCAGGGCGTACTGGAACACCCAGCCGACGCCGGTCGCATCCGGGCCCAGGGTGGGGCGCACACCGTCCGGCAACTGGTTCGCCGCCTGGTTCAGGTACTCGAGCACCCGGGAACGCGCCCAGTACAGGTCCGTGCCGTCCTCGAAGATGACGTAGACGTAGGAATCTCCGAAGAAGGAATAGCCCCGGACGTTGACCGCGCCCGGCACGGACAGGAAGGCGGTGGTCAACGGGTAAGTCACCTGGTCTTCCACCACCTGCGGCGCCTGGCCCGGAAAGCTCGTTTTCACGATGACCTGGACGTCGGAAAGATCGGGAAGCGCATCCACGGGCAGGGTTCGCAGGGACCAGGCGCCCGCGACCGCCAACAGCGCGGACAGGAGCAACACCAGGAAGCGGTTCGCCAGGGACCAGCGGATGAGCGCCGCGATCATGAGCCGTGCCCCTCATGACCGGGTGGCTCGGGTGCGATCCGGTCCAGCGCCGTGTCCAGGCTGGCCTCCGAGTCGATGAGGAATTGCCCGGAGATCACCACGCGCTCGCCCTCCGCGAGGCCCCGGCGAATCGCCACCCGGTCGCCCGATTCGATGCCGACGAGTACGTCCCGCTGGCTGAAGCGACCTTCTCCATCCTGGACGACGACGCGATTCCCCCGGCTGCTGCGGATCACCGCCGCCCGCGGAACATGGACGATGGAGTCAATCCCGCGGCCCGCCAGCTGCACCCGCGCGTACATGTTCGGCCTCAGGGTCCGATCGGCGTTGTCGAGTCGCAGCCGGACCCGGAGCGTCCGGCTGACCGGATCGAGCTCCGGATAGACGTAGTCCACCACCGCCGCCAGAGGTGCATCGGGTCGATGTTCCAGGCGCACGGTGGCGCGCTGGCCCGCCTCGACCCAGTCGGACTGCCGGGCGAGGACTTCGGCGATCACCCACACCGCGTCCAGGTTGGCGACGGACAGGACTTCGGTCTCCGGGGTGATAAAGATGCCCTCGCGAACCCCGAGGTGCGCGATGATGCCGTCCCGCGCAGCCGTGAAGGGCACACGCTGCACCACCGTGCGTTCGCGTTCGAGCCGTTCGATGGCAGCGGCATCCATGCCGAGGGCCGCCAGGCGTTCGCGGGAAGCGCTACGCAGCGCCGCATTACCGCCGGCGCGGGCGGCGAGGTATTCCTGCTGGGCGTTCACCAGGGTGGGGGAGTACAGCTCGAACAGCCGCTGACCCTCGCTGACCGGGTCACCGGTGGCGTTCACGGCCAGGGATTCGATCCAGCCGTCGACACGCGTGTGCACGTGCTGGATCGTCTCCTCGTCGTAGGTTACGTGGCCCACCGTGTCGATGGTCCGCGCCAGGGGACCCCGCTCGGCAGGAGCGGTCCGAACGCCGAGGTTGGCCACGACCGTTGGATCGATGGACACGCCGCCATCACCGGATTGCCGGTCGGCGTAGACCGGTACGAGATCCATGCCCATGGGGGACTTACCCGGTTCGTCGCGGCGATAGTTCGGGTCCATGGGAGCGACCCAGTAGAGGATCTCCGGCGCTTCGGTGTGCGCCGGATCGCTTGCCATGGGGTCGGGCTCCTCGTCCGGGAGCCAGGCCCGTCCCAGGAGACCGCCCAGGATGAAGACCGCCACCAGGACGGCGAAGCGCAGCAGCTTAGGCATCATGATCGTGTACTCCGAGGTAAGCGAGTACCGCCTGGCTCCGGGCCTGTTCGACCCGGAGCCGCAGGTACTCGAGGCGGGCATCGAGTTCGTCGATGGCGGCGCGCATGACGTCCGCGAAGTCGGCGGTGTCTGACTGGTAAGCGACCTTGGCGGCCTGGGCCGTGGCGCCGGCTTGTGCCAGGATCCCACGCTCGTACAGGGCCAGGCGCTGCCCCAGCTCGGTCCAGCGGGCATGGGTGACCCGCAACAGACGCTCGAGCTCGCGACGCAGTGCTTCCCGCTGCCACTCGCCCGCATTGCGGGTTTCCAGGGCCGCGGTCAGCTGGCTGTCCAGGGCGCTGCGCCGCAGGAAGGGCAAATCCACGGTCACGCCCACGGTCACGAAGTCGGAACGGGGCCGGCCGTCGGGCAGCTCGCCGTCCCGATAGGCATAGCCAAGGTCCAGCGCCCAGCCGGGTTTTCGCTGTTCCGTGGCGAGGTCGATGTCAGCTGCCCGCGCAGCCAGCTGGGCGTCGCTTGCGCGCAGTCTGGGGTGCGACTCCAGGCCCCGTTCCAGGCTGCCCAGGGTCGCCACTGTGGGCAGCTCCGGCAGCGTCTCGGGCAAGGGGAGTTCAGCAAGGTCTCCGATCCACGGTGCCAGGCTCGCCCGGGCCTGTTGCTGCTGCGCCCGCGCTTCGATCACTTGCTCCTCCAGTCGGCCGAGCTCGAGTTCCGCACGCAGGACGTCCTGCTGGCTCTTGCGCCCCACCGCGTACAGGGAGCGCGTGACGTCCAGGAGGTCCCGAAAGAGCGGCCGTGTCTCCTCCAGGAGCTTTTCGGACTGCTGGCCGAGGTAGAGCGTCAGCCAGTCCTGCCGAACCTGGAGCCGGATTTCCTCCTGGCGGGTCTCTGCCGCATGCCGGACCGCGGACGACTCCCAGTCGAGGCGGGCGCGCTTCAGGGCGCGGACGTCACCCGGCGGAAACACCTGGCGCCAGGTCAGGCCGGCGCTGGTCATGCCTTCCGTGCTGAAATCTCCCCGCTCGATGGGGTAGTTGTTCAGACCGACGCGAACCTGCGGCGGTGGCAGGGAACCGGCGGCCGCTGCCTCGGCGGCGAGCGCCACGGACCGGGTGCTCAGGGATTGTTGACCCGGCTCCTGCGCCAGGGCACGGCGTTCCGCTTCGGCCAGGGACAGCGGGCCGGTCGATGCAAGGCCCGTCCAGGGAAGACACAGCAGCGCCAACCCAGCCAGCACCCCACGGGTCCGGGTGGAAACGAAACAAGGTCGTGTCAGCGAACCGGGTCGACGACGGCAGAATGATTCGGGCCGAAGCCCGTTTGCAATAAACATGAGAGAACCTCCAAAACCGCAAAACCGATGAAAACGGATCGGGTTCGGAGGATCAGATCAGGAAGCTGCAGTGCTCCAGGTGGGTCCTTGGGTGCGGGCGCAGATGAGACGGGGGGCCGGTTGCGTGTTCTTCCCCCGGCTGATTTCGCATTCCGGAAACCGCGTCGAAATCCATGGCTGCGATCAGTCCCGCTTCCCCGGCGGAAGGGAGAGGCCTGGGCGAGCGGTCTTCCAGGGTCGGCAGGGCTTCGTCGCAACAGGTTCCTCCGCTGTCGCCGCAGTCATGGTCCGCGGGTGCGGAAGCGGATCGGTCGTGCCGGGACGGATCACCGTGATGGCCGGCATGCGGCGAAGCACCGTGGTGACCGTGTGCGCCGGCTTCGGTGAGATCACCACTGATGGAATCCGGGCCGCTTCCGGTCGACGTACCCATGGGGCAGCAGGCGGCCCAGGCGGTCATGCAGGGCATGGCCGCGATCAGGAAGCACAGCCAGGTGATTGCGATCACGGAGCGTCGTGATCGCCGTCCCAGGCCGAGGTGCTGTCGAAAGCGAGTCAGCATGTGCTTGTTTTACCGTAAAAAGTGCGTCCAGGGAAGTGCCGGACCCGCAAAGAGAAAGCCCGCCGGTGGGCGGGCTTTCTTCTCGTGCGGGTAGCCGCGGAGGTTCAGCCGCTGCTGGCGCCTGCGGCGGCAGCCGCTGCCGGCGCCTCTTCTTCCTTGACGTAGCCGTCCTCGTCGAGCTCGACGATCGGCATGCCCAGGGCTTCGAGGTCCGCGCGGATGGAGGCTTCGTCGCCGACCACCACGATGGCCTGGTTCTCCGGCTCGAGCACTTCACTCATGATCCGGTTCAGGGTCTCGCGGTCCGTCTCCCGGAGGATGGCGTTCTGCTGGGAACGGTAGTCCAGGGGCAGGTCGTAGCGCAGGATGTTGTTCAACAGCCCGAGCTTGGCGCCCGGCGTTTCGTAGCGGCGCGCGTCGGTCTGGCCGATGGCGGAACGCATGAAGTTGAACTCGGTTTCGTCCATGCCGTTCTGGTCGAAGTCTTCCAGCTCGGTCAGCACCTCGTTCAGCGCATCCGCGGTGGCGTCCTGGCGCACCTCGGAGCTGAACATGAGCATGCCGTCTTCCGGACCCCCGCTCATGAAGGAACGGGCCCCGTAGGTGTAGCCCTTGTCCTCGCGGAGATTCAGGTTGATGCGGCTGGAGAAGCTGCCGCCGAGGGGGAAGTTCGCCAGGCTGGCGCGGTAGTAATCACCCAGCGCGTCGTAGGGCAGGGCGTGCTGGCCCGTGCGCAGGCTGGACTGGGCCGCGCCTTCCTTGTCCACCAGGTAGACCGTGCGGCCTTCGATGGTGGGACGCTCCATGGCGATCGCCGGGCGGACGGCTTCCTTCACTTCCAGCTGCGCCAGGCCGTTCACGGCCTGCACGATGTCTTCCTGCGGCAGGCTGCTGCTCACCGTGACACCGGCGAGGTGCTGCGGGAAGTGGGCGGCGTAGTAGGCCCTGACGTCATCCAGCGTGATGGTTTCCACCGTCCCGGGCAGGCCCGGCGTGGGGTAGCTGAGCGGATGCTCGGGGCCGCGCATGACCGCGCCCACGGCGCGGGCCGCCAGGCCGTTGGGCGTCTTGCGCTGCTGCTGCAGGCCTTCGAGGGTCTGCTGCTTCACCCGGGCGAAGTCTTCCTCGGTGAAGGCCGGCTTGAGAATGCGCTCCATCATGAGCGGCATGGCGGCGTCCAGGTGCTTGGCGAGCACGTTCAGGGTGACCGTGGTCTCGTACTGGCCCGGGCTGACGCTGATGGAGGCGCCCAGGCGGCCGAGGGCCTCGGCGAACTCGGCGGCGCTGCGCTCGGTCGTGGCTTCACCCATGAGCGAGGCCATGAGGGAGGTCAGGCCGGCTTTACCCCGCGGCTCGTCACGCTGGCCTACGTCGAACACGGCGCGAACCGTGACCGTCGGGGTTTCCGTGTTGGGCACGGCCAGCATGCGCACGCCGTTGGCGAGGGTCACGTCCCAGATCGCCGGCAGTTCGACCTGCGGGTTCATGCCCGGGGTGGGCTGCACGCTGCGATCGAAGGTGTCGGTCACCGGGCGAAGCGCCAGCGCCTGGCCTTCGTCCGCGTAACTTTCCGGAATCGTGCGGGTCCACTCGTGGTTCTGTTCCGCAGCCGCGAGCTGGGGCTGGCCGTTGGGCACGATGCTCAGGATCACCGCGGGCTTGCCCGCAATGTACTGGTCGAAGGCCGCCTGCACGTCGTCGGTTTCCACGGCCAGGTAGCGGCGGATTTCATCGTCGATGCCCTTCGGGCTGCCCGTGAAGGTTTCAAAGGCCGCCAGGGTGGAGACCTTGCCGGCCACGGACTGCAGGCCGAAGACGCGGCTCGATTCATAGCCGGCCTTGAATTTGACCAGGTCGTCTTCGGTGACGCCCCGCTCGGCGAACTCGGTCAGCGTTTCGCGCACGGCGGCTTCCATCTCGGCGAGGGATTCGCCGGACGCCGGGTTCTGAATCACGATGAACCACATCTCGCAGGCCAGCTCCTTGCAGGAGTGGCTCACGGACGCCTGCACGGCGCGACCGGTCTGCACGAGGCTCTGGTACATCATGGAATCCTGGCCCTGGCCGAGGATTTCGGCGGCTGCGTCGAGCGCCGGCTCGTCCGGATGGTTCGCGTACACGGTAGGAATCATGAACGCCAGCGCGGGCAGGTGGATGTTGTCCTCCAGCGTCACGTAGCGATCGGACTCGAGCACCGCCGGCTGCTTGGGCAGGTCCTCGACCTCGGGGCCCGCCGGAATGGGGCCGAAGTACTTCACCACCCACTCGAGGGTCTGGATCGGGTCGATGTCGCCGCCGATGGTCAGGGCCGCGTTGTTCGGGCCATACCAGCGGAGGAAAAAGCGCTTCAGGTCGTTCAGGTCGGCGCGGTTGAGGTCCTCGATCCAGCCGATCACGGGCCAGGAGTACGGGTGGCCGTCGGGATAGGTGGAGGCCAGCATGGTCTCGAGGGCGCGACCGTAAGGCACGTTGTCCACGCGCTGGCCACGCTCGTTCTTCACGGTTTCACGCTGGACCTCGAATTTCTCCTCCGTCACGGCGTCGAGGAACACGCCCATGCGGTCGGCCTCGAGCCAGAGCACGGTTTCGAGCTGGTTGGCGGGCACGGTCTCGAAATAGTTGGTGCGGTCCGAGTTGGTGGTGCCGTTCAGGGTGCCGCCGGCCTCCTGGATGATGCGGAAGTGTTCCTCGTCACCCACGTTCACCGAGCCCTGGAACATCATGTGCTCGAAGAAGTGCGCGAAGCCGCTGCGCCCCGGGTCTTCCCGGTTCGAGCCGACGTGGTAGGTCACGTCCACGTGCACGAGCGGGTCGGAATGGTCCTCGTGCAGGACCACGGTCAGGCCGTTGTCCAGGCGGTATTTCTTGTAGGGAATGGCGATTTCCGCGCCTTCCCCGTCGAATTCCTCGATCAGGGTGACGCCGGCGGGCAGGGCGCTGGCCGCAACACTGGCCGCAGCCTCTGTCGTGGGCGCTTGCGCCGTGCTTTCCTGCGTGCCGGACTCCGGTCCCTGGCCGCAGGCGACGAGGAAGACGGTGCCGAGAATAAGGGGAATGTGCTTGCGTTGCATGGTGCGCAATGACTCCGGGGTCTACTTGAGAGGCGGCGAGGTTATCACACGCCCCGTGATCTGCCCTGGGTCAGACGTCACGCCCCGAAAATCCTATACTCTGAATCAGGAAAAACTTTCACAAGCTCGGGTATCAGACCGACGACGCCAGGATGGACGCGATGAACCACACCCAGATCGATTCGAAACGGCCCGTGCCGGGACTTTGCGCCCTCGCCCTCGCCATCGCCCTCTCGCCCCTGCTGGCGGGGGCGCAGGACCTCGGCACGCCCAGCGAGGAAGTGCTTCAGCAGGCCGCCGAGCGGCCCTATTCCCCCTATGCCGGCGGCGCCGTGCCCAACCGCGTGTACTGGGGTGACACGCATCTGCACACCTCGTTTTCCATGGACGCCGGCGCCTTCGGCAACCGCCTCGGGCTCGAGGAGGCCTACCGCTTTGCCCGCGGCGAGGAAGTGCGCTCCACCGCCGGTGGAAGGGCGCGCCTGGCGAGGCCCCTGGATTTCCTGGTCATCGCCGACCACTCGGACAACATGGGCTTTTTTCCGGACCTGAACTCGGGTGATCCCGACATCCTCGGTGACCCGAAAGGTCGCGAGTGGTACGACAAGATCCAGGCCGGCGAAGGCGTGGACGTGGCGCTGGAAATCATCGATTCCTTCTCCCGGGGGACTTTCCCGAACGGCCTGATGTACTGGCCGGATGGCAAGGCTTACCGCTCGTCCTGGGAGAAAACCATCGCCGCCGCCGAAAAGTACAACGAACCCGGCCGGTTCACCGCCTTCATCGGCTACGAGTGGACTTCCCAGGTCCCCCCGGGGCAAAACCTGCACCGCGTCGTGGTCTACCGGGACGGCGCAGCGAAGGCGTCCCAGACCGTGCCGGCGACCACCTATGCGCCCCAGGGCAGCACGGACCCGGAGTACCTCTGGGAGATTCTCCAGGCCTACGAGGACAAGACCGGCGGCGACCTGCTGGCCATCTCCCACAACGGCAACCTGTCCAACGGGCTCATGTTCCCGGAGATCAACCCGGTGACGGGCCGCCGCCTCACGAAGGAGTACGCGGAAACCCGCGCGAAGTGGGAGCCGCTCTACGAGATCACCCAGATCAAGGGTGACGGCGAGGCGCACCCGTTCCTCTCGCCCAACGACGAGTTCGCGGACTATGGCACCTGGGACAAGGGCAACCTGAACCTCAGCGAGGCCAAGACCGACGAGATGCTGCAGTACGAATATGCCCGCAGCGCGCTGCAGCTGGGGCTCAGGCTCGAGGATCGCCTCGGCACAAACCCCTACAAGTTCGGCGTGGTCGGCTCCACGGACAGCCACACCTCTCTCTCCACGGCCGACGACGACAATTTCTTCGGCAAGCACTCCGGTTCCGAACCCGGGCCGGAACGCATGGAACACCCCTTCGCGAAATTCGGCGACCTGGAGATTCTCGGCTGGGAAACGCTGGCCTCCGGCTATGCGGCCGTTTGGGCAGAGGAAAACACCCGGGAGGCGATTTTCGACGCCATGGCCCGCAAGGAGACCTACGCCACCACCGGTCCACGCATGCTGGTCCGCTTCTTTGGCGGCTGGGAATTCGACGAGGCGGACACGAGGACGCGCCAGCCGGCCGCGGCCGGCTATCGCAAAGGCGTACCCATGGGCGGTGACCTGGCGGCCGGGCCTGACGGCCAGTCGCCCAGCTTCCTGATCGCGGCGCTCAAGGATCCGATCGGCGCCAATCTCGACCGCGTGCAGGTGATCAAGGGCTGGATCGACGATGAGGGTGAGCGCCAGGAGCGGATTTACGACGTGGCCGTGTCCGATGGCCGGACCATTGACGAGAACGGCCGCTGCACCACGCCGGTGGGCAACACGGTGGACCTCGAGACCGCCACCTGGAGCAATTCCATCGGCGCCACGGAAATGATCACGGTGTGGCGTGACCCGGACTTCGACCCGGAGCTCAGCGCCTTCTACTACCTGCGGGTGCTGGAGATTCCCACGCCGCGCTGGACCGCCCACGACGCGAAGTATTACGGCGTGGACCGGGTCGAGGGCGACACGGGCATCCACCAGGAGCGCGCCTACACCTCGCCGATCTGGTACACGCCGGAATCCTGAGGCCTGACCCCGGCGGTCCGGGTCCCGGGGGCTGAAGGAAAGATCGCCGACGCGGGGAAACCCGGGCCGGTTTTTTCGGTCTGACCCAGGACACCCATTGCCCGAGGCAAACTCCGATGAGACAAGCGACACGACCCGTTCTCCTGATCCTGGTGGCCATGGCGGTCTCCCTGCCGGCCTTCGCCAAGCAGTATCCCGACGTGTCCGACGACGGTCTGACCCGCGTCGACAGCAAGCGTCTCGATGCCGTGTACTGGCGCGACGGCGCGACCCTCGCCGGCTACGACAAGGTCATGATCGGCGACGTGGACGTGTCCTTCCGCAAGAACTGGCAGCGGGACCAGAACAGCCGGCGACGGGGCACCACGGACCGCATCACGGCGGAGGACATGACGAAAATCCGCACCGGCGTGGCCGAGGGCTTCACGGAGATCTTCGCCAAGGTCCTCGAAGAGGGCGGCTATGTCGTGGTCGATGAACCCGGTGACGACGTGCTGGCCCTCGAGCCGTCCATCGTGGACCTGGACGTGCGGGCGCCGGACATTTCCATGCGCCAGCCGGGCATCACCCGGACCTACGTGGCGTCCGCCGGTGAAATGACTCTGAACATGGCGCTGTTCGATTCCGGCAGCAACAGCCAGATCGGCCGGGTCATCGACCGGCGCCGCGCCATGGAGCGCGGCCAGCAGCTCCAGTGGTCCAGTTCCATCACCAATCGCCAGGAAGCGAACATCATGTTCCGCTCCTGGGCCAACGCCCTGCTGGACGCGCTGAACGAAGCGAAGGAGAATCAGGGCTAGTCATACCGAGCGGGTTGCCCGGGGGAGTTTATGCATCACCAGCTTGACCGTATCCGCGGCGCGGCCTTTGGCCTCGCCGCCCTGTTCCTGGCGTTGGCCGCGAATGCGCAGGCCCAGGTCGACTGGCCCCAGGTGGTCACGGCACCGGAAGGCGAAATCATCGTGTACCAGCCCCAGCCGGAAGCGCTCGACGGCAACCGTCTGTCCGGTCGCGCGGCGTTCCAGCTGGACCTGAACGACGTCGATGCGCCCATCTTCGGCGCCATGTGGTTCACGGCGCGCATCGAAACGGACCGCGACGCGGACCTGGCCACGGTGCTTGACTTCGAGGTGACCGATGTCACCTGGCCGGACAGCAAGGACGCGCAGGAACAGCGCTTCACGGCAGTCGTCGAGGGCGCCATCCCGTCCGCCGGCTTCGACATTTCGCTGTCGCAACTCTCCGCGAGCCTGGAAACCGCCGAGATCGTCCAGGCGTCCCTCGAGGACCTCAACAACGACCCGCCGGAGATTGTCTTCGAGCAGGAGCTGGCCGTGCTGGTGCTGTTCGACGGGGACCCCAGGCTGTCCGAAATCGAAAACAGCCCCTACGAGCGCGTGCTCAACGTGCCGGTGGCCATCGCGTGCAAGCAGCGCGGCAACGAGTGCTGGCTGTCGAGCGGCAAGTTCTGGTACGCCGCAAAGGACCCGCTGGGGCCCTGGGTCCCGACGAACAGTCCGCCCCAGGACCTGGTGGCAAACATGCCCCAGGACGCGGACACGTCAGACCAGCCCGACAGTCCGCCCGCCATCGTGGTGGCCACGGTGCCGACGGAACTGATCGTGACCCAGGGCGCCCCGGAGTGGACCTCCTTGCCGGGCGGTGAGATCCTCTACGTGGCCAACACGGAATCGCCCTGGCTGCGCTACCTGCCCACGGGCGACATGTACGTCTTGCTGTCGGGCCGCTGGTATCGATCCAAAACCGAAACCGGGCCCTGGACCTTCGTCAGGGCTGACGAACTGCCGGCCGCCTTTGCCGAGATTCCCCCGGCATCGGACATCGGCGGTTTGCGCACCGCCGTGGCCGGCACCCCGGAAGCCGGGGACGCCGTGCGCGAGCAGGCCATTCCCCAGACCGCCGCCATCGACCGCAACACGGCCTCGCTGAGCGTCGAGTACGACGGCAGGCCGAAGTTCGAGAAGATCAAGGGCACGGACGTGTCCTACGCCGTGAACACGGGCGCCCAGGTGCTGGAGATCGGTGGCCGCTACTATGCCGTCGACAATGGCGTGTGGTTCACCAGCGCCAAGGCGGAAGGCCCCTGGGTGGTCGCGGACGAGGTGCCGGAGGACCAGATTGCCGAAATTCCCCCGTCTTCGCCCGTCTACAACACCACCCACGTGCACGTGTACGAGAGCACGCCCGAGGTGGTCTACGTCGGCTACACCCCCGGCTACCTGTGGTCCTACCCCTATTACGGCGTGCCCGTGTACGGCACGGGCTGGCGCTACCCGCCCTATTACGGCCGCTGGTACTACCCGCGCCCGCCCACCTGGGGCTTCAACGTGGGCTACAACCCCTGGACGGGCTGGAATTTCGGTCTGTCCTGGAGCAACGGTTTCTTCAGCTTTGGCATGAGCTGGGGCGGCGGCTACGGCGGCGCCTACCGGCCCTGGGGCTGCTGTGGTGGCTGGTACGGCGGCGGTTACCGCGGCCCGACGGTCATCAACACCGGGGACATCAACATCGGCAACTCGGTCAACGTCGGCAACCGGGCCAACATCGGCAACCGCGTGGGCAGCGACAACCGGCTCGCCGGTATGGATCGCAGCCGCAATCTCTACAACCGTCCGGAGGTCGCGGATCGCAAGGCCGATCGCGCTGCGGTCCAGCGGGACCTGCAAAAGGCGCGACCCGCCGCGGACCGGGCCAACGACGTGTTCGCCGACCGGAGCGGGCAGGTGGCGCGCCCGAGCGGCGACGCGTGGCAAACGCGCGAGAACGGCGAGTGGAAAGACGCGGCGGACCGTGTGACGCCGGAAGCGCGGGACGAGGCGCGGGATCGCGTGGCGAACGCCAGCCCGGAGACCCGGGATCGGGCCTCCCAGGCGGTGCAGAACCGACCGGAGTCCCGCCCCGCCAGCCGCCCGGCCACGCAGCCCGCGAGCCGGCCGGCAGAGCGGCCCCAAACCCGGCCGGCCTCCCGGCCGACATCCCGGCCCTCGGGCGGCTCCCTGAACACGCGTGACCTGAACCGCAGCGCGGCGGCCCGTCAGCGGGGCGCGTCCAGCTCCCGCATGAAAAGCGGCAGCCGGGGAGGCGCACGCCGGCGTCGCTGATCGGATTCCTGCGATGACGTCCCGGGGCCGGCGAGTCATGCGCCGGCCCCCCTCCATGGCAATCACCGGCGCAATCATCGAAAATCCGCCCGATGAAACGCTGGCTGCACAATCTCAATGTCGCCGGGCGGCGGGCCGTGTTGTCCGTCATCCTGCTGGTGCCCGAGGGCTGGCGAGCGGCGCTGCGCCGCAACCCGCTGCTCGTGCGCGTGTACGAGGTGTTCGATCGGGCCAAGTACGAGGAGACCTTCGATGCGGACGGCTGGGACCAGCGTGACACGTGCGAGCGTCCGACCGGGCTTCCCTGGACCGACTACACCTATCGTGAGCCCGAGCTCACCGACGACCTTGCCGCGGATATCGCCGCCATGCCCGTTCGGCGCGTGTCCATCCTCATGCCCGTGTACAACGTCGAGCCCCGGTGGCTCCAGAGCGCCATCGACTCGGTGAAAAACCAGTGGTACCCCCACTGGCAGCTGTGCATCGCCGATGACTGCAGCACCCGCGAGGACACCGTCGCTCTGTTGCGATCGCTGGACGATCCGCAGATCGTGGTGACCCGCCTGGACGAGAATCGCAACATCTCCGGCGCTTCGAACGAGGCGCTGAAGTCCGCTGATGGCGAATTCATCGCCCTCCTCGATCACGATGACGAACTGACCCCCGATGCGCTGTTTCGCGTCATGCAGGCGATCAACGAACAGGGTTTCGATTTTGTCTTCAGCGACGAGGACAAGATTGACGAAGCGGGCCATCCCTGTGAGCCTCATTACAAGTCGAGCTTCTCCCCGGAGCTGTTTCTCTCGCAGAACTACCTGTGCCATCTCGCGGTCATCCGGGCCGAACTCGTCCGGGCCGTTGGCGGTTTCACGCCCGGGACGGACGGCGCCCAGGATTACGACCTGTTCCTCAAGGTCCTGGAACGGACGACAAAGATCGGCCACATCCCCCGGGTGCTCTACCACTGGCGCAAGGTGCCCGGATCGACGGCGGCCGAATTCAGCGACAAGTCCTATGCGCAGCAGGCCGGTGTGCGGTCCCTGGAAGCCTCGGTGGCGCGCCGGGGCTGGGACGCCACCGTGGAGAACGGGCCCTACCCGGGCACCTACCGCGTGCAACGCCGCGTGCAGGGCTCGCCCCTCGTCTCCATCGTCATTCCCTTCAAGGACAAGCCCGAGCTCCTCGATCTGTGCCTGGGCTCCATCCGGGAACAATCGACCTATACGAAGCTCGACATCGTCGGCATCAGCAACAACAGCACCGAGCCGGAGACCTTCGAGGCCATGGAGCGCTGGTCCCGCGCCGATGACCGGATCCGGTTTTTCGAGCACGACATTCCCTTCAACTTCTCCGCGCTGAACAATTTCGCCGTTCAGAACGCGGTCCGCGGCGACTACGTGCTGATGCTCAATAACGACATCGAGATCATCAGCCCGGCCTGGGTCGAGGCGTTGCTGGAGTACGCCCAGGACCCGGAGGTCGGGGTCGTCGGCGGCAAGCTCTACTACCCGGACCGGACGCTGCAGCACGCCGGGGTCATCGTCGGTCTGGGCGGGGTCGCGGGTCACTCCCACAAGCACCTCGGCGCGGAAGACCCGGGCTACAAGTACCGGCCGCACCTGCCGCAGAGCGTCAGCGCCGTGACCGCCGCCTGCTGCCTGGTCCGGCGGGCGGTGTACGAGGAGGTCGGCGGACTGGACGAGACGCAGTTCAGGATCGCCTTCAACGACGTGGACTTCTGCCTGCGGGTCATGGCCCTGGGCCTGCGCAACGTGTACACGCCGTACTGCGAAGCCTGGCACCACGAATCGGTGTCGCGGGGTTACGAGGATACCTGGGAGAAGAAGGCCCGCTTCGACCGTGAAATCATGGCCTTCCGCGAGCGTCACGCGGATTTTCTGGGCGCCGGCGACCCGTACTACAACCCGAACCTGACGCTGTCGCAGGAGAACTTTTTCCTTTCCCGCGACGAGAACGCGTTCACGCGGGAGGCCCGCTGACCGATGACCGCGCTGCAGGTTTTCGTGCACATTCCAAAAACCGGGGGCACCAGTCTGCGGGAGGCGGCCGCGCGCCACTATGGTGAAGCGGCCATGCTTTACGATTACTCGGAGCACTCCGCGCAGACTTCCCCGCTGGTCCAGGAGTGGATCTACCGCCGCAAGAACTTCGCGGGTTTCGCGCAGGCCGTCACGGAGGGCCCCTACCGGTTCCTGGCCGGTCATTTTCACCGTGTGAAGTACCAGGACACCTTTCCTGACGCCCGGTACGTGACCTGGATGCGGGATCCGGGCATGCGCCTGTGGTCCATGTACCGGCACTTCGTGCGCCACAAGGACTACACGAGCAGCTTCGCGGATTTTTACCGCACCCCGGCGTTTCAGAACCAGCAGGCCCGGGTCATGGGCGGTTCGATCGATGCCTTCGAGTACGTCGGTGTGCTCGAACACTACGCCGAATCCCTGAAGGGGCTGAAGAAGACCCTGGGCGTGCGCCTGGAGCTCCTGGATTCGAATCGTGCGCCGGCGAACGATGGCATCCCGGAACCGACGGCCGCCGACTGGGCGGCCATCCGCGAGCTTCACGGCGAGGATTTCGAGCTGTACGAGCGTGCGGTGAGCCGTTTCCGGCGAGGAGGCTGGTGGCAGCGGGTCTTCCAGCCACGCTGATCATCAAGCCGGCCCTCTATGCAATCAGCAATGAACAGTGAATCGGGTTGTCAGTCAACGGAGAGCAAGCCATGTCCCAGCTAGTCTTACATGTCGGCCATGGAAAGACCGGCAGCAGCGCTCTGCAGAGTTTTTTGGCCTTGAATTCGACGCTGCTCGAGCAATTCGGAATCAGGTACCCGCTCAATGCCCAGACTGATCGGGCCGCCAGGGGCCACGTGACCACTGGAAATCGGGAAGCGCTTTTTGAGCCCATGGGGCATGGCGAAGTCAGGTTGGTTTCAAGCGAGACATTTTTCTTTGACATCGCCGAAGGAAACGAAACCTGGGAATTGATTCGGGGCTTTGGAAGTTCCGTCGAGATCCTGTTTTATGTCCGTGATGTTTTTGATCACCTGGTGTCGCACTGGGGTCAGTTGGTCAAGCGTCGCGGATATTCGGGGACGTTGGAGCAATGCGCGGCCGGATTCAACGCGCCAGCGAGAACCCGTCTGGTGATTGAGCGGCTTCGCCAGGCTGGAACGGCTTTCCGGATCGCCAATTACAGCCGTCACTCACATGACCTCGAAGGCCACTTTGCCCATGTGCTGTTGGGCGATCTCGCAAGTGATTTTCTGGAAAAATGCAGGAAGTTTCCCCATCCGGTGAACCGAAGCCTGGCCGTGCCCGAGCTCGAGTTTCTGCGTGCCTACAACCGCTATTATGTCGGTGAAGAGCCGCAGCACCTGGCTGACGAACTGGTCAACCGCCTTCCCCATATCGAAGTGACGCCTCCTTTCATCGGCAGCGACACGGTGGCGAAGGTACAGGGCTCGGTCGGGGAAGATGTGGCCTTCATCAACCAATTTCTGACGGACTCCGAGCAGGTTTCGATCGCCTACAAAGGCCCCAGGGCCGCGAATCCTGATGATGTTTTTTGCTTTAACGCTGAGCAGTTGAGAGTCATCGCTCAGACAGTCTGTTCCGACAGGCACGGCAAAATCAGACAAAGCTGACCGGGCGTCCTGGTGCCTTGCCGGTGCCGTAATGCACAACGGCTCCATCGGAGCACGGGGCCCGTTGGACTGAAGCGCTGGCCTCAGTCACACAACCGCGGCGCCTCGAAATCCAATCCCAGGTAGTCGAAGTAATTCTGCCCCAGGGCGATGTTGCGGAAGGCCTCGTCGTCCAGGCCCGCCAGGGCCCGGCTGGTGATTTCCAGCTCGTGGTAGTACTGGTCCGGGTTCTTGTAGCCGGCGGCCACGAAATCCGTGCCCGGCAGGATCCGGTCCGAGTACTCGTTGAAGAACGGCAGGTAGATGTCGCCCCACTGGTGATACTCGTCGTAGAGGACATCCCAGGAAATATCGACCATCAGGTTGGGCAGGCTGTCGAAGGCGAGGCTCATGATACGCACGTGTTCCCGCGGATCCATGTTGCCGAGCTCCTTGGACAGCCCCATGTGCGCCCAGACGATCTTGTTGTCCGGATAGCTTCGGGCGATGTGGTACAGCAAGGGTTCGAACTCGGTGGGGTTGGCGTCGTTGCCCAGATCGGCGTGGAGGGTCATCGGGATGCCCCGTTCCGCCAGCACCGCCATGAACGGCGCCCAGCGGTCAATGGATTCCAGGGTCGCCGGTTCGTGGTTGTTGGCCAGCAGCGCCTGCTTGATGACATTGAGTTCCCCGGTCCAGGAAAACATGCCCGGGTATTCCCGGTCGTAAAGCTCGATCAGCTCCACCACGCCCTCGGGGTGGGCCAAATCCATGAACGTCATGGACAGGGTCACGTGGATCTTTTCCGGGTCCAGGGCCGCTACGTCCAGGGCGTTGGCGAAATCGTTCTTGATGCTGGGCTGGGCGGTAACGCCCGGGCAGTCGAGGTAGTAGCTGCAGTTGGCGTCCAGCTCGAGGATCTGGCCGATGCCGAAGAAGTTGACGAAGCGCACACCGGCCTTGTCGAAGGTCTCGAACTGGGTCTCGAAGTCGATGGGCGGCCCACCAAAGGGTCGCGG
Source organism: Lysobacterales bacterium (assembly GCA_036351115.1). Classification (GTDB taxonomy): domain Bacteria; phylum Pseudomonadota; class Gammaproteobacteria; order Xanthomonadales; family SZUA-36; genus Marinihelvus. The sequence goes on along the minus strand of JAZBOL010000132.1, from coordinate 696 downwards.
ATGGTAGTGCGCGTCCACCACGGTGGTATAGGGCTGGCTATCGCGGTCGTAGCAGTAGTCCGGGGTGGCGCCGGGAATGAAGTTCTCCAGGCTGTGATCGGGCCTGGGAAGTGTCAGGTAGCGTTCCGGTTCGCCTGCGGTTTCGATGGGCGGCAGGTCTTCTTCCGTGGTCTGCGTGGTGCTGCAGCCTGTCTGGATCACCGTGACCGCCAAGGCCAGGGTCAGGATGGTGCCAAGTCTCGAGTCATTCATCGTTCATTTTCCCCGTCGGGCCGGCGACGGCTGGCCTCCTGCCGTTGAGCATAGGGCGGAGTCCCACAGGCATCAATGTAAACGCCGGCACCGAGACGCCCTTGTCATGATGTGCGCGAATTCTTCAACTATAATTTAACGACGCCGGTCGTGTGATTTGCACGTGCCGTGCGGATCATTCCTGTCCTCGGGGGCTGGTGAACAGGAAAACAACGACGCCAGCCCCGCCCGTAGCAGTCGCAACGTCGACGAGGATGGAAACGTGACACGAAAAAGCCTGCCCCCGCCGCAAAAAACAGCGCTTGCCCTGGCCCTTGCGCTCGCTTCGCCAGCCCTGTACGCCCAGGAAACGCCTTCGCTCGAGGAAATGTGGGAAATGATCCAGGCCCAGCAGGACCAGATCGAAGCCCTGCAGGACCAGAATGCGGCCCTCCTGCGCCAGGT
>JAZBOL010000131.1:0-2918 GCA_036351115.1 Lysobacterales bacterium | reverse complement strand
GGGAAGACGTCGAGGTCGCCGGAGTTGGACAGGTTGGTCACCTTCCAGGTCTCGCCGTCGTCCAGGCTCACGGCACCGAAGGCGTCGCGCCGGCCGTGGCCGGGGAACCCGGACTGCGAAAAGTCGTCGAACCCGATGACGGGGCCGTAGACGTAGACGCTGATCAGGGGCTTCGCCTTGTCCTCGGTCTTCACGAGGACGTCGTCGATGTTGTAGTACTCGACGGGCTCGAGGGCACCGTTCGCCCGCTGCGTGGGCACCAGGAAGCCCATCGTGGTGATGAACGCGTGTTCACCTTCGGGTTCCGGGTCCTCTGTGAGGCCCGGCGGGCTCGAGATTTGACGGCGCAGGATCTGACCATCGTCGGCGAATGCCGAGACGGTCATCCCCGCCGATAGCGCCACCGATATGGCGAGCGCCAGTGCTCTGCTTGACATGGACTCCTCCTAAAAGAGAGTGCTGATTGAGACGCGCGGCTCCTTAAGAATCTCCGGAAGCCGCCAATCGCCCAGTTGCCCCGCCTTGGGCTGCTGATTCTTATCTCCCGGGGATCGGCCATCGCCGGGCTGGTCCATCAGCGCCGATCCGGTCTCCGTCCGTGCCGTCCGAGCCTGTGACGGTGCCTCTTGCCACGACACCCATCGCATCACTCGACACCAAGGCGCGCCAGCGGTGGGAGGGGTGCGTCCACGTGCCGGTGCCTTGGCCCACCGACCCCCTCGTCCCGCCGCAATGACATTCCCGGCGAGCGGCATCCTGGTTTGATCGCGAGGAGGTTTGAAGTCGGGCCATTACCTGTATGCGCATCGGGGATCATTCTTTTTACCCACAATCGGCATTGTGGTTTTCCACGATTCGCGACCGCGCGAACCGCGTCTTCGCACACGACGCGCGGACGTCACGCGCCTCGGGAACGGGACATCACAAACCGCTATGGCAATGTTTTGGTTTGCTAATACCAATAGGGCTTGAGTGACGGCGGAGTGCACATCTCCATGGATCGCCCCGACCCCACGCTCATCCGCCCGCCCGCTGGCCGCCGGGGCTCAGACGAAGCGTGCGTGTCTCTGGCGGAAAAGCCTTGGAAACGGCGCAGAAAAGGCCCGCCATGCAGCTCAGCGATCGCGTGACCGAGGTTAGGGGCGCGACTGATGCCGGTTTTCCGACCTATGGCTTAGCGTTTCGCTCGGACTCTGGCGGCAGTAATAGGGAGCGTCGAGACGCGGGCCGCGACGGCTCGGCGCAGGCATCGAGCAATAGCTAATAACAAGAGCAGGATCTGAGATCCCGCTCCGCAGCATCGCGGCCACGAACAGGCGACGACCCGAAATCCTCGGCGGATCGGACCACTCGGTCACGTGACGGGGAGACAGACTCAGAATCGATGCCCGTTGCGGGCAAACAGGAGGAGAAGCATGTCAACCCAGAGCTTTGCTCTGCCTAGAGCCGTGCCGGTCTTGACCGGCGTGCCCTTGTGCCTGGCCAGCGCCAGCCTGCTTGCGCAGGCCCTGCCCGGCGGCACGCTGGACCCGACCATCATTCCCAAATACGTGACCCCGTTGGTGATCCCGCCGGTGCTGTACGACGACGCCGGCGGCGAGGAGCCCCTGGACGTGGAGGTGGCGCAGCGGCAGATTCGCCAGCGCATGCTGCCCAGGCGCGACCTCAACGGCCAGCGCCTGCCCAGGACCCCGCTCTGGGCCTACGGTAACCCTGACGACGAGAGCACCTTCAATCACCCGAGCTTCACCATCGAAGTCACCAAGGACACGGAGTCCAGGATCAAGTGGATCAACGAGCTGGTTCGCGAGGGGAACGGCAGGTACCTGAGGCACATTCTCAAGGACGAGAACGGCGACCCGCTGGTGGACCAGACCCTGCACTGGGCCGCGCCGAACCAGGACTGCATGGATGGCATCCCGCGCACCGATTGTCGCGGGGCCTCGGCGGAGCCCTACACCGGGCCGGTGCCGATGGTGGTGCACGTGCACGGCGCCCACGTGGGCCCGGGCAGCGATGGCTATCCGGAGGCCTGGTGGCTGCCGGACGCGGAGAACATCGACTGCATCAACGTTGAGGGCTACCCCAAGACCGACACGACGCGGGACGACTTCGACTGCAACGGCACCTTCTTCGAGAGCGGCGAGGGCGCCGACACGGAGGACGCACTGGGCGAGGGTTACGCGCTCGACATCTACCCGAACGACCAGCCGTCGACGACCCTCTGGTACCACGATCACACGCTCGGCATCACCCGGCTCAACGTCTATGCCGCCGGCGCCGGCTTCTGGCTGATCCGCGAGGAGGACGACGGCGAAACGGGGCTGATCTCCGGCGTGCTGCCGGGTCCGGCGCCGCAGGCCGGTCGGGACCCGAACTGCATCTCCAACGCGCCGGACAACGTCGATGCGGATCAGCCGGAGGTGCTCGACGCCACGCTGAACAAGATCTCCACCGGCGGCCTGCGGCTGCAGGTGACGGTCAGCGGTTTCGACGGCATTCCGTGGGTTCCGGGTGAGAGGACCGGGACCCGCCTGCAGCTGCGCAACGCGATGACCACGGACCTGTACGGCTACCCGAGGGATGTGGACGAGAGCGGTACCACGGTCACGTACAACATCAACGCCGACACCTGGACGGAGATCCCCTGCGCCATCCAGGTAGCGGATTGGGACGTGGACAACCCGGCGTTCGGACCCTGGGTGGAGGTCGACACCTCGGCCGTACCCGGGCTGCAGTGCACCGGGCCCATCCCGCCGCGGGCGCGCTGCATGAGGGACGAGGTCCGCGAGATGCCCATCGCGATCCAGGACAAGTCCTTCAATGCGGACGGCACCCTGTTCTACCCGGCGGACCGGGCGTTCTTCGAAGAGCGGGGCACCGGCCAGATCTACGCGGACAACGCGGACGTGAACATT
>JAZBOL010000130.1:0-3902 GCA_036351115.1 Lysobacterales bacterium | reverse complement strand
GCGCGCCCGAAGTACCTGGAGGAGTTCTGGAAGCTGGTCAACTGGGACTTCGTCGCAGCGAACTACGCCGGCTGATCAATCCGGCGCAGAGCAACGGAACCCGGCTTCGGCCGGGTTTTTTATTGTCTGCCAGCCGACCCCTGATTTCTGCATGGGAATCCGGGCAAAGCTTCATCATTCCGTCACAAGCCCTTCACGCGCGGGAACTATCTTCGCTGCTCCCAAGAACACTGCCAACAGGGGCTAGCAACGTGAGTGAGAACAACCTATTCACCAACGGTGTGGACAGCGGCGACGAACCGCTCAGCAACCATTCCGACAACACCCATTTCGGCGAGATTCTCGAGCGCCGCCTGTCGCGCCGCGAACTGATCGGGGGCAGCCTGACCATGGCCGTGGCTGGCATGCTCGGCGCCGGCGCCGTGCAGGCAGCCGGCCGTGGCGCCGCGCCGGCCTCGGCCAGCCAGGCCGCGTCGGCCACCAGTCTGAGCCCCTCGCTCGGCTTCGACCCGATCCCGGTCACCCGCGCCGACTCCACCACCCTGCCCGAGGGCTACCGCGCCCAGGTGCTGTGCCCCTGGGGCACGCCGATCACCGGAAGCTACCCGGCTTACGACGGCGTGAACGGCAACACGGGGGAGGAGCAGGAACAGCAGGTCGGTTCGCACCACGACGGCATGCACTACTTCCCGATGAAGGACGACCCGAACGGTCACGGCCTGCTGTGCATCAACCACGAGTATGTCGACGCCCGGGTCCTGCACGTCAACGGGCCGACCCTGTCGAACGGCGTTCGCCCCACCGACGAAGTCCGCAAGGAGATAGCGGCTCACGGCGTGAGCGTGGTCGAGGTCAAGAAATCGAAGCACACCGGTGAGTGGGAGGTGGTGCAAGGCAGCAGGTACAACCGCCGCGTCACTGCCGGCACCCCGATCGAGATCCATGGCCCGGTCCGCCGCAGCGAGCTGGTCCGGACCAAGTTCAGCCGCAACGGCACCATGACCCGCGGCACCATCAACAACTGCGCCCACGGCTACACCCCCTGGGGCACCTACCTGACCTGCGAGGAAAACTGGGCCGGCTACTTCAAGAACGACGTCCAGTCCACGCGCATCTCGGCACTATTCGACAAGCTCGGCTTCAAGGGACAGAACCAGCGCCAGGGTGAATACGTCGCCCGCTTCGACGCCGCGCGGAAAGAGGTCATCGGGGTGATCGACGAGACCTTCGACCAGAAGACGACCACCAACGTCTACACCCAGGCCGGCGACACACTGGACGACAATGGCCGCAGCCTGCTCGGCGAGTTCAACGCGCTGCTCGCGGCCAACGACATCGACATCGAGATCCCGCGCGAGCATAGCCGCTACGGCGTGCCCACCGGCAACAGCCGCTACGGCTGGGAACTGGCCCAGAGCGGCGAGGACCAGTACGTCCGCTTTGATGCCTCGATCAAGGGCAGCGCGCTCACCGACTACCACAACGAACCCAACACCATGGGCTGGATGGTCGAGATCGACCCCTTCGACCCGGACAGTCCGCCGAAGAAACGCACCGCCATGGGCCGCTTTGCCCACGAGGGCTGCGTGTTCTCGCCGCCGCGCCAGAACCAGCGCCTGGCCTTCTACATGGGTGACGACGCCCGCTTCGAGTACGTCTACAAGTTCGTCACCCGGTTTCCGTGGTGGCCGGTCATGAAGGGCTGGACCCGGCCCGGCAAGATGCTCGATGAAGGCACCCTGTACGTGGCCAGGTTCAACGACGATGGCACCGGCGAATGGCTGGCGCTGGACATCAAGGACCGCAACTTCCGTGCCGCGGCCAAGCTTGCCGGGGTCGAGTTCAAGAACCAAGCCGACGTGCTGGTCAACACCCGCCTGGCGGCCGACGTGGTCGGCGCGACCAAGATGGACCGCCCGGAGTGGGGCGCTGTGCATCCTGAGACCGGCGAGGTCTACATGACCATGACCAACAACACGCGGCGCACCGACGCCCAGACCGATGCCGCCAACCCCCGCGCCAACAACGCCACCGGTCACATCATCCGCTGGCGCGAGGAGCGTGACCGTGCCGATGCGACCCGGTTCGAGTGGGACATCTTCGTCCTGGCCGGGCCGGAGAACGACAGCCAGGTGCTGCCGACCGAGGGCGGCCCGGCACTGAACGAGGACAACATCTTCGCCAGCCCGGACGGCGTCTGGATCGACCAGTTCGGCACCCTGTGGATCCAGACCGACATGAGCGGCTCGCAGCAAGCGGGCACGAGCTCCAGCGGCGACTTCGGGGCAAACGGCATGCTCGCCGCCAACCCGATCACCGGCGAGATCAGGCGCTTCCTGTCCGGCCCGAACGACCAGGAGTGCACCGGCGTGGTCTCGACACCGGACGGCAAGACACTGTTCGTGAACTTCCAGCACCCGGGCGACCGCTCCGGTGTCGGCAGCTTCACCAGCAACTGGCCGGACAGCGGCAACGTCTACCGCCACCCGGGCGATCCGGAACCTACGGTCAACCCGCAGGGCGAGCGCCCGCGTTCGTCGACCATCGTCATCACCCGCGAAGACGGCGGCGTGGTTGGCCTGTAAGCAGGCAGACTGCTGACGCATGGAGGCAGGCTCGGGCAGGGACGCCCGATCACGACACGGGCCGGCCTCAGGCCGGCTCGTCCCCCCACAGGAAGCTCAAAAGCACGTACCGCCGCCCCGCGGTCACGTCGCGCACCCCGTGCAGCAGGGTTCCGGAGAACACCATGGCAGCGCCGGCCGGCGGTCGGTAGCGGGTCGAACCGAACTCGGGAAACACCAGTTCGCCGCCCGCGTATTCCGCGTTCAGGTTGAGCGACAGGGCGAAACGACGATGCCTGGCATCCGGCGTCACGTTGTCGCGGTGCAGGCGAAAGTAGCCGCCGCGGGCATCGTAGGCGACCACCTTGTAGGACTCCAGATGGGTGACCGGGTAGTGGAAGGCCCGCCCGATCGCCGGAAGCAGGCGCTCTTCCAGCGCGGCGGTAACGGCCCCGACCAGGGCCGGGTCTGCCAGGCGGTGGTCACGCCGGCGCTTGGCCGTCGGGTCCGGCACCAGATCGACCTGGCCGCCACGCTCGCGCAGCATCCCGCTCTCGAAGTTGTCTGCCTCGTGGGCGGAAACGAGATCGCGGCACAGGGACGGCGACAACACGTCCGGGACCATCAGGACCGGTGCCGTGTCCGCGCAGGTGAGAACCGCGGCCGAGGGCATCTCCGCCAGGATCGACTCGATCATCGCGGGGGTCGGCCCGTGCAGTTCGGCGGCAAGCGCCAGGGTCGGGCGGAGTACGACCGCGACCGCGTGATCCAGGCGCTCGACGCCGAGGAAGGCGCGGGTAATGCTCCCGTCATCGATAATCGATGGCAGGGGCGAACCTGCCGCCACCGCCTCTGCAGCTGCCGAAATCACCGCCAGCACCTGTTCGCGCTGGCCCAGTTCCGCGAAAGGCTCCAGCGAGCGCGGGCCCGGCGCGAAAAAGACCACGGTGCTGCGTCCGCAGAACAGTTCGTAAAAGGTGGAAGGGGCCGAACCAGGACGCTCTACCAGGAAATCCGGGGCGATCCGCCCGGGCCGGAAATCCGCAGCCACGCCACCTGCCCTGTGTCCGTCCTCGCGGTCGTACGGCATGTCCGCCTCCTCGTCGAAACGACTGCCCACCATCGCAGTCCGGTCCGGTCAGATGTTCCTGCCTCGTGACAGCCGATATTCACAGCTGCCAGGCGCACGCCCGGCCTGCCTGACCTTTACAGGCTTGCCGGCCGCGCAGGATAGCGCGGTCCGGTGGTTGAAAAGATGACCGGCGATTCCCGCGGGCGGGTCCTGCGGAGACCGGGTTTTCCCTTGCGGATCGGCGCCTTGCGCTCGAGGCCGAGTAT
>JAZBOL010000129.1:0-33596 GCA_036351115.1 Lysobacterales bacterium | reverse complement strand
AGCGCTGAAAGATGCCGTAAACTGACGCGCCTTTCGCGGGGTGCTTAGCTCAGTTGGGAGAGCATCGCCCTTACAAGGCGAGGGTCGGCGGTTCGAGCCCGTCAGCACCCACCAAAATCAGGAGTGGTAGTTCAGTTGGTTAGAATACCGGCCTGTCACGCCGGGGGTCGCGGGTTCGAGTCCCGTCCACTCCGCCACTACCGAGAAGGGCGCCACCGGCGCCCTTCTTTTTGCTCAGTTCTGAAGCCCCTGAAACACAGCTGATGAAGAATCACAGCTAAACAAACGGAAAGACCGCTACGATGCTTCTGCAACGGATTCGTGAACGCCTTACCGGCATGCTCGCCGTCGTTTTCCTGGGAGTGCTTATCGTTCCCTTCGCCTTCGTCGGCGTGAATGAATATCTCTCGGCGGGCAGCGGCAACCAGGTTGCCCTCGTGAACGAGGAAGAGATCACTTCCGAGGCCTTCAACCAGAGTTTCATCAACTATCGGCGCCAGATGCAGCAACGCCTCGGCGACAGCTTCGACCCGTCGGACTACGACAGCACGGTGGCGCGTCTCGAGCATCTCGACCGGATGATCGACGAGGAACTGCTCCGCCAGGCGGCCGAGTCCCTGGAGTTCGCCGTGGATGACGAGCGCCTCGCGCAGACCATCCGCGACATTCCGGCCTTCCAGGTGGACGGCGCGTTCAACGCGGACGTGTACCAGGCGCGGGTCGCCGCCATGGGCATGAGCGTGCCTCAGTTCGAATCGCAGCTGCGCCAGTCGGCAGCGGTCTCGACCCTGCCGCAGGCCATCAGCAGTTCGAGCTTCGCCACGGACCGGGAATACCGGGAGTTCGTGGCGCTGACGGAGCAGACGCGGGACTTCCAGGCCCTCACCGTTCCTTCGGACGTGGCGTCCGTGCCCGAGACCCTGCCCGAGGAGCAACTGCGCGCCTGGTATGAAGACAACCAGGGCCGCTTCCAGACCGAGGAGCAGGTGACCATCGAGTTCCTCGAGATCGACGGCTCCGTGTTGCCCGAGGGCGAGCTGCCGTCGGACGAGGACCTGCGCGCAGCCTACGAGGCCCAGAAGGGACGGTTCATCACGCCCGAGCGACGCCGGGTTTCCCACATTCTCATCGAGGCGCCGGCCAGCGCGCCGCAGGGCGAAATCGAAGCGGCCCGCCTGCAGGCGGAGGCCATTGCTGCCCAGGCCCTCTCCGGGGAAGATTTCGCCACGCTGGCCGAGGCGAGTTCCGAGGATATCGGCTCCGCGAGCCTCGGGGGTGACCTCGGATTCCTCGAGCCCGGCATCATGGCAGAGTCCTTCGAAGCGGCCGCGTTCGAACTGACGCTGGACGAGCCGATCTCCGACCCGGTGCAGACCGGATTTGGCTGGCACATCATCAAGCTCACGGACATCGAGCCTTCCAGCGGCATGTCCTTCGAGGAGGCCCGCGAGGTCCTGCTGGAAGAGGCGCGTGAGTCCACCGCCGAGCGTGCTTTCCTGGACCTGGCCGATCGCCTCGTGGACATCGTCTACGAAGACCCCACGACCCTGGAGGCTGCGTCCCTGGATCTCGGTCTCGAGATCAAGACCGAGGGGCCCTTTACCCGCGCCGGTGGCCAGGGCATCGCGAGCAACCCGGACGTGGTCGAGGCCGCGTTCTCCGAGCTCGTGCTGCTGCAGGATTCCGCCAGCGACCTGATCGACCTGGGACCGACCGATGCGGTCGTGATCCGGGTGCTGGAGCACGAACCCGTGCGCACCCAGTCGTTCGAAGAGGTTCGGGACGCGGTGGAGCAGGGGGTTCGCGAGGAACTGGCCATGACCCGGGCCCGGGAGCGCGCAGAGGCGTTGAAAGCCCGCATCGAAGCGGGTGAGGCGCTGGAAGCGGTTGCGGAGGCGGAAGGCCTGAATCTCGAGACCGTCGAGGCCGCTGACCGCCGGTCACTCGCGCCGGATCCCGTGGTCGTGCAGAACGTATTCAAGCTGCCCCGTCCGGAAAACGATTCGCCGGCGCTGCACGTGATCGAAGGCATGACCGGCTACAGCCTGGTCGCCCTGCAGTCCGTGACCGACGGCGAAGTGGCGGACGACGCTCCCCTGGCCTCGCGCCAGGCGCGCGCCATGATGGGCACGATCAATGCGAGCGTGGAAAGCTGGGCCCTGGTGCGCCAGCTGCGTGAGCGTGCCGACGTGCAGATCTTCGAAGACAACCTCGGCGGTTCCCGCTGAGGCCTGACCCGGGTACCGTCTCGGTATCCGGGGTTTCAGAGTTCGGGAATACCGAGAATGCTGTATCCCGAATCCACGTAGGTGATCTCGCCGGTCACCCCGGACGCCAGGTCCGAACACAGGAACGCCGCGACGTTGCCAACCTCCTCGGCGGTGATCGTGCGCCGCAGGGGCGCGGTCTGGGTGATGTGATCCAGGATCTTGCGGAAATTGCCGATGCCCGCGGCGGCCAGCGTCTTGATGGGGCCGGCGGAAATGGCGTTCACCCGCGTGCCTTCCGGGCCGAGGCTGTTGGCCATGTAGCGCACGTTGGCCTCGAGAGAGGCCTTGGCCAGGCCCATGACGTTGTAGCCCGGCAGGGCGCGCAGGGCGCCCAGGTAGCTCAGGGTCAGCAGGGCGCCGTTCCGTCCTTTCATGAGCGGCCGGGCGGCCTTGCCCAGGGCGGCGAAGCTGTAGCTGGAGATGTCGTGCGCGATGCGGAAGCCCTCCCGGTTCACCGCGTCCATGTAGTCTCCCTGAATCTGGTCCCGGGGCGCAAAGGCCACGGCATGCACCAGGATGTCGAGCCCGTCCCAGTGTTCCCCGAGCTGTTCGAACACCGCGTCGATCTGCGCGTCCTCGCTGACGTCGAGGGGCAGCACGATCTCCGAACCGGTTTTTTCGGCGATCATGTCGACGCGCTTCTTCAGTTTCTCCGTCTGGTAGGTGAAGGCCAGTTCCGCGCCCTGGCGGTGCATCGCCTCCGCGATGCCCCAGGCGATGGAGCGGTTGCTGGCGACGCCGACGATGAGGGCGCGTTTGCCGTCAAGAAATCCCATGGTGCTACTCCGTGTCGTTTGGCCCGCTATTGTACTGACGCGCGACGCCCGGAGAAGGGGTCAGCCGTCCGGGGGGCGATCTTCGGACGGCGCCGCGGCCGGAGGCGCTTCCCCGGCAGGTCGGGGAACCGGATCCAGGCCGCCTTCGCAGAAGGGGTGGCAGCGGGCGATGCGGCGAATCGCGAGCCAGGTTCCCCGGGCGGAACCGTGCAGCTGGATCGCCTCGGTGGCGTAACGCGAGCAGCTCGGCGTGAACCGGCAGTGGTAACCCACGATCGGCGAAAGGATGAGCTGATAGGCCCGGATGAGTCCCAGAAGAATGCGCTGCATGCGCGCAGGGTAAGCCTCCGACGCGACGAAGGCAAAAAACACTTGCCCAACGACAGGGGTTCGTATATAAAACGGGGTCTTTCCCGCCCCCGCTTTCCCTCGGGGCAAAAGGATTAATCTTTTATTTCATTAGGTTATGAAATAAATGCAGAACTTACAGGAGTTAAATTCATGACTGCCACCGCCGTCAAACTGCCCAAAGGCTACAAGCCCTCCGAAAAGGAAGAGTACATGTCGCCGAAGCAGCTGGAGTACTTCCGGCAAAAGCTGCTGACCTGGCGCGCCGAGCTGGTGGAAGAGTCCCGCGAAACCATCAGCAACCTCCGCGACGAGGTTCGCGACGTGGGTGACGAGGCAGAGCGCGCGACCCGTGAAACGGAAAACAGCCTGGAGCTGAGGACCCGTGATCGTTACCGCAAACTGATCAAGAAGATCGACCAGGCCCTGTCCCGGGTCGATGAAGGCGAATACGGCTACTGCGAGGAGACCGGCGAAGAAATCGGCCTGGCTCGCCTCGAGGCACGCCCCATCGCCACTCTGTGTCTCGACGCCCAGGAGCGCTGGGAGCTGCGCCAGAAGCAGATGGGCGACAGTCGCTAATCCTGGAGTCCCTGTAACCCGAAAAGCCGGCCTCGCGCCGGCTTTTTCATCTCTGCGGAAAACTCGGAGGCACAGGTGCGGGTCCTGGGTCCTGGGCTTTCCGGCCCATCAGGGCTTGCGCCGAGTGAGCCGGAGCGACTGGGAATGGCCGCAGGCCATAGGCGAGCGCCGTTATGGCTCACGGGCCACGAAAGGAAATCGTGCGAGCCGGTCCCAACAAGCGCAGGCAGGGCAGGCAGTGGAGGCCTTGCGGTTTTCGCGCAGCGAAAGAAGCGAAGCCGGAATGCCGTCGCCCGTGAGGGAAGCCGAAGGCCGCAAGACCGGCCGGAAAGCCCAGGACCCAGGACCCGCACCCACGCCTCCAGATTTGCATGGAGAACAGACACAAAAAACCCGGCCAGGCGGCCGGGTTTTTCGCGGTATCGGAGTCGAGCCAGGCTCAGTAAACCCCGAAGTTCTTGCGAAGCTCGAGGCCCCAGATGGCCGGCTCGTTGACGAAGCCGGTGTTGTTTGAGAAATCCACGTAGCCGAGCACGTTGTCCTCGTCCGTGATGTTGCGACCGAAAGCCGCGATTTCCCAATCGCCCTCGAAGTTCGCGTAGCCGATGCGCAGACCGCCCTCGTACTGGGAATCCGTGATGAATTCCGGCGTACGGTACAGGGACATCTGGTTTTCACCCCAGTAGGTCCAGTCGGTGAACACGTAAATCTCCGCCGTGTCGCCGAGCGGGAAGCTCCAGCGAAGGGTGAAGTTGAAGTTGTTCTCCGGCGTACGCGGGAGCGGATTGCCATTGACCGGCACCTGGCCATTCTCGTTAACCTCGGAGGCCGCCTGGCAAAGACCCGAGCCACAGGGCACCACGAACAGGTTCGGGTCCTTGATCTCCGTGTCGTTGTAGGCGTAGCCGAAGGTCACCAGGATGTTCTCCGTCAGCAGCCACTCCATGTCGAGTTCGAAACCGGTGGCGTCGGCCCGGTCGGCGTTGATCACCTGGTTGGTGTTGGTGGCGCCACCGATGATGGACAACTGGATGTCGTCCACCTCGTAGGTGAACACGGCGGCGTTCAGGCGCATGCGGCCATCGAGCAGGTCCGCCTTGTAGCCGATCTCGTAGGACGTGACCGTCTCGGAATCCGCGATGGTCGGGAATTCCAGGAAGGCAACGTCACGCCCCTGGATGGTCGGTCCCCGGAAACCATAGGCAATGCGTCCGAAGAGCACCTGCGAATCCGCAAAAGCCCAGTTGGCCGCCACATCCCAGCTGACCTGGTCGTCCTCGACGCTCAGCGGCGCGATCGGCGGAATGCCGATACTTTCCCAGAGACCGGAGTACTGTAGCACCCGGTATTTCTTCTCGTCTTCCGTGTAACGGAGACCGGCGGTAAGGGTCCAGGCATCATTCAGGTCGTAAGCGCCCTGGCCGAAGATGGCCCAGGCCTCGTTGTCATACTGGACGCGCGTGTTCTGGCCCAGCGAGGCGAACGAGTCGGTTTCCACCTGGAGGCTGGAATCGAAGTAGTAAAGGCCCGTCTGCCAGCTGAAGGGGCCGCTCGTGTTGCTGGCCAGGCGCAGTTCCTGCGTGAACTGGTCCGTATCGGCGCCATCCTCGGTCACGGACGGCACGATGATGGTGCCGGGGAAGGTCAGCGTGGGCACGCCGAACACCGGGGCGGCCGGGTCACAGACAATGCCAGCCGGGCACGGCGTGGAGTTCGAGAAGTCAACGACGCCCCCATCGATGTCACCCCGGCTCGACCCTTCGGCGTCCTGGAACGAGGTGATGGAGGTCAGCGTCATGCCGTTGTCGAACAGCCACTCGAGGTTCAGGGTGTAGCCCTGGTTCTCGTAGCGCTGCGGGTTGTTGTCCCCGCCGTCGTAAAAGACCCGATCCCGGTCGTAGTTCTGGTTGAGGTCGTTGCTGCCGGTGTCGAAGATGTTGGCGCGGAAGATGGACGCCGTACCGTCGAGATCGCGGGCCTGAACGATGCCCAGCGCACGGAAATTGTCGGTCTCGTACTGCAGCTGAAGACGTCCGGCGACCTCTTCGTAACCGCCCATCACATCGTTCTCGCCGGTGAAACCGTTGCTGATCCAGTCGTCCCGGGTACGGTAGATCGTCGAGATCCGGAAGGCCCAGGGGCTGTTGTCCGCGAAGCCGCCGCCCACGGCGGCTTCCACGTCCGCGGTGCCGTAGGTGGCAAGGGAGCCGCGAACGAAGGCGTTGAACTCTTCCGTGGGACGGCGGGTGTTGACCTTGACGATGCCGGCCGTGGTGTTGCGGCCGAAGAGCGTGCCCTGGGGCCCGCGGATCACTTCCACCTGTTCGACATCGAAGAGCGGAAAGCTCTTCAGCACCACGTTTTCCAGCACGACGTCATCCATGATGAAGGACACGGGCTGCGAGGCGCCGAGGTCGAAGTCGATGTTGCCGAGGCCGCGAACGTAGAAACGCGGCGCCGCGCGTCCATTGGAGGACTCGGCGTAGAGGCCCGGAACACGGCCGGACAGCGCAAGCACGTCCTCGCCCCCGTTGAACAGCGTTTCGAAGCGCTCGCCGGAGAGGGTGGCGACGGAAATCGGCACGTCCTGGAGGCTTTCCTCACGGCGCGTGGCCGTGACGATGACTTCCTCGAGCACATTGCTCGCGCTGTCTTCGTCCTGGGCGAGGACCGGGCCGGCGGTCGCTGCCAGGGCCGTAACGACGGCGGTGTGGATCAGGGTTCGGGAAAACATGTTTTTCATGGTTCTGCCTGTGGAATTTGGGGGAACTTGGCCGCCTGCTCGTGACAGCCTTGACGCGAGTGGACCACTGCAACCGTGTGATTCGACCCGGAAAAGGGTTCGCTCCGGCAGGGATTGGGACGGCTCGCGCGCGAACAATAACACAACTTTAACAATCCCGGCTTAACAAACCCCGGTTCAGTACCGTCCGGAGCGGGGCCAGGCGATAAACCCTGGCCCTAGGGTCGGGTTTTCAGGAAGACGAAAAGCGCGTCCATCTCGTCTTCGGTCAGCAGGCTGAATCGCCGTTGGGCGACCTCTTGTTTCAGGGCAAGGGGTCGCTCTCCCGGCGCCATCCCTCGCTGAAGCAGATCCACGAACTCGAACTCGTCGTAATCGTGAATGCGGTCCAGGCTGGGCGCCAGGCCGGGAATGCCCTCGAGGTCCGCCCCGTGACAGTCGCTGCAGGCCAGTAAGGCGAGATACTCGCCGAGCCGGGTTTCGTTGTTGCGGAACGTGTTTCTCCAGGGTTGGTGAATGTTGTTCTCCGCCTGTACGGCCAACTCCCCGTTCACGATTTTCCAGCGCGTGAGTAAACCGTAGTCGGATTCTCCGGGAGCGCTGGGCTGCAAGGGGTATTGGCGGATGTAACCGAGGATCGCGCTGAGATCATCATCGGTCATGACGGCGTAGGACGATGACGGCATGCCGAACACGGAGGTTCCGTCGGGGTTGATGCCCTGGCGGACGATCGCTTCGAGCTCGGGCAGGGTTCGCTCTCGAACGGCCCGGGTCAGATTGGGCGCTACGAGGCGGCCGTTGAGCGGGTGCTCGTAGATGACGGCGCCCTGCATGCGGTCGCCGTGGCAGGCGTCGGCGCAACCGAAGATGTTGGCCAGCCGCTCGCCCTCCGCCAGGCGCCTGGGGTCGGACACGGAAGACAGGTTGCGCGAGACCGGTACGTACTGGCGGTCGATCATGCGCATGCTCGAGACGTATATCCACGCCGCCGTCAGCCAGATCAGCGCGAACACGATAACGGCGATTTTGGTGATCCAACTGCCCACGGCTCGGCGCCTCGATTCCCCCGCCTGTCCCCTTGGGCTCCATCATAGCAAGTCGCCACCAAAAAAAACCGCCCGGCGCACAGCGCGGGCGGTCAAGGCTCAGAGTACCTTGCGTGCTGGTCTCGGGGAGAACCGTGACCGGGGCACAGTCAACAAGAAGCTCAGTGCTGATACCCTAGCCAGTCCGGATGACGATTTCGTGACCACGAACCGATTGCCAGGAAGATGACTCGGAAAGACGCACAGACGAACACCCCAACACAGCCCGTTGCGCTCTCGCCCTCGCAGGTGGAGACCTATCGGAAAAACGGTTTTCTCGTCCTGGAAGCAGCCATCGATCCCGCCGCATGCGCCAGAGCGGTTCAGGCCATCGAACGGCTGCAGGCAGGCTTCGACCCGTCCCGACACCGCAGCATCTTCTCCACGGAGGACGAGGATCGCGGACGCGACGAGGTGTTTTTCCGCTCCGCCGAAACCATCGAATATTTTCTCGAGGAAGGCGCCGTGGACGAGCACGGCAACCTCACCCGGCCCCTGGATCGCTCCATCAACAAGCTGGGGCACGCCCTCCATGACCGGGACCCGGCGATCGGCGAGATCGCCCGCCAGCCCGTGCTATCCGGCGCCGTCCGCGACCTGGGCCTTGACCAGCCGTTGCTTTGGCAGAGCATGGTGATCTTCAAGCAACCGGAAATCGGCGGGGCCGTTCGCTGGCACCAGGATGCGAGCTACCTCTACACGGAACCGGCAAGCGTCCTCGGCGCCTGGATCGCACTCGAGGACGCGACCCGCGAAAACGGTTGTTTGCTGGTCGAATCGGGCGGCCACCGGGGACCGCTGCGTGAGCGATACCGGGTCGACTGGAACACACGCGTCGGACAGCTGGAAACCCTGGATGAGACCCCCTGGCCCTCGGACAGCGACGCGGTCGCCCTGGAGGTCCCGGCAGGGAGCCTCGTGCTTTTTCACGATCACCTGCCCCACGCCAGCGCGGCCAATCTGTCCCCCGGTCGCCGCACCGCCCTGACGTTTCATTTCGCCGATCAAAACTCGGCCTGGTCGTCGGAAAACTGGTTGCAGCGCCCCACGCTGCCCCCCTTCCGCGTCTAGGCGTCGTCCGCCCGGTCCGGGGCAGTATCCGCGGCCCTGGCGCGGCAACGCGCGGTGAGCAACGCCTTGTCGGATTCCGGCACGAACGACAGGGCCAGCCCGAAAGCCTGGGAGGCGCGCAGCTGCTCGGTATTCAAACCCACGGCCGGCCCGGCCACCTCGTACTCGTGGCGCAGGGTGACCGCTGAGATTCCCGGGTCATCGGTGTTCAGACAGAACGGGACGCCGGCTGCCGCCAGGGAGGCGATGGGATGGTCCGGGTAGCTGGCGACCGTGCTCGTGTGCAGGTTAGAGGTCGGACAGCACTCCAGGCCGATGGCGTGGTCCGCCAGGTACGCCACGAGCTCCGGATCCTCGACGGCGCGGAACCCGTGGCCGATGCGCTGGGCGCCGAGATCGCGAATTGCGGACCAGACGCTTTCCGGTCCGGCCGCTTCCCCGGCGTGGATCGTCACGCCCAGTCCCGCGTCCCGGACGCGTTCGAAGTGCTCACGAAACAGGACGGGCGGAAAACCTGCCTCGTCTCCCGCCAGGTCCATGCCGACCAGGCCATCCCGGTGCCGCAACAGGGCGTCGAGTTCCTGGCTGCAGGTTTCCGGGCCATAGGTCCGACTGAGGATGCCGATCAGTCCCACCGTGACCCCGAAATCCTCGGCACCGGCGCGGACCCCGTCGATGCAAGCCTCGACCACCCCGGGCACGGCCAGGCCGTGGCGCTCGGCCATGAACCACGGACTGAAACGGAGCTCCACGAGATCGATGCCCTCGCGGGATGCGTCTTCGACATTTTCATACGCGACGCGCCGACAGGCATCGAGATCGACCAGCACTTCGACGAGGTAACGGAACCGCTCGAGAAAAGCCAGCAGACCAGGCTCCGAATCGTCGATGTGCACGTAAGGCGCCAGGCCCTCGATCGTGTCGGCGGGCAGCGGTAAGCCATGTTGCTGCGCGAGGTCCAGGATGGTCTCCAGGCGAATGCTTCCATCGAGGTGCCGGTGCAGTTCGCACAGAGGCAAGGCCGGGTCGAGGGGTGACGTCGAAGGGCTCATCTGATTTGCCTATGAATCCAATTAAAACAATCGATTTTTAAGATGACCGATGCTCTGCGATCATACTTGCCAAGAAACGGAATGCCGCTGGCGCCCTTTCAACCCACCCTTCGAGTCCACAGGGGTTGAAGTGCCCGGCGGTTGCGCTTACCTGTAGAGGGATAACTGCTCACCGTACCCCGAACCCAAACGCGAGGAACACCACCATGAAACAGACCGTACCGAACGTAACCTTCAAGACGCGCGTGCGCGACGAAAGCGTCGAAGGCCCGAACCCTTTCCGCTGGCAGGACGTCACCAGCAGCGAAATCTTCGACGGCAAGACCGTTGTCGTGTTTTCCCTGCCGGGCGCCTTCACGCCGACCTGCTCCAGCACGCACCTGCCGGGCTTCGAGGAGAAGTACGACGAACTCAAGGCGCTGGGCGTTGACGAAGTCTACTGCCTGAGCGTGAACGATGCTTTCACCATGTACCAGTGGGGCCAGCACCAGGGTGTCGAGAAAGTGAAGCTGCTTCCGGACGGCAGCGGTGACTTCTCCCGCGCCATGGGCATGCTCGTGCGCAAGGACAACCTGGGCTTCGGCCTGCGCTCCTGGCGCTACTCCATGCTGGTGGTCGACGGTGAAATCGTCGAAATGTTCGTCGAGCCGGGCAAGGAAGACAACTGCCCGACGGACCCGTTCGAAGTCAGCGACGTCGACACCATGCTCGAGTTCCTGAAGCAGCGCCAGGCGGCCTGATCCCAGGAAACGCCGACCCAAAAAGAGCCGGGGCGTGCCCCGGCTTTTTTTTGTCTCCGCCACGACGCCCGAAGCCCCGGGACTGCTCCAGGGCATGACGGAAGGGACACGGACCTTCCGCGGTCTCGTGGTATAAACAGGCCTCGCACCCTTCACCGGACCCGAACCATGCCCTCGACCCTTCGAATCAACGGTAAAGACCACGACATCGACGTGGATGACAACATGCCCCTGCTCTACGTACTGCGCGACGTCCTCCAGTACACCGGCACCAAGTTCGGATGCGGCCGGGGGCTGTGCGGAGCCTGCACGGTCCATCTCGACGGCCAGGCAACCCGCTCCTGCCTGCTTCCGGTGAGTGCGGCCGCCGGCAGGGAGATCACCACCATCGAGGGCCTGAGCGACGACGGCACCCACCCGCTCCAGCTCGCGTGGATCGAGCACCGCGTACCCCAGTGCGGTTATTGCCAGGCAGGTCAGATCATGAACGCCGCCAGCCTGCTCCGGGGCAATCCGTCCCCCTCCGACGAGGAGATCGACGACGCCATGCAGGGAAATATCTGCCGCTGCGGCACCTACAACCGGATCAAGAAAGCAATCCGCAGCGTCGCTACCGCGACGACGGAGGCCTGACATGAGCCGCGACACAACCGGGAGCACCAAGCCTTTTCACCTGACCCGCCGAACGTTCATCCAGGGCAGCGGCCTCGTCGCCGGGGGGCTTGCCCTCGGCGTGACGGTGCCCCTCCCCGCCCGTGCGGATTCAGCGGCCACGCAGGCCCCGACGGAATTGAACGCCTTCGTGCACATCGCCGAGGACGGCGCCACCACGCTGTACTGCGGCCGATGCGAAATGGGCCAGGGCATTTCCACCGCCCTGCCCGCCGCAGTCGCCGATGAACTCGAAGCCGACTGGGAGCGGGTCACCGTGCTCCAGGGGGACGCGGACGAGAAGTACGGACCGCAGGCGACCGGGGGATCCCGCAGCATCAATGTCATGTTCACGCCCATGCGGGAAGCCGGCGCCGCGGCCAGGGCCATGCTGGTCACCGCCGCCGCGCAGCGCTGGGGCGTGGACCCTTCGGTGTGCTACGCCGAAAACCACGTCATCAGGAACCGTGAGAACGGCCGAACGCTGGGTTACGGAGACGTGGCGGCCGCCGCCGCGAAACTGCCCGTGCCGGACAAGCCCGTGCTCAAGACGCCGGACCAGTTTCGCTACATCGGCCAACCGATTCCGCGCCACGACATGGGCGAGGTGGTCGTGGGCACGCGCACCTACGGGGCGGACACGCGCCTGCCAGGCATGAAATTCGGCGCCATTCGCCACGTGCCGGTACTGGGCGGAACGGTCAGGTCTTTCGACGCCGACGAAGCGCGGGCCATGCCCGGCGTGGTGGATGTAATCCGGATCGACCCCATCGATGATGGTTACAGCTCCCTCGGCGGCGTCGCGGTCGTGGCCGACACCACCTGGCAGGCGCAGCAGGCCCTGGACCGCGTGAAGGTCGAATTCGACGCCGGTCCCCACGCGGTGTACAACTCGCCGGCCTATAAAAAGGAGCTCGTTCGCCGCGTCGAAGCCAGCGCGGAGCCGGTGCATACCCGGGGCAACCTCGAGGGTGCTTTCGAGGCTGCCGATAAGCGCTTCGCGGCCACCTACGTCGGGGGCCACCTTTCCCATTCCCCCATGGAACCCATGGCCAGCACGGTGTGGGTGCGGGATGATGGCTGCGAGGTCTGGGCATCGACCCAGGACCCCGCCGGGATTCAACGCACGGTTGGGAAATTCCTCGGCATCGACAAGAACGACGTGACAGTCCACGTCATGATGGCCGGCGGCGCCTTTGGCCGGAAGTTCAAATGCGACTACGTGCACGAAGCCGCGGCCCTGTCGAAGGCCGTGGGCGCGCCCGTGAACCTGACCTGGTCTCGCGAGGAGGATACGAAGACCGGTTTCTACCATTCCGTCAGCGCGCAGCACATCGAGGCCTCCCTCGACGAGGAGGGCAACGTGACGGGGTGGCTGCACCGCGCGGCGTTCCCGTCCATCGCCAGCACCTTCAACCCGTCCGTGGACCGGCCTTCGGAAGGCGACCTGGAAGCACTGGCCAACCACCCTTACGGCATCGTGAATCTGCAGGTGGAGTCGGGCCTGGCTCCCGCGCATACCCGCATCGGCTGGTACCGCGCGGTTTACGCCATCTTCTACGGCTTCGCCATCAACGCGTTCACGGACGAGCTGGCGGAAAAGGCCGGGCAGGATCCGCTTGAGTTCTATCGCCGTATTTACCGAAACAACACGAACCCGGAACAGAAGGAGCAGGTGGAACGCTCGCTCGCCGTGCTGGAGCTCGCCGCCGAAAAAGGAGGCTGGGGGAAGGACCTTCCCGAGGGACACGGCCTGGGCATCGCCGTGCATCACAGCTTCGAATCCTACGTCGCCATGGTGGTGCACGCGGAGGTCGATGGGGACGACATTCGGGTCCATCGCGTGGACTGCGCCGTCGACTGCGGCCTGGTGCTGAACCCGGACCAGGCGACCGCCCAGATGGAGGGGGCCGTGATCATGGGCATGTCGCTGGCGCTGTACACGGAAGTGAGCTTCAGGGACGGCGAAGTCGTCAACTCGAACTTCCACGATTATCCGGTATTGCGCGCGAACGAGGCGCCCCCGGAAATCCACGTGCATTTCACGAACACGGATGCGACGCCGACGGGGCTGGGCGAACCCGGTGTCCCGACCTTCGCACCCGCCCTGGCAAACGCCATTCGCGCCGCGGGTGGGCCGAGACACCGGAGCCTGCCGATCAAACCCACGACGGTCTGAACGCCTCCACGGCAGGGTCGTGGAATTCGTCCGAAAGGGGGAACGTCAGCGCAGGTTTTCGGGTATCCTTGCCGGCTGCACTTTCGACCGAGAGGATTTCAATCCCCCATGACTACCCGAAACACGATCGCAACGGCCGTCGCCGCAGCCCTGTTCGGCTTCGCCGCCGCCGGTTGCGGCCAGACCGACTCCGAGACCGAAACGGCTGCCGCGGCACCCGCCGCAGAGTCCGTAGCCGAGGCCGCCATCACCCCGGAAGCCGCCCCAGAGATGAGCAACCCCTTTTTCACCGTCAGCTCCCTTTACCTCCAGTATCCGCCCTTTGATCAGATCGAGAACGATCACTACCTTCCGGCCTTCGAGCGTGGGATGGAGGAACACCTGGCGGAAATCGACGCCATCGCGAACAACCCCGAGCCGGCGTCTTTCGACAATACGATCGTGGCCATGGAGCGCTCCGGCGCCCTTCTCGACCGGGTGTCCCGCGTGTTTTACGCCATGGCTTCGGCCCACACGAACGACACCATCGAAGCGGTACGCAGCGAAATGGCGCCCCGCCTGGCCGCGCATGGTGATGCGATCCTGCTCAACGAAGCCCTTTTCGCGCGGGTGCAGGCCATCCACGACGCCCGGGATACGCTCGAGCTGGATCCCGAGTCGCATCGCCTGGTGGAAGAAACCTACAAGGACTTTGTCCGCGCCGGCGCCCTGCTGAACGCTGAGCAGAAAGAACAGCTCAAGGCCTACAATGCCGAACTGGCGTCCCTGCAGACCCGGTTTTCCCAGAATGTTCTCGGCGAAGTGAACGCCAAGGCCATCGTCGTTGACGATCCGGCCCGGCTGGACGGTCTCGGTGAAGCCGGCATCGCCCGCGCCGCCGAAGCCGCGAGGGCCCGCGAACTGGATGGAAAATACGTCATCCCCCTGCTCAACACCACGGGACAGCCGGCCCTGTCCTCCCTCACGGACCGGGCGCTGCGCCAGGAAATCATGGAAACCTCCATGGGCCGCGGTTCCAGTGGCGGCGAGTTCGACAACCGGGAGGAAATCACCCGGGTCGCCCGCATCCGCGCCGAACGCGCTGAACTGCTTGGCTATCCGAACCATGCGGCCTACAGCCTGGAAAGTCAGACGGCCAAAACCGTTGACGCGGTGAACGAGCGCCTGGGCGCCCTCGCCCCCGCCGCCGTGGCGAATGCCCGGAAGGAAGCCGCTGACCTGCAGGCCATGGTGGACGCCGAAGGCGGCGACTTCGACATCGCCGCCTGGGACTGGGCCTTCTACACGGAAAAGGTCCGCAAGGACAGGTTCGATTTCGACGAGTCACAGCTCAAGCCCTACTTCGAGCTGGACAACGTGCTGGTCAACGGCGTGTTCTACGCGGCCGAACAGGTGTTCGGGCTGACCTTCAAGGAGCGCCCGGACCTGCCGACCTACCACCCGGACGTGCGCGTCTGGGAGGTCTTCGAGGAAGACGGCAGCACCCTGGGCCTGTTTATCGAGGACATGTACGCGCGGGAAAGCAAGCGGGGCGGGGCCTGGATGAATGCCTACGTGAGCCAGTCAGGGCTCCTGGGCACCCAGCCCGTCGTCGCCAACCACCTGAACGTGCCCAAACCGCCGGACGGCGAGCCGACGCTGCTGACCTGGGACGAGGTCACCACCCTCTTCCACGAATTCGGCCACGCGCTCCATGGGCTGTTTTCGAACGTGAAGTATCCCAGTTTCTCGGGCACCTCCGTGCCCCGGGATTTCGTCGAATACCCCTCACAGGTCAACGAGATGTGGGCCGACTGGCCGGAAGTGCTGGCCAACTACGCGGTGCACCACGAGACCGGGGAGCCGCTGCCCCAGGAAATGCTCGACAAGGTACTGGCCTCCAGCAAGTTCAACGAAGGCTTCCGCACCACCGAGTACCTGGCCGCCGCCCTGCTCGACCAGGCCTGGCACCAGCGCACACCGGACGAGGTCCCGGACGCGGAAGGTCTCCTGGACTTCGAGGCCAAGGCTCTGGCCGAGGCTGGCGTGGATTTCGCCCCGGTGCCGCCGCGCTACCGCAGCACCTACTTCTCCCACATCGTGGGCGGCTATTCCGCGGGCTACTACTCCTACATCTGGAGCGAGGTGCTCGATGCGGACTCCGTGGAGTGGTTCAAGGAGAATGGTGGCATGCTCCGCGAGAACGGCGAGCACTTTCGGAAGACGCTGCTGTCCCAGGGCGGTTCCAGGGACGCGATGCAGCTGTTCGAGGACTTCCGCGGACGGGCGCCGGACGTCCAGCCGCTGCTCGAACGACGCGGCCTGACACTCGACTGAGCCCATGGAAAACGGACCGGAAAAAGCGCCCCGCGAGGGCGCTTTTTTCGTTCCCCCAGGTATCATGTCGCGATGAACGCCACCCCGACCGACACAGAGGAGCGGCATGCGCCGATCTTCCTGACCGGGCTCCCGCGATGCGGTTCTTCCTGGATCGGCGAACACCTTTCCCGGACCCCCGGGGTGCGCTATCGCTACGAGTCCCTCAACCTCCATTGGGCGCCCGGGCTATCCGGCACGCTGGGCCATTTCCGTTACCAGCGACCAGGCACCCCGGCCCCGCCCCGGCTGGAGCAGGCCGTGGACGAGGCCATCACGGGGAGCCAGTCCTGGAAACAGCGTGTCCGTGCCCTCGCACGGGGCTATGGCCCGGCTGCCCTGAGACGCACCGGCCGCCTCGTGCTGAAAGACCCCACGGCGGTGCTGCTCACCGCATGGCTCGCGGAACGCCGGCCGCTGCAGGTCACGATACTCACCCGCCATCCCTGCGGCTTCGCCGCCAGCATCCGGCACCTGGGGTGGCCCATCCGCCTTCAGCGCCTCCTGGGACAACCGGACCTGGTTTCCGATCACCTCGAGGATCACCTGGACACGCTGCAGGCATGCCTCGAGGATCCCCTGGCGTCGCTCGGGGGCTTCTGGGCCGCGACTCACCACACCCTGCGCCGCCAGGCGACGGAAGACTGGGTTATTGCCTCCTTCGAGGAACTGTGCCTCGCTCCGGACCAGGCATTTGCGGAACTGTCCCGGCGACTTGACCTCGAGGTGTGTGCACCCACCCCCTCGTCCCGGCACCGGCCCGGCGCCGCGAGCACGCAGAAGGACGGCCGCCAGGTCGCGATGGCCTGGCGCCAACAGCTGACGGAGGAGGAACAGGACCGGGTGATGGCACCCGTTCGGAAGATGGGCCTGGAGGAGTTCGCCGCCCGGGGAATCGGTCAGTCGTAGCCGGACGGGTTTTCGCGCTGCCAGCGCCAGCTGTCACGGCACATGGCGACGAGATCCCGCCTGGCCCGCCAGCCGAGCAGACGCTCCGCCAGCCGCGGATCGGCCCAGCACGCGGCGACGTCGCCTGGCCGCCGGTCCACGATCTCGAAGGGAATCGTGACCCCCGCAGCCGCCTCGAAGGCCCGCACCATGTCGAGCACGGAAACGCCTGTGCCCGTGCCGAGATTCACGGCGTAAAGCCCCGCGCCCTGCTCGAGACGGCGCAGCATGGCCACGTGTCCCTCCACGAGGTCCATCACGTGTATGTAGTCCCGCACACCGGTGCCATCCGGGGTTTCATAGTCTCCGCCGAAGACCTGTAGACGGTCCCGGCGGCCCACGGCGACCTGGGAAATGAAGGGCATGAGGTTGTTCGGGATCCCGGCCGGGTCCTCGCCGATCCGGCCGCTGGGGTGGGCACCGACCGGATTGAAGTACCGAAGGCAGGCGACCGCCCAACCCGGATGGTCTTCGCAGTGCGCTTCGAGCATGTGCTCGATATCCAGCTTCGTCTGCCCGTAGGGGTTGGTGGCGCGACGTGGCGCGTTTTCGGCGATCGGCACCGAGTCCGGATCGCCGTAGACCGTCGCCGAGGAGGAAAAGACCAGGCGGTGAACACCGGCATCATGCATGGCCGCCAGCAGCGTCCGCGTTCCCCCGACATTGAACGCCTGGTAACGCTCGGGCTGTTCGACCGATTCACCGACGGCTTTAAGACCGGCGAAATGGAGCACGGCGGCCGGTCTCTCCGTGCGTAGCACCTGGTCGAGCGCCTCGCGGTCGCGGATATCCTTCTCGTGGAATACCGGGCGGCGTCCGAGCAGCATCTCAAGGCGGTCGAGCACCTTCGCGCTGCTGTTGCACAGGTTGTCCAGCAACACCGGATCGTAGCCTGCGTCAACCAGGCTGAGTACCGCGTGGGAGCCGATATATCCCGTGCCCCCGGTCACCAGGATTTTGCGATTCTGATTCATAAGCGACACACTATGCGCTGGCCCGATTCACGGCGGCAGCCATGCACGCTAGCAGCACTTCATGCAGCGGTCCAGACCGGCACGGAACGACGCAGCACACCGCCAGCCCGCGCCCGGCAATAGGCAAGGAATCCTCCACACCATGATCACCCGTCAATCCCTGTCCCCACCGCCGGGATGGCTGGCGGTATTCGCGGTGTTCGTCGTCATGGTGCTGGCGCGGAGCCTGGTGACCTTTCCCATCGAACACGTCGACGCCACGTTCAAGTACCACGCGGCCTCGAACATCGTGAACGGGCGGGCGCTGGATATCCTGCTGGTGAATCAGCACACCATGCGCTGGTCCGAGGTGCTCCCGCAGGTGCTGGTGACCTGGGCCACGAATTTTCGCTTCGAGGGCCTGTACCTGCTGCCGCTGCTGGCCTTTGGCCTGGCGTGCGCCCTGGCCTGGCGCGGACTGCAGCCCGTGCTCACCCCGACCCAGCAGTTGCTCCTGCTCGGTCTGCTGTTCATCGAACCCATCGGCCTCACGCACACGGGGCAGCTGCTGAACCCGCCCTTCGGTGTGCTCTATGCCCTGATGGCCATCACCGTGCTGGCCCGGCCCGGCCCGTCGACCTGGCCACGGATCCTGCTTGCCGCGGTGCTCTTTTTCTTCGCCTATGGCGCCCACAGCACCTACCTGAGCTTTGCCGCCGGCGGCTTCGCCTGGCTATTGTTTTTCGAACGCCGACCGATTCAGGCCTTCGGCTTCGCCCTGGCCATCGCCGCGTTCATCGGCGGGGAGACGATCTGGTTCAATCACCTGGCCGAGCAGCGTCTCCAGGTCGGCCGTATCGAGGCCCTGACCAACAGCGCCCACATGGCCAACGTCATGGAGCGTTTCGAGATCGTGACCCCGCTTCGCCTGCTGACCCGCTGGCTCGACCTGCCCTTCCTGTCCCTCGGCCTGGCCGTGGCCTTCGCCGCCTGCGTCGTCTGGCTGGCGCTGGACGCCCGGGCCCGTCGCGAAGCACCGCCCTTTCTGCTCCTTTCCCTGCTCACCGGCTCGGCCTACGCCGTGGCCATCACCTTCGCCGTGATCAGCATCGATCCCCTGCGCCCCGTGCAGCCGCTCAGAAACATGTACCTGGAGCCCTTTCTGCCCTTCGCCGTCATCGGCACCGCATACGGCGTCTCGAAAATCGAGGGCCAATGGCCCCGGTCGCTCCAGTGGAAAATCGAGGCGGCTGCCGCGGGGCTCATGGTTGTGCTGCTCGGCGTGGCGGCCACGCAAAAATTCGACTGGCAAACCGTGACCAACAACCGGCTCAATGCCTTCGTCTGGCGCTCCGAGGCGCAGCTCGGCGAATTCGACGCGCGCTTTCGGCGCGGCGAGATCCTGCTCGTGGGACAGAACCGCTACGCCCTGGAGAAACTGATCGCCTACCGGGGACCGCAACTGTTCCGGCGCGGCTCAGGGCGCTTCTCCGTCACCGCCCCGCCCGTGATGCAGCCCGGTATCGTCTGCGTTTCCACCATCAAGGGCATCCCCCTCCGCCGCAACGACCGGCCCTGCACGGAACAACAGATCCAGGCGGCCATCGATGCGGGGGCCCGCTTTGCCACGGATGCGGCACCGCCGGAACCGGCGCCGGAATCGTTATAATGCCGCCCTGCGCCGCAGCGAGGCGCGTGTGTAATCAATGGAAGTGCGATCCATGAACATTCTCGTGACCGGCGGCGCCGGCTTCATCGGCTCTGCCCTGGTACGGCACCTGATCAATGACACGGACGCCCGCGTGGTCAACGTGGACCTGCTCACCTACGCCGGCAATCCCGCCTCCCTGGCTTCCGTGGCGGGCTCGCCGCGCTATCGTTTCGAGCAGGCGGACATCCGCGACGGCCTGGCCATGCACGAGCTCATGACACGCCACCGGCCGGATGCGGTCATGCACCTGGCGGCGGAAAGCCACGTTGACCGGTCCATCGACGGCCCGGACGATTTTATCCAGACCAACCTGGTCGGCACCTACGAGCTGCTCGAGGCGGCGCGTGCCTGGCAGACCGGGGGCGCTCCGGATCACTTTCGCTTTCTGCACGTTTCCACGGACGAGGTGTACGGCGACCTGGAAGGTGGCACGGACCTGTTTCGGGAGGACACCGCCTACGCCCCCAGCTCTCCCTACGCCGCCACCAAGGCGGGCTCGGACCACCTGGTGCGGGCCTGGGGACGCACCTTCGGCCTGCCGGTGCTCATCACCAACTGTTCGAATAACTATGGTCCGTGCCAGTTTCCGGAAAAGCTGATTCCACACATGATCCTCAATGCCCTCCGGGGTAAACCGCTGCCCGTCTATGGCGACGGCAGCCAGGTTCGCGACTGGCTCTACGTCGAGGACCATGCCCGGGCGCTGGTGCGGGTGCTGGAGGCCGGCGAGCCCGGAGAGACCTACAACATCGGGGGCTGGAACGAGGCCAGGAACATCGACGTCGTGCATCGGCTGTGTGACCTTCTCGAGGCGCAGCACCCGGAGAAACCACCGGGCGTCGCCGCCTACCGCGACCTGGTCACCTTCGTCACGGATCGGCCGGGTCACGACACGCGTTATGCCATCGATGCGGGAAAGATCCACCGCGAACTCGGCTGGAAGCCCGCGGAAACGTTCGAGACCGGACTGGAAAAGACCGTGGCCTGGTACCTCGACAACCGCGACTGGTGGCAAAGCGTGCTCGACGGGAGCTATCGGCTGGAACGGCTGGGAGCGACCGCATGAGCCAACGGAAAGGCATCATCCTGGCCGGCGGATCCGGTACCCGTCTGCACCCGGTCACCCTGGCCGTGTGCAAGCAGTTGCTGCCGGTCTATGACAAGCCCATGATCTACTACCCCCTGACGACGCTCATGCTGGCGGGGCTTCGGGACATCCTGGTGATATCGACGCCGGAGGACACCGGGCGCTTCCAGCAGATGCTGGGTGACGGTGAGCAATGGGGCATCAACCTGGCCTACGCAGTCCAGCCGTCTCCGGACGGACTCGCCCAGGCCTTCCTCATCGGCGAGGACTTTCTCGGCAGCAGTTCGAGCGCGCTCATCCTCGGTGACAACCTGTTTTTCGGCCACGGGCTGGAGCAGCAGCTCAAGGACGCGGGCAAGCGGGAGACCGGCGCCAGCGTATTCGCCTACCCGGTCAGCAACCCGGAGGCTTTCGGGGTGGTGGAATTCGACGATCACGGCCAGGCCATCAGCATCGAGGAAAAGCCCGTCACGCCCCGCAGCCATCACGCCGTAACCGGGCTGTACTTCTACGACAACGACGTCGTGGAAGTGGCCCGGGGCATTCGTCCCTCGGCCCGCGGAGAGCTCGAAATCACGGACGTCAACCGCCACTACCTCGAGCGGGGCGACCTGTCGGTCCAGCGCATGGGCCGCGGCATGGCCTGGCTGGACACGGGCACCTTCGACGCCATGCTCGAGGCAGCGCACTTCATCCAGACCCTGGAGCGCCGGCAAGGCCTGAAAGTCGCCAGTCCCGAGGAAGTCGCGCACTACCAGGGCTGGATCGACGATGCCCAGCTGGCACGGCTCGCCGAACCCCTGCGCAAGAGCGGCTACGGCGATTATCTGCTCGGTCTGCTGGGACAGAAGCGGTGAAATTCCGGCCCCTCGAACTGGAGGGCGTCGTCCTGGTGGAGCCCCGCGTCTTTGGCGACGAACGGGGTTTCTTCCTCGAAACCTTCCGGGAAGATGCTTACCGGGAAGCGTTACTGGACGACCAGGATTCCTTCGTCCAGGACAACCACAGCCGATCGCGACGCGGCGTGCTGCGGGGCCTGCACTTCCAGACGCGCCGCCCCCAGGGCAAGCTGCTGCGTTGCGTGGCCGGTGAAATCTTCGATGTCGCCGTCGACGTGAGACCGGGCTCGCCACAATTCGGACAATGGGTCGCGGTCACGCTCAGCGCCGACAACAAGCACCAGCTGTACGTGCCGCCGGGTTTCGCGCACGGCTTCCAGGTCGTCTCGGAGACGGCGGACGTGGAATACAAGTGCACGGATTACTACGACCCGGACGGCGAAGGCGGCATCCGCTGGGACGATCCCCGCCTCGCGATTCCCTGGCCGGTCGCCGACCCGGTGGTCAGCGCGAAAGACCAGGCGCTCCCGCACCTGGGAAACCCCGATCGCCCATGACCGCATGGCCTCCCTGGCAGCAAGGCTGAGACAGGCGCCCGGGCTCCTGGCCCGTCGCCTCGACTGGCGGGTCAAGGAGCCGGTGCACATGCTCCAGCGCCGGCTGCAGGCCTGGAAGCACGGTCGTGACCTCCGAGGCGCCCAGGACCGAACAGACCGTATCCGCGCTGGCGATGTGCTGCTGTTCTGCTGTCTCCGCAACGAGGCCATCCGGATCCCGGCGTTTCTCGACTACTACCGCCGCCTGGGGGTGGCGCATTTCCTGTTCGTGGACAACGGTTCCGGGGACGGTTTCCTGGCCGACATGACCGCCGAGGAGGACGTCAGCGTCTGGACAACCACCTCGAGCTACCGGGAAGCGAACTACGGCATGCACTGGCTCAACCACCTGCTGGCCCGCTTCGGGCGCGACCACTGGTGTGTCACCTGCGACCCCGACGAGTTCCTCGTCTTTCCACACTGCGATCGACGCGACCTGGTGGAACTGGGGGCGTTCCTGGACGGGGAACGGCAGCGCAGCCTCAACTGTCTCATGCTCGACATGTACAGCGCCGTTCCCGTCGAAGAAGCCGGGTACGCAGCCGGCCAGGATCCGCTGGAGGTGTCTAACCGCTTCGATCCGCTCGGCTACAGCCAGGTCGACGGGCTCCTCAGGGACATTTACACCCGGGGCGGCGTGCGCCGGCGCGTTTTTTTTCACGACGTGCCGGAGCAGGCGCCGGCCCTCAACAAGACGCCGTTCGTGAAGTGGCGCTGGAGCTACAGCTACTTCACGTCCATGCACCAGCTCGTGCCCTGCTGGCTGAATCACCCGCACGAACCCGAACGCAACCACACGACAGGTGTTCTTCTACATTTCAAATACTTCGGACTGCTTCGTGACAAAGCAGCTGAGGAGATGAACCGGGGCGAACACTGGAACGACTCCTTCGAGTATCGCCGCTACCACGACTCCCTCGAACGGGAATCGCTCCACCTGGACCACCCCGGCGGCGCCACTTTCCAGGGATGGCGGCAACTGGTGGACCTCGGCCTGATGAACCTGGGGCGCTGGTTTTGAACGCCCCTGCACGCACAGCAGGTCCGCCACGAATCGCCTTCCTGCTCCTGGCCCACGAACACCCGGCTGTGTGCGCCCGCCTCGCCGCCCGCCTGCTGGCGAACGGCGACGGCGTTTTCCTGCATCTCGACGCGAAATGCGACGACAGTTTCCGCGCGACCTTCGAACAGGAGCTCGGCCCCGCATCCGCGCAGATCCACTGGGTGGACCGGGTGGCCGTGGAATGGGGCGGCTGGTCCATGATCGAGGCCACGCTTTCGGGGCTCAGGGCCATTCGCCAGGCGCAGGAACGCTCGCGCTTCGATATCGTCTACCTGCTTTCCGGCGCCGACTACCCGACCCGGAGCATCGAATCACTGCGCGGTTTTCTCGCCCGCCATCCTGATCGGGATTTCATCGAATCGAAGCCGGCCGATTCCGTACCGTGGGTCGCGGGCGGATTTCAGCGCGAACGCTACGAGTACCGGCACTGGCTCAGCTGGCGTAAGCATCCCCGGCTGTTCAGCCTCAACGCCCAGGTCCAGAAGCGGCTTGGCCTGAAACGCCGCTTACCCGAAGGACTGGTGCCCCATATCGGCTCGCAATGGTGGGTGCTTCGCTGGTCCACCTGTGAGCGGGTGCTCGAAGCCACGGAAAGCAACCCGGCCCTGGTGCGCTTCTTCCGCACGACCGTGGTTCCCGACGAACTGTTTTTCCAGACCCTGGTCGCTTCCTGGTTACCCCGGGAAAAGGTCGAGGATCGGCATCTCACCCTCTACGAGTTCACCGAGGAAGGGGTTCCCGTGGTCTATCACGACGGACACGAGGACACGCTGGTGAAGCAGCCCTTCTTTTTCGCGCGCAAGCTCTCCCCGCGGGCGGCCGGGCTGCGTGATGCGCTGGACCGAAACCTCGAATCGGGCCCGTCGAACCCTGCGGGCGACTTGCAGGACGCTCGTGTGGGTGAGCGCTCGAGTGACTACGCCGACTTTGTGCGTCAGCATCGAATCGGGCTGTGGGGACAACGCTGCTGGGGCAGGCCCGGGATCAGTGCGCTCGGCGAGCTCGAGCGGCTGAAGGCTCCCTACTTCGTTGTGCTGGGTCCGGGTCCCGCCCGCCTGTCACCCGTCCGCGGGGCGCTGGCGGACCGGGACGACTGGCTGGTGCACGGCGAACTGTTCGACCGGGAAGCCCCCGTGGCGCTGGAACCGTCCATCGCCGCTGCGACAGGCTACCCACCGGACGCCCATGCGATCCGCGACCAGGATCGCCCGGGTTTCCTCGCCGATATCATTCGCTGCAGCACTGAGAAAGCACGCTACACAGGGTGGATGTTGCGCCTGGCCAGGCCCTGGGAGGCCCCCGCCAGCGACGAGACGTGGGCCCTGCTGCGCTTGCTCGCCACGGATCCCAATTGCCAGTTTCTGCACGTCGCTCCGCATGCGGCCCATCGGCGGTTGCTTCAGCGCCTGGACCGGGAATGCCCGACCCACCTCGGCATGCAGCGTCGCGCCGGATGGGTCCGGGTGCATCCTCGCCGCCGCCAGCACACCGGGGATGCCTGGTTTGCCGCTCTCAAAACCGCGCTCGATGAGCGGCGCGGAGTCTGCGAGCGTCGTTTTCATGCGCTGCAACGCCCTGGCCCGCCCCCGAGGCTCACGCTTCACATCGGCATTCACCGGACCGGAACGACCGCAGTGCAAAAGGCGCTCCACGACGCCCGTTCCGACCTGGCGGCGCGGGGCGTGCACTACGCCTTTGAAACCGTCAATCACAACTTTGTCGCCTCATGCGTGCAGCAGGGGGAACGCACTGCAAAAAGCGTCGTCCAGCAGCTGATCGAGGAAGGCCTGGACTCGGGTCAGCCGCATGTCCTGGTCAGCGCCGAAAACCTGGCGGGGCTCCGTGACCCCGTCGCCCTGTGGGATTTGCAGCGCCATTTCGATGTTCGGGTGCTGGCCTATCTCCGTCGCCAGGATCACTGGCTGGAAAGCTGGTACAACCAGGCGATCCGGTGGCCCTGGAACGCGGAACTGTCCAGGCTGGACCCGGATGCCTTTTATCGCCGCGTCCGCCGCTTTCATTGGCTCGACTACCGGGCGCTGCATCAGCGCTGGAGTGCCGTCTTCGGATCGGAAAAGGTTCAGTTTCGCTGGTTCGAAAACGCGAGGTCCGGACTGCTGCAGGATTTTGTCGAAGCCGCCGGGCTACCGGAGGGCGTGCTTCAGCCAAAATCCCTCGAGGTGAACGCCTCGGCGTCGCCCCGAATGACGGAAGCGCTCCGCCACCTGGACCTCGTTTCGCGACCCGATGGCGAACGAAGCCGCCTCATCATGGCCGTCCGCTCTGCTTTCGACGGCGCTTCCTGGCCCTCTCCCCGGTACGCGTTTTCGCCTGCCCAGCGACGCCGCCTGCTCGAGCGCCACCGGCGCAGCAACAACTGGGTCGCGCGGGAAATCCTGGACCAGCCGCCCACCCGGTTCCAGGAAGACCTGCCCGGGTGGGACCGCACGCTACCTGACCTGTCGCTGCCTTCCCGGGAAGACCTGCTCCGGGCGCTCGGGAGCGCCTTCCTGGCGCCCTGGCTCAATGCCCTTCCGAAGGCGGCTGAGCACACGGAACTCCCGGATGACCAGGAACAACGCCTGCTGGACTTGCTGCAGGAGGCGGATCGCCGGAAACGCGGGGGATATGCGGCGCCCGATGCCGGCGCGTCGGGCGGGTCACAGGAACGAAAGCGCGAACTTCACCGTGCCCTGGGCGTCGGGTCCCTGGCCGGGCCTGAGCGGGATTTCGCAGACCGGGTGCTCAGCAACTGGTCCCTTCGCAGCGATGTCCCGGATCAGCTGCCCCCCACGCCGGAAGGCCTGCTTGCCCAGTGGTTCGGGCCCCTGTCCTCGGAATGCGAAGCGCTGCTGGCGATCGGGCTCACGGCGCAGCACGTTGACCGGAATCGCGTCGAAGACCGGCTACGTTCCCTCGAACAGTCCATCGGGCTGGCGCCCGTTCAATCCCGTTCCAGGGAAAACACGCCACGGTAAGCCCGGCTGAGCGCGCGGTGCACCGCTCCGCCCAGCGGAAACCGATCGAAAAACCAACGACTGAAGCGATGCATACCGAGGGCCCGTGAGGCGCCCGGATAGGAGTCCCGGTGTGTACCGGCGAGCGAGACGGCCAGGTGCAACTGGCGATCGAAGTTTTGCGCGGAGAGCGTTTTCTGCCCCCCGGCCTTTTCCACGCACAGTTCCCCGAGATTGCCCAGGCGGCCTGTCGTCCCCAGGCGCAACCACAACTCCCAGTCCTCGCCGTAGGTCATGGCTTCGTCGTAGCCGCCCACTGCGTGGAAAGCACTGGCACGCATCACGACGCTGGGGTGGCAAAACGGACAGCGAAACAGCATCTGCTTGCGGATATCCGCATCTCGGAGCGGGTTACGAATTGCCCGCTGCGCCTCGTCCCGGTAGCCGGTGCCCAGCAGCACGAGGTCCGGGCTGGCCTCGAAGGCCGCTCGCTGAAGCAGCAGCTTGTCGCGGCGAATCCAGCGGTCGTCGTCATCGACCCGGGCCAGCAGGGCGCCCCGGGCTTCTTTCGCGGCCCGGTTGAGGCTGGCCGGCAGGCCGCGGCTTTCCTCCTGGTGAAAAACCCGGACCCGGGAGTCATCGCCATGCGCCGCGAGCACCGCGGCCGTGGCATCGGTGCTGCCGTCGTTGACGACGATCAGTTCGAGGTCGACGCCTTCCTGGTCGAGGACCGACTGCATGGCGACGCCGAGCGAGGCGGCCCGGTTTCTCGTGCTGAGCAACACGGACACCAGCCCGGCTTCGCCAGCCTCCCCGGGCGCCCCCATGTCAGGCCGGCAACTGCTCGACGGGCCGCCCGACGCCCTTGACGGACCGGATATGCTGCCGGTAGGCCTTGAGCACGGCCGCGGGCTCTCCCTGCTGCCTTACCGCGCCATTCTCCAGCCAGATTACCCGTTCACAGAGCTCGAGAATCGTGCTGTCGGCGTGGGAAGCGAGGATGACGGCCTGGTCGGAGTTGATGCGTTGCTTCATCGCCTTCGTCGCCTTCTCCCGGAAAGCGGCGTCGCCCACGCCCAGCACCTCGTCGATCAGGAGCAGGTCCGCCTTCATCTTGAGGCCGACGGAGAAACCGAGCCGGGCCACCATGCCGGAAGAATAGGTCTTCAGCGGCTCGTCGATAAACTCCTCGAGTTCGGAAAACTCGACAATCTCCTCAAACATGCTGCGTGCTTCCCGGCGCGAGGCGCCGAGAAACATACAGGAGATAATGAGGTTGTCCGCCCCGGAGAGGTTCGGATCGAATCCGACGTTCAGGGCCAGCAGGGACACCCGGTCGCAGTGACGCACCAGGCTTCCCCGGTCGGGCCGGAAGATTCCGGCGAGGATCCGGAACAGGGTCGATTTTCCGCATCCGTTGCGCCCGATGAGGCCGATGGTTTCACCGCTGCGAACAGTGAAGCTCACGTCGCGGAGGGCCTCCACTTTCTTCCGGCTGTAAAACCCGATCCCGGTGGAATAGGTGAACCCCACCCCGTCCAGTTCGATGAGCGGCGTGCCACTCACTGGAGCGCCAACCGGGCGTAGGTCGTGTCGAAGCGACGGAACACGAACATCATGAATCCGATCAGCAACAGGGAACCCAGGCTGATGATGAATAGCGCGGTCCAGTCCGGCCACTGGCCGTCGAGCAGCACCTGGCGATAGTTCTTGATGAGGTTGGCCATCGGATTCATCAGAAAGAGATCCTGGTGCTTCTGAATCAGGACGTCCGTGTAGCTGTAGAAGATGCCCGACCCCCACATACCCATCATCAGCAACGTGCTGATCAGGAATTTCAGGTCCGGGACCAGGGGAACGACGGCGGCGCAGGCCATCCCGATGGCCAGGATCAGCAAAAACTGGGTCACGATCAGCGCCGGAAAACTGATCCACGTCAGCTGCGGGGGCGCGCCAAAGTAAATGAGCGCCCCGAACATGGCCACGAACACGACCGACTGCTTGACCAGGTCCTGGCTGACCGTCACCAGCGGAAAGAATATCTTCTGGATCGACACCTGGTTGATCAGGCTCCGCCCTTCCAGCAGCGACCGCGAAGAGTTTCCCACGCTTCGGGAAAACCAGCTGTAGGCGACCTGCCCGCAAATCAGAAACATGATGAAGCCGTCGGTCCGGAGGCGCAGGAAAATGCCGAAGACCACGTACAGTGCGGCCACGAACATGACCGGTTCGATCAGCCACCACAGGTAACCCAGGTACGTCCGGGAAACCTCCGAACGCAGATTGAATCCGAGCTTGGTGAAGAAAACCGCCCAGAACTGGCGGGTGTTGATCGCGAGCACTCGACTTTCTCCGGTCGTGACCGGCGCCATTATCCAGCATTGCCGTCGCTTCGGCTATGATGCGCACAACGCCGCAACCGGAGCAGAGGAACCGCAGGTCCATGCCCCTTTCCGCGCGCCATTCCGTGCCGGCGCCCACCGCACCGGCCCCGTCGACGGGCACCACGGTGGTTTACGATTTCCTCGCGGTTCCGGGAGGCGCCGAGGCGGTCACGCTGCACTGGCTTTCGACCCATCCCGACTGGTCCCTGGTCACCGGTTTCGTGGACGAGAACGCTTTCCCGCCCGCCTCCCTGCCCCTCGAGCGTATCACCGCCCTGGGCGCACGCGTGCGCCACCCGGCCCGGCAGGCACTCCAGGTCATGGGGGATTTTCGCCGGCATGGTGAGCTGCTCTCCGCCGCCGATCGCGTGCTCTTCAGCGGCGTGTATGCTCCGGTCGGAGTGCACGCAAGGCCCGACCACGGCAACTTCTACTATTGCCATACGCCCCCGCGGTTCGCCTACGACCTGGAAGCCTGGTACCGCGAACGGACCCCGGCCTGGCAAAGGCCGGCGCTTTCCTGGCTGGCCTCCCGCGTCCGGCGCAATTTCGAGCAGTCCCTGGCGCGCATGCAGTCCATCGCCGCCAACTCCGAAACGGTCCGCGGCCGGCTGCGGCAATACCTGGGCATCGAGCACGTGACGGTGATCCCTCCTCCCGTGAACACGGCGCAGTGGTCCTGGATCGACCAGGGCGATTACTACCTCTCCACCGCCCGCCTCGAGCCCTACAAGCGCGTGGACTGGGCGGTACGCGCTTTTCGCGACATGCCGGACCGGCGCCTGGTCATCGCCTCCGGCGGTTCCCAGCTGGAGGCCCTGAAAGCACTCGCGGCGGGCTGCGACAACATCCGGTTCACCGGCTGGCTCGACGGGGCCGAGCTTCGGCGGCTGGTCGGCAACTGCATCGCCACCGTTTACCTGGCGCGGGACGAGGACTTCGGGCTCTCCCCCGTGGAATCCATGGCTGCCGGCAAGCCGGTGATCGGGGTCCGGGAGGGAGGGCTGGCGGAAACCGTGATCGACGGGGCCACCGGAATCCTGATCGACCCGGCCGACGCACCGCGAATCGACGCCCTCGCGGATGCGGTGCGTACCCTGTCACCGGAGCGCGCGCGTGCCCTGCGCAGGGATTGTGAAACGCGCGCCCGGCGCTATTCCACGGGCACCTTCGACCGCGAAATCTCCACCTGGCTCGGCGAGGCTGGTACGCCCCCCGCGGCAACGGACCCGGCGAGCCGACCCTGACCATCAGCCGGGCCGGAACCGCACCCGCCAGCAATCATGGCCGGTGACAGGTTTCCGGGGCACCGGTAAAATGCCGCCCTTTCCCGGCCTCCGGACCCGCTTCCCGTGAAGATTCTCCACATCGGCAAGTATTTCTCGCCCTTCCGGGGCGGCGTGGAGACCTATCTGCTCGACGTGATGAACGCCCAGGTCCGGGAAGGCCACGAGGTCGCCGCCCTGGTGCACAACCACGAACGCTCCCTCGGTCTCGAGCGGTCCGAGATGGGCAAAGCCACCGTCTGGCGGGCGGGCACGCTGATGACCGCCTTTTTCACGCCCATCAGCCCGGGGTTCCGCGGCGCGCTTCGGCGGCTGATTCGCGAGTTTCAGCCGGACATCGTGCACGCGCACCTGCCCAATCCGTCCGCCTGCTGGCTGCTGACGCTGCGGGAAATGAAGGCCCTGCCGCTGGTGCTCCACTGGCACTCGGACGTGCTGACGGACGGCCAGGGCGCGGCCATGCGGACGCTGTACCGGG
This sequence comes from Lysobacterales bacterium, assembly GCA_036351115.1. Taxonomy (GTDB): domain Bacteria; phylum Pseudomonadota; class Gammaproteobacteria; order Xanthomonadales; family SZUA-36; genus Marinihelvus. Next base: position 3,442 of record JAZBOL010000129.1, on the reverse strand, counting down.
CTTACCGCCCGTTCGAGCATCGCTTGCTCGAGCAGGCCGATGCGATTGTCGCCACGTCCGAGTCCTACCTGGCGACCAGCGCATCGCTGCAGGATTTCCCGGACAAGTGCCACGTGGTGCCCCTCGGCCTGGATGCGGAACGCTTCCTGGCAAGCGCCGAGGTACCGGAACTGGCGATCGATCAGGGGGACGGAACCTTCGAGGTGCTCGCGATCGGACGCCTCACCTACTACAAGGGCTTCGGATTCCTGATCCGGGCCGTCGCCGAGCTCGAGGACGTAAGCCTTCATATCGTCGGGGAAGGGGCCCTCCGGGACGAACTCTGGCAACTGGCCAGGGAACTGGAAACCGAGGACCGGGTGCATTTCCACGGCGGCCTGGAGGATGACGGACTCGCCGCCCGCCTCGCCTCCTGCGCTTGCGTCTGCCTGCCGTCCATTGAACGCACGGAAGCGTTTGGACTGGTGTTGCTCGAGGCCATGGCCTTCGGCCGCGCGACGGTTTCGTCCCGCGTCCACGGTTCGGGCATGAGCTGGGTCGTGGAGGACGAAGTGACCGGGCTGATGACGCCCCCCCGGGACGTGGAAGCGCTCGCCCACGCCCTGGCGCGCCTCAGGGATGACCCGGCCCTGGCCGCACGTCTGGGGGCGGCTGGCAGACAGCGCTTTCTCGAACATTTCGCCATCGAACCGTCCTCTGCGGCCCTGACGCGGGTTTACGAAAGCGTGCTGCCAGCGGGGGACCGTCCTTGAGTCCCCGGCATGACTGGAAGCGTCGTCGCTGCATCGTCGTCATTCCGGCATTCAATGAACAGAAAGACATCGCCGCGGTCGTCAGGGAGGTCCGGCGCGTCAGCGGGTTTCCGATCATCGTGGTGGATGATTGCAGCAGCGACAACACCCGTGCCGAGGCCCAGGGCGCCGGGGCGAGGGTCATTCCCCTGTCCCAGCAACTCGGCGCCTGGGGCGCCCTGCAAACCGGCCTGCGCTACGCGTGCCGGGAAGGCTATGAATTCGCGCTCACCATGGACGCCGACGGCCAGCATGAAGCGGTCTGGATCGACAAACTCTTTGCCCCGGTGATCGAGGGCGACGCCGATGTGAGCATCGGGTGCTGCGTTCGGCGCGGGTCACGCCTTCGGAAGATCGCCTGGGTCATGCTCAAGGCGGCCTCGGGCCTGAAAATGGAAGACATCACTTCCGGGTTCCGGGTCTACAACCGCCGTGCCATGGACCTGCTCGCGGGGCCCGAGGCCACGCTGCTCGAATACCAGGACGTCGGGGTGCTGACGCTCCTGAAAAACGCCGGTCTGCATATCGAAGATGTTGACGTTACAATGCTGCCCAGAACCAGCGGCACGTCGCGCGTCTACCACTCCTGGCTGGTCGTCGCCTATTACATGGCCCACACCCTCCTGCTGGGCTTCAGCAAACGCGACGTTCGCCGCCGCTGAAAACTGTCGCTCCACGGGGCGAACAACCGGGGATCACCACGCCATGTTTGCAACGGTTTCAGGCCTGATCGGCATCGCCGCCGCGCTGACCATCATCGTCCTGATCCGCCGGGACCACCTGCATGTGCGTTACGGGCTCTGGTGGCTGGCCGTGGCAGCGGTCTTCGTCGTCCTGGGTTTCTTTCCCACCCTCATCGACTGGCTGGCGGCGAAGGTCGGGGTCGCCTACGGCCCCGTGCTGGCGCTCACCCTGGGTCTCACGGTCTTCGCCATCAAGGTCCTGACCCTCGACATCGCCCGTTCCCGGGATGAAACCCGGACCGTGAGGCTGATCCAGAGGATCGCCATGCTGGAATCCGAGGTGCGCCACCTCGAGGCGCGCCTCGATGGTGAGCAAGCCGGTAGCAAAGAAAACGCCGAATCCGCGGCGCCGGCGGAATCCAGACCGGGATCCTGAGGCTGCGGGCCAGCCATCATGCAACTCGTTGCCCTGCTGCTTGGAATCGCCCTGCCCTGGGTGACCGGCGCGCTCGCCCTGCGCGCCGCTCGTAACGGATCCCTCGCCACACCGGAACCTGGCCAGGGGCTCCTGGCGGCCGGCGCCGGCCTGTTCCTGGGGCTCGCCCTGACCACCTGGCTCTTACGTCTGAGCGCGGCCTGGACCGGCACCTTCTCCTGGTGGTTCGTCATGGCAGTCCTCGCCCTGATGGGAGCCGGCCTCGCGTGGCTGGGCAGGAAGCAGACCGCCCCTTCCCCGGCCACGAAGGTCGCGGGGCCCGCTGAACGGCCAGGCGGAAAGTGGCTGGTCATCCTGCTGCTGCTCGCGACGCTCGCACACCTGTCTTTCTCCGGGCTGGAGCTGCTCACCCAGCCGCTGTTTCCCTGGGACGGCTGGACCGTCTGGGTGTACCGCGCCAAGGCCTGGTTTTTCGCCGAACAGATCACCCCCGTGGTCGATCCCCAGCAATGGCTGGCCGCCAGCAACCCCGAGATCTACAGCACACCCGCCCGGGCCTATCCGCTGATTCCCTCCCTGGTTCCCCTCTGGACGGCTCTTTCCCTGGGCGCCTGGCACGAAGCCTGGGTCAACCTGCCGGTGATCGCGGCGGGAATCGGTCTCTGCCTCGGCCTCGCGGGACTCCTGCGCCAGTCGGGGGTCGGCGTGCCGGGCACCATCGTGGGTGTCTACCTGCTGGTCTCCACGCCGATCCTGGGCGTTCATCTCTCCCTGGGCGGCTACGGTGACATCTGGATGGCCGCCTATGCCGGACTGGGCATGGCCGCCCTTCTCGCCGGACTGACCGAAGACCGCAGATGCCTCGTGCTTCTCGGGTTTGTCCTCTTGACCCTCGGTCTGGGGGTCAAGGTGGAAGGCTGGGTCTGGCTCGTCACCGGCTTCGCGGTCTTCGCCCTGGTTCGATTGCCGGGCCGCTGGTTAGTGGCCGCCGCGGTCGGCCTGGCCGTCATCTTGCTGGCGGTCGCGATGACCGGGGGGACCGTCTTCGACATTCCGGGCCTCGGGCGTATCGGTTACCGGGACGGCCTGCTGTACCTGCCCATCAAGGGCATCATCACGCTTCAACGCCACGACGTGGTCGACGCCTACCGAATCAATGCCTTCCAGCTCGGCAGCTGGCACCTGCTCTGGTTCATGATGCTCATGCTGTTCGCCGCCCTGCTCGTTGCCTGGCGCAGCCGCCTGGCCCGGGCGGGGCTGGCCTTCCTGTTCGTTTTCGTCGCGCTCCAGGCCGTGATCTTCGGGTTCACCACGGAAGGCGCCTGGGCCCGTGATTACACCGCCATCAATCGCATGCCGCTTCAAATGCTGCCGGCGCTGCTGTTCCTGCTCGTGCTTGGTGCCGAACGGGCCCTTCGGCAGGCGCCGCCGGTAAACTCGAAAGCCTGGATCCTGGCCGGCACGGGCGCCGTGCTGCTGACCATCGGCGGGGCCGTGGCCTGGCTCTCGGCGCAGCAGACCGGAAACCCGGT
>JAZBOL010000128.1:0-2266 GCA_036351115.1 Lysobacterales bacterium | reverse complement strand
GACGTCCCCGGCATCCTTGCGTTTGCGATCACGCAGCATGGCCAGGGCCCGCATCTTGCCGACGCCCCTGCGCCCTCTGCCCGTCTGAATGACCTCGACCAGCTGTTTGCGAGTGAGGGGCGAGCCTTTGGTCTGTGTAGCCATGTTGCCCTCCTGTCAGCAGCCGCTCTTGACGAAGCAGTGGTCACGCATGTTCGAGCCCTGACCGCTCGTCAGTCCGCCGCCGTTGGGCACCGTACCGAACATGAGGTTGCCGGGGCTGGAACTGTGACCGAGCCCGAGATAGTGGCCGGCCTCGTGCGCGAGCACGAAGCCGGTCGTGTTGACGTTGCCCTCGATGGCGACCACCGAGCCGTCCATCCCCTTGGCGTCCTTGTCACAGGGACCGTCGACCCGGGACAGGCCGATGGTGGACCCGGAGTAGGTCAGCACGAAAAAGATGTCCAGCGCCGAATTCGGAACCGTCCAGTCGTTGGTCAGCTCCTCGGCCTCGTCGTCGTTGTTGATGTTCTCGGCCCCGCCCGCGTCGGCGGTGGTGATGTGGTAGTGCCTCACCCTGCCGACGCCCAGGTTCACCTGCGCATAGTTGTCGCGGGTGAACTGCAGGGCCGAGTCCATCTCGGCCAGGTCGTTGTTGGTGAACTGGTCACTGCCGACCCGGATGAAGTTCATGTGCACGTGCCGCCCTTGCAATCGGCGCACCTGGGTCAGAATCGAGACGTCGCTCGGAACTCCACGCAGGAAGCCGAAGAAGTCTCGCGACACCGAGAAATTCCCGGTGACCCCGATGCAGGCGGCGATGCTTCTCAGAGAAGCCATGATCCGCCTCCTTGTCTATTGCAGAGCCACCAGGATCGGCACCAGGGCCGTTCCCTCCTTGAGCGGCGCGAGCGCCTTGCCGATGACGGCACCGAAAGCGCGCAGCGGATCGGTGGCACGCATTGCATGACCCCGCGTGTCCGACGTGGTCAGAAGGTCGCCGACCGAGATCGGGTTCTCCCGCGCGTCGACGTTGACGAAGACCTTGCCGGCCAGCGCGATCGGCAGGCGTCCGTCGGTGGGCCCCTGGCGATCGAGTATGAGGCCCGGACGCAGACTGCCCGCCCCGGAAACGACGCCGGCCACGCGTCGGTCGTAGGCCGCCTCCGAGCTCCGGAGCTTGCCGTCGTCATCAATCACCAGCACGGAGCCGGGCTCGATGTCGTCGCCGACGACGTCGAAATCCTCGGCCGCGTCGGCGTTCTTGAGGATGATGTCGCCGGCATCGGCGTTGAGGTGGATCGTGGCCTGGTTGGTGCTGTTCGAGTTCGACACCCCCGCCGGAAACATCACGATGTCCCCGTCGGCGCCGTTGCCGCCGACCCACATGTTGCCGCCCTGGGCATCGATGTGAATCGACCGCTGGCCGTTGTTGCGATACATCTCGATATCGCCGTCGTGCGGGCCGCCGCCGAGGCGCAGATTGCCGTTGCGGCCGAGCTCCGCGATCAGGTTGTTCGACGCATCGCGAATCTTGATCGTGTGATTGCCGGGATCGATGTGGATGCGGGTCGTGCCCGCGTTGTCCTTGAGGATCAGGTCCCCGTCGGTACCGTTGCCACCGAGCGTCAGATTGCCGTTGTTGGCATCGAGGTAGACGGTGGTGTCGGACGTGCCTGTCTTGTTGACCTTTACCGAGGTCTCGAATGTTTCAGCCATGGGTCTCCTCCCCCTTGGTTTAACATATTGTCGAGGTGCGAGACCAAGTATAGGAGGCGCTGCGCGTTCCTGCCGGGCGAACCGGCAACCCGCCCGACGGCCCGCTTCCGACGGATATCCGGACATCGGGGGAAATCGAAGCCGATCACGCTTGCCGGCGGCGGCCCGCGACCCCATTTAATAGACAGGAGGCCCTGACCAGTGCCGCAACCGCCATGAAGGGGGTTGAGATGAAACGTTGGAACAATAAATTGCTGGCTGTCTGGGTCATTACGGCTGCTGTGGCAGGCGTCGGATGTGCATCTACCAGGACCGAAGAGCCGCCGCCGATGCCGTCGTTCGAGACCGAACAACAGGTGGCCGCCGCGCACGATTGCCAGTCGGTATATTCCTGCTGCACCCGCGCCTGCATGGACACCAGGTCTGCGCAGAACGTGCCTGGGGCTGAACACGAAGCATGCCTCGCGGCGTGCCGCTCCGGCCTCGGCGAATGCTACCGGGGTTGTGAATAGCACCTCGCGGTGTGGCGGATGCCGGGAGCGCCGCAGATTGCGGACAGTGCCCCACT
>JAZBOL010000127.1:0-2805 GCA_036351115.1 Lysobacterales bacterium | reverse complement strand
CAACGACCTGATGTCCTGGAATGCCGATGGCACGCGTATGCCGTACCAGATGCACACGGAATACCTCGAAAAACTCTACCTGCACAACGAGCTCGCCACTAACAAGTTCACCGTCGGTGGCCGGGTCATTTCCGTCAGCGACATCAAGGTGCCGATGTTCGTGCTCGGCACGGAAACGGACCACGTCGCGCCCTGGAAGTCGGTGTACAAGGTCGTCGGCCTGACCCACAACGAGCTGACCTTCGCCCTGACCAGCGGCGGCCACAACGCCGGCGTGGTCAGCGGTCCCCAGCATCCGCGGCGTCGCTATCGGATCCACACGCGCAAGGCCGGTGACCGCTTTATTGATCCGGATACGTGGATGGAAAGCAACGACATCAAGCAGGGGTCGTGGTGGCCCGCATGGAGTGCCTGGCTCGACAAGCGCATGAGCAAAAAGATGGCGCCGCCGGCGATGGGCGCCACGCGCAAGGGGCTCAAGCCGCTGCGCGAGGCCCCGGGCGAGTACGTTTACGGCTGAACCGGACCACCTCCGGCGCGGTGCGGACCAGCTCTGCGGGACGCACGCGTTGGCTGCACGGCTGCACCGGTCAACGCCGGGGTGGGCTCCCGGCTGTTTCACAGAGTCGCTGCCCCCTTGTACGTGCTGCACTGCCCCAATTCGCGGGGCGTGATCGCCGCAGCCTGAGGCACGCAAATTAGTGTCGCCGCCGCGTTTGGAAAGCTCCCGCTCGGCTGGCTATGATTCGGCCTTTCCAATCCTGGCCGGACACGATGCGCAAGTCTCTGAAATTCCTGCACACCATGGGCAGCATCGGATTCACCGGTGCGCTCCTCGTGCAGCTGGTGATTCTCCAGAACCTCCCCGCGGTGGAGTCCCTCGAAGCCTACGCAACCGCGCGAATCCAGATGGGCCTGATTGCCAAGTGGATTCTCTTCCCCTCCCTGGCGGCCGTACTCGTCGCCGGTCTGCTGTCCATGGCCTGGACGGATGCGTTTCATGGCGCGGGCTGGGTATGGCTGAAGCTCGCGCTGGGGGTCACGGTATTCGAGGGCACGCTCGTCGCCATCCAGGGGCCGGCGCGGCGTGAAGCGGAGCGCGCGGTGCAGGCGCTGGCGGGGGAGCTGGACCCCGCGCTCCTCGGGGCGACCTCGAGTGCCGAATTCAAGTCCACGCTGGTGATACTTGGCGTCGCGGTGATCAACGTGGTCCTCGCGACCTGGCGCCCGAAGTTCACGCGAAAGAAGGCGCGGGTCGCCACGTGAGACGCATTCCGCCAGCGCGGTCCCGGGGTCTACTGGCCCTGCTGGCCCTGACGCTGCTGGCCCTGACGCTCCCGGCAAGGGCGGCACGGGCCGAGCCCTTGCTGCGCATGCATCCGCCGGTGATAAGGCACGTCGACGTGCAGGCCCTGTCCGGCATCCTGGAAGACGATGCCAACCTGCGCCTGGCGCGTGACCTGACCATCGCGCCGGGTGATGATCCGTTAGCATCGATCCTCGATGGCTCCGCCGATCTGGCGATTGTCGATAACACGCGTCCCTTCGAGCCCGGCGTGCGCACCGTTCTCAATCTTTACACTGCCGTGGTGCACCTGTCTTTTCGCGAGGACTTTGATCCCGCCGTAGCGCTGGCAAACGGCGACCGGCTGAAGGTGGAGCTCCTGCCCGACTCCCATGCCGGCCGCCTGATCACGGATCTCGTCCGGGAGCGGAGTCCGCCGGACTGGCCACCCGTGGAATTGTGGGATCCGCAGAGCGGTGTCGGCCCGGACATGCAGATCTACTTAGGTCCGATCAATCCGCGCAACCTCAGCTGGTTCCGGCCCGGGTTTCGTCTTGCCGAACTCAACGCCCTCGACAGCGCCGGGGCCGAGTTCTACATCGAAGGTATCCGCTTCCTCGTCCCCCAGTTTTCCCGCACCCGGATCCCGGCGCTGACGTACACGCTCCCTGGCAATGAAGCCGGCATCGATGCGCTGTCCGTCGACATGCTGCTGGTGTCGCACCGCCGTGTGAAGCCCCCGCTTATCTATGCCCTCACGAAAACTCTCGTGGAGCAGAAAGCGCGCTTCGCCGCCGTCGAGCCCGATCTGTTCCGCTGGCTGAATTCGAGTTTCGACGTGGACGGACTCGCCTTTCCCCTCCATCCCGGAGCCCGCATGTACATGGAGCGGGATGAACCCGGCTTTCTCGAGCGCTACGCCGAGACCCTGAACTTCCTCGTCTACCTCACGGCACTGCTGGTCACCGGTACCGTGGGGTTCGGGCGCTGGCGGGCCCGGCGCCGGAAGGACCGGGTCGACGCCTTCTACCAGCGGGTTATCGAACTGCGTCGGGAGGCGCGCCGGCATGCCCCGGAAGCAACCCTGGAGGCACTGGAAGCCATCGAAAGCGATGCCTTCACCTCGCTGATGAACGAGCGGCTTGCCGCCAACGACAGTTTCCGGATCTTCATGGATCTTGCGGAGGGGCTGCGCCGAGAGCTAAAGGAAGGGGCGCCCCGCGGCGGCGGTGGCCCTGAGTCGCGTGTGAGCGCGGACGCGGACGAAGCCGGGTGATCGAGATCCCCGAACTGTTCACTTCACGCCTGGTGCTGCGCGGCCACAAAGCCGATGACCACGCGGATACGGTGCGACTCTGGCAGTCGCCGGCGGTGTACGAGGCGATCGGGGGCAAGCCGCCTACGGAACAGGAGATCTGGTTCCGGACGCTGAGATACAGCGGCCTCTGGGACCTCCTGGGATTCGGCTACTGGGCGGTTCTCGAGCGCGAAACCGGCACTTACATCGGTCAGCTCGGCTT
>JAZBOL010000126.1:0-3843 GCA_036351115.1 Lysobacterales bacterium | reverse complement strand
CCCCCAGCACGTCCTCGCTCGCCGTCGGGAGCAACGCGACAGGACCGAACCCCAAGCGCCCCCAAGATTGGTTGAACACCAGCAGATCGAAGAGCACCAGGTCACCCACACCGCTCTCCCCCGCCGGGCTGTCGGTGATGATGGGAAACGTTGCCCGGACGATGTGGTCGAGAGGGCCAGTGCTGAAAGGCACTGCCGAACGCAGAAGAATCGTGTTGCCGCTCTCGTCATCCAGATTGTAGTAACTGTCGGTGTAAATGTTCTGAATCTGGATGTTCATGAGGGAGGCGGTGGGGTCGTTGGCGGCCTGGTCCAGGGCTTGATCATCCTGATTCTTTTCTTGGGCGAGGACGGCAGGCGCCGCCATAAGCGGCAGACTGAGCACCAGAGCGGCGCTGGGGGAAATTGATTGGTGTGCCATGCTATTCTCCCAATGAACCCGATGACGGTGTTCCGATTACCGCAAGCCCCATCCCAGCATCAACAGACCGATGGCGGCCACCCAGCTGCCGGCAACGCGGACGGCAATCCGCATCCACCCGATTTTCAGAGAAATCACGAACGCAGACACCAGAGCAGACAGGACGAAGACCACGCTGACGATTCCGGCGAGCCCGAGCGCTTCCCGCCGGGCCTCGGCGATTCCGGTTCCGTTCAGCCATCCGTGCAGCAGCCCGACGGCCACCGCGATCACCAGCATCACAGTGGGAGACAACCGGCGGTCCGCCGCCGTCAACCCGCCAAGCACCAAGAACGAAATGCAGGTCAGGGTGCCGGGCAAAAGCGCCCGGCCGAAGATGAAACCCGCCAAGCCGCCCGCCAGCCAGGCAATGGCCAGGCCGAACAGGGTCCGTCGACCGGCCTCCGGGCCATTCAAACCCGCCAGGAGGGACATGGCCAGTATGGGAAGAAGGTCGTCCGGGCTCAGGAACACATGGGAAATACCGTCGTAGAGCGGACCGAGCCCGGTGGTCACCAGGTGCGCCACCGCCGGTGAGGGCAGTGCCATGCCTCCCAGTGCGGCGGAAGTCGCAACCCAAACCGCGCGCGGCATGTCGGCAAACCCTTTCACGCGACTGCACTCCAGAGAAATCCGATACCGGCTATGCACACCGCGGCCCCGGACAATCGCAGCAATATTCGGCCAACCGGCCACCGGTGAACCGCACCGATGGCGATGCCGACACCGTGGAGGCAGCCGGTCGCGATGACGAACCCGATGCTGTAAAGCAACCCGCTCTGCCCCGGCGGCAGCTCCGTGCCGTGGGCGTGGCCGTGGAAAACCGCAAAAAAGGCCACGACCGCCCCGGCCACGAGAAGGGAGGGCTTGGCCTCACTCGCCACCATGAACCCAAGCAGCACCGCGGAAAGCGCGATGGCGATCTCGACGCCTGGCAACGGAATACCGAGGAGACCCATAAAGCCTCCAAAAGCCATCATCATTGGAAAGGTGACCGGCAGCAGCCACAGGGCGGGGGCCCCAAGCTGCGCCCCCCAGAGGCCCACCGCGATCATGGCCAGCACATGGTCGAGCCCGGACACAGGGTGGCTGAGCCCGGTCAGGATCCCCCGGGCCTGGCCCTGCTGAACGTGGGCACAGGCCGGCAAAGCCGACGCAAGGAGGATCAGCAGGGTCAGCGCCGCCTCGTATCCACGCAGGGACGGAAAAGAGAACCGTTTCATCTGAATCCTCCAAACAGCAGAACGATGCGTTGAATGGTCCAGTACGCCCCCAAAGACCCCACGGTGTAGCCGGGCAGCACCTCGATCACTGCCGGCCAGCGGATCTCCAGTATCCGAAACGACCGCTCGAGGGTGACGATCATCCCCACGAAGAAAATCTGGCCGATCTCGACCCCCACATTGAAGAGCAGCAGCGCCAGGGGTATCTCCGCCTGGGGAAGCCCCATGGTCGTCAACCCGCTGGCGAAGCCAAAGCCGTGAAGCAGTCCGAAGGCAAAGGCCACCACCCAGGGGTGCCGGATCGTGAAGCTGGTCTGTCCCCGCCAACGGCGGACGATTTCGGGTCCCAGAAACAGGATGCTCAACGCGATGGCGGCGTTCAGCGGCGGCACGGGTGCGCTCGCGTAGCCCAGGGTGGCAATGGCCAGGGTGATGCTGTGGGCGACGGTGAACGAGGTAATCGTCTTCAGCAGCATCCATCGGTCGGCCACGATGAGCAGGAGCCCCAGTACGAAGAGCAGGTGGTCGACGCCCAGGAGGATGTGCTCGACGCCCAGGCGCAGATACGCCTCCGACCGCTCCCAGACCGTCGTCCGGGCGCCCAAGGTCACCGAGGGGTTGACCGGCTTTAGCAGATGGCTCTCGAGCCGGCCGTCGGCATGGTGGACGCGGATGATGACGTCGGTGACGGTGGATTCCAGGCCGTCGATGGCCAGGGTCTTCCCCTGAATGCCGTCTTTGCATTGCAGGGTGCCACGGACCACGACGGCGCCGGGGGTTACCTGCTGCCGGCCGGGCGTTGCCAGGCGACACGCATCGGGGATGATCGGTGCGATGAAAATCTCGACCTCGCCTCCCGACGGCTTCTTCCACAGGAAGTTGTAGGTGCCCGGCCCGGTCTCGCGAAGTTCCAGAAAACCGGGGCGCAACTCGTGGGCATCGCCGAGCCGGGTGCCGGCGGCCAGCACCAGAAATGCGACCCACAACCACGCTTGCCGCTTCATCGCGCGTCTCCCTCGACGGCTCCCGTCGCCGCGCTGGCGGTGCCATGTACTTCGGTGCGCCGCTCCACCGTCACCCGATAGCGGTCGAGCATCCCCTCGTACATGGCGTTCAGTGCGCTCTTTCGACGCGCGGCAAGGAACTCCCGTTCCACGAGCGGGCGCACGTCGGCAAGAGCCGGCGTTCGGCCCTCCTTTCGCTCGGTCACATAGACGAGGTGAAACCCATAGCCCGAGCGAACGGGTCCCGACCAGCGGCCAGGCTCGAGGGCAAGGACGGCATCGGCGAACTGGCTGCCGAACACCCGGGAAACGTTCCCAAGGGGCGTGAGCGACATCTCATGGGGCAACATGAGGGAATCACCGACAACGTCGATGTCGGTCGACGCTCCGGCCGCCGTAAGTTGGGCGAGAACCTGCTTTGCGTCGTCCTCGAGTGACGGCCCCCGCTTTTCGGGGTTCAGATAGACCTGGAGGAATCCGATCTCCGGATCGATGCGAAAGGCCTCGGCGTGCTCGTCCAGCCAGGCCTGGAGCTCGGCGTCGGTGGGAGGCGTCACGTCGATGGCGTCTTCCGCCAGAAACTCGAGCTTCTGCCTGAGCCGCCGGCGGACGATGGTGTCGTCCCGGTCGAGCCCCATGGATAAGGCTTCGCGGGCGGCCATCTCCTCACGCACGTAATCGTCGATCAACCCCTTCAACTCCTGCTCGGTGGGAGGCCGCTGCCAGGTGCGGGCGAATCGTGCCACCATGGCATCGATCTGTCCGGAGGTGATGACGATGCGGGTGGAGCCCGGACCGCCGCCGCCCCAGGAATGAAACATGAGAAATACCACGGCGCCGATCGCTAGAAAATGGACGAGGGGTTCCCGCAGCCACCTTTTGATTCGACTCGATTTTCTCCCGGAAGTGTCGGCACTCATAGGGTTCCCCAGACAGCCCGCATCACTTTTCTGGTGTGTACCATATCGGCGAGGTGTAGGCCCGCTCCTGGGTGGTCATGGGAACGTCGTCCGGCATCTCGATGTAGAAGCGTTTTGCTTCGTAGGCGGTCCACCGCGGCGTAGGGATCTCGATCACCCGAGCGTAATAAAACGCGCGTTCATTCGGATCGAAGTCCGGATCCTCCCACACCGTGATCAGCTCCGGCGCACCGATG
>JAZBOL010000125.1:0-42370 GCA_036351115.1 Lysobacterales bacterium | reverse complement strand
TGCATTCTTCGGGCGTGGTGCGCGGGCTGTCCGGGTAAACCTCGGTGGTGGTGCAGTAGGTGGCGTCGGTGAATCCGGTGCAGAGGTTCAGGCCCTTCACGTCGTAGTGGATCACGCCTTCCTGCGCGATGGGCACGCCGATGAGCCGGCCTCCCGCGTCGGCCTGGGCAATGTGGGTTTCCCGGCGCACGGCGGCGATGATGGCCGCCTGGAATTCCGGTTGCGGGTTGCCCGTGTCGCCCACGGTGTAAAAGCCGTCGGGGATTTCCCAGAGCGCCTCTTCCACGCCGTCCCGGGCCGCCCGCTCCGGCCGGAACACGGTGTTGTCCGTGTCCGTGGTCTCGTGCAGGTCGATGTGCACCAGCAGGGGCGTGTCCAGCGCCGCCAAGGCCGCCATGAGCGCCGCGCACTCTTCCGCGGGACTGTCGGCGTGAAAGGCGCGGTTGGGATCGATGGTCAGGGGGTTCCAGCGGTTGATGGTCTCGAAACCCCAGGGGCTCACGCACGGTGCGCAGACGATGTTAAACCGCTGTGCAAAGCCGGCAGCCGCGGTTTCGAGAAAGGCGAGGGCGCCGAGCACGCCACTGGTTTCGTAGCCATGCACGCCACCGGTCACCAGCACGGTGGGTTTTTCCTCGGTCCAGTCGCGGTGGGTGACCAGGTACAGCGGATAGCGCGCCGGGTCGTAGGACAGGGCGCCGTACCGGGTCACCTCGAGGCTCGCCGGTAAGGCGTGCAGGCGCTGCAGCACGAGGTCGGCGTAGCTGCGCTGGACGGACTGGCGCTCGCGCCAGGCGGCTTTTTCCGCATCGCCCCAGGGTGGGGGCCTGCTGGCGTTGTCGGTCATGCCGGCTCCGAAGGAAAATCCGGTCGCCATGCTACACTTTTTGCTCCTGACGAGCTTCGTTCCCTCCCGCGGTTCATGCCCATGTTCAGACGATCATGTTCGCCCCTGCAGTCACGCCTGTCCTGGCTCCTGCTGTCGATCCTCGCGCTGTCCATGGCCGGTTGCGCAACCACGCCGGACGACTGGGATCCGCCGAAGATCAGCATCGAGAACTTCCGCAGCATTCCCAATGAGGGCGGCGGTCCGCGCTTCGAGGTGGACCTGCGCATTCAGAACCCGAACCAGCAGTCCCTGGACATCGCCGGCATCAGCTACGACATCGCCCTCCAGGATGTCGACCTGATCAGCGGCGTGACCAACCAGGTGCCGGTGATCGAGGGCTACACGGAAGAGGTGGTGACCCTGGAATCGGGCCTGAACACGCTGGAGCTGATTCGCTTCTTCACGCGCCTCGGGTCCGGCCAGCAAACCCTGGACCGTCTCGAGTACCGCGTGTCCGTGAAGGTCGATTTCCGGGGCTTCATGCCCACGCAGCGCATCGAGGAGACGGGCGTCATCGGCGAGCCCCGCCGGGGCTGACCCGGAAGGACCGCCGGACACGGCGCCGCGGCTTCCGCTTGTCTGCGGCTTTTTGGCCGACCCCCTATAATCCGCGCCATGCTGGAGACCCTCGAAACCACCCATCCGCTGCTCCCGCCGATCGCCGGCCTGCTGCTCCTCGCCCTCGTCGCCTGGGTCGCGGACGTCGTCGTCAAGCGCATCATGCTGGGCGTCATCACCCGCATCGCACGTCGCACGGAGGCCACCTGGGACGACGCGCTGGCGGAAAGCCGCCTGTTCCACCGCCTGGCCTGGCTGATGCCGGCCCTGGTGGTGCACTACGGCATCCGTCTCGTGCCGGGGCTGTCCGACTCCTTCACGCGCGTGGTCGGCAACGTCGTCTCGGCCTGGACCGCGTTGGCCGTGGCCATGGCCATCGTGGCGCTGATCGATGCCATCAATCGCATTTACGAGCAGCGGCCGGAAAGCCGCGAACGGCCCCTCAAGGGTTTCCTGCAGCTGGCCCAGATCGGTGTGATGATCGTCGGCGGCATCCTCGTGGTCTCGGCCCTCATCGACCGGTCACCCATCGTGCTGCTGAGCGGTCTCGGCGCCATGACGGCGGTGCTGCTCATCGTGTTCAAGGACACGCTCCTGTCCCTCGCCGCCAGCATCCAGCTCACCAGCCAGAAAGTGATCCAGGTGGGCGACTGGCTGGAGCTGCCGCAGTTCGGGGCCGACGGAGACGTCATCGACGTGGCGCTCTACACGATCACGGTGCAGAACTGGGACAAGACCATCACGGTGATCCCCACGCACCGGGTCATGAGCGACTCCTTCAAGAACTGGCGCGGCATGCAGGAGGCCGGCGGGCGGCGCATCAAGCGCTCGATCCGCATCGACCTGAACTCGATCCGCTTCCTCGAGCCCGAAGAGGTGGAGCGCTTCAAGCAGTTTCGCCTTCTGCAGGACTACCTGGAGGAGAAGCAGGCCGAGCTCGACCGGTACAACGCGGCGATCGGCGTCGACAGCACGAGCGAGGTCAACCTGCGACGCCTGACGAACATCGGCACGCTGCGCGCCTACATCGTCAATTACCTGCGCCATCACCCGGACATCCACCACGACATGACGCTCATCGTCCGGCAGCTGCAGCCCGGCAACGACGGTCTGCCCATCGAGATCTACTGCTTCACCAACGACACGAACTGGGCCCGGTACGAAGGCATCCAGTCGGATCTTTTCGACCACGTCTGCGCCATTGTTCCGGAGTTCGGGCTGCGCCTGTTCCAGCAGCCCTCCGGGGCCGACGTCGTCGCCCTTGGCCAGCACCGGACGGCCGCTTGAGGCAACGCCGCTGGCTCATCATGACCGGCCTCATCCTCGCGGGTGAGGCGGTGTACCTGCTGCCCTTCGCCGTGGCGCGCTTCTTCCGGCCCGCCGTGCTCGAGAGCTTTGGCCTGAGCAACACGGAACTGGGTGCGGCCATGGCGGTGTACGGCGTGGTCGCCATGCTGGCCTACTTTCCCGGCGGTCCCCTGGCTGACCGGTTTTCCGCGCGCAAGCTGCTGGCGGTCTCGCTCTGGACCACTGCCGCCGGCGGCATGGTCATGGCGACCCTGCCGGGTTATCGCGTCAGTGTCTGGCTCTGGGGCTTTTTCGGCGTGACCACCATCCTGCTGTTCTGGGCAGCCCTGATTCGCGCGACCCGGGACTGGGGAGGCGTGGATGAACAGGGTAAAGCCTTCGGCCTGCTCGACGCGGGGCGCGGCGTGCTGGCGGCGGTCATGGCGTCCCTGGGCGCGGCGGTCTTCGCCTTGTCCTTTCCGGACGGTTACCAGGCGGCGTCCTTCGCGGAGCGCCGGCACGCGCTCGTGTTGATTATTCACGGCTACACCCTGGTCACCTTCGCGGCGGGGATCTTCGTCTGGTTCGTGATCCCCGAGTCGCCGGCGGGCGAATCCCGCCGCTGGGATCCGGACCGGGAGCCCTTGCTTCGGCACGTGGGGCGGGCGCTCCGCCTGCCGGCCGTGTGGCTGACCTCCGGCATCGTGCTGTGCGCCTACGTGGCCTACAAGGGTTTCGACAACTACGGGTTGTACGCGGTGCAGGCCTTTCGCCTGGACGAGGTGGAGGCGGCGCGGCTGAGCGCCATCGGCGCCTGGGTAAGACCGGTCGCGGCCCTGGGCTTCGGCCTGCTCGGCGACCGCTTCCTGGTCTCCCGCATGATCGTGGTGTGCTTCGTGCTGCTCGTGCTGTCCCAGGCCGTGTTCGCCTTCCTGGCGCCCGAACCGGGTCTGGGCTGGGTGCTGTGGATGAACGTGCTGGTCGGCAGTACGGCGATCTTCGGTCTGCGTGCGCTTTACTACGCGCTTTTCGAGGAGGCGGACGTGCCGAAAAACCTGACCGGCACCGCCGTCGGTATCGTCTCCGTCGCCGGCTATTCGCCGGATGTGTTCATCAATTATTTCGGGGGTGTACTCCTCGACGCTTCCCCGGGCGTTAGCGGGCACCAGCACTATTTCCTGCTGCAGGCCGCATTCGCCGCCCTTGGCCTCGCCCTGGCTTTCACCATGACGAGGTGGCTGCGCCGGGACCAGGGGTTTGGTCCTGCGCGCTAATCTGGGATAATCCCCGGCTTTTCCAACGCCTGATTGCCCTCGGGGGGCCTATTCATGTTCCAGTCACTCCGCGCCGCGGCGCTCATTCTCCTGTCGCTGGCCTTCGCTACCAGCGCCCTGGCCCAGGACCGCGTCGTCATGAAAAACGGCGACGTCATCACGGGCAACGTGTCCCTCATCGACGGCGACGATGTCTACATCGAACCGAGCTATGCGGACACCTTCGCCGTGGACCTGGCCGAAGTCGCGACCATCGAAATCGACGAGGCCTTCGAGGTGGAACTCGCGGACGAAACCCGCGCCGACGCGGCGATTCTTACCCTCAACGACGCGGGTGAGCAGGTGCTGATCATCGACGGTGTCGAGCGCCCCGTTTCCCTGGCGGAGATTGCCGAAGCGTCCGAGCCGGAGGAACACTTCGACTGGGCCGCTTCCGTCGACTTGAACACGACGGTTAACGATGGCAACACGGATTCGCGTAACACCCTCCTGTTCGCCCAGGGCAACATGAAGGTCGGCGATCACCGCCATTTCGGCGACCTGACCTTCCGCCGCGAAGAGCAGAACGGGGTCAGCGTGAAGGAGCAGGACCTGCTCAACTACGCCTACAACTGGGTGTTCTCCGACCCCTGGTACATCGGAGGCTCCTTCAGCTGGGAGCGGGACCCGATCCGTGAACTGGATTACCGTTACACCGCCGGCGTGCTCGTCGGTCGCGACATCTTCGACGACGCCACCAAGTTCCTGACCTTCTCCATCGGCGTCGGCTACTCCGATGAGGAAATCGGCGGGGTCAGTGAAAGCGGCGCGGTCGGTCTCTGGAACCTGCGCTACGAGCACGCGTTCTGGGGCAACGTGGACTTCTTCCACACGCAGAATTTCACGCAGCAGTTCTACGGTCTCGACAACCTGATCCTCAAGACCAACACGGGGCTGCGCCTGGATATCATCGACGACCTGTACGCCACGGCGTCGCTTCGTTACGACTATGAGACGGAGCCGGCCGCGGGAGCGTCGAAAGACGACTCGACCCTGCAATTCGGGATCGGCTACAGCTTCTGACCGGTGGCCAGGGCGGCACCTGCGCTGGCGGGAGGCTTTCGCGAGGCCGTCTCGGGGGACGCACCCGCCCTGAGTGTCGAACTGGCCCTCAAGCGGGACGGCGGCGCGGCGGCGATCCGGGACCAGGCTCGCCTGTTCCGGGGTCGCGTGCATGGCATCCAGGTCCAGGACAATCCCCTGGCCTGGGTGCACATGTCACCACTTGCGGCATCGAGCCTGCTGCTCGACGAGGGGATCGACCCCGTGCCCCAGCTCACCTGCCGGGACCGCAACCGTATTGGCCTGTTGAGCGACCTGCTCGGTCTGCAGGCCCTGGGTGTCGAGAGCGTGCTCCTCGGCCGTGGGCGGCGTGTCGGCAAGCGTCATGCGCTCCACGCCAGCACCGTATTCGACATGACCGGCCGGGAGCTCATTGCCATGGGTGCCGGGCTCGGTGAGGAAACCGGCCACCCCTTTTTCATCGGCTGCGGCGCCAAGGCCCGGCGGGTGAGGCCGAACTGGACCGCGGACGCCCTGACTGCCCGGGGCGAGGCCGGCGCGGAGTTTCTCCAGACCCAGCTGTGCTTCAACGTGGACCTCCTTTCGGCCTGGCTCGAGGCCCTGGTCGAGGCGCGCCTGACGTGGCGGTTTTCCGTGGTGGTGAGTCTCGCGGTGTTTCCTTCCGTTGAAACGGTGAAATGGGTCAGGAAACGAATGACAGATTCCAAGATTCCCGCTGCGCTGATCGAGCGGCTCGAGTCCGCCGACGACCCCCGGGCCGAAGGCATTGCGCTCTGTGCCGAGACGATGAAGGCCGTCGCGGCCCTGCCGGGAGTGTCGGGCATTCACCTCATGAGCATGGGCGACCCGGAATCCCTGGCCGAGGCCATCGACGCGTCGGGGCTCTCGCCGTTATCCTGAGGGCATGACGTCCCGCATCGCAGCAGCACCGAACCCTGCCTCCAGGCTGTTCCACGAACCCGCCGGACTCCTCTACCACGGCGGGGCTTTCGCCTACGCGCTGGCCTCCTGTGCTTTCGGCATCTGGGGTCTGCTGCAGGATGGCTGGTGGCTCAACGCGCTCGCCGTGCTGGCCTGGGGCCACGGCCTCGTGATCGCCGCGTACCTGACCCACGAGGCCGCGCACAACACCGTGTTCCGAAACAACGCGCACAACGCGCGCCTCGGCGCCTTCCTCGGCTGGGTCACGGGCAGCGCCTATGGCACCTTCGAGGATTTGCGCTACAAGCACTTCCGGCACCACATGGATAACGACGATTCGGTCTGGTTCGTGGTCGAGGACTTTTTCGAGCGCCACCCGTGGGTGGTCAAACCGATCAAGGCGCTCGAGTGGGCCTGGATCCCGGCCCACGAGTTCCTCATGCACGGCCTGATGATGGTGTCCGCCTTCGTGATTCCGGAGCGCCGCGATCAGCGTTGGCGGCAACTGGGCGTTATCGCCGTGCGGGGCGGCGTATTCTTCACCGTCCTCTGGTTGTATCCGAAGGTGGCCATCGGCTACCTGCTCGCCTACCTGCTCATGATGCACGTGCTGCGTTTCATGGACGCGATCCAGCACGACTACGGCAGCAACCCGATCCTCTACACGGAGAACGCGCCCTCGCGTTTCGGGGGACGAAAGACCGAGCAGGCGCACACCTTCTCCAATCCGATCAGCTTCCATCACGACCTGCCCAACTGGCTGGTGCTGAATTTCGGCTTCCACAACGCCCACCACCTGCGCCCCACCGTGCCCTGGTACCGCCTGCCCGCCTATTACCGCGAGCACGTGAGCAGTGATCCGGCGTCGGTCATTCCCTTTCGGCAGCAGCTGAGGATGTACGCGCGTCACCGCGTCTACCGCGTCGATCACCGGGGCGGGCCCTTCGACGCGGAGCAGGATGTGATGCTCGGGGACTATCTCGCCGCCGCCCGCCGGGGTGAGCTCTACGGCGGCAACGCCGTGTCCTTCCTGACCTCCTTCTGACCCGTTGGCGCAGCGCCTCAAGATCTTCCAGTCGCTCTGGGCCATGGAGCAGCGTGTCCCCGGCGTGCCCGAGGACCCACCGGAGCACTGGCTGGACCGCATTGCGGCCGCCGGCTTCGACGGGGTGTGCGTGGATCCGGCCTTTGGAGAAATCGACGCGACCCTGGCCCTGCAACCCCTGATCGAGGCGCGGAACCTCGGCGTCATGGTCAACGCCTTTCCCGCCAGCCTCGACGAAATGCGACCCCTGCTGGAGATGGCTCGAGCCATGAACGCCGTGTGCGTGAACGCCATCGGCCAGGTCATGCCGCTGACCGTGGCGGAGGGCGTCGAGGTGGTGGAGCGATGGCGCGCCGACGCGCAGGATGTCGGCGTGGACCTGCTCTTCGAAACGCACCGGGACTGCACGCTGAATGACCTTTACTACACGCTCCAGCTCCTGGATCGCGTGCCGGATTTGCGCCTGTGCGCGGACCTCTCCCATTACGTCATCGACCGGGAAATGCGCCTGCCGCTCTCCGATCGCGACCGCGGCTTCATGAGTCGCATCCTGGCCCAGGCGGAGAGCTTCCAGGGACGCGTGGCGAACCGCGAGCAGGTGCAGGTACCGCTGGATTTTCCCCAGCACGCGGCCTGGGTGCGACAATTCCGGGCCTGGTGGGAAGAGGGCATCCGGGCCTGGCGCGCCCGCAGCGCGCCCGATGCGGAGCTGGTGTTCCTGTGCGAACTCGGACCGCCGCCCTATGCCGTGACCGACGCGGCGCAGCGGGAGCTGTCCGACCGCTGGGAAGAGGCCCTCACGATTCGGCGCTGGGTACAGGAGATCTGGGCGCGAAGCGCGCCTCCGCCTGGCTGATGTGCCGGCCCAGCCACCACCAGGCGACCGTCCCCAGCAGCAGGTTGGAAACCAGGATGGCGGCGAAAATCCCCCAGATTCCCAGCAACCACCGGCCGATGACGATGAGCGGCAGCAGCACGACGATCACCCGGGCCGTGGAAAGCACCACCGCCGGCAGGGGTCTTCCCGAGCCGTTGAAGCTCGCGTTGACCGACATGACCAGCCCGTAGGCGCCCCAGCTCCAGGCCACCAGCCAGATGTACCCGGTGGTGATTTTCGCGATTGCCGGGTCCTGCGTGTACCAGCCCGTGATGAAGGGCGCGGCCAGGCCGGCGGCTGCCGCGAGGAGCAGGCCAAACACGATGCAAAAGCGCGTCACGATCCGCCGCGCTTCCCGCAGGCGGTCGAAGTGTCCGCCGCCGATGTTCTGTCCGAAAAACGGGCTCGATACGGCGCTGAGCGCGTAGAACGGCACCAGCGCCATGGGCTCAATGCGCATGGCGATGCCGTAACCGGCCACCGCGTCGACACCGTAGGCGGCGATAAGCGACACCACGATGGCGCTCGACAGGGGCACGATGGCGTTCGTGGCCATGGCGGGAATGCCGATCTGGAGCATGTGGCGCCAGGAGCCCAGGATCGTCGCCAGGGGCGCCAGCGGCGAGGCCAGCACGCCGAGACGCCGGCCGAGGTGCCACAGGGCGAAGGCCAGCATGACGCCCGTGGCCACCACGGTCGCCAGCGCGGCGCCGGCGACTTCCAGGCGCGGAAAACCGAACAGGCCGAAGATCAGGATCGGATCCAGGGCCAGGTTGAGCAGGGCGGCGGCGATGATGATTTTCGACTCGAGCAGGCTGTTACCGCGGGCCCGGATCGAGGCCAGGGTGCACCACAGGGCCATGTCGAGCGGGGCGACGAAATACCAGACTTCCATGTAGTCGCGAATGATGGGCAGCAGTTCGTCCGTGGCGCCGAGCAGGCGGAAGGTCGGCTCGATCAGTGGGGAACCGATGAGCAGAAGGGCGGTGGCCACGATTACGCCGAGCACGGCGGAATCGGTGGCCAGGCGCCGGGCGCGGGCTTCCTCCTTCGCCCCCACCGCGCGCGAGACGCAGGACGCGACGCCGGCCTCCAGCCCGATACCGATGCCGTAAACCAGCCAGATCACCGGCAGGGCGAAGCTCACCGCGGCGAGTTCCGCGTCGCCGAGCTGCGCAATGAAGTAGAGATCGATGGCTTCGAAGGAAAAAATCGCCACCAGCCCCAGGGAGAAGGGCAGGGCCTGCCGGCGCAGGTGGGCGCCGACCGGGCCGTTGGTCAGGTCGTAACCGGCCATGGTCCCTGCGTCGGCGTCAGTCGAGCTCGATCCAGGTGGTTTTCAGCTCCGTGTAGTCGTGGAAGGCGTGGATGCTCTTGTCCCGCCCGTTCCCGGATTGCTTGAATCCCCCGAAGGGCACGGTGATGTCGCCGCCGAAGTAGTTGTTCACGCCCATGGTGCCCACGCGCACGGCGTCGGCCACCCGGTGCGCCGTGGAAATGTCCCGGCTCCACACGGCGCCCGCGAGCCCGTAGATCGAATCGTTGGCGATGCGAATGGCCTCGTTGGCGTCGCTGAAGGGAATCACGGACAGGACGGGCCCGAAGATCTCTTCCTGGGCAATGCGCATGGTGTTGTTCACGCCGGTGAAAATACTCGGTTCGTGGTACCACCCACCCGTGTCCTCCAGCACCCGGCCGCCGCCGAAGCACAGCTCCGCGCCTTCCTTGCGGCCGATGTCCACGTAGTCGGCGACCGTCTCGTGCTGGCCCTGGTCCACCATGGGGCCCATGCGCGTTTCCGGGTTGAGCGGGTCGCCGGGCATCCACCGTGCTGCGTGGGCCGACACCTTTTCCAGGAAAGCCTCCTGGATCGTGTCCTGCACGATGAGCCGGGTTCCCGCAGTGCAGGTCTGGCCGCCGTTGTAGAACACGGCCACCGCCGCCATGGCTGCGGCCCGGTCCAGGTCCGCGTCGGCGAAGACGATGTTCGGGCTCTTGCCGCCGAGTTCCAGGAAGGTCCGCTTGAGGTTGGACTGCCCCGAGTACTGCATGAGCAGTTTCCCCACGGGGGTCGAACCCGTAAAGGTCAGACCGTCGATGTCCTCGTGCAGGGCGAGGTGCTTGCCCAGGCTGCCGCCCGGGCCCGGCAGGACCTGCAGCACCCCGTCGGGCAGGCCGGCTTCGGCCGCGAGCCCCGCGATGCGCAGCGCGGTCAGCGGCGTGTTGCTGGCCGGCTTGAGGATCACGGAATTGCCCGTTGCCAGGGACGGCGCGAGTTTCCAGGCCGTCGTCGAGAGGGGAAAGTTCCAGGGCACGATGGCCGCGACCACGCCCAGGGGCAGGCGCTGCACCAGGGCCAGGGTCTTCTTCGGCGTCGGGGCGATCTCGTCGTAGATCTTGTCGATGGCCTCGCCGCTCCAGCGGATCGTGCGCACGGCGGAGGGCACGTCCACGCCGGTGGTGTCGGCGATGGGCTTGCCCACGTCCAGGGACTCGAGCAGGGCGAGCTCATCGGCGTGCTCTTCGATGAGTTCGGCCCAGCGCACCAGCACGGCCTTGCGCTCCGCCGGGGGACGGTCGGCCCAGCGGCCATCCTCGAAGGCCTGTCGCGCACTCGCCACGGCGCGGTCCGCGTCCTCGGCACCGCAGCGGGCCACCTCGGCCAGGGGGTCTCCATTGGCCGGGTTCAGGGTGACGGCGGTTTCGCCCGAGGCGGCATCGACGTAGTCGCCGTCGATGAAGGCGCGGCTCTCGATGGTGAGTTCCGCGGCGGCGTTTTTCCAATCCGTGAGGGTCTTGTCGAGCATGCCTTGGTCCGTGTCTGAGTCCGTGTCTGGGGTCGTCTCCGCTTCCGGGGACGGCATGGTCTTTCAGTGTCGCGCCGCCGGCGAGTCACTGCAAGCGGCGCCAAGGGGTCCCGGCCGCTTGTCCGGCCCGGAAGGCTGCGGCACACTGCGGCGTTGTCCTCCAGGGCGATGATTCGCAACCCGCATGAATCCGACAGGCCAAGCCGACTCCCCGGCCGGAGACTCCATCGAGTCCATCCGCGCGTTCTACGACCATGCCCACGGCCAGATGAAGGCCGGTGACCTGGATGAAGCGGAGCGGACCCTGCGGCGGGCCGTGGCGATCTACGAACGCAATCCGAACATTCTCTGCCTGCTGGGCGAGGTGCAGCTTCGCCAGGGCAGCCCGCGGGCCGCCCGGCGCTGGTTTGTCCGGACCCTGGAGTTGCTGCCGGACTATCCGCGCGCCCTCGAAGGCGCGGGCAAGTGCCTGCTGGCCGAAAAGAAGCCAAAGAAGGCCGTCGAGTACCTGCGCCAGGCGGCGCAGGCGCTGCCGGACCGCGTCACCACGCACCTGGCCCTGGGCCGGGCCCTGGCCATGAGCGGCCAGGGGCCGGAGGCGGATGCGGCCATCGCCCGGGCCCTCGAGCTCGACCCGGACCGGTCCCTGGCGGTGACGGCGGCGGAAGCGCTGTCCGAGGGCCGTACCCGCGAGGCCGAGGGCATGTTGCGCAAGCACCTGGCGGAAAAGCCGGACGACCCCCTGGCGCTGCGGCTCCTCGCCCGGGTCGCCATGGAATCGGGTCGTCGTGGTGCGGCGATTCGCCTGCTTGAGCGATGCGTCGTCCAGGCGCCGGACTTCATCCTGGCGCACAACGACCTGGCCGACCTGTACATGAAGGAGGACCGGTTCGAGGAGGCCCTGGCGTCCGTGGACCAGGCCCTGGCGCTGGACGGCGACCTGGCGCACAGCTGGGTCTTTCGTGGCAACGTGCTGTCGCGCGCCCAGCGGCACGGGGAGTCCCTGGACGCCTACGACCGTGCCCTGGCCCTGAGTCCGGGGCACAGCGGCGCCATGGCCGGCAAGGGGCACGTGCTCAAGACCGTCGGCCGGACGGACCAGGCCATCGCGGTATTCCGGGAGTGCATCCGCGCGCACCCGGGCTTCGGCGAACCCTGGTGGAGCCTCGCGAACCTCAAGACCTTCTCCTTCGACGCCGAGGAGGTGGCGGTGCTGGAAGACCTGGTGGAGCGCGAAGAGCTCGGCGAGGAGGCCCGGGTGAACATGCGCTACGCGCTGGGCAAGCACCACGAGAACCAGGAGGCCTATGACACGGCGATGGCGCACTACGACGCCGGCGCCGCACTACGCCGCAGCCAGGAGGCCTACGACCCGGTGCAGAACCAGGTGCTTACGGACCGGATCATGGAGACCTTCAGCGCCGACTTCTTCGCGGAACGCGACGGCTGGGGTGTCGAGGATGATGCGCCGATCCTGGTGGTCGGACTGCCGCGCTCCGGGTCCACGCTCATCGAACAGATTCTCGCCAGCCACAGCCGCGTGGACGCCACCATCGAGCTGGGCGACCTGGGCCGCTGCGCCCGGGCCGTCGGCCGGGCGCAGAAGGACCGCAAGGAATATCCGGCCGCCACGGCCAGGCTCGGGGAATCGGATGTCGAGGCCCTGGCCCGGCGTTACCTGGCCGGCGCCGCCCACTACCGCGGCGAAGCCCCGTATTTCATCGACAAGATGCCCAACAACTTTCAGCACCTGGGCCTGCTGCACCTCATGCTGCCCGGGGCCCGCATCATCGACGCCCGGCGCCACCCCCTGGACAGCTGCCTCGGCAGCTACAAGCAGCTCTTCTACCGGGGCCAGTCCTTCACCTACGACTGGTTCGAGCTGGGCCAGTACTACCTCCAGTACCGGCGCATCATGGATCACTGGAAGGCCCGGTTCCCGGAACGGATCCTGGAGGTGAACTACGAGGACGTGGTGCGCGACCAGGAAGGGCAGACCCGGCGCATGCTGGATTTTCTCGGCCTGCCGTTCGAGGAAGGCTGTCTGCGCTTCTGGGAGACGGAGCGGGCCATCAACACGGCGAGTTCAGAGCAGGTGCGCCGGCCCATCTACACGAAAGGCCTGAACTTCTGGCGGCATTACGAAGACCACCTCGGCGAGCTGATCAGCCAGCTCGAGCCCCTGCTTCGCGATTTGCCGGAGGCGGACCGGCCTCGGATCCTTGCTGGCGAGGCAGGTAGTCGAAGATAAAGGTGATGCGGTCTTCCCGGCCCGTGTTCATCACGCTGTGGTTGTGCTGGTTGTTGATTTCGTAGGCGCGGCCGGTTTCGAAGCGGTGGGGGCGGCCGTCAATCATGAAACGGACTCCGGGATTGGTGGTGATCGGCACGTGGATGCGGTGACTGGCCACGAACGACGGGTGCGTGTCCCGGTGCGGTGAAATGACGCCACCGGACTTCAGCTTGGCCGCCATGGCCCGGATAATGGTTCCGCCGGGCGGGTAATGCGCCTCCAGCAGGCCGTGCATGATCGGGATGGCCACGTCCTGCAGCGTGTCCCAGGCGGATTCCTTGCTCACGCTCATTTCCGGCCAGCCGGTGCAGAACACCATCACCAGGGATTCCGTGTGCTCATGCACCGAGTAGGCGTTCTGGCGATACTGGTTGGCGCGCCAGGCATCCTCCGGAAGGGAAAGGATGCGCTCGCTGAGCGCCTGTACATCGACCTCGCCGAGATCCTTGAGGGTGCCGTCGAATTCCATGGGTCCACGCAGTCCGTGATGACAACCGGGATTATAGGCACCACTCCGCCGAAGTGAACACCAGGCCGCCGGTCGATGGACACCGACAGGATTTTTGCTTGACCCACGGGGAGAAAACTGCCATTTTCAAAGCGGCCGTCCTAACACGGTCACAACACACTGAAAACAAAGCGTCTACGGGGATCCATCGCATGGCAGTCGAGCACGGTCGCAAGCAAGGCACTTCTCCCTCCACCCGCAACCTGACTTTCGCCCTGTCGGCGGCCTTCACGGTCCCGGCCGGCGTCGCCGTGGCGCAGGACCAGGATGAAACGGATGACATGCTCCTCGAGGAGGTGCTGGTCACCGCCACCCGCCAGGGCGCACAAAGCGCCATGGACATCCCTGAGAGCATCCAGGCCATCTCCGAGGAGACGATCCGGACCGCCGGGCTCCTGGGCATCGACGACTACGCCCGCTTCATTCCCAGCCTGTCCTACGTGTCATCGAATCCGGGTACGGCCTCGATTTACTTCCGCGGCGTGGCGGACGCGTACGGCAGCTTCATCGCAGAAGCCTCCTCGGCGTTGTACCTCGACGAACAATCCCTGACCCTGAACTCGACGCCGAATCCGCGCATGGTGGACATCGAGCGCATCGAGGCCCTGAGCGGACCCCAGGGCACGCTCTACGGCGCCAACGCCCAGTCGGGTCTGCTCCGGATCATCACCAACAAGCCGGACCCGGAAGCCTTCGATTCCTTCATCGATCTGACCTACAAGGGCGGGTCGGACGTGGACGACGGCTACGACGTAAGCGCCATGGGCAACTTTCCCATTGGCGACAGCTTTGCGATTCGTCTCGTGGGCTTTTCGGCGAAGGACGGTGGATTCATCGACAACATCAATGGCGATTCCGTCCCCTACGGCGTGTTCAACAACGCCGGCCAGGAACGGGAAGACTTCAACAAGGTCGAGTACAAGGGTGGGCGAATCGCCGGACGCTGGGACATCAACGAAGACTGGGCCGCGACAGCCAGCGTGATTTATCAGGATACGCGCTCGAACGGCCGGCCCGAGCAGGATCCGACCGTCGGTCGCGACCTGGCGGTGGCGCGTTTCAAGCCGGACAACGAGTTCGACGATCAGGACTGGAGCCAGTACGCCCTGACCATCGAGGGCAACCTCGGCTTTGCCGACTTCGTGTCCGCCACTTCCTACTTCACTCGCGACTGGGTGTATCAGCAGGACACGCAGACCTATGCGGCCTACTTCGGCACGTTCTGCTATGACGGCTACTATGTCGCCTATTCGAACTACAGCCCCTACTGCTTCCAGCCTGTGGGAGTCGGGAATTACTACAACGACCCGATCGGGTTCCTCCAGAACGACCAGAAGGACACGAAGTTCGCCCAGGAATTCCGGCTCTTCAGCCAGGGGGAGCGCTTTGACTGGGTGGCCGGGGTGTTCTACGAGAAGGCCGAGCAGGACTGGGTCTTCGATACCTTCACAGACGGCTACAATGAGTCCAAATCCTACGCCAACTGGCTGGCCGGCCGCATCGGGCCGATCCCGACGCGGGATCCGGAAGGCGCCTGGTGGCGATCCGCCGACAGCACCGAGTGGACCCAGTACGCCATCTTCGGCGAGCTGACCTGGCACATCACGGACCAATGGGACGCCACGATCGGTGGCCGCTGGTTTGACCGCGAAACAGAGAAACTCTATTACGTGGAAAACCCGCGTTTCAACCTGACCGAAGACGGCATTCTCGACCTGCCGGCAGAGGACAGCGATTTCGTACCCAAGCTCAGCGTCAGCTGGACGCCAACGGACAACATGCTGTTCTATGCGCTCTATTCGGAAGGTTTCCGTCCGGGCGGTACCAACCGGTCCCGCTCCGAGTTGACGTTCTTCCCGCGCCAATACAATTCCGATGTCCTCAAGAACCTGGAGTTCGGCACGAAGATGACGTTGGCAGGCGGCCGGGTCAACCTCACCGCCACCGCGTTCTTCATGAACTGGGAAGACTACCAGCTCGAAGTGCGGGATCCGTCGGATGCGCCCTGTGGTGCGCCGAATGCACCGCCCGAGCCCTTTTGTGGGCAGCCCTTCCAGGTGGTCGTCGCCAACGTCGGTGATGCGTCATCGGACGGCCTGGAACTCCAGGTGGATGGCCTGATCACCCAGAATCTCACCGGCGGTTTTAACGCCACGTGGCTGGATGCCACGGTTGACGACGGTTTCAACTTTGCCATTGAAGTGCCGGCCGGTTCCCGGCTGCCTCTGACGCCGGAATTCCAGGGATCCTTCTTTCTGCAGTACGACTGGGACGTGAACTGGTTCGGTGGTCGCGCCAACGGCGCCTACGCAAGACTGCAGTGGAGCTACACGGGCGACATCCTGAACCAGGTGGAGCCGTTCCCCGAGGATTCTCCAAGTCCGCAATTCGTTCAGCCCAGTTACGACATCGGTGACCTGAAGGTCGGCACGGCGGGCGACGACTGGAGCGTCCAGCTGTTCGTCAACAACCTCACGGACGAGCGGGCGGTGCTCTTCGACAACCCCTTCGAACTGGATAACTTCTTCGGCAAGCGACGCCAGACCATCAACCGGCCGCGGGAATACGGCGTCCGGTTCATCAAGAACTTCCGCTGAAGCAATGACGCCCGGCCGCCGGCCGGGCGTCTGAACTCTTCGTAAACCCGGGCTAGCGAACGGCTGGCGTGGCGCTGGGCGCGGTGCTCGCGGACCGCTCCCTTTCCAGTCCATGCTCGGCGGCGAACGCCTGGAAAGTCGTTACGCACTGGGTCGGCGCCTCGAGCATGACGAGGTGGCCCACCTCCGGATGGATCTCGAGCGTCGAGCCGGCGATCCGTTCGTGCAGCAGCTCCGCCCCGTCGGGGTGTGCCACCTGGTCCTCTTCTCCCCACTCGATCAACACGGGCATGGTCAGCGCGCCGGCGTAGCTTTCGATCGCCGCGGAGTGTCGCAGGGCTTCGTCCTGGATGCGGGGCAGATCCTTTTCCAGGCGCACCATGTTCAGGTAGCCGGCCCGGGCCAGGGCGTAGGGTACGTGGGGGCGCTTATGGAACAGCAGGTCCACGAGATCGGCATAGCCGCGCATGTTTTCCACCTGGACCGGCGGCGTGTCACCGCCGTCCAGGTATTGTTCCAGCAGGTCGCTGTGCTCGCCTTCCGCCACGCCGAAGGCGCCCTGGATCCAGAGGGCGCGGACCCGGTCCGGGTTGCGCGCCGCGAATTCGGCCGCGATCCAGGCGCCCTGCGCGTTGCCGGCCAGGATCAACGGGCCGATGGCGAGGTGGTCGAGGAAGGCTTCGAGCCGGCGGGACTGCTCCTCGATGCGGAAGCCCAGTCCTTCGGGATTCTGGCTCTCGCCAAAGCCGGGCAGGTCAGGCACCAGCACGTGGAACTGCCGGCGCAGCGGGCCGGCGACGCCGAGCCAGTGATCGGCTTCCCCGGCAATGCCGTGGAGGATCACCAGCGTCGGTCCCTGGCCGCCTTCCAGGTAGTGCCACTTCACGCCGTCCACCACGGTTTTCCGGGAGCGGAAACCGGTCAGGCGTCTCGAGAGGAAGCTCAGCAGGCGCATCCAGCGGATGGGGATGACGTACCAGCTGGCCACCATCAGGAACAGGCCGAAAGCGACGTAAAGCGAGGACTGGCTCATGGGTTTAATATAGTCGGTCCCACGCCACAGGACTGCCCCCCATGTTCCGAACCCTGACCGTTTTGCTCCTCGCCGCCCTGGTGTGGGTCGTTGCCCTGGCGGCCCCGAACGCGGCCCGCGCCGAGTTTCAGAGCGATCCGCCGGCGATCCTGCCGGATAACGCTTACCCGGTCGTGGTGTTCGAAACCAGTCTCGGCACCGTGGAAGTGGAACTGGATCGGCGCCGCGCGCCGGCCACGGTGAACAACTTCCTGGCCTACGTGGTGGCGGGGGATTTTGACAACACGATTTTTCACCGCATTATCGAGGGGTTCGTGGTGCAGGGCGGCGGCTTTGACGAGAACTGGGACGAGGTGACCACCCGGGCGCCGGTCATGAACGAGTCCGGCAACGGGCTGCGCAACGACGCGTGGACCATCGCCATGGCGCGCTATGACGATCCCCACTCCGCCACGAGCCAGTTTTTCTTCAACGTGGCGGACAACAACGACGCCCTCGATCCGAACCCGAAGCACTGGGGTTACGCGGTTTTCGGGATGGTGGTTTCGGGGCGGGACGTGCTCGAAGCGCTGGCTGCGGTACCGACCGGCTACAACGCGGAGCTCGATTACCAGGACGTGCCCCTGACGCCTGTCAAACTCATCAAGGTCAGCGTCCAGTAGGGCCAGCCTGGCCCTCGGCGCCTCGTTCACGGGTTCGGGAGCCGGCAGGTGGGCTGGGGAGAGTTTTTCGCACTGGCCTCGCCCATGGCCTGGGCCCTGGCCGTGGTCATGTTCCGCAAGTCCGGCGAGACCCTGCCGCCTTTCGAGCTGAACCTGCTCAAGAACGTGTTTTCCCTGCTGCTGATGGCCGTCACGCTGGCGGGCGGGGCGCTGCTGTACGGCGGTGGGTGGCCGAGCTTCAGCGGGATCGATTACGTCATCATGCTGGCATCCGGAGTGCTCGGCATGGCCGTGGCGGACACGCTGTACCTGCGTACGCTCAACCTCGTGGGCGCCGGCCGCACGGGAGTCATTGGCAGCCTGCTGAGCCCCTTCGTGATCCTGGTCTCCGCCCTGTACCTGGGCGAGCGGTTGACCGCGGGCCAGTGGGGCGGCTTCATGCTGGTCATGGCCGGTATCCTGGTCGTGACCCTGAAGCGCTACCAGACCGAGGTCACGCCGGAAGCCCTGCGCCTGGGACTGGCGCTGGGCGTGGTGGCCATGGCGATCATGGCCGTCGGGGTCGTGATGGTGAAGCCGCTGCTGGAACAGGGGCCCTTTCTCTGGGTGGTGGCGCTGCGCCTGGCCGGGGGCGTGATCGCCATGCTCGCGGTCATCGTCTTTCGTCGCAACTGGGCGTCGGTGCTCGCGTCCTATCGTCAGCCCCAGCCCTGGGCCATGACGCTGTTCGCCTGTTTTCTCGGCGGGTTCGGAGGCAGCGTGCTGTGGCTGGCGGGCTACAAGCTGATCCCGGCCTCGGAAGCCTCGATCTACAACGAGGCCCAGGTCATTTTCCTGGTGCTCTTCGCCTGGTGGTTTCTCAAAGAACCCCTCAATGCCCGGAAGATTGCCGGTGTGCTCCTTACGCTTGCCGGCGTGCTGGTCATGCTGCTGGTCTGATCCCGCGGCTTGTCCGCCAGGGAGGGCTGGCCTAGGCTGGGCCCCATGAACGATTCCACACCCGTGACTTCCCCGGCAGCGCGCCGTCCCTGGCTGCAAACCATTGCGCTGGTGCTCGTGGCGGTGCTGGCGGTGGTCCCCGTGCTCGATCGCCGGGCCGCCGTGAACTACGAGGAACTCTTTCAGCGCGCGATCGTCACCTTCGCCCTGGCGCGCACCCTCAACGGTGTGATCTCGGCGGTGCAGGGCACGGAGGTGGCGCTGCAGCCCGCCGGCGTGGGCGTCACCCTGACGCCGGGGGAGATTCTCGACCCGGTCAATGACCTGGTGGAGCGCTTCTCCTGGATCATGCTCGGCGCCACCGTGTCGCTGGGCGTGCAAAGCGTGCTGCTGGAAATCAGCGCCTGGTGGGCGCTGCAGGGCGTGGTGGTGGTGCTGGCCCTGTGGCTGGGTGTGCTGCTCTGGCGCGACGGACCCTCGCCGGGGCGATCGAATCGGGCGCGGCAGATCCTCTGGCGCAGCCTGCTGGTCGTTCTGTTTCTCCGCTTTGCCGTGCCGCTGACGCTGGTGGCCAACGAAGCGATCTACGACCTGTTCCTGGAATCCCGCTACACCGAGAGCACGGAGATCATCCAGGCCGCCGGCAACGAGATCGAGGCCATCAGCGAAGCCGCGGTGACCGAGGTGGAGCCGGAAACGATGGAGGAGGGCATGCTCGACAGCCTGCTGGGCCCGCTCCGGGATGCCTGGAACGAGGCCTCCGCGGGCGCAGGACTGGCCGAGCGCGTCGCTGCGATCCAGGCCCGGGCCGGTGCGCTCATCGAGCACATCATTCAGCTCAGCGTGGTCTTCGTCCTGCAAACCGGCCTGCTGCCGTTGGCGTTCCTGTGGCTGTTTCTTCAGCTGGCGCGCTGGTTGCTGCGGCCCATGCGGTCGGAAGAATAGCCAGATATTTTATATATTGACAATATAGTCAATATTTACTATATTTTTTCTCAAGGGGAACGCCCGAGCTTCGCAAGCCAGGCGCAGTGACCGTCGGCGATCGGAAGGGGAGAATCGATGGCCGACCCAGAGGGGTCCATCCTGGCCCAGGCTTGCAAGGCGCCAAGGGCCGGCCCGGGTCGGGGCCGGCGCTTGTTTTGGGCATCCTGCGATCCTTCTCGCGCTGACGACGGCCAGTCGCTAGACTCACCGACTTCCTTCCCTTCCGATTTTTTTGGGGCTCGCAACGCGATGGAGTTTCTGGCCAATCTCTGGAATAACGCTTCGGAACTGCTGAGCCGGCAGCTTTTCATGTTCGGAGACACGCCGATCACGCTGTCCCAGGTGCTTGCCGCGCCCCTGCTGCTGGTGTTCGGCCTCATCGCCGCCCGAATCCTGATCGGGCGCCTGGCGAAGCGGCTCACGAGAAAGGGGGTCGATGACAACCTCGTCCTCCTGGTCAAGCGCGGGATCTGGGTCGTGGCGATCACGGTCCTGCTGCTGCTGGCGCTCAGCATCCTGAACGTGTCCCTGACGGCCTTCACCTTTATCTCCGGCGCCGTGGCCATCGGCGTGGGCTTCGGCGCCCAGGCCATCATCAACAACTTCATCAGCGGCTGGATTCTCATGGGCGAGCGGCCGATCCGCATCGGCGACGTGCTCGAATTCCAGGGCACCCTCGGCAAGGTCGAGGCCATCAACACCCGCTCCACCCTCATCCGCCGCATCGACGGCGTACACATCGTGACGCCCAACAGCTTCCTGCTCGAAAACACGGTGATCAACTGGACCCTGGTGGATAACGAAATTCGAACCCAGGTCCGCGTCGGTGTCGCCTACGGATCACCGGTGCGGGAGGTGGAACGGCTGATCTGCCAGGCCGGCACGGAACACGCCGACGTTCTGAATGATCCGCCCCCCGTCGTCATTTTCGATGATTTCGGCGACAACGCCCTCGCCTTCGATCTCTATGTCTGGACTCACCTGCGACCCGGCGGCGATCTGCGCAAACTCCGCAGCGACCTCCGCTTCCGCATCACCGAGCTCTTCGACGAGGCCGGCATCGTGATTGCCTTCCCGCAGCGGGATGTGCACCTGGATGGGGAGCTCGCCCTGGTTGATAAGCGTTCGGACTCGGGCAACGCCTGACGTTGCCTTTGCTGCACCAGAATCTGGTGCTTGTGGCACCGGATGATCGCGGATTCTTGCTAGACTCTGCCCCCTACGCGCCCGTAGCTCATCAGGATACGGACGACGGCTCTTCGGCTTCACTTTTTTCGCGCTCCGCGCGAAACCCGTAAAGCCTACGAAAGCCTGCCCTACGACGGCCTTTGAGCTTCGCTTCTTTCGCGCGTTGCGCGAAAACCGCAATTCTCAAAGCAGCCTGTGCTGCACCAGAATCTGGTGCTTGTGACACCGGATGATCGCGGATTCTTGCTAGACTCTGCCCCCGACGCGCCCGTAGCTCATCAGGATAGAGCACCAGATTCCTAATCTGGGGGTAGCAGGTTCGAGTCCTGCCGGGCGCGCCATAAAGCCACAACGAGGGCACGAGCAGGTTCGAGTAGGGCCGGCGGAGGAGCGTTGCGGTTTCCGCGAAGCGGAAGAAGCGGCGCTGCGGAGCCGATCAGCCCGTGCCGGGCGCGCCATTTCGGCGCACCCTCGCCGGGGCCGCTCTCGGCCATCCATGGCCTTCGCGCCGCGCGCACATCCTGTGCGCAGCGCGCCATTTCGGCGCACCTTTGACTAACCGCTTTCGCTATTCACGGTTTCCGTTGTGTCGTGTGCCGCGAGGGGTAAGTAGAGTGCGACGACGGCGGTGGGAATCCAGGCGGCACCCAGGGCAGCCAGGAACAGCAGGGCAGCCCACTGGGGCCGTTTTCGCCAGAAGAAGGCCACCAGCAGACCAACTGCGCCCAAGGGCAACAGCCAAATCCATCGGGTGCCGTGGAGGACGAGCTGGGTCATCCCAGGCAGCTCCGTTCCGAAATTGCTGAACACGGCCTCGAACTGCGGGACGAACCTGGTCGTGGCGCCGGCCACCAGCACCAGCAGCGCCAGCACCAGCCAGAGGGTCACCAGGTAAGTTTTAGACTGGGAGTCATGCGTGGCCATCTTCGTCGCTCGCACGCTGTCGCCGGGTTTCAGCGAGCATCGCAGGACCGGATGGGGGAATGCAAGCCGCCGGTCGTCCTCGATGCCTGCCGGTGCCGCGGTCACATCACTCGCTTACGCCAGGCGTACCAAGGCCTCGAATCCACTTTGCGTGGTTCATCAAAAGGTCACCGAACGGTCAACGCCGTGTCACCGCCGGGCCCCATGCTCGTTAAAACCCTCAGGGGGGCGTGGCATGGTTTGGAATGTCGAATCGGTGCAGCGGGTGGCGGCCCTGGATGCGGCCCTCTGCCACCGCGTCAACCGGGCCTGCGGGGTTACGGCAGTGCGCCAGTTCTTCGCGGTGGTCAGCTGGCTCGGCAACGGTAAATTCTGGTACGCCATGATGCTGATGTTGCCGCTGGCGGCGGGACAGCGCGGGCTGGAGGTCAGCCTGCACATGGCGCTGTGCGGCGTGCTCGGCGTTGCCGTTTACAAGCTCATCAAGCATGTGACCCACCGGCCTCGCCCCTACATGACGCATACCGACATCCTGCTCGGCGCAGCGCCCCTGGATCAGTTCAGCTTTCCTTCCGGGCACACGCTGCACGCGGTGATGTTCACGATCATCATCGTGTCTGCCTTTCCCGCCCTCGGGTGGTTCCTGCTGCCCTTCACGGTACTGACGGCCACTTCCCGCGTCGTGCTCGGACTGCACTATCCGACCGACGTGCTGCTGGGCGCGGCGATTGGCATCCTGCTGGCCCTGACCGTACCGGGCATGACCTGGCCGGCCTGACCCCTTTCCTCCTGACATCCCCCGACTTTCTTTTGCAACGCCGCTCGGTTAGCGTTGTCCGCTCATGGCGGACGGCGACGACAAGCGCACCATTGTCCTGGTCAGCATCCATGGCCTGATTCGGGGACACGACCTGGAACTGGGCCGGGACGCGGACACGGGGGGACAAACCAAGTACGTGGTCGACCTGGCGCGGGCGCTCGGTGAGCACCCGGGGGTGCGGCGCGTGGACCTGGTGACCCGGCGCATCGTGGATGACCGGGTCAGCGCGGACTATGCGGCGCCGGTCGAAAAGCTCAATGACAAGGCACGCATCGTTCGCCTCGACGCCGGTCCCGAGTCCAATCCCGGCGAATACATCCCCAAGGAACAGCTCTGGGATCACCTCGACTCCTTCACGGACAATCTCGTGGCCTGGCTTCGCGAGCAGCCCCGGCGGCCTGACATCATCCACAGCCACTACGCGGATGCGGGCTACGTCGGCGTGCGCGTCGCCAACCTGCTTGGTGTGCCCCTGGTGCACACGGGCCACTCCCTGGGCCGCGACAAGCGCAAGCGGCTGCTGGCTAACGGCATGTCCAAGGAAGCCATCGAGACCACCTACAACATGGCCCGCCGCATCCGCGCCGAGGAAGAGTTGCTGGCCAATGCCGACCTGGTCATCACCAGCACCAACAACGAGATCACGGAACAGTACCGGCTCTACAACTACTACGACCCGGAACGCAAGGCCGTGATTCCGCCGGGTACGAATCTTGACCAGTTCCGACCGCCGACCCGTGACGAAGCGTTTCCCTTCGCCGAGCGGCTCGAGCCCTTTCTCAGGGAGCCGGGCAAGCCGCTCGTGCTGGCCCTGTCCCGTCCCGACGAGCGTAAGAACATCGCCGTGCTCCTGGAAGCCTTCGGCGCCTCGGAGGCCCTGCGCGAGGCAGCGAATCTGCTGATCATCGCCGGTAACCGCGAGAGCATCCGGGACCTGGACCAGGGGCCCGAGGCGGTGCTGACGGACCTGCTGTTGCGCCTGGACGAGCACGGGCTCTACGGCCGCGTGGCCATGCCAAAACAGCATTCAGCGGAGGAAGTTGCCCAGATCTACCGCATGGTGACCGCCGGCCGGGGCGTCTTCATCAATCCGGCGCTCACCGAGCCCTTCGGCCTGACCCTGCTCGAAGCCGCGGCGAGCGGCCTGCCGCTGGTGGCGACGGAAAACGGCGGTCCCGTGGACATCATCGCCAACTGCGACAACGGCGTACTCGTCGATCCGCTGGACGCGGAAGCCATTGCCGAAGCGTTGCTCGGCCTGCTCACGGACCGCGAAGCCTGGGATCGGGCCTCGCGCAACGGCCTGAGAGGGGTTCGCAAGCACTATTCCTGGAAGGCGCACGCGGACCGTTACCTCGAGCGCCTGGACTCGCTCGGAGGTCGTCGTTCTCCGGCCCTGGGCAAGCCGCCGTCGAAGGCCCCCACCTACCGCGACCGGGCCATATTCAGCGACCTCGATCAGACCCTCATGGGCGACCGCGAGGCCATCCCGGAATTCGCCGAATTCCTGCGCCGAAACGAACGCACCGTCACCTTCGGTATCGCCACCGGCCGGACCTTCGGCTCGGCCCTGGCGGTGATGCGCAAGTACGGGATTCCGCGACCCGACGTGCTGATCAGCGGACTGGGCACACGCATTCACTACCGCACCGTGCTGTCCGAGGACCGGGCCTGGACCGACCACATCGACCACGACTGGAGCCGGGCCCGCATCGAGCGCCTCCTGTCCGACGAGCCGGGGCTGAAGCTCCAGCCCCAGGGGCGGCAAAGCGAATTCAAGCTGTCCTACTTCCGCGACCCGGAGGTGGCCCGGCCGGTGGAGGAAATCGTGGACCTGCTGCACCAGCGGGAACTCACCGCCAACGTCATCAGTTCCTTCGGCCAGTTCCTCGACATCGTGCCCGCCCGGGCCTCGAAAGGGCTCGCCTTGCGCTGGGTGGCCCTGCGCCTCGGCATTCCCCTCGAGCACATCCTGGTGGCCGGCGGCTCGGGCGCCGACGAGGACCTCATGCGCGGTAACACGCTGGCCGTCGTCGTCGCCAACCGCCACGGGGAGGAGCTGTCCGACCTGGTGGACGTCGAGCGGGTGTATTTCTCCAAGGCGCCCAATGCCCAGGGGATCCTGGAGGCCGTGGAGCACTACGGGTTCCTGGACGGGGACAAAGGGGTGTTGTCGTGACCAACCGGCTGCTCGTCGCCACGGACCTGGACCGGACCCTGCTGCCGAACGGGCCGCAAATTGAGTCGCCGGGCGCGCGCGACATGCTGACTCGCCTGGTGACCCACCCCCGGATCCTGCTGGCCTACGTCAGCGGTCGCCATCGCGAGCTGGTCGAGGAGGCCATGGCTGAGTGGTCCCTGCCGCGGCCGGACCGGGTGATCGGCGATGTGGGGACGACCATCTGGCAGGTGCCCGCTGCCGGTGAGTGGATCCGGGACTCGGCCTGGGAGGACGCCATCGGCGGGGACTGGGCGGGCCATACCGCGGCGCAGCTGGCGGAACGCCTGGCCGGATTTCCGGAGCTGAGGCTCCAGCCGCCGGAGAAGCAGAACCGCCACAAGCTGAGCTACTTCCTGCCGGCGGATACGGACATGAACGCGCTCGAGCCGAGGCTGCAGGCGCGGCTCGGCGACGCGGGCATCGCCGCCCGGTTCGTGTTCAGCGTGGACGAGAATGAGCACCAGGGGCTGCTCGACGTTCTTCCGGAACGGGCCTCCAAGCTTCACGCCATCGAGGCGGTGGCGGAGGACCTCGGCCTGGGTCCGGAAGCTCTCGTGTTCTGCGGTGACAGCGGCAACGATCTCGAAGTGCTGATCAGTGCGCTGCCTGCCGTGCTCGTGGCCAATGCCACGGAGACCGTGCGCGAAGCCGCCCTGGCCGGCGCCCGGGCCGCCGGGACGGCAGACCGGCTGTACTGCGCCCGGGGCGGATTTCGGGGCATGAACGGCTGCTACGCCGCCGGCATGCTGGAGGGCATCGCGCACTTTCATCCCTGGACCGCGGCGCTCCTGGAGGCGAAGGCGGGCGCCGCATGAGGGATTCGACGGTGCAGCTGTTCGGCGAGGTGCTTTTCGACCGGTTTCCCGATGGCCGTGCTGTCCTCGGCGGCGCGCCCTTCAACGTGGCCTGGCACCTGCAGGTGTTTGGAGACAGCCCGCGCCTGCTGAGCCGGGTGGGCAGGGACGAGGACGGTATGGTGGTGCAATCGGCCATGGCGAACTGGGGCATGGACCCCGGCGGCCTCCAGGTCGACGAGGCCCTGCCCACCGGCCGCGTCGAGGTCAGCCTGGTGGACGGCGAGCCGCACTACGAGATCGTGCACCCGGTGGCTTGGGATGCGATCGAAGCCTCCGGGGACACCGCCAGTCCATCGGGCGGGTGGCTCTATCACGGCACGCTGGCCCTGCGGGACGACCGGTCCCGGTCCACCCTGGATGCGCTGGTCAGCGGTTCCGACGGAAAAATATTCCTCGACGTGAACCTGCGGGAGCCCTGGTGGGACCGGGATCAAGTCCGGTCTCGCCTGGGCGCGGCGCACTGGGTCAAACTCAACGAGCACGAGCTCGATGAGCTCGCACCGGAGGGTGGCAGCCTGGCGCAACGGGCGCGGGCCCTGTTTGAACGTGACGACCTGGAAGGGCTCATCGTCACCCGCGGCGCCGCGGGCGCCGTGGTGCTGGACCGCGACGGTGTGGCCGGGGCGGCGCCGGCGCCGGAACGGGTCGCGGTGGTCGACACGGTCGGTGCGGGCGACGCGTTCTCGTCCGTGATGATTCACGGCCTGCGCCGCGGCTGGCCCCTGGAGACGGCCCTGGAGCGCGCCCTGGCCTTCGCCGCGGCGATCTGCGGGCAACGCGGCGCCACGGTGGCGGACCCGGACTTCTACACGCCCTTCCTCGAGGCCTGGTACGACGACGGAACCCGCTGATGTACGAACCCGTATCCCACGCCCTGCTCAACCGCATCCTCGACCAGGTGCGGCCGGAGCTGAAAAAGAAACAGCTGCGCTTCTTCCACACGCGCCTCGGCGCCAATTTCTACGCCATCCACTCCCTGTTTCGGCGCCTCTACGGTGACCGGGACGATCTCGAGGAGCAGATGGTGCGCCTCGTGGAGGTGCTGGCCCAGAACTACGTGGACCGGCCCAAGGAACTCAAGAAGCTGGACCGGGCCCGGGAGCAGGACCACCAGTGGTTTCTGCACCAGCGATGGGTCGGCATGGCGCTCTACGCCAACGCCTTCGCCGGCCGCCTGCCGGACCTGGAGGCGCGCCTGCCCTACCTGCAGGAGCTCGGCGTGAACCTGGTCCATGTCATGCCCATCCTCAAGTGCCCGCCCGGGGCCAGCGACGGCGGTTACGCCGTGAGCGATTTCCGCGACGTGGACGAGCGGGCCGGCACCCTCGAGGAGCTGCGCGCCCTGGCCCGCACCCTGCGCCAGCGGAACCAGTTGCTGACGCTGGACGTGGTGGTCAACCACACTTCGGACCAGCACGAGTGGGCGCAGCGGGCCAGGGCGGGGGAGCCCGCGTACCAGGACTATTACTACACCTTCGACGACCGGGAGATTCCGGATCAGTTCGAGCAAACCCTGCCCGAGGTGTTCCCGGAGCAGGCGCCGGGCAACTTCACCTTTGACGAGGCCATGGGCAAATGGGTGATGACCGTATTCAACACCTACCAGTGGGACCTGAACTATCGCAACCCGGCCGTGTTCATCGAGATGATGGACATCATCCTGTTCTGGGCCAACCAGGGCGCGGACATCCTGCGCCTGGACGCCGTGGCCTTTCTCTGGAAAAAGCTCGGCACCCAGAGCCAGAACGAGCGCGAGGCGCACGTGATCCTGCAGCTGTTCAAGGATTGCTGCCAGGTGACCGCGCCCGGTGTGCTGTTCATCGCCGAGGCCATCGTCGCGCCCTCGGAGATCACCAAGTACTTCGGCGAGGACGCGGTCATCGCCAAGGAATGCGAGATCGCCTACAACGCCACCACCATGGCGCTCCTGTGGGACGCGGTGGCCACGAAAAACGCGAAACTGCTGCGCGAAGGCATCCGCAGTCTGCCGGATAAGCTCGAGGGGGCGACCTGGCTCAACTACGTGCGCTGCCACGACGACATCGGCCTGGGCTTCGACAACGCCGACATCGCCCGCGCCGGCTACGACCCGGCGGCGCACCGGCGCTTCCTGGTGGACTGGTTCACCGGCGGCTATGACGACTCGCCGGCCCGGGGCCGGCCCTTCGGCGAGAACCTGGCCACGGGGGATGCGCGCATCGCGGGGTCCCTGGCCTCCCTGGCGGGGCTGGAAGCGGCCCTGGAATCGGGCGACGAGGACGAGATCCAGCGGCGCATCGACCTGATCCTCACTCTCCACGGCATCGTCCTGGCTTTCGGCGGCATTCCGCTGCTGTACTACGGCGACGAGCTCGGCACGTTGAACGACTACAGCTACGAGCAGGACGAGTACCGCTCGGACGACACACGGTGGATTCACCGGCCCCAGCTGGACTGGGACCGCGCCGAGCGGCGCTTCGAGCGGGGCACCCCGGAGCAGCGCATCTTCTCCGGCCTGCGCCACCTGATCGCCGTGCGCAAGGAAACCCCGGCCTTCGCCGATTTCAACAACCGCGAGCTGCTTGATCCCGCGAGCCCCCACCTGTTTGCGTTCCTGCGCAGCCATCCGGCCAAGCCCTCGGAGCGGGTGCTCGTGGTGGCCAACTTCAACGACGCGCCCGAGCGCCTCGACCTCGACGAGCTCGGCGGCCGCGGCCGGTTCGGCCAGGGCGTGCTCGTGGATCGCATTTCCGGTTCACGGCTGGAGCTGGAGGCGGGCGCCCTGGAGATACCGGCCTACGGCATCCTCTGGGTGGCGGCGCGCTAGGGCGGCCGCGTCGGCCCGAGCCCACGGACCTCATCCTGCTCACGCTATAATTTCGCGCTCGCGGCCCCACGGGGTTCACGAATCGAATTCAGCCAGACAGGACTTTTCATGAAGCACGCAGCCTTCTTTGGCCTGGCGCTCGCCAGCCTGACGCCCTTCGCCGCCCACGCCCAGGCCGAGGCCGGCGGATCCCTGGACAACGCCGGTCAGGGCATGACCCTCATGGCGGAAGACGATCCCTTTCTGTGGCTCGAAGACGTCGATGGCGAGCGCGCCCTCGAGTGGGTGAAGGCCCAGAACGCCGCCACCGCGGAGCGCCTGACGAACGATCCCCTGTTCGACGAGCTTTACGCCCAGGCCCGGGAGGTGCTCAACAGCGCCTCGCGCCTGCCGACGATCTCTCAGCAGGGCGACTGGCTCTACAACTTCTGGCGCGATTCCGACAACCCGCGCGGCGTCTATCGGCGCACCACCCTGGAGGAATTTTCGACGGAGGAGCCGGCCTGGGAGACGGTCATCGACATCGACGCCCTGTCCGCGGAGGAGAGCGAGCAGTGGGTGTTTCGCGGCATGGACTGCCTGCCGAAGCAGCCGGAACACTGCTTCGTGCGCCTTTCCCCCGGGGGCGGCGACGCCGCGGTAACCCGCGAATTCAACTCTGTCACGAAGACCTGGATCGAAGACGGCTTCTTTCTGCCCGAGGCCAAGGGCTCCCTGGGCTGGATCGACGAGAACACCGTGTTCGTCGCCACCGACTTCGGGCCCGGCACCATGACCGACTCGGGTTACCCCCGCATCGTCAAGCGCTGGACCCGCGGTACCCCGCTCGAATCCGCCGAGGTGATCCACGAGGGCCGGCAGGGCTCGGTCTCCGTGGGCGCCTTCCGCGGCCGCTCCGCCGGCGGCGACGTGGACCTGGTGCGCGAGGGCACCTCCTTCTGGACCGCGGAGTGGCACCAGCTGGTGGATGGCGAAAAGCGGCAGCTGGCGCTGCCCGATACGGCCACGCTGGCGGGGGTGTTCCAGGGCCGGCTGATCGTCGAGCTGAAGGAAGACTGGGACCGCGAGGGCACCGTCTACCCGCAGGGCGCCGTGCTCATCGCCGACACGGCGGCGCTGCGCGGCGGCGACGGTGACATCGACGTCATGATCCAGCCCGACGCCACCACGGTGGTCGAGAACGTGGAGACCATGGACAACGCCGTGATCATCACGGTGCTGGACAACGTGCGCGGCAAGCTGATCCGCTTCGAGCCGGGCCCCGAGGGCGGCTGGATCCGGACGCCCATCGCCTTCCCGGACGACGGCAGCCTGCAGGTGGTGAGCACCGACGACGAGACCGGCAATTTCTTCGCCCGCTTCGAGTCCTTCACCACGCCGCCAACCCTGTACTACGTGGCCAACGGCGAAACGCTGCCGGTGGACGTGAAGGCGCAGGCGCCGAGTTTCGACGGCAGCCGCTACGAGACCCGCCAGTACTTCGCGACCTCGGTGGACGGCACCCGGGTGCCGTACTTCGTGGTCATGGCGAAGGGCACGGAACTCGATGGGTCCAACCCGACGCATATCTTCAGCTACGGCGGTTTCCGCAATGCGCTGACACCGTCCTACTCGGGCTCCTACGAGGCGCTCTACGGCGCTTACGGCAAGCTGTGGCTGGATCGGGGCGGCGTGTTCGTCCTGGCCAACATCCGTGGCGGCGGCGAGTTCGGGCCGGCCTGGCACGCGGCCGCGCTGAAGGAAAATCGCGAGCGCGCCTTCGAGGACTTCGAGGCCATCGCGGAAGACCTGGTGGCGAGGGGCATCACGAAGCCCGAGCACCTGGGCATCGAGGGCCGCTCCAACGGCGGTCTGCTCGTGGGCGCCACCATGACCCGGCGCCCGGAGCTGTACGGCGCCGTGATCTGCGGCGTGCCGCTGCTGGACATGAAGCGCTACCACAAGCTCCTGGCCGGGGCGAGCTGGATGGCGGAGTACGGCGACCCGGACGTGAAGGAGGAGTGGGCCTACCTTTCCCGCTACTCGCCCTACCAGAATCTCGAAAAGGGCGTCGATTACCCGG
Organism: Lysobacterales bacterium; assembly: GCA_036351115.1. Lineage (GTDB taxonomy): Bacteria > Pseudomonadota > Gammaproteobacteria > Xanthomonadales > SZUA-36 > Marinihelvus. The sequence goes on along the minus strand of JAZBOL010000125.1, from coordinate 11,753 downwards.
CGACCTTCTTCTATACCTCGACCCGGGATGACCGGGTGCACCCCGGGCACGCCCGCAAGATGGCGGCGAAGATGGAGTCCCTGGGCCAGGAGGTCTGGTACTACGAAAACCTGGAGGGCGGGCACGGCGGGTCCAGCACGAACGACCAGCTGGCCTACCGCGTGGCCCTGGCCTACACGCACCTGTGGAACCAGCTGCCCTGATCCACCATCGATCCCCGGCGAGCCGGCGGCGCCTGCTGCCGGCGATGCTGCCGAAGATCATGCTGGCCTGCTCGCTCCTGGCGCCCTGGCCTGCGGTGGCCGACGTCGCGGTGCTCATGTATCACCGCTTCGGCGAGGACGCCTACCCGGCGACCAGCGTGCGCCTGGATGCCTTCGAGGCGCAGCTGTCGCTCATCGATGAATTGGAGCTGGAGGTGGTGCCGCTGGCGACGGTGATCGCGGCCCTGCGTGGCGAGGCGGGCCTGCCGGACCGCGCCGTGGCGATCACCATTGATGACGCCTACGCCACCATCCATGGCGAGGCCTGGCCCCGGCTGCGGGCGGCGGGCTATCCCTTCACGGTGTTTGTGGCCACCGATCCGGTGGACCAGTCCTTCGGTGGCACGCTGACCTGGGACCAGATGCGGGAAATGGCCGACGCCGGGGCGACCTTCGCCAACCACGGCGCCAGTCACGAATCGCTGCCGCGCCGGCCGGAGGAAACCGCGGAGGCGCACGAGGCCCGGGTCAGGCAGGACCTGGTTCGCGCCGAAGCGCGGCTTCTCGCGGAGCTGGGGGAGACCGGCGCCCTGCTGGAGGGAGTGTTTGCCTATCCCTTCGGGGAATACGACCGCGCCACCGCGTCCGTGGTGGATTCCCTGGGCTGGATCGCCTTCGGTCAGCACAGTGGTGCGATCGATGACCAGGGCGACCGGCTCGCGCTGCCCCGCTACCCGATCAACGAGGCCTACTCCGACCCGGAGGCATTGCGGACGAAGCTGCGCAGCCGCGCCCTGCCCGTGGAACGCCTCGAGCCCTGGGACCCGGTCTCCGGCCCTTCACCGGTGCTTGAGGTGCGGCTCGCGGTGGCGGAGGGAAGCCCCATCGACCTGTCCCGCCTGGCCTGCTTCGTGTCAGGACAGGGCGCGGTGCCGGTGGCGTGGATCGAGGTGGGTCGACAGTTTCGCGTGGCGCCTAACCGCCCGCTGAAGCCGGGCCGCAGCCGCGTCAACTGCACGGCGCCCGGGTCAGATGGGCGCTATGCCTGGTTCAGCCACCAGTGGCTGGTCAGGCCAGCAGCGCCTTGAGCGGATCGCCGACGATGGGGCGGCGCCAGCCTGTCAGGCGCTCGGGCAGGGGCGCGTCGGGTCCGCCAAAGAGCAGGGCTTCCATGTCTTTCTTCGTGGCCAGTACCGTCGGCTCGAGTTCCAGTTCCTCCGCCGCCCGGGCGACGAGCTTCCGCATGGTCTTCAGTGTCTCGCGCTCCTTCGGCCCCGCCTGGGGCGGCACGGGCAGCGTCGCGCCCGATGCCAGCACTGCCTGCACCCGGCGGGTGATGGCCTGGCCGTAGCGCTGGCGCGCGCGGGGGTGGAAATCCGCCAGGCTTTCGAGGTCCCGGGGATCTTCCATGCGTTCCCGGGCGATGGCCAGCAGTACCGGATCCTTGACGATGAACCCACGGGGGCGGTTGCGCTCCCGGGCCTCCTGTTCGCGCCAGGCCGCGAGGGACTGGAGCACGGCGAGCGAGTCGCCTTCGAGCCGTCCCACGCCGCGAATGCGCGCCCAGCTCATGTCCGGATCCACGGGTTGTTTCGCGTCGACCAGCATGCGCGTGCAGTCCTCCTCCAGCCAGGGCAGGCGCCCCAGGGCGTCGAGGCGTTCACGCAGGTCGGCCCACATGAGAGGCAGCACGCAGACATCCAGCGCGGCGTAGCGCAGCAGCTCCGGTCGCAGGGGACGGGCGAGCCAGTTGCTGCGGGTCAGGTCCTTGTCGATGGGAATGCCGAGCAGCCACTCCGCCGCCTTGTGGTAGCCCAGCTGGAGCGGCTGCCCGAGCAGCGCGCAGGCGAGCTGGGAGTCGACCAGGGGTTCCGGCAGTTCCCCCGTGGTGTGGAGGAGCACCTCGAGGTCTTCGGAAGGGCTGTGCAGCAGCTTGACGATGGCGGGGTCGGCGAGCAGCTCGGCCAGGGGCGCCAGTACGCCGTCGATAAGCGGATCGATCAGCCACACGGTCTGCCCGTCGGACAGTTGCACGAGCCCCAGGTCCGCGTGGTAGGTCCGCTCGCGGACGAACTCCGTGTCGAGCGCCAGCAGGCCGGCGCGGCGCCAGGCTTTGGCGGCACGGCTCACCTGGGCGGCGCTTTCGAGCATGATGGGTCGGTCCGCAGCGTCGAGTGCGGTCTTCAGGACGTCTTCCTGGGTCATGACGAAGGACTAAGATGCATCGTAAGTTATTCTTTTCGCTTTGTTTATGAGGGCGAATCGGGGGGGCTGGAAAGCTTGCCGCCCCGCAGCACTTGGTTTATCGTGTGCGGTTGTCGCGACAGCTTCGATCGGACACGGTCACCATAACATCAATGCGTCGCGATCATGGAATCTGAAGCAAGGGAATCTGCACGCCTCATGGGTCGAATGACGGCAACTCTTCTGGTCCTGATGCTGGCCGCCACGCCGGTCGCGGCGGCGTTCGCCCAGGATGCACAGGGGTCCGGCAGCGCCGGCCAGTCCGCCCAGGACGAGGAGTCGGTGGAGGATGAGCGCCGCGTCCGTCGCCTGGGTGACGTGGAAAGCGACGAATACGAGATCGACCTGGCTGTTCCCCGGGCGCCTGCAGAGCCCACCCCCTCGACCGACCCGCTGCCCCTGGGTGACCCTGAACTCGAGGCCCGTTTGCAGCGGGCCCTCGGAATCCTGGCCATCCGCCAGGGCGACCGCCAGGCCCTGGCCGAGGTCGACGATATCCTCGCCCAGGCCGTGGGCAACGCCAACCGGCTGATCGACCGGGGTGACCTCGAGAGCGCACGCGAGGTGCTCAACTCCGTTCGCCAGGTGGACCCGAATTTTGCGGGCCAGGGTGAAGCCTGGTCGCGCATGGCGGAGGCGGAAAAGGCAACCACCACCCGGCCCCGGGAGTTCACCGGCGAGACCCGCGGGGCCTACATCCCGGAAAGCTCCCAGAAACTCAACACGGTCACGCCGGAGTCCCAGTTTGACCTGCCCAACCCGGCGCAGGCGGAACGCCTGGACCAGCTGCTGTCCATGATCGCCGCGCGGCCGGACAACGCCGGCGCCCTCAGCGAACTCGACGATCTGCTTGACGACCTGCTGGTGCAGGCGCGAACCGCCATCGCGGACGGGGATTTCACGACCGCCGCCGAGCTCCTCTCCACGGTCCGTGCGGTCAATCCGCGCAAGCGGGGCCTGGCCGAGACGCGCCGCCAGTTCGCCCAGGCCACGGAAATCGACGACTGGCTCGCGGCCGCGGAGGAAGCGGAACGCCAGGGCGCCCTGATCGAGCCCAGGCTGGAGAGCGCCTACTACTGGTACCGTCGTGTGCTCTCGGTGGACATCGATAACCCGGAGGCCCTGCGCGGACTGCAGGATATCCAGGAGGTCATGGTGGTGTACGCCCTCGACGCTGCCCGCGCCATGGACTTCGAGCTGGCGAACGCCTGGCTGGAAGAGGCCGCCACGATCATCGACAACCCGGCCGTGGTGGCGGAAGGCCGTCGCGAGGTCGAGGCCTACCGCGCCGAGCTCGCCGCCGGTTACGAGGAGGCGGTGCTCGCCGCCATCCGCGCCGAGGATTACAACCTGGCGGAATTCACGCTCATCGACCTCATCGCCCTGGGGGGCTACGAGAGCCGGGTCACGGAGCTGCGCGCCATGATGAACCAGGAGCAGAGCTACGGCGCCTACACCCCGGGCGAGGTCGTGCAGGATCCCTTCGAAGACGGTTCGGGCTACGCGCCGGCCGTGGTGGTGATCAACTCCGGCAGTTTCCTCATGGGCTCACCGAACAACGAGCGCGAACGCACCGATTCCGAGGGGCCGCAGCACCGGGTCACCTTCGACCGCGGCTTTGGTCTCGGGCAGAAGGAAGTCACCGTGGGCCAGTTCGGCAGTTTCGTCCGGGCCACGGGTTACGTGACCGAGGCCGAGCGCGGCGGCCAGTCTTCCGTGTGGGACGACGACATGGGTCAGCTGGCGGACCGGCGAAACGTCAACTGGCGACATGACTTCATGGGGATCGAGGCGGCGGACAACCTGCCGGTCATTCACGTAACCTGGAATGACGCCACGGCTTACCTGGAATGGCTCAGCGCGCAGACCGGCGCCCGCTATCGCTTGCCCAGCGAAGCGGAATTCGAGTACGCCATCCGGGCCGGGACCCGCTCACCGCACTGGTGGGGCGATGGCCGGCCGAAGGAAAGCGTGGAAAACCTCGCCGGCCAGGAAGACCGATCCGCCAGCGGGCGGGGCTTCAGCAACTTCATCCGCGGCTACGGTGACGGGTACTTCGGACCGGCGCCCGTGGGGAGCTTCCAGGCCAATCCCTTCGGGGTCCATGACCTGGCGGGCAACGTCAGCGAGTGGATCCAGGACTGCTGGCACACGAGCTATGTCCGGGCGCCGGTGAACGGCCAGGCCTGGGAAAATCCGGGCTGCAACCGCCGGGTCGTGCGCGGCGGCTACTGGGCCAGCTCACCGCGCCAGGTCCGCTCCGCGGCCCGCATGTCCGCGCCGGTCAGCCTGCGCACGCCGCAGGTGGGCTTCCGGGTAGCCAGGGACCTCTGGTAGGCCCGTAAACGGTTCCGCCAGCGTGGCGGAGATTCAGTCCGCCGGCGCTTCCGCCGCGCCCACGAGCACCCACTCGAGGATCGCCGCGAGGCGCGCCGCGCCCACGTCCAGCTGCTGCTGCATCACGTTCCAGCTCCGGGTTTCGAAGCCTTCGTCCACCGTGTGTGTCGGGGGGTAGGCGAAGTTGCGCGTCAGGGACCAGGATTCGTTGGTCCAGGCGAGGGTGTCCGCCGGCTGCCAGCTGCCCACGGCCTGGTGGGGGCGTTCTCGCAGCAGCGCGACCAGCTCCGCCAGGGTGTCGGTCCTGGCCTCGATCACCGCCGAATCCCAGTAGCGGTGAAGATTCATCTCCCGGGCCCGGTAGCGGATGGTGATGTCGTTGCCACCCCGGTCGTCCGCATAGCCGACGTGCAGGGGCTGGTGCAGGTCGCCGGTGAAGTGGCACAGCCCCTTGAACGCCAGGCGCCGGGATTCCCGGTCCAGGGACGTGTCCGCCAGGGCGGCGGCGTGGGCGTTCACCTGAGCGGTGACGCACTGGTCACCCTCGGGACAGTCGCGTCCGCGCTGGTAGGCCGTGCTGTCGGGGTCGATGTTGACGTAGTGCCAGCGAGACTGGTCGCGCCCGTCGCCCAGGCCGCGCCAGGTATCGGACCAGACGCAGGCGCTGACAATGACGTCCAGGTCCGTGGCGCCCAGCAGCTCCGCCAGGGCGCCGCGCGCCTCGGGGCTGAGCTGCTCCACCGCCAGCACGCCGATGGCGCCATGACCGCGGGCACCCCAGGCGTTGCCCTGGGATGGAAGGGCCAGGGCAGCCACGAGGATCAGGCCCAGCAGGGTGTTCGAGGTGCTTCGTTTCATGGGGCGTTCTCCATCACCAACGGGGTCAACGCTCGCACATCTGAGCGAAAAAAGCAGTGAATGGGGGATTGGTGCCGGAGGAGGGACTCGAACCCTCACTCTGTTTCCAGAAACGGATTTTGAGTCCGTCGCGTCTACCAGTTCCGCCACTCCGGCACGGAGGGCCGCCTGCTCGCGCAGGGGGCGCACAGTATAGCGATGGGGTGGGTGCGCCGCCAGATGTCGGAGCGTCGCGGCGCGCGGCGAATACCAAAGGAGCAAGCCCTTGGCCGGGGTGGCTGCCGGGCGATCTTCGAGATCGAGGAGACAGCGGCGTGCCGCCGAGTTCAGGCCGCGTCGAGCTCCAGCTGCTTGAACTCCTTCCGGTACCAGCCGTTACCGTCCTCGTGGAAGAGGTTGCAGGTTTCCATGGCGTTCTTGTAGATGTGCACGGACACGGCGGTTTTCCGGGCGTCCGTGTTGGCGATGGTGTGGTACTCGTGCGGCGGGATCAGGCTGCCGGCGCTGCCGCAGCCGGCGACGATGGAGCCCACGTCCTCGAAGCGATAGCGGCCGTCTCGCTCATCCACGAGCTGGTAGCTCACCACCTCGATGCAGCCGGACCAGACGCCTTCGACGCACCACATGCCGGCGTGGTCATGGATCGGCGTGCCCTGGCCGGGACCCCAGGTCATGGCGATCATGCTGTAGCCCTTGTCCGGACTCGTGTAGACCTCGCGGCGCGCGTAGTGTCCGGGAATCACCTCGAACACCTCGTCCGGCAGGCGGATGCCCGGGTCGGCGATGCACTCCACCAGCGCCCGGCGCAGGCAGGTGGTGATCTCAAAGGGACAATCGCCGGCGATGGCGGCGTCGATGCGTTTGATGAGGCGGTCTTTGCCCTCGAATTCCAGACTCATGATGACAGACTCTTGGCTGCAGGCTCACAGGGGCCGGCCCGACACGATGTCAGGGCGTTCCAAATTCTCGTCGCGCGATGGCGTGGTAGTAGCCGCCGATGACGTTTCCGAAGTTCTCGAAGTCTACCAGAAAGGCATCGTGGCCCTGCGGGGACGGTAGCATCTCGAGGCGGGTGTCGATCTTGAGCTGGGTCAGGGTCCGGGCGATCTCGCCCTGCTGCCGCGGCGGAAACAGCAGATCCGTGTCCACGCCGATGACCAGGGCCGAGTCCAGGCGCACGTCGGCGAGGGCGTCGGCCAGCGTGTCGTATCCGGCGCTGGCGTCGAACCAGTCCATGGCGCGGGAGAGGTACAGGTAGCAGCAGGGGTCGAAGGCGCCGATGAAACGGTCCGCGGCGGCCTCGAGGTAGGACTCGACCTCGAAATTCATGGTGAAGGGGCGGTTCTCGTAGCGGTACTGCAGGTCGCGGCCAAAGCGCTCCTCCCACTCGATGGCCGAGCGGTAGGACACCATGCCCAGCTTGCGCGCCATGCGCATGCCCTGCCGGGGCCAGTTTTCATCCGTGTAGCGCCCGTCGGCGAAGGCCGGGTCCAGCAGGATCATTTCCCGCTGCAGGGAACGGATGGCGATGCTGAAGGGTTCCGCCCGGGGTGCGCTGGAAATGGTCATCAGGTGCCGGGCGCCCGTCGGATTCTGGCGAATCCAGGCCAGCGTGCTCATGCCGCCCATGGAGGGGCCCATCACGGCGCAGAGCTGCTCGATGCCGAGATGCTCCACCACGAGCTGGGTGGCGGCGGACACGTCCTCGAGGCTGAGTTCGGGAAAGTCGAGGCGCCAGGCTTCACCGGTTTCGGGGTTGATGCTCGCCGGTCCGAGGCTGCCCAGGCAGCTGCCGAGGGAGTTGACGCACAGGACGAAATACACGTCCGTGTCGATCGGGTGGCCCGGCCCGATCATGTACTCCCACCACCCGTCGCTCGGGTCCGCGTCGCTCGATGCCGCATGAGCGCTGGGCGACAGGCCCGTGAACAACAGGATGGCGTTGGAGCGGTCGGCGTTGAGCGTGCCCCAGGTTTCATAGGCGAGCGTGACGCCCGGCAGCTGGCCGCCGCGGTGGAACCGGAAGGGCTCCTCGCTGTGGAGCAGTTGGTGGGCTGAGGACATCACTGACGCCGGGAGTTTGGACTGGTGCCGGCAGGGCCGGTTCGTATAGCGTAATGATACCGTGGCCAGCAGGGAGCCGTCTTGGCCCCATCACCGCCAAAACCGGACGTGTCGTCTGACGGGCCCATCGATGGGCAGTGCGAAGTGCCTGACGGCGCCCGTGCCGCGGCCGGTGATTCACGACCCGTTCGTTCCTCCCAGACCGGCGTGCACGAGCGCCTCGTGGAGCTCGTCGAGCGTCACGCACGCACGCCCTGGCGAGCGCCCCTGCACGGGGCGTCGGTCGAGGCCTTTGGTCAGGCCGCGGCGTGGCGGGATCGGCGCGGAACCGACCGACCGCTCGTACTGGATACGGGCTGCGGCACCGGGGAAAGCACGCGGCGCCTTGCCGAACGGCACCCGGACGCGCTGGTGCTCGGCATCGACCAGTCCGCAGCGCGGCTCCGCCGGGTGGGCGCAGCGGAGGACTTTGCGGCCGAGGGTAACGTGGCCTGGGTGCGCGCCGAGCTGGCGACCGCCTGGCGACTGGTCCGGGAAGCCGGTTGGCCGGTTTCCCACCAGTACCTGCTGTACCCGAATCCCTGGCCGAAACCCGGGCACGTGCAGCGGCGGTGGCACGGGCACCCGGTGTTTCCCACGATCCTGGCGGTCGGTGGCCGCCTCGAGCTGCGGAGCAACTGGCGGATCTACCTCGACGAGTTTCGCCTGGCCCTGGAAACCCTGGGCCAGGGGCCCTCCGCGCCCGCGGCGCTCGGATCGGAACGTGACGCGCTCACGCCCTTCGAGCGCAAGTACACGGCCAGCGGCCACGTGCTGTGGCGCCTGGAGTGTACATTGACATAAACGTCAATATGGGCTTGTTCGGACAATTCCGCTACACTGGGACCCCGATTCCAGATGAGGGGCCCCGTGAGTACCCCAGACGGCCTGCAACAGGACAGTCTGCAACCGGACGGTCTGCAGCAGTCGGAGATCGCCATCATCGGTCGCGGCGTGGAATCCGTGCTCCGACGGCTGATCCGGTTTCTCGTGGGCACCATTTCCCTCACCAAGCTGCACGAGCTCGTCAACCACATTTACGTCGAGGAGCTGGAGGAAAAACTGCGCCGGGACGAGCCGGGCAAGGCCGTGACCAAGTCGCGCATGGCCATGAACACGGGCCTGGACACGCGGGTCATTGCCCGCATTCAGTCCAGCCCGGGCTACAAGAAGAGCCTGGTGCGGGAATCCGAATTTTTTCGTGACTTCACCCCGGCGGCCGCGTTTCTCCATCACTGGTCCACGGACCCGCGCTTCGTCGATGCCGAGACGGGCATGCCGCGCCGGCTTTCGGTCAGCGGGCCCGGCCCCAGCCTGGAGGAAATGGCGTCGACCCTGAAGCTGCCGCGGGGTGTGACGCTGAAGGCCGTGCTTCGTCAGCTGGAGCGCAGCGACCTGATCGACTACGACCGGGGCACGGAAACCCTGACCATGCGCACGGACCGCTATCTGCCCTCACCGGGCAAGGACCGGGAAGGGGCCCTGGAAATCGGCTTCCTGGCGGTGTGCCGGCTCATGGACACGGTGCTCGGCAACCTGGACGAGGCGGTCCCCGAGGACCAGCGTCTCTACCAGCGCGTCTACTGGATCACCCGCCTGCCGCGGCAGCAGCGCCAGGCGTTCCGGCAGAAGATGGTCGCCCTGCTCGACGAGGTGGAGCAGCAGGGCTACCAGCAGCTCAAGATCATGGACCAGTCCTTCGACACGCCCAGTCAATTGACCGCGGGTTTCGGGCTGTACCTGTTCGAGGATCCCTTCGAACCCATGCAGGATCGCGCCCCTCAGGGCCGGTCCGGCGATTCCTCGAAGTAATACAGACCGAAGCCGCCGGTGATCTGGCTGGGCGACTCCAGGGTCATTTCATAATCGATCAGGACCTGGCAGCCCTTTTTCTCGAAACGCTGCATGAGCCGGGTCAGTTCGCCGCGGAAGGCCTCCGCCTGCTGGGGGGCGAGGCGATTGGTCCAGAACGCCCGCTGGTACAGCAGGGGATCCTCATCGCTCAGGTGCTCGAGGTTGGTGATCACCGTGTCCATGAGCCGGCACACCGCCACGAAGCCGATGTCGATGGCGCCCTCCACGTCCCGGCTGGCCGAGGGCTGAAATTTCACCGTCACCATGTGCAGCCGTTCCTCCTCGTCCCATTCCGCCGCGCCGCTGAGCACCAGCCGCTCGGCCACCGCCCGGGGCGTGACGCCGCGCATGAAGCGGGAGGATTTCATGAGCGTTTCCACGCTGTAGCCTTCGCCGAAGACCTCCAGCACCCGGGGCTCGCCGGTGACCGGGTCCTGCAGCGCCGGATCCGTACTCCAGCGGTCCAGCAGATCCGCGATGGGCGTCATGCGATGCATGAACGCGCTCTCCCGGTCGCGCTGCCGGTAGGCCGGATGGCTTCGAACCTTGTTCACCTGCCGGGAATCCACGCCCGTCAGCAGGGACAGCTGACCGGAGGGCGCGGAGCGGTCCGTGTACTCCTGGTGGAGGCGCCGTTCCGCTTCCTCCACGTAGACCAGGCGCACGAGTTCCTCGAGCCGCGCCAGGCTCATGCTGCCGATGAGCACGCGAATGAGCCGACGCAGCACGGACTCGACGCCGCGGGTCAGGGCCGAGATCTCCGAGGTCTTGAGGGTCTTGTGCAGGTCCATAGGCCGTCTGCTGACACGTTGTAAGCCGAAATAATTGACAAAAAAGTCAATATATCAGGAAAGTGTAGCGAAATTGCGCATTGAACCCAAGAGATGGGATTCCGTCGCGGACGGCGTGGAGTCACAGGAGCGGGCCGAAACCCGAGGCGGAAGCCACGGTGCGTGGGTGACTCACGGTCTCTACAACCGGTTTCAGGCACCATGAGTTGATGGACGAATCAATCAATGTGTACGGCGAGCCCCTGGAACCCTGCGGCACCGATCCGGTGACCGGTTACTTCCGGGACGGGTGCTGCAATACCTCGGGCCAGGATGCCGGTTCCCACACGGTGTGTGCCCGGGTCACGGAGGAGTTCCTGGCGTTTTCGCGCTCGCGGGGTAACGACCTGGTCACGCCTCGCCCGGAATTCGGTTTCCCGGGCCTGCGCCCCGGCGACCGCTGGTGCCTGTGCGCTGCGCGCTGGCTGGAGGCCGAGCGCCACGGGGCCGCCCCGAAGGTCGTGCTGAAGTCGACCCACCAGCGGGCCCTCGAGAAAGTCGGTCTGGATACGCTGCGGGCCTATGCCATTGACCTGAACTGACCCCGGTAAGGCCGAGCCGTGCCATGATGGAGGGGTGAACGTGCGGCAGCTCATTCCCGTGATCGCTTTCACCGCCGCCTATCTGCTGGCGGCGGCGGCCTGGATTATCGCCATCGGCGACTACGAGTTCCTGGCCTACATCGTGATCCTGCTGATCCTGGCCGGCGTGCTCTGGGTGGTGCACCGGCGGGTCAATTTACCCCTTTCATTGATCTGGTGCCTGAGTCTCTGGGGCGTCCTGCACATGGCCGGCGGCCTGGTGCAGCTCCCCGAAGGCTGGCCCGTGGGCGACGGTCCTTCCGTGCTCTACAACTGGCACATCGCCGGTCCCTGGTTCAAGTACGACCAGGTGGTGCACGCCTACGGCTTCGGCATCACTACCTGGCTGTGTTTCTGCGGCCTGCGTTCCCTGGCGCCGGACCTGAGGATGCCCCCGTCCCTGGGCGCCCTGACGCTCTGCGTTGCAGCCGCGACGGGCTTCGGCGCCCTCAACGAGGTCATTGAATTCACGATCACCCTGCTGGTGCCGGAAAACAACGTCGGGGGCTACGTGAACACGGCCATGGATCTTGTTTACAACCTGCTGGGCGCCGTGCTCGCGGCGGCCTGGCTGCGCCTGCGTTACGTTCGGTAACGGTGGCGATTGAAAACGAGCGGAGGAATGATGGTGGGCGATACTGGGCTCGAACCAGTGACCTCTGCAATGTGACTGCAGCGCTCTCCCAACTGAGCTAATCGCCCTCCGAAGGGCCGCGTACTTTAGCCATTCGGGGGTGGTGAGT
>JAZBOL010000124.1:0-6171 GCA_036351115.1 Lysobacterales bacterium | reverse complement strand
TGTTCGGGGTTGGCTTGTTCGGGGTTGGCTTTTCGGGGATTTGCCTGCCTGGGGTCGCGTTGCCCGGGGGCTGGTCGCCGTTTTCGGCACGGCTTGGTGGCGCAGGCGCAGTCATGGCGCGGAGTATGCCGCATCGCCCCACGGCGCGCTCCCTCGCCGGATCCGATCATCAGGCTATACTCTGGCCCTCAAGGCCCGTCGGTCCCGCGCGTTGATAACGTCAGCGACCTACGGGCGAACAATAAAGAGGGTATATCGCATGGTTCGTCATCTCTCCGCCGCCCTGGCCGGGGCGCTCAGCCTGTTGCTGGCCGGTGTCGCCGTCGCCCAAGCCGCCAATCAAGCCGCCAATCAGACCACCGCCTTCACCAATGCCCGCCTGCTGCCCATCAGCCAGGCGCCCATCGACAACGGCACCCTGGTCGTGTCGGACGGGCGCATTGCGGCCATCGGGCCGGCCGGGGACGTTTCGATACCTGACGAAGCGACCGTCATCGACCTGGAAGGCCAGGTGCTCATGCCGGGCATCGTGGACACGCACAGCCACCTGGGCATCCTCGGCGACACGAACGAGGGCCGGCCGACCACGCCGGAGCTGCGCATCCTCGATTCCTTCTGGGCCGCGGACCCGCGCATCAAGGTGGCGGTGTCCGGCGGCATCACCACCGCAAACGTCATGCCCGGCAGCGGCAGCATCATGTCGGGGCAGACCATCTACATTAAATTGCGCGGCGACACGGTCGAGGACATGCTCGTGCCCGGCAGCGTCGGCGGCCTGAAGATGGCGAACGGGGAGAACCCGAAGGGCCGCGGTGAGCGGGCGAGCAAGCCCCCGTCCACCCGCATGGCCATCGCCGCCATGGCGCGGCAGAAGTTCTACGACGCCATCGCCTACGGCGAGAAAAAGGCGGCGGCGGAGAAATCCCGCAAGGTGGACCCGCCGGCCACGGACCTGGGGCTCGAGGCCCTGCTCGAGGTGCTCGACGGCTCGAGGGTGGTGCACCACCACACGCACCGGACGGACGACATCATGACCGTGCTGCGGCTGCAGGACGAGTTCGGTTTTCGCCTGGTGCTGCAGCACGGGGTGGAGAGCTGGAAGCTGGCCGACGAGCTGGCGTCCCGCGACGCCAACGTGTCCTACATCCTCGTGGACAGCCCCGGGGGCAAGCAGGAGGCCTACAACGCGTCCCTCGAGGGCGCGGCGAAGCTCGAAGCCGCGGGACTGGATATTGCCCTGCACTCGGACGACTGGATCATCGACTCGCGCTTTCTGCTGCGCGCCGCGGCCCTGGCCGTGCGCGGCGGCATGAGCCGGGAAGGCGCCCTGGAGGCGCTGACCATCAATCCCGCGCGCATGATGGACCTGGGCGACCGCATCGGCTCGCTGGAGGTGGGCAAGGACGCGGACCTGGTGATCCTGGACGGCGACCCGCTGTCGATCTACACGCACGTGCAGCAGACCTGGATCGACGGGGTGAAGGAATACGATCGCAGCGATCCGAACGATCGGCTCTATGCGACGGGCGGATTCCGGGTGGCGGACCGCTACCCGGCCCTCGACGACCAGGCGGGAGAAGGCCGATGAGCCGCTCCATGAAACGTCTGAACCTGGTCCCCGTCACGCCGCGCGTCGGTCGTCGGATAACCGCCCCCGCGCGGTGGCTCGCCGCGGGCCTCGCCCTGTGCCTGGCGTCAACGCCGCTCCACGCCGAGACCCTGCTCGTCACTGCCGACACGCTCTACACCAGCAGCGAGGCCGGGGTGATCGAGGGCGGCGCCGTGCTCATCGACGACGGCAGGATCTCCGCCGTCGGTCCCCTGGGGTCCATGACCGTGCCCGCCGGCACGCGCACGCTCGAGGCGGCCGTGGTGCTGCCCGGGCTGATCGACAGCCACACGCTGGTGGGGGTGAGCGGCTCCTACAACGTGAGCGCCGACCAGGACGGCTTCGAAGCCTCGGACCCGGCCGGCGCGCGCTACCGGGTGCTGGACAGCTTCAACCCCACGGAGCTGCTGGTGGGCGAAGCCCTCAAGTTCGGCGCCACCACCGTGCACGTCACCCCGCAGCCCACGGCGCCGATCGCCGGCAGCACGGCGGTGTTCAAGACCGCCGGCACGCTGGCGGACGAGATGCTGCTGCGCCGGGACCCGGCCGTGCTCTTCAACCTGGGGGGTGCGCCCAAGGACGCCTTCGGCGACCAGGGCGGCCCCCGCACGCGCATGGCGACAGCGGCCCTGATCCGGGGCGAGCTGACCCGGGCCCGCGACTGGGCAGCGAAAGACGCGGATGACCGCGAGCGCGACCTCAACCTCGAGATGCTGGCGAAGGTGCTGGCCGGCGACGCGCTGGCCGTGTTCACCGCGCACCGGGAGGACGACATCGCCACGGCGCTGCGTCTCGCCCGGGAATTCGACCTGCGTGCGGTGATCAACTACGGCACCGAGGCCTACCTCATGCGCGACACGCTGAACGCCAACGACGCCACGGTGGTGCTGGCGCCACCCATGCAGCGCCCCACGGGCATGGAAAAGTGGAACAGCACCCTCGAGGCCGCGGCGATCCTGCATGACGGCGGCGTGCCCTTCGTCTTCGCCACCGGCTACGAGGCCTACGTGCCCAAGAGCCGCGTGCTGCTCTGGGAGGTGGCCATGGCCGTGGCCAATGGCCTGCCGGCGGAAGCCGCCGTGCGCGCCGCCACCATCGAGCCCGCCGAGCTGTGGGGCGTGGCGGACCGCGTGGGCTCCCTCGAGCCCGGCAAGGACGCGGACCTGGTGCTCTTCGACGGCGACCCCTTCGAGTACACCACCCACGTCAAGCAGGTGGTGGTCGATGGCCAGGTGGTGGTCGGCGAGGACTGATGGCGCGACGACCGGCAACGGCCCCTGGCGAGAAACCGGCCTGAACGGGCGCCATGAACCCGCGCCTCTTTCGATTTCTGGTCCTGTCGCTGCTGCTGATCGGTGTCGTCGTCACCGGCGTGTACGCGGTGGAGGCGGACAAGGAGGTGCGCATTCTTTGCGGCCTGTTCAAGCCGGGGACCTCCGAGCGCGAAATGGACCGGATCCTCGGGACCGCCAGTTTCCTGGACGTGGTGGAGACACGCGAGTCCGGCCAGACAGTTCGCGTGGTGCACAGCCGCTGGAACCTGGGGCGGAACGGGTGTCGGGTGGTGCTGGCGGATGGCGCGCTGGTCAGTCGCCAGGATTGGGATGCTTTTGACCGGCTGGGTTCGGACTGAGTCCTTTACCGGTTGAGCTGCGGACTTTGCGATCGGCTGTTGGTCGGCCAGGCGCCTTGGGACGACAGGCTGGACCTGGTCTGTGTCTTCGCCCGTGGTCAGCTCTTCACGACTCACCCGCCGCAGGGAAATGGACCGTCGAGCTTGAGGGTCTATGCGGCGGACCCACGGTAAGGCTCAACAGCCCGGCTGCGCTTCGGCCTCGAGCTCGTCCCATCGCTGGTAGGCCGTTTCCAGCTCGATTTGCAGGCCGGCATGCCGGTCGGTGATTTGCTGTACCTCGTTCGGCTCGCCTTCGAAGAATCCGGGCTCGGCCATGCGCGCCTCGAGCTCGGCCTGTTGCTGTTCGAGTTTCTCGATTTTGGCCGGCAGCTGCTCCAGCTCCCGCTGGAGCTTGTAGGTGAGTTTGCGTTTGGTGGTTTTGGCGGGCTGGGTGCCCCGGGGCGATGAAGGTGTGGCCCTGGCGTCGGGTTGCGCGGTGGCGGGCGCGTCCGACCCGGCGGTCTTCGCGTCGGCCTCGCCCGCATCGGTCTGCCCCTCCCCGGTGATCTTGCCCAGGCGCCCGCCGCTGCGCTCCCAGTCCGCGTAGGAGCCCACGCGCTCGTCCACGTGGCCGTGGCCGTCGAGCACCATGAGACTGGTGACCGTGTTGTCCATGAAGTCGCGGTCGTGGCTCACCAGCAGCACGGTGCCCTCGAAGTTGAGGAGGATCTCTTCGAGCAGCTCGAGGGTTTCCATGTCCAGGTCGTTGGTGGGCTCGTCGAGCACGAGCAGGTTGGCGGGCTTGCTGAACAGGCGGGCCAGCACGGCGCGGTTCTGCTCGCCGCCGGAGAGGCTGCCCACGGGCTGGCGGGCGCGGTCCGGCGGGAACAGGAAGTCGGCGAGGTAGCTGATGGCGTGCTTGCGCTTGCCGTTGATCTCGACGAACTCGCTGCCACCGCAGACGTTGTCCATGAGGGACTTGTCCGGGTCCAGGGCATCGCGCAGCTGGTCCGAGTAGGCCACCTCCAGCCTGGTCCCCAGGCGCACGGTGCCGCTGTCGGGCTCCAGTTCGCCGAGGAGCAGCTTGACCAGGGTGGACTTGCCCGCGCCGTTGGCGCCGACGATGCCGATGCGGTCGCCGCGGCGGATCAGGGTGGAAAAATCCCGGATGACGGTGCGGGGCGGATCGCCTTCGTCCCTGCCGGGAAAGGACTTGGAGACGTGCTTGACCTCCGCCACGATCTTGCCGGAAGCGGCGGCATCCTCGACGGAAAAGTCCGCCCGGCCCGTGCGTTCGCGGCGTTCGTTGCGCTCCCGGCGCATGGCCTTGAGGGCGCGCACCCGGCCCTCGTTGCGCGTGCGCCGGGCCTTGATGCCCTGGCGGATCCACTTTTCCTCTTCGGCAAGCTTTTTGTCGAACAGCGCGTTGGCCTTTTCCTCGGCGGCGAGCTCGGCCTCCCGGTGTCGGAGGAAGCCGGCGTAGCCGCCCTTGCCGTTCCAGACGGTCAGGTGCCCCCGGTCGAGCTCCGCCATGATTTGGGCCACGTTCTGCAGGAAGCGCCGGTCATGGGTGATGAGCACCACGGCGCCGGTAAAGCGGGCCAGCTGGTCCTCGAGCCACTCGATGGCCGGGATGTCCAGGTGGTTGGTGGGTTCGTCCAGCAGCAGGATGTCCGGCTCGCTGACCAGGGCATGGGCCAGGGCCACGCGCCGGCGCCAGCCGCCGGACAGCGAGTCCATGCGCGCATCGCCATCGAGGTCCAGCTGGCTGAGCGTGGTCTCGACCCGGGTCTGCAGGGTCCAGCCGTCCACGGCCTCGAGCTGCTCCTGTACCCG
This sequence comes from Lysobacterales bacterium, assembly GCA_036351115.1. Classification (GTDB taxonomy): domain Bacteria; phylum Pseudomonadota; class Gammaproteobacteria; order Xanthomonadales; family SZUA-36; genus Marinihelvus. The sequence goes on along the minus strand of JAZBOL010000124.1, from coordinate 1,111 downwards.
GGCGAGCGCGTCGAGGTCCGGGGTTTGCCCGGCAGCCTCCGCGTCGTGCAGTAAATGATGGTACTCGGCGAGGAGTGCCCCGGCTTCCGGCAATCCCCCCGCCACCACGTCATACACCGTCTCGTCGTTGGCCTCGGGCAGGGCCTGTCGCAGCCAGGCGATGCGCGTGCCCGGGCGCAGCCAGCGCTCACCGCTGTCCGGCTGGATTTTCCCGGCGAGCACGTTCAGAAAGGTGGTCTTGCCCGCGCCATTGCGCCCCAGCAGGCCGATTTTCTGGCCGGCCTGGATGTCGAAATCGACCTCGTCCAGCAGGGCCAGGGTGCCGTAGTGGAGGGAGACATTGTCGAGGCGGAGAAGGGGCATGGGGGCTTGTCTTTGGCTGCGATGGCCGGAGTGCGGCGAGGGCCCAGATGATACGCGAGGTACATGGGTTCGAGGATTCTTCTCACAAGGAAAAGGGGGATTTGCGATACTGCGTTTCATCGATGTGTATTAGAATCTAATACCGTAACTGCCGCGGGAGGCTGTCATGCCACGCAACACATCCGTCACGCTGGGCGAACATTTCGAGGCCTTCATCAGCCGAAAGATAGCCGAGGGTCGCTACCAGTCGGTTAGCGAAGCTGTGCGCGCCGGCTTGCGGCGCCTGGAAGAGGACGAAGCGAAACTCGAGGCGCTGCGCATGAAGATCCAGGCGGGTCGCGAGAGTCCCCTGGTCGAAGATTTCGATCCACAACAATTCCTGGCGGAGCTGCGCGCCGACGCCGCGGAAGGATGAATGCCTGGCGCCTTCGCGCCCTGGCTCTGAAAGATCTGGAATCGATCCGGGACTTTACGCTGGAGCGCTGGGGCGTCAGCCAGGCGGAACGTTACCTCGGCGAACTCTTCGCCTGTTTTGATGAGTTGGCGGCCAATCCAATGCTGGGGCGGCTACGTAAGGAATTGGGCCCCGGCTGCAGAAGTTTTCCGCAGGGCCGGCATGTGGTGTTCTACGAGATTGATTCCCGTGGTGTCGAGATCATCGCCCTCGTTCACCAAAGCGCGGATGTCGGCCACCACGTCTCACGAGGCAAGCAACAGTCCAGGACATAAGGGCCATGCACGGCGGCTG
>JAZBOL010000123.1:0-2080 GCA_036351115.1 Lysobacterales bacterium | reverse complement strand
CACCATGTTCATGGTGCCGCTGGCGATTCACTCGGCCATCACGATTCGCGTTGGCCACAGCGTGGGCGCCGGCCGGCCGGCCCTCGCGCGGCACCAGGGCCTGGTCGGGATCATCGTATGCGGCCTGTTCATGACGGTCTCCGCGCTGCTTTTGCTGTTGTTCCGTGAGCCGATCACTGCCCTGTACACTCGCGACCCGGCGGTGCGCGCCGTCGCGTTCTCGCTGCTCACCATGGCCATGGTGTTCCAGATTTCCGACGGCCTGCAGGTCGGCGCGGCGGGGGCGCTGCGCGGATTCAAGGACACGCGCGTGCCCATGCTCCTCAATATCGTCGCCTACTGGCTGCTCGCGTTCCCCCTCGCGTGGTACCTCGGGGTCCACCGCGAGATCGGGCCCCAGGGCGTCTGGGTCGCGCTCGTCGTGGGTCTGACCGCCGGCGCCGTGCTGCTGAATGCCCGCTTCTGGGTCATTTCCAGGCCCCGGCCGGCATAATCCCCCCGGTTTGCATCCCGTCGCGCCCCGGGGGCGAACCTTCAGCCATCGAAACCACGCCAGGAGCCGGGTGGAACGCAACATTACCCGGAGAAGACGGATGCTCATGACCAGAATGCTGCCCATCATCGTCGTTGCCGCCGCCCTGACCGGGTGCTCGGACCCTCAGCCGGCGGACCCGCCGGCCAGTCCGGGGGGCGGAGCGGCCGCCGGGGGATCTGTGGCCCAGGCCCCGGCCGAAGCGCTGAATACGCTCTACGAAGCCTATTTCGAGGAACTCCTGGCCCTGTATCCGCTCCTTGCCACGAGCATCGGTGACGACCGGTACAACGATCAGTACCCCAACACCCTGTCGCCCGAGTTCCGGGAGCGCTCCCGGGCGTTCCACGAGCGCTACCTTCGCGAGGCCCTGAACATCGGCGGCGACGGACTGACCGGCGAGGACCGGGTGAGTTTCGACGTCTTCGTGCGGGCGCGGCGCGATGCCCTCGCCGAGATGGAATTCCCGGACTGGATGATGCCGATCAACCAGTTCCGGAGCGCGGCCAATTCCTTCGCCAGGCTGGGATCGGGCGGCAGCTCTCAGCCCTTCGAATCCGTTGCCGACTACGAAAATTTCTTGAGCCGCATCAGCGGCTTCTCGGAATGGTCCGCCCAGGCCATCGAGAACATGCGCATGGGCATCGAGGCCGGCGTCGTCCAGCCTCGCATCCTGATGGAGAAAGCGCTGCCCCAGCTGGCGGCGCACGTGGAGGAAGATCCCGAAGCCTCGATGTTCTGGCGGCCGGTCGCCGTCATGCCCGACACGTTTCCGGCCGCGGAGCGAGCCCGGCTGAGCGAGGCGTATCGCAAGGCCATCGCGACGCAGGTCGTGCCCGCGTATCGGGCCCTGCACGACTTCATTCGCGACGAGTATCTGCCCGCTTCCCGCGAAACGGTGGGCATGCTGGCGCTGCCCGATGGCCGGGCCTGGTATGCACAGCTCGTGCGCGAGTACACCACCACCGACCTCTCCCCGGGCGAGATCCACGAGATCGGCCTCGCGGAAGTGGAGCGGATCCACCGCGAGATGCGCGCCGTGATGGATCGGGTCGGTTTCGAGGGAGAGCTGAGCGAGTTTTTCACGTTCATGAACACCGACCCGCAGTTCTACTTCGACCGCCAGGAGGATCTCCTTTCCGGCTACGAAGCGCTGCGCGCCAGAGTGGACGCCGGCGTGGCGCCGCTGTTCACACTGACTCCCGAAGCCGGCTACGAGATCCGGCCTGTCGAGCCGTTCCGGGAAAAGAGCGCGGCCGGAGGTTCCTACCAGCGGCCGTCGGCGGACGGCAGCAGGCCCGGCATCTTCCATGTCAACACCTACGATCTGTCAGCCCGGCCCAGCTGGGCCATGGAGTCGCTGTTCCTGCACGAAGCCGTGCCCGGCCATCATTTTCAGATCGCCATCAACCAGGAACTCCAGGGGCTGCCGGCATTCCGGCGTTTCTCGTTCTACACGGCGTACACGGAGGGCTGGGCGCTCTACGCGGAGTCCCTGGGCAAGGCCATGGGCGTTTACGAGGATCCGTACCAGTACTTCGGCAAGCT
>JAZBOL010000122.1:0-4510 GCA_036351115.1 Lysobacterales bacterium | reverse complement strand
TGTACAGGCCAGCGAGATGCCAGCGAGAGGCCAGCAGCGCCCGGCGCGCACGAGGACAAGCCCATGCCCATGACCATCCACTGTGACATCGTCAGCGCCGAGGAAGGAATCTTCTCCGGCCTCGTCGAATCCCTTGTCGCCACGGGCGAGATGGGCGAGCTCGGGGTGAACTACGGCCATGCTCCGCTCCTCACCGCCCTGGTCCCGGGTCCGGTGCGCATCACGCTGCAGAACGGTGAAGAGCAGGTCTACTACGTGTCCGGCGGTTTCCTCGAGGTGCAGCCGGGCGTCGTTTCGATCCTTGCCGACACGGCCATCCGCGCCGCCGATGTGGACGAGGCAGCCGCCGAGGAAGCGCGCCGCGAGGCCGAGCAGGCCCTGGCCAACCAGACCGGTGACTTCGACTACGGTCGGGCGTCGGCCCAGCTCGCCGAGGCCGCCGCCCAGCTCGCCGCCCTGCGCAAGTACAAGAACCGGGCCGGTCGCGGGACCTGACACTGACGCTGCAGCATAGTCCCGGCGACCAGCGGTATCGTTGTGCCGGGCGGCGGCCTCAAACGTAGCGCAGGGAACCGGCATCCCGGTACGCCAGGGTTCTGGTTACCAATCTCCCGTGTGTGCCCGACCTGCACTCGACCCGGAGCTCTGTGTAATACGGTCACTGCCTGATCAATACGCGCGCGAAGCCATGACTGTTTGCGCCTGCTGAAGACGACAGCACCGTAACCTCGAGCGCCCCGCAAACCTACCTATTAAATAGAACAATAACCGCGAAAATATGCGATTTTAGTTCGGTTATGTAGAAACTATTGTCTCCCCCGACGACGACGGAATGGCCCGTCGCGATACCGAGGAGACAAATGATGACCACCCTGTCCCAAAAAATCCGCAGCGGGTTCGCCGCTGCCGGCCTGCTTGTCGCTCTCGTTCCGACAGCTTTGGCCGGCACCCCCGGCAAGGGGCTCCTGAGCCCCGACGATCACACCCTGATTCTCATTGACCACCAGCCGCAGATGGCGTTTGCGACGAAGTCCCACGACATCGTCGAGCTGCGCAACAACGTGACAGGTCTCGCGAAGGCGGCCAGGGCATTTGACGTCCCGACGATCCTGACTACGGTGGCCGAGGAGTCCTTCAGCGGCCCGCTGTTCCCGGAAGTACAGGCGGTCTTTCCGGACCTCGAGCCCATCGATCGTACGACGATGAATACCTGGGAAGACGACCGTGTGACCGACGTCGTCGAACAGCACGGTCGCCGCAAGCTGGTGATCGCTGCGCTCTGGACGGAAGTCTGTGGCGTAGGTCCGGTGCTGTCCGCTATCGATGCGGGCTATGACGTCTACTTCGTCACCGACGCTTCCGGCGGCGTCAGCCGGGAGGCCCACGACATGGCCGTGACGCGCATGGTCCAGGCCGGGGCTCACCCGATCACCTGGCTCCAGTACATGCTGGAGCTGCAGCGTGACTGGGCCCGCGGTGAAACCTACGAGGCCGTAACCGGGATCGCCAAGCAACACGGCGGTGGCTATGGCCTCGGCATCATCTATGCCAAGACCATGTTCGGCGCTTCCGAGGGCAAGTAAGCAGCCTTGCAACGGGTGGGGCCTCCGGGGCCCCGCCTTTCCAGTTCAGGCCCTATCACCCCTGATGCCATCGCGAGGAGCCCCTCATGTTGCGAAGACTTTGCTACCTGCTCGCCGCCGCTAGCCTCTCCGTAAGCGCCGAGCCCGATTTCATTATCCACAACGCTGCGATCACCGACTTCGACGGTGAGAGCTACAGTGCCATCGCCGTCACGCGCGATACGATCTCCGCGATCGGTGACAGCGAGGGTCTGCTGGCCCTCCGTGATCACGACACGCAGATCATCGATGCCCGGGGCCGCCGTCTGATACCCGGCCTCAACGACTCGCACCTGCACGTGGTGCGCGGTGGGCGCTTCTACAACCTCGAAACGCGCTGGGACGGTATCGACTCCCTCGAGGAAGGTCTCGCCCTGATCAGGGAGCAGGCCGCACGGACCCCCGAGGGCCAGTGGGTCCGCGTGATCGGCGGCTGGACCCCTTTCCAGTTTCGTGAGCGGCGCATGCCCACGGTGGCGGAACTGAACGAAGCAGCACCGGATACCCCCGTGTTCGTCCTGTTTCTCTACTCCGGCGGACTTCTCAACGAGGCCGGTATGCAGGCGCTGGGCATCGATGCCAACAGCGAAGCGCCCGCCGGCAGCCGCTTCGAGCGGGATTCGGATGGCCGACCGACCGGCGTGCTCGTCGCCGACCCGAACCCGGCCGTTCTTTACCAGACGATTGCCCGCCTGCCCCCGATGAACGCCGAGCAGCAGCTCAGCTCGACGCGCCATTTCTACCGGCACCTGCTGAGCCTGGGCGTCACGAGTGCCGTGGACGCGGGCGGCGGCGGCCACAGTTTCCCCGAAGACTACGCAGCCACGGCCGAGCTGGCGGCGCGCGGTGAGCTGTCCCTGCGCGTGTCCGCCTACCTGTTTCCCCAGGAACCGGGACGGGAGCTCCAGCAGTTCACGGACTGGATGAACCGCTTCGACGCTGACATGCACCTGACGGACGACGGCAGCTATGTGATCGAGGGCGGGGGGGAACTCCTGGTCTGGTCGGCGTCCGACTACGAGAATTTCACGGCCGAGCGACCGGAGCTGGCCGCCCGTGCGGAGCAGGAACTCGATGCGGTCGTGCGCCTGCACGTGCGCAATGGCTGGCCCTTCCGCATTCATGCGACCTATGACGAGTCGATCTCGCTCATGCTCGACGTCCTGGAGGCGATTGACGATGACATGCCCCTGGCATCCGTGCGCTGGGCTTTCGACCATGCAGAGACTATCTCCGATGCCAACCTCGCCCGGGTCAAGGCCCTCGGCGGCGGCATTGCCGTGCAGGGCCGCATGGCCTTTGCCGGTGAGTACTTCGTCGAGCGGTACGGGGCCGAGCAGGCGCGGCGCAGCCCGCCCCTGCGTCGCATGCTCGACCTGGAGATTCCCGTCGCCCTCGGGACCGACGGTACGCGGGTCGCGAGTTTCAATCCCTGGGACGCTTACTACTGGGCCGTAACGGGTCGCAGTCTGGGCGGGCTGCTGCTCTATGACGAGGACAACATTCTTGATCGCCTCACGGCCCTGCGCCTGTTCACGCAGGGCAGCGCCTGGCTGTCCGGCGACGAGGCGCGCAAGGGTGCCCTGGAGGTCGGGATGCTTGCCGATCTGGCCGTCCTCGATCGGGACATCCTGGCCATCGACGCAGAGGAGCTGCGGGCCACGCAGGCGACGTTGACCCTTGTTGGAGGAAAGGTCGTGTATTCGAGCGGTGAGCTGGTTCCGGCTACGGGCGCGCTGCCGCCGGCCCTGCCCGCATGGTCACCGGTGAATTTCCAGTAACAGTGCCGCGCGCCGGCGCCGGCCGCCCGGTCTTGCGTCGCGGCATGCCGGCGCCTGTCCGGTGATCGGTAGGAACGGGGTCAGGCGGGCGCCGGCCAACAAAAGCCAGGCAATCGGCCGCCGACGGCCCACAAAGAGGAGAAAACGGACATGAATTCGACAACGAAAACGACAACCACGACCCAGATGGAGGGAACTGCTATGCAAAACATTACGCTGACGGCGATGACCGGGCTGCTAGGAAGGGTGGCGCTGGCTGCGATTTTCCTCCTTGCCGGTGTCAACAAGATCGGTGCCTACGCAGCTACGCAGGCGTACATGGAATCGATGGGGGTACCGGGTATCCTGCTGCCCGCCGTGATCGCCCTGGAAATCATCGGTGCCGTTGCGGTGATCGCGGGCTTCCGGGCCCGCCTTGCGGCGATCGGCCTGGCGGCCTTCAGCGTTCTGAGCGCGCTGATCTTTCACTTCGACCTGGCCGACCAGATGCAGTTCATCCTGTTCTTCAAGAACGTCGCCATGGCTGGTGGTCTCCTGGTGCTCGCGGCCAACGGGCCCGGAGCCCTGAGCCTCGATGCTCGCCGCGCGGCCTGAGCGCCGCCCCGGCCGTCCCCGTGACGGGACGGCCGGAGTCCCCGGTCAGCTCTCGTCGTGCCCCTCACCCGCATCCGGTGGCAGATCCTGCAGCTTCGGGCGGCGCTTGCGGCGCGTCTTGGCGGGAATCATGCGGCGCATCGTGTCGAGCTTGCCGAAACACAACACCTTGTCCTCTGCTTCCAGAATACGATCGATCTTCGGGTTCGGGATGGCCTTGCCGTCGCGGTACAGGGTCAGCACGTTGAGGTCCCGTTCCTCGCCCTGCATGTTGCGGATCGACTGGCCGACAAATTCCGAGCCCTCGGGCACGTAGATCTCGCTGACGCCGTAACCGCGGCTGACCGTAAGGCGCTGGCGGACATCGATCTCCGGGAAGTCGACCTGGGCAGCGATGTAGTCGACGACGGCGCCGGCAATGTCCAGGCCCGTGCAGGTCTCGATGCCCTCCAGGCCGGGTGATGAGTTGACCTCCATGACCTGGGGTCCGTCCTTGCCTTCGAGCATGTCCAC
>JAZBOL010000121.1:0-7641 GCA_036351115.1 Lysobacterales bacterium | reverse complement strand
GTTGTCCGTTGTCCGTTGTCCGTTGTCCGTTGTCCGTTGTCCGTTGTCCGTTGTCCGTTGTCCGTTGTCCGTTGTCCGTTGTCCGAACAGTATGACTCTCGCGCCTTCCAGCGCGCCTACGATACATGGCACGGCACCGGTTCTAACAACGGACGACTGACCACTCACAACGGACCGCCCCCCAAAAAAAAGACGGGCCCCGAGGGGCCCGTCTTGCTGACTACCTTGTGAAGGCAGTTTACTTCTTGCTGCCGGTGAACTCCGGATAGGCTTCCATACCGCATTCGGAGAAGTCGGCACCCGCAAACTCGTCTTCCTCGGAGATGCGGATACCCATGATCATCTTGATGATGAACCAGACGATCAGGGAGGTCACGAACACCCAGACGAAGATGGTGAGGGCGCCGAGGATCTGGCCACCGAAGGCCGCACCGTCGTTGGTGATCGGCACGATCAGCAGACCGAACAGGCCCACCACGCCGTGGACGGAGATGGCACCGACCGGATCGTCGATCTTGATCTTGTCCAGGGCCACGATCGAGAAGACCACGATGACACCGGCGATGGCACCGAAGATGGAGGCCAGCAGCGGGGTCGGGGTGGACGGCTCGGCGGTGATGGCCACGAGGCCGGCCAGCGCGCCGTTCAGGGTCATGGTCAGGTCGGCCTTGCCGAACATCAGGCGGGCCACGATCAGGGCGGCGACGGCACCGGCGGCGGCAGCGGCGTTGGTGTTCAGGAACACCATGGCCACGGCGTTGGCGGAGGCGATGTCACCCAGCTTCAGCACGGAACCGCCGTTGAAGCCGAACCAGCCCATCCACAGGATGAAGGTACCCAGCGTGGCGAGCGGCAGGTTGGCACCCGGGATCGCGTTGATCTGGCCGTTGGCGCCGTACTTGCCCTTGCGAGCGCCGAGCAGCAGCACACCAGCCAGGGCCGCGGCCGCACCGGCCATGTGCACGATGCCGGAACCGGCGAAGTCGGAGAAGCCGGCGTCGCCCAGGTTGTACATGCCGAACACGTCGTTGCCACCCCAGGTCCAGCTGCCTTCCATCGGGTAGATGAAACCGGTCATGACGACCGCGAACAGCAGGAAGGCCCAGAGCTTCATGCGCTCGGCCACGGCACCGGAGACGATGGACATGGCGGTCGCCACGAACACGACCTGGAAGAAGAAGTCCGAAGCACCCGAGTAGACGGCACCACCGTCGAAACCGGCTTCCGCCGAAGCGGCCAGGGTTTCGGCAACGTAGTCGTCACCCACGATGACGCCGGACAGGAACATGCCGCCGTCATACATGATCTCGTAGCCGAGGATCAGGTACATGATGCAGGCGATCGCGTACAGCGCGACGTTCTTGGTGAGGATTTCGGTCGTGCTCTTGGAACGGACCAGACCGGACTCCAGCATGGCGAAGCCGGCGGCCATCCACATGACCAGCGCGCCCGATACCAGGAAGTAGAAGGTATCGATTGCGTATTGCAACTCAAAAATTTGGTTTTCCACTTTAAATTCCTCCGCTAACTAGAATTCGATCAAAGCGCGTCGGGACCGGACTCGCCGGTACGGATGCGAATGGCCTGCTCAAGCGGATAGACGAAGATCTTGCCGTCACCGATCTTTCCGGTGTTGGCCGACTTGGAGATGGACTCGATGACCTGGTCCAGCATGCCGTCGTCGATCGCGACTTCCAGTTTCACCTTCGGCAGGAAGTCAACGACATACTCCGCGCCACGGTAGAGTTCGGTATGGCCTTTCTGACGACCGAAACCCTTCACCTCGGTCACAGTGATGCCTTGCACACCGATTTCCGAAAGGGCTTCGCGCACATCATCGAGCTTGAAAGGCTTAATGATTGCAGTTACGAGTTTCATGGTTTGGGTTCTCCTGTGCACAAAATTGCATAAGCCGTCGTCCCGGATGTCTGACGCGTTGTGCCCCGACAACAAAGACGTGGTTAAGCGTCGCTATCACCTGTAGCAGGATGCGTGCCATTCTTCGGGGCGCCCGCAAACGGGGCAAACGCGTGAAAAACCGGGGAACTGCCCAATCAGGGTGCGCGAAATCGGCGCATGCACCGCGCGCATGCACCGGCATGGTGCAGGCCGCGGGCCTCAGGCCGCCCGCTGCGGAAGCACGCCCCGCTCGACGATGAAATCGATGATGGCAGCCAGTCCCTCGCCCTCGCGCACATTGGCGAACACGAAGGGCTTGTCGTCGCGCATGGTGCGCGCGTCCCGCGCCATGACCTCCAGCGAGGCGCCGACGTGGGGCGCGAGGTCGGTCTTGTTGATCACCAGCAGGTCGGACTTGGTGATGCCAGGGCCGCCCTTGCGCGGGATCTTGTCGCCGGCGCAGACGTCGATGACGTAGAGGGTGAGATCGGAGAGCTCCGGGCTGAAGGTGGCGCTGAGGTTGTCGCCGCCACTCTCGATAAAGACCACGTCGAGGTTGCCGAACCGCCGGTTGAGCTCGGTGACGGCGGCGAGGTTGATGGAGGCGTCCTCGCGGATCGCGGTGTGCGGACACCCGCCCGTCTCCACGCCGATGATGCGCTCTTCCGGCAGTGCGCCGTGTTTCATCAGGAACTGGGCGTCTTCCTGGGTGTAGATGTCGTTGGTCACCACGGCGAGCTGGTAGTGATCGCGCATCGCCTTGCACAGCGATTCGACCAGGGCGGTCTTGCCGGAACCCACCGGGCCGCCGATACCCACTCTCAATGCCTTGTCGTCGTTCATGTCGTGTTTCCGTGTTCGGGCGCGGCACAGCGCGCGTGTGGATTCAGGAGCGGAAGAGTCGCGTGTACTGGGTCTCGTGCAGGGCGCTGGCCATGGCCACGCCGGGCGCCGAGGCACCGATGGCGTCGTCCTCGAGCGCCAGGCCGAGGTCCACGGCGCTGCGAATATCCTCGATCAGGCCGAGCAACAGGCGCTGACCGTCGGTCTGCCCCAGCGGCACCAGTTTCACGGCGGCGGCCACCTGGTTCTCGCACCAGGCCCAGAGATAACCCTCGGCGGCCTCGCGCAAACCGACGCCCCAGTGCGACCCGGCGAGCGCAAAGGCCAGGGCGAAGGTGACCGGGGTGGCCTCGAATTCGCGCGCCCGCGCCACGTCGAGATCGATCAGGAGGCGGATCAGGGCACTGCCCAGATGCAGGTCCTCCGCCTGCAACTCGGCGGACTCGCGGCTGGCACGCAACACGGCGTTCCAGTGCCGGAGCGTGTCCAAATCCGTGTCGCTGCCCGCGCAGGCGGCGTGCAGCCGCGCCAGCACCGGCACGTCGAGACGGGCCAGCACCTCGCGCAGCTGTGCCCCGACCCATGCCCGTACGCCCTCGCGCGAGTCGACCCAGCCGGCATCGATCGCGTATTCGAGACCGCCCGAGTAGGAATAGGCCCCGATCGGCAGCGCCGGGCTGATCAGCTGCCAGAGGTGCAGCGAGGCCCCACCACTGTCCGTTGTGAGGCTAGGCGTGTGCGGCATGCCCGTGAGGTGCGTGGACGTGTGCATGCGGCTCGTCGTCATCGTGGTGATGGTGGCCACCGTGGTACGCACCGCCCTCGGGTTCGAAGGGGGCGCGTTCGAAATGCACGGGCAGGCCCAGGGCACGCACCATCTCGTCGAGGACGTGGTCGTGCTGATAGCGCAGCCAGCCCTCGCCCACCTGCAGCAGCACGTGACGGTTGCCGAGGTGGTACGCCGCGCGTGCGAGTTGCACGGGATCGGGGCTGGTCACGGTCGACACGGGTTCGGGCGCGGCGCGCAGCTCGATGAGCGTGCCGTCGTCGGCGCGCAGGAAATCCCCGCCGCGCAGCACGGTACCGCGCGGCAGATGCACGGCAACGTCACCACCGAACTGCAGCGTGGCACGAAAGCGGCTGCGCTGGCGCTGGTCGAAAGGCAGGACGAGCACGGCCGACGGCGCGCGCCCGGAAATCTGTGAGGCCTCGAGACGTTCGGATACATGCAGCATGGGGTCACCTCAGAACAGGAAGTAACGTTGGGCGAGCGGCAACTCGGTCGCGGGCTCGCAGGTTAGGAGTTCACCGTCGGCCCGTACCTCGTAGGTCTGGGGATCGACCTCGATGTGCGGCTGCCAGGTGTTGTGGATCATGTCCGCCTTGCGGATGGTGCGCGTCCCTTTCACGGCGACGATGCGCGAGGCAAGCCCGAGCTGTTCGGGAATGCCGGCCGCGACCGCCGCCTGCGAGACGAAGGTCACGCGGGTGGCATGGCGGGCCCCGCCGAGTGCGCCGAACATGGTGCGGTAATGCACCGGCTGCGGCGTGGGGATCGAGGCGTTTGGATCCCCCATGGGCGCGGCGGCGATCATGCCGCCCTTGATGATCAGCGAGGGCTTCGCACCGAAAAACGCCGGTTTCCACATGACGATGTCGGCGAGCTTGCCGACCTCGATGGAGCCCACCTCGTGGGCGATGCCGTGGGTGATGGCGGGATTTATCGTGTACTTGGCGATGAAGCGCTTGGCGCGCAGGTTGTCGGCCTGGGCGGTATCGCCGGGCAGTGCGCCGCGCTGCACCTTCATCTTGTGTGCCGTCTGCCAGGTCCGCGTGATGACTTCGCCCACGCGGCCCATCGCCTGCGAGTCGGAGGCGATCATGGAGAAGGCCCCGAGGTCGTGCAGGATGTCCTCGGCGGCGATGGTCTCGCGGCGGATGCGGGACTCGGCGAAGGCCACGTCCTCGGCGATGTTCGGATCGAGATGGTGACACACCATCAGCATGTCGAGGTGTTCGTCCACCGTGTTGACCGTGTAGGGCCGCGTTGGGTTGGTGGAGGACGGCAGCACGTTGGCCTCACCCGCCGCGCGGATGATGTCGGGGGCATGCCCGCCGCCGGCGCCCTCGGTGTGATAGGTGTGGATCACGCGGCCCTTCAAGGCGGCCAGCGTGTCCTCGACGAAGCCGGACTCGTTCAGCGTGTCGGTGTGGATCGCCACCTGCACGTCCATCTCCTCGGCGACCGTGAGGCAGTTGTCGATGGCCGCTGGGGTCGTGCCCCAGTCCTCGTGCAGTTTCAGCCCGATCGCCCCGGCCGCGACCTGCTCGCGCACCGGCTCCGGCAGGCTCGCATTGCCCTTGCCGAGAAAGCCGAGGTTCATCGGCAGCGCGTCGGCCGCCTCCAGCATGCGATGCATGTTCCAGGGCCCGGGCGTGCAGGTGGTGGCGTTGGTGCCGGTGGCCGGCCCTGTGCCGCCGCCGAGCATGGTGGTCACCCCGGACATCAGGGCCTCTTCCACCTGCTGCGGACAGATGAAGTGGATATGGGCATCGATGCCGCCCGCGGTGACGATCTGGCCCTCGCCGGCGATGGCCTCGGTACCGGGACCGACGACGATGTTGACGCCGGGCTGTACGTCGGGGTTGCCGGCCTTGCCGATGCCCTGGATGCGGCCGCCCTTGATGCCCACGTCCGCCTTGACGATGCCCCAGTGATCGATGATGAGCGCATTGGTGATCACCGTGTCCGCCACGGCCTCGCCCCAGCGCTGGGACTGGCCCATGCCGTCGCGGATCACCTTGCCGCCGCCGAACTTCACCTCGTCGCCGTAGATGGTGAAGTCCTGCTCCACCCGGACGATCAGCCCGGTGTCGGCCAGGCGCACCCGGTCTCCGGTGGTGGGTCCGTACATGTCCGCGTAGGCGGCGCGGGAGATGCGGATGCTCATGGAGTCGGCTCCTCAGGAAGTCTGTTCGGGTTTGTCGTCGGCCTTCGGCAGCGGACCCATGATCCGTCCCTGGAAGCCGTAGACGTGTCGTTCCCCGCCGTAGGGCACCAGGTTCACGGTGCGGGTCTGACCCGGCTCGAAGCGCACGGCGGTGCCGGCCGGGATGTCCAGGCGCAGGCCCAGGGCTGCGTCCCGGTCGAAATCCAGGGCGTTGTTGACCTCGTGGAAGTGGTAGTGGGAACCCACCTGGATGGGACGGTCACCTGTGTTGGTCACCTGGAAGGGACGCCCCTCCTCTCCGGCATTGAGTTCGATCTCGCCATCGGCGAGCAGATATTCACCTGGGATCATGGGGATGCCTCATCTGGACCAAGTTCCAAATTCAAGATTCAAAATTCAAAGCGTGACGCGACGCGGCCTTTGAACTTTGAATCCTGAATGTTGAATTGTCTTTCTCACCTCACCGGCTCGTGCACGGTGACCAGCTTCACCCCGTCGGGGAAGGTGGCCTCCACCTGGACCTCGGGGATCATCTCGGCGACCCCGTCCATGACCTCATCCCGGGTCAGCACCTCGCCGCCCAGGGACATGAGCTCGGCTACGCTGCGCCCGTCCCGGGCGCCTTCCAGGATGGCGGCGGAAATCAGCGCCACCGCCTCCGGGTAATTGAGCTTGAGGCCCCGGGCCTTGCGCCGTTCCGCCAGCAGCGCGGCGGTGAACAGCAGCAGCTTGTCCTTCTCTCTCGGTGTCAGTTCCATGTCTTGCTCCAAAACTTCAGGTGGACCAGATCCTCGGCGGGCAGGCCGGGCGCCCCAGGATCTGCGGGCGCAGCAGCGACCAGCTCGCCACCAGGGCATTCCAGAGAGCCTCGCCTGTCGGGGCCAGCCAGCGGCACACCAGCAGACCGCTGGCGGATCCTGTCCCGGCATCGGCGCTCAGCAGGGTGCAGCCGGGCCGGGGCTCCGGGGATTCATTCATGGCCGCACGCAAGCCTTCCAGCATCCCCGGGGTGGCGGGCCAGGCCAGCAGGGTGGCCATGTAGCCCTGCCCGCGCAGACCCCAGGGGGACGTGAGGGCAGGGCTGCCACCCTCCAGGCGCAGTCGCTCGTCCAGCAGGGGGCGATTTTCTTTCCACACCTGCAGACGGGTATCCAGGGCGCCGGTGGCGAAGTCATCGCCGCTGCCGGGCCGCCCCAGGCCGACCAGATCCCAGGCCAGCAGACGGGCGTCCGGTGCCAGGTCGAAGCGGTTGCGCATGTGCACCCGGGCGCCGCCGTGCAGGATGTTCAGGGCCGGCAGCCATTCAAGGCTGGCACCGGCAGCCACCCGTAAATGCTGGGTCTGGCGGGCCCAGGCGCCGGCCGAGCGGTAGAACTTGCCGGCGGCGGGGGTGGTGATCAGTGCCCGGGCGTCTTCGGACACGTTCACCTTAACCTCCAGACGATCGCCGCCCACCACGCCGCCGGGGGGATGGATCAGGTAGCTGTGGCAGGTGTTGCCCTCGGGGTGGAAACTGCGCTGCACCCGCAGGGGACCCTCGTGGCGGCGGTGGCGCAGGACACTGCGGGGGCCGTCCTGTTCGAAGCCCAGTTCCAGTCGGGCCAGCCAGCCCGTGCTCACCTCACACCACCCAGGCCATGACCAGGCCCGTGGCCAGGATCGCGGCGCCGCCGGCGCGCACCAGCATCGGGCTGCGCAGTACATTCTGGCCAAGGCGTCCGGCCAGCAGGCCCAGGCCCACGAGGGCGGTGGAGCTCAGCAGGAAACCGGCCGCGAACAGGGGAGCGGACAGGCCAGCACCCATTTCAGCCCCATGGGCCAGGCCATGAAACACGGCGAACAGGGCAGCCAGTCCCAGGCCATACGCCGCAGGCAGGCTGCGACCCAGGGCCACCAGTGCGCCGACCAGGATCACGGAGCCCAGGATGCCGGTTTCGACCCACTGTCC
>JAZBOL010000120.1:0-2788 GCA_036351115.1 Lysobacterales bacterium | reverse complement strand
GCTGCCCTCGGATTGCCCAGCAGATTAACCTGACCTTTGGTTTGGATCTAAATAAAGACACGGTACGACGCGTACTTGCAGCACACTACAAGCGAGACCCGAGCAATCGTGGGCCATCATGGCTCACTACGATTGGTCACGCCAAGGACAGCCTATGGAGCGTTGATCTCTTCAGGTGTGAATCCATCGTGCTGAAAAGCCACTGGGTAATGGTGGTAATGGATCAGTACACGCGCAGGATTATCGGTTTTGGCGTGCATGCGGCTCACGTTGATGGGCCGATACTGTGCAGGATGTTCCACGAAGCAACATCCGGAAAAAGCTGGCCGACATACCTTAGCTCTGATAACGACCCACTGTTTCAATACCACCGGTGGAAAGCGAATATGCGCATACTTGATATTGAAGAAATCAAATCATTGCCATACGCACCTATGTCTCATCCATTTGTTGAACGACTGATTGGTAGTGTTCGGCGAGAACTACTAGATCAAACTTTGTTTTGGACAGCGACTGACCTGGAGAACAAGCTGCGTGAATATCAGTGCTATTTCAACGAGTCCCGGACTCATTCTGGGCTCGGTGGCGTTACTCCCGTAGATTCAGGCGCCGGAAAGGTCGTTGATATCAATAACTGCCGATGGAAGAAGCATTGTCGCGGATTGTTTGAGCTACCAATTGCCGCTTGAATTTGTAATTCGCCAGGGACAGGTCGCCAAGCCTAACCGATTGGATGCGCGCGTGGCGCCGCGTGACTCCGGGCGGTCGCCGCTTCCGAAAGGTGAATAGCGGCGGCATACTCGGACCGAAGCTGCACTGGATCAGTGTGGCGCTTCAGCGAAATCCGGATGAGGAAGCCCGCGTGTCAGAACCCTATGTATTTTCACCCCCGGCGCCCGCGGCCGTGCCCGTCCTCGGAGGAGGTCTCTTTCCCGTGCGCCGCATCTTCTGTATCGGGCGCAACTACGCGGATCACGTTCGCGAGATGGGTGGAGACCCGAAGTCTGATCCGCCCGTGTTCTTTTGCAAACCTGCAGATGCCGTCGTATGCGACGGCGCCGACGCGCCTTTTCCTACCGGCACCGGGAATCTTCATTTTGAGGGAGAACTGGTCGTCGCTCTGAATCGGGGCGGTTCCCGGCTCTCCACACGCGAAGAAGCCGGCGCGCTGATTTACGGCCAGGCATGCGGCTGCGACCTGACCCGGCGCGACCTTCAGGCCGCGGCGAAAAGCACGGGCGGACCCTGGGATGCGGCGAAGGGCTTTGACGCCTCAGCGCCCATGGGAACGCTGGCTCCCCTTGCTGAAGTGTCCCCAGCCATGCTTGACGATGCGCGACTCATTACCACCGTGAATGGAGAAGAGCGCCAGAACGCGTCGCTGTCGTCGATGATCTGGAACGTCCCTGAAATCATCATCGCGCTTTCGCAGCTGTTTCACCTGGAGCCCGGCGATCTGGTTTTCACCGGAACTCCGGAGGGCGTGGGTCCTCTGCAGCGGGGCGACGAGGTGCAGGTGCGTATCGATCCCCTTCCAGTCCTCGCTTTTCGAGTGGGCTGAGCGAAACACCGTGAGGCTGGCGTGAGCGAGATGCCTTCCAGGACCCTCGCGCGTTGGCTCCTGGTTCCCGCGGCCATCATTGTTGGCGTGGCGATTGGCGGTGCGGTCATTGTGCCGAGTGCGCAAAATGCAGAGCCCCTGGTTGGGGGCGCCATGGTCATGCTTGGCGCCATGGCCGGCGGCGGCGTTGGACTGCTGCTGGGAGCGCTGGCGGCCTGGAAACTCCCGGCGCGGCGGGTAATCCCGGCACTTTGGTGCACCGGATTGCCGGCTCTCGTCGTTCTGGGCTTGGGCGCACGCGGCGCCTGGCAAATCGACCAGACGACGCGGGATCCGGACGAGGCCTATGCCGGACTCCCACTGTTTGTCGTCGCCCTGGAGCGGGATCCCAGCCACGATCCCTATCTTGCGCCGCGTGTAAAAGTCGATGCCATCGAGCGTCAATGGATCACCAACCTCCCGGACGGGCGTAGCTGCCGCGGTCGCCTGCGCGCCGAGGTGCAGCGGCGCGTGAGCAGTGTGCTTCCCGACGGCGAGCAGCCCGGAGCCTGCAAAGACGCCGCGGCCACCGGCCCCCACGAGCGGCTCGTGTGGCGCGTTGAGGGAGGCGTCTCCGGCGCCGCACTGCTCGACGCAGATTGTCTCAAAGCCGCCCCGCACTACGCGCAGCTGGCCCACGTGCTGTCTCTCGCGTCCGGCCTGGCCGACAGCGCCGCGTCATGCGATTGATGTTGCTGCGATGGTTTTCGCTTCTGTCGCTGTGCTCCGTCACGGCTGAAGTCCTTGCAGCGGAGGTTGCCCCCACCTGCGGGCCCGCGCCGCCCGGTCGGACGCTGGCTCACCTGCATGGCGAGGTTTCAAGCGGCGAACGGTTTAACGCGCCACTCGCGTCCGGCTTTAACCTGAGCCTGGAGCCTGCAGATGCCGGGTGGCAGCTGCGTATTCGCGACAGCGCAGGGCTCGACCTTTCTGCCATGACGCCGCCGCGTTTCGGACCGAACCCACGCGACCTTTTTGGCTGGCATTTCCGGGACGCAGACAACCGGAGTCCCAACGACGGTTCCGTTAACGCTCCTCAACGTCTGCGTTTGTTTGAGTTCGAGCCGGGTCTGAGCGGAACGGCCGGAATAAAGGCGAGCCCTGGAGCGGTGCCATCTCCCGGCTCCGGTCGCGGTTGGCTCTATATCCATGGCCTGGGACTGGATGCGTTCCCGGACTCGACCGACG
>JAZBOL010000119.1:0-5925 GCA_036351115.1 Lysobacterales bacterium | reverse complement strand
CCATCGCGGACCAGGCCCGGACCATCCGTATCCCGGTGCACATGATCGAGACCATCAACAAGCTCAACCGCATCTCCCGCCAGATGCTGCAGGAGATGGGCCGCGAGCCCACGCCGGAGGAGCTGTCCGAGCGCATGGAAATGCCCGAAGACAAGGTGCGCAAGGTGCTCAAGATCGCCAAGGAGCCGATCTCCATGGAGACGCCCATCGGCGACGACGAAGATTCGCACCTGGGCGACTTCATCGAGGACGCGAACATCGCCTCGCCGGTGGAAAGCGCCACCGGTTCGGGCCTGACCGGCACCGTGCAGGAAGTGCTCGCGGGCCTGACGCCGCGCGAAGCCAAGGTACTGCGCATGCGCTTCGGCATCGACATGAACACGGACCACACGCTGGAAGAGGTCGGCAAGCAGTTCGACGTCACCCGCGAACGCATCCGGCAGATCGAGGCCAAGGCCCTGCGCAAGCTGCGGCACCCGACGCGGTCCGAGCAGCTGCGGAGCTTCCTCGACCTGGAGTAAGCGGCTGCGTTGAGTCTGGATTCGCAAAGCCCGGCCCAGAGCCGGGCTTTTTTTTGGGACCGGTCAGGAGAACGGATTTGCCGCCCGCACCTGCGGCGTAACTTCGTTGCACTCCGAATTCAGGGACCGATAGCTGTCGGCCTGCCAGGCTCCCGTGTTCCAAAACAGGTAGGCGTAAAGGCTGCAGGCGAGGGAGTCGTTCAGCGCCGGCGCCACGTCGACCAACCGGTCTCTGAGGTTCTCAAGGACAATGCGCTGATCGGCCGGCCGGATGCCGCCGTCAGCCAGGGTGTCGAGCACGAGCACCCGTCCCTCCGCTTCCTGCCCCCAGGTCGGCCAGGCCGGCAGCCCCTCCACCCGCGGCGCGCCGCTGCGGGCGAAGGCGCCCCAGTAGGCCATCATGGCGCGGGACAGCTCGAGGCGTCCCGCCTCGTTGTCGTCCGTGAACAGGAGCGGGATGCCCCACAGATCGCTGAAGTCCCCGAACACGAAGGGCAGCTCGAAGCCGTGAGCCGCGCCCATGACCCGGGGCATGTCGGCGATGGCATTGCTGTCCGATTCATCCCAGTCGAAGCGATAGGCCCAGGTGCCCCGGGGGCGAACCCGGGACAGGGCATCGAGGGGCTGGTCGACCCCGACCAGGCGCCAGTGATCGCTCAGGATGCCCGCGACCGCCTCGTAGGTCTGCGGGTCGCGGATGTGCAGGGACAGGCCCCAGCGCCGTTCCACGTAGCGTCCGTCGGTTGCCATGAAAAGCTTGGCTTCGTCCCGGTTGGTGCCGGCGATGACTGGCACGGCCGAGCCGACCCGTTCGTCGGCCAGGGCCTCCAGGAGGGGACGGTTCGGGAGCACATGGCCGTCGAGAAACACGGCGGGAGCCGGGTACATGCCGCCCGGGCCGAAGAACCCGTCGAGGAGCGCCACCGGATCGAGATCCTGGAGGAAGTTGCGGATTTCCCCGGCGCCGAGGGCGCGCTGCTGCTCGTCGGCAGAGGCCCGGTCTTCCGCCCGTCCCTGCTCCACCAGCCAGCGGCTGACCACCTCCCGGGCGCTGGCCGTGTGCCCGCCGTTCTCCACGAAATTTCTCGCTTCCCTGACCGTGGACGCCCGCGCCAGGCCACTCTGCACGATGGCGCCGTGGAACAGCCCCTCGGCCAGGGGGGAGGCGAGCAGGGCATAGACGTTCACGCCGCCGGCGGACTCACCGAAGATCGTCACCCGGTTCCGGTCGCCGCCGAAGGCGCCGATGTTGTCCTGCACCCAGCGGAGCACCGCGATCGTGTCCAGGGTGCCGAAGTTGCCCGAAGCGTCCGCCTCGGAGGCGGCTCCGGCGGTGATGGCCGGGTGATTGAACCAGCCCAGCACGCCGAGGCGGTAGTTGAAGGTGACGACGATGACATCTTCCGTCGCAGCCAGGTTGCTGCCGTCGTAGTCGGCCCCGTAGCCGATCGTGTTTCCGCCGCCGTGAATCCACACCATGACCGGGTAGGGTTCGGCGAGGCCGTCGAGCTCGGCGCGGGTATGGTTTGGCGCCCAGACGTTCAGGGTCAGGCAGTCTTCCTCGCCCACGACGTCGTTATAGGTGTTGCGCGGAACGTCGGACAGGGGGCCGCCAAGCTGGGGGCAGGGCGGGCCTGCGACCAGGGCGTCCCGCGTGCCTGCCCAGGGCGTCGCCGGCTGCGGCGCGCGCCAGCGCAGGGCATTGACGGGCGGCGCGGCATAGGGAATCCCGAGCCAGCCCTGAGCGCCGTTGCCGGCATCGAATCCACGCACCGCGCCCTCGGTCACGCGCCGCTCACTGGAAGGGTCCGGCGCCTCGGGGCCGGGCCGGGAGTCGGTGGTCCACCAGAACCAGCCCAGGCCCGCAAGGACCAGCAGTCCCACGATGGGTACAACGACGAGCAGGAGAATCAGAATTTTTTTCATGGCGGGTCAGTTCGGCCGCTGGGCAGCCGGGCATCGACGGCGGATCGTTCTCTCTTGAGGGGCCTGCGCGCAGCATACCGCCGGCGCTCAGCGGATGCAGCCCGAAAGCGGTTAAAATGACGGTCCGCGTCCTCAAGTTGCCCTGGAGACACGCCATGGACAAGCCCGAACCCCGCCTGCTGGTGAACCCGAAACTTGGTCCCGAGGAGATCCTCGACGAACTCGCCGCCCGGCTTCAGCAGCTCTACGGCAGCATGGACGCCCTGGCCGTTCGCTGTGACGCCGACCGGCTGGAACTGGTCTACGACGCGCTCTGGGGCATGCTGGAGGATGTGTACCAGCTGCAGTCCCTGCGCGATGCACTCGAGGAGCGGCTCAAGGGCGCCGGTGATGCCGTCATGAGCGGCGGCGGCCGCGACATGCGTCATTGAAGGAGCGTCATTGAAGGGGCGCCATGGACGGGGTGTCACCGAAGCCGTCGGCGCGGAAAGCGCACGGCCAGCAGGATGAGCAGAGCGATTCCATTCGCGACGATCAATACCGGGAACAGGCTGGCCAGCCCGCCCAGCCGGTCCGAAAACCCCAGTAGCACTGCCCCCAGGCTGATTCCCACGTTGTTCAGGGCCATGTAGATGGTGAACTGCGTCGCCGCCACCTCGGGCCGGCACAGGCGCATGGTGATGGGAATGGCGGCCACCGTCAGCAACGTGTCCAGACTGAACCAGCCGATGATCATGGCCTGCACGAACCCGGTGTTACTCCACAGGTTCTGACCGACGATCATGCTGCCGTGGAAAACCAGCCAGCAGCACAGCATCAGGATCACGGACCACTTGGCGCCCAGGCGCTCGCCCAGCCAGCCGCCCAGGGTCAGGCCCGCAATGCCTGCGATCAGCTGGGCCGTGCCGGTGAGGGACGTGACCTGCACTTCGCTCATGCCGGCCGCTCCCACCCCGACGAGCGGCGTCACCCCCGCCATGAAGCCGTACTGCGAGCCCTTGGTCAGCATGATCACGGCCCAGAACAGGCTCACTGGCAGAAACACGGAGCGGAGGGTGATACTCAGGATCGGCCACCAGCGGTCCGCGTGGTGCGCCAGGTTGACCGGGTGCGATTCCCCGGCGCTCCAGGGCAGGTGCCGCTCGCCGTCGCGTTCGCGGATCATGACCAGGTAGGCGTTCACCGCCAACACGCCCAGGGCGGCGAGCAGATAGGCGCCGGAAGCGCCCAGGGTGGCGACGGCCAGGCCGGTGCCGGCGGTTGCCGCCGCCGTGCCGATCAACTGGCCGCCGAACATCATGCCGCCACCGCGGGCGCGCTCGTTTTCTTCCAGCAGGTCCACGGCCATGCCATCGACGCCGACGTCCTGGACCGTCGTGGCCAGGTTACCGAGGAAACCGAGCAGACCGAGCAACAGGACCTGGTCCGCGGCGGGCTGGAGGGCAGCCGCCATGAGGAACACCGCCACCATGACGCCCTGGGCGCCGAGAATCCACCCGCGGCGCCGGCCCATGGGCAGGAAGGCGTAGCGGTCCATGATGAAGCCGTTGAAGAACTTCAGGCTCCAGGGCAGGGCCGTGAGCCCGAGCACCCAGGCGACGTCGGCGGCTTCCGCACCATTGGCGGTCATCCAGGCCGGGATGGCGTACCAGAACAGCCCGATGGGGATGCCCTGGGCCACGTAGAGGATGAAAATGGAGGACAGGCGGAGCCCCCGGCTGGAGTCCAGGATCCAGGGCGTGGGCAACAGGCGGTTGCGCAATATTTTTCCTCCGGTGAGACGCACCCGCGGTGGATCGGGGCATCACTACCAGACTAGCTTAGCTTCGACCTCCGTGGGTCGTCAGGGACACCTTTTGGTGGCCTCACTGCAGCGAATGCAGACCGACCAGGTTGCCGTCCGGGTCCTTGATCACCGACACGAAGCCGTAGTCGCCAATGGCCATCTTGGGTCGCTCGACGGAGCCGCCGGCGTTGGTCACCCGGGCCTCCTCCACAGCGCAGTCCTGGCAGCTGAAATAAATCATGGTACCCGTGCCGCCGGAGGGTACCCCCGGCACGTGAATCAGGGCGCCGCCGCTGCCCGGCGCCTCCGGGTCCATGGGGAAGCCCACCATCTCCAGGCCCTGCTCCCCATCGGGAAGTGGGAGCGGCGCCAGCTCGATTCCGAGCACGGTCTCGTAGAAAGCCTTCGCCCGGGGCAAGTCCTGCACGTAGAGTTCGAACCAGTTGACGGGATTGTGGACCATGGGATCGCTCCTTCGCTGGGGATAGCCTCACTATAGAAGGTCATCGACGGCTTTCCCCATCGGATCGGCGCTGATTCGGGGCGCTTGAGGGCGAATCCAGTCGTGCTGACGATCCCGGACTGGATGTGTCCGGCGGACTTGTCAGGGGCCTGGTGCGATGTCCGTAGCGAGCACCCTGGCCGCCGGGCGGCGGCCAGGGTCGCGATCACTGGTGGCGACCGAACTGCTCCCAGTCGTTCAGCTCCGAGTAAAGCTGCTGTTTTTCACGGCGACGCTCGATCTTGCGGCGGACGCTGACGCGGGACTCGTCCGCTTCCTCGGCCCACCAGGCTTCGCCATCGTCATCCATCCAGTCCGTCGAATCGTCGTCGAACTCGAGGTCATCATCGAACAGGGCATCGCTACCGCCCCACATCCTGGGGTCGAGTTTCTTGCGATTGCGCTGGGATTTCTTGCTCACGGCACGTCTCCTGAGGTGCTTTGCAAAGGCCGATAGTGGCCCAGTCCGAATTACACGGCGAAAGAATCTTGATGTCAAGATAAATGTCGTCAAGTTTTTCGATGACAAGGGGTTTTCGCTATGCTGTCGCCATGAAACGGGATCCCGTAGACAAGTTGCAGCACGCGTGGGTCGAGCAGGACCCCGAGCTCGAACCGGGCGCGCTCGGCGTCGTGCTCCGGATCCAGGCCCTGGCCCGGGTATTTATGCTCCAGGCGGAGTCAGCCCTCGACGATTTCGGGCTCACCTGGTCGCAGTACGACGTGTTGTCGGCCCTGCTGCGCCAGGGCGAGCCCTTCACGCTGAGCCCGGGTGAACTCATGGAAGAAGCCAGTCTGAGTTCCGGCGCCATGACCACCCGCATCGATGGTTTGCTCGAAGCGGGATGGGTGACGCGCGTTCGCGATGAGGTCGACCGGCGCCGGGTCCTGGTTGCCCTGACGCCGGCGGGCAGGGCCCTCGTCGAAGAAGCGGCGGTTGCGCGCTTCGCGGCCGCGGAGGCGGCGCTGTCGCAGCTTCCGGCTGCAAAGCGCAAAACGCTGAATGGCCTGCTGCGCGATCTGCTGGCCGCCCAGGGTTAAGCGCTCGCATCGGTTGTACCGAAGCGTTCAGCCCGCGTGACGGTCGCGCTACAATGCGGAGCACGAAAGACGGGCCCTTAGCTCAGTTGGTTAGAGCAGGCGACTCATAATCGCTTGGTCGCAGGTTCAAGTCCTGCAGGGCCCACCAT
>JAZBOL010000118.1:0-73080 GCA_036351115.1 Lysobacterales bacterium | reverse complement strand
TTCTGCTCCTGCTCGGCACGCCCCTGGCCTGGTGGCTCGCCCGGACCCGCACCCGCTTCAAGCCGCTCGTGGAGGCCGCCGTCGCGCTGCCCCTGGTGCTGCCGCCCACGGTGCTGGGTTTCTATCTCCTGCTGTTCCTGGGCGCCCGTGGCCCGGCTGGCGAGGCCATGGCCGCCCTGGGGCTCGAACCCCTTGCGTTCACCTTCACCGGGCTCGTGGTGGGGTCTGTCGTCTATTCGCTGCCCTTCGTCGTGCAACCGATCCAGGACGCCTTCGTCCGCGTGGGCGAACGCCCCCTGGAAGTCGCCGCGACCCTCGGCGCCGGTCCGCTGGACCGCTTCCTTACCGTCGCCCTGCCCCTCGCGCGTCCCGGGTTGCTGACCGGCGCCGTGCTGGGTTTTGCCCATACCCTGGGCGAATTCGGAGTGGTGCTCATGATCGGCGGTAACATCGCCGGGGAGACCCGGGTCGCCTCCATCGCGATCTATGACCACGTGGAAGCCCTCGACTATGGCCAGGCCCATGGCCTGTCCCTGGCACTCTTGCTCCTGTCCTTCAGCCTGTTGCTCGCCGTGTACGGGCTCAACCGCCATGCCCGGCTGTTGCCGCGATGAGCCTTGATGAGACCACCGCCAGGGGTCTCCGGGTCCGGGTTCAGCGCGCGTTCGATGAATTTCGGCTGGACGTGCGCTTCGTGGCGCCCGGGCGCGGCGTCACGGCCCTGTACGGCCCCTCCGGCGCCGGCAAGACGAGCGTACTACGCGCCCTCGCCGGCCTGGATCGACACGTGGCGGGAGAACTGCACGTGGGGGACGCCTGCTGGCAGGGGCCTGGGCACTTTCTGCCGGCGGAGCAGCGCGGCGTCGGCTACGTGTTCCAGGAAACCAGCCTGTTCGAGCATCTGAATGTGGCGCAGAACATCGATTACGGGCTGAAACGCGCGCAATCGAAAGACCCTGCGCGCCGCGATGCGCTGATAAGACTCCTGGCCCTGGAACCGCTGCTCAACCGCGACGTACGCACCCTGTCGGGCGGCGAGCGCCGTCGCGTGGCGATCACCCGCGCCCTGGCGCCGGCACCTCGCCTGCTGTTGCTCGACGAGCCGCTCTCCGGCCTCGACCGCGCCCGGAAGGCGGAGCTCCTGCCGTTCCTGGAGGACCTCGTCCATTCGCTCGATCTTCCCGTCATCCTCGTGTCCCACGACCTGGACGAGGTGGCGCGGCTGGCGGACCACCTGGTCCTGATGGCGGACGGCCAGGTGACCGGCGCCGGCCCACTGCAGGAAACCCTGGCGCGCCTCGATCTGCCCCTGGCCCAGGCGGACGACGCCTCCGCGGTGCTCGAGGGGGTCGTGGCGTTCCTCGATCACGCCTCCGGCCTGGCCGAGATTCTCGTGGGTGACACGCGGCTACTGGTCCCGGCGGGCGCTTTGCAGGCCGATCAGCCGGTACGCCTGCGCATTGCGGCCCGCGATGTCAGCGTGGCCCTCGATCCCCCGTCGCGCAGCAGCATCCTGAACGTGCTGGCGGCGACCATCCGCCAGCGCGTCGATCGGCCGCCCCTCACCCAGCTGGAGCTCGCCCTGGCGGACGGCACCCGCCTGCTCGCGCGCATCACCGGTAAGTCCGCGGATCTGCTGGCGCTGGAGACCGGCGTGGCGGTCTATGCCCAGGTGAAGAGCGTGGCGGTTTTGCCCTGACTTATCCCTGTCCCCGCTTACGGAGTACCCATGAACCGAACCCCGATCCCCTGGAGGTCACCCACCAGCCCTGACGGCCCCGAGCTGTCCCGCCTGGTGCAGGGCTACTGGCGCATGCTCGCCTGGGGCCGCAATACCGCCGAGCACCTCGATTTTCTGAAGGCGCACGTTGATCTCGGCATCACCAGCGTCGACCATGCCGATCTCTACGGGGATTACGAGGTGGAGACCTGTTTCGGCGAGGTCTTGGCCCGGGAGCCAGCGCTGCGGGATCAGCTGCAAATCATCACCAAGTGCGGCATCCAGCTGATTTCGGAGAAAGTCCCAGGGCGGCGAACCAAGCACTACGACACGGGGCCGTCGCACCTCCAGGCCTCGGTCGAACGCTCCCTGGAGCGCCTCGGTACGGACCGGCTTGACGTGGTGCTGCTGCACCGCCCGGATCCGCTCATGGACGCAGACGCCGTGGCGGAAACCGTGCTCCGCCTGCGCGACGCGGGCAAGGTGCTGCACTTCGGGGTCTCCAATTTCACGCCGGCGCAGTTCGCCCTGCTCCAGTCCCGCCTGCCCTTCGCCCTCGCCACCAACCAGGTCGAGATCAATCCCCTGAATCCTGCTGTGCTGTTTGACGGCACGCTCGATGACCTGCAGGCACGGCGGGTTCGTCCCATGGCCTGGTCCTGCCTGGGGGGCGGCCGCCTGTTCGACAAATCGGACGAGGCGGGTCGCCGGTGCCGCGGGGTCCTGCGACGGGTTGGAGAGGAACTCGGCGGCTTCGGCGTTGACCAGGTGGCCTATGCCTGGGTGCTTCGACTGCCGTCCGCACCACTGCCGATTCTCGGGTCCGGCCGGATCGACCGGGTGCGGCTGGCGGTGGCGGCGACCGCCATGGAAATGACCACGGAACAGTGGTTCTCGATCCTCGAAGCGGCCAGGGGCGTTGAGGTGCCCTGACCTTGCGCATGACGAACGCCCAGCGCCGTCAAGCCGGAGACCGTATCAGGCGTTGATGACGTCCGCGCCGCCCAGATAGGGGCGCAGGGGCTCCGGCACGGCAATCGAACCGTCCCGGCACTGATAATTCTCCAGCACGGCGATGAGCGTGCGGCCCACGGCCAGGCCACTGCCGTTCAGGGTGTGCACCAGCTCCGGCTTGCCCGTCTCCGGGTTGCGCCAGCGCGCCTGCATGCGGCGCGCCTGGAAATCACCGCAGTTGCTGCAGGAGGAAATCTCGCGGTAGGCGCCCTGCCCCGGCAGCCAGACTTCGAGGTCGTAGGTCTTGCGAGCGGAAAAGCCCATGTCGCCCGTGCACAGCACCACTTTGCGATAGGCCAGCCCGAGCTTCTGCAGGATGGCCTCGGCGTGGCCGGTGAGGCGCTCCAGGGCGTCCATGGAGTCATCGGGCCGGGCGATCTGCACCAGCTCCACCTTTTCGAACTGGTGCTGGCGGATCATGCCGCGGGTGTCCTTGCCGTGGGAGCCGGCCTCACGCCGGAAACAGGGAGTCTGCGCCGTGAACATGAGCGGCAGGGATTCGGCATCGATAATGTCGCCGGCCACCAGGTTGGTCATGGGCACCTCGGCCGTCGGGACGAGGTAGCGCGGCGGCTCATCGGTGGTGGCGAACGCGTCGTCGCCGAACTTCGGCAGCTGGCCCGTGCCGGTCATGGCGTCGGCGTTCACCAGGTACGGCAGGTACACCTCCTGGTAACCGTGTTCTTCAGTCTGTACATCCAGCATGAACTGCGCCAGGGCCCGGTGCAGCCGAGCCAGGGGGCCACGCAGGACCGTGAACCGGGCGCCGGCGAGCTTGGCGGCGGCCTCGGCATCCATGAATCCGAGCCTCTGGCCCAACTCGACGTGATCGCGGGGCTCGAAATCGAACTCGGGAATCTCACCCCAGCGCAGGACCTCTTCGTTGTCCGCCTCGTCGCTTCCCGCCGGGACGCCGTCGGCCGGGAGATTCGGCATCTCCAGCAGCCAGGCCTGCTGTTCATCACGAATGGCGCGGAATTCCGCATCCAGTTCGTCGAGCTCCTCGCCCAGGCGCCCAACCTCGTCCAGCAGCGGCTGAATGTCCTCGCCCCGGGCCTTGGCCTGGCCGATGGATTTGGCACTGGTGTTACGGGCGTTCTGCAGCTCCTGCAGCCGCGCCTGGGTGTCTTTGCGGCGTTCCTCGAGTGCCTGGTAGCGCGCTACGTCGAGGTCATAGCCCCGGGCGGCCAGGGCTTCGGCGACGGCCGCCGGGTCTTTTCTGAGCTGGATCGGATCGAGCATGACGAATCGGGTGCCAAATCGGGTGTGGGGAAAGGGCGGCATTGTACCGTCCCTCGCCCAGGCGGTCAGCCAGGCTGATCAATCAGGCGGCACGTCGCCGATGAGGTCCACCCCGTCCGGCGGATCGAAGTCGAAATGCCCATCAGGAATGTTCGGGTTGCGACGCAGCGCGGTAAAACGCAGTTCCGTGCGCAGGCCGAAGGCGTCCTCGAGCACGAGGCGCTGGAGCGTATCGTCCTGGAAACCGAGCACCACGCGTTCGAACTGCGCTTCCGGGTCCCGGGAAACGAGTTCGACGAGGTGCATGCCCGTCACCGTGCCCAGTTCGGTCACGGTGAAGCGTTCGTCGAGGGTCGAGAGGTCCATGATCACCAGCAGGGGGGAATCGCCGCCGAGCGCGCCCTGCTCCCGCACCGTCACCTGTTCCAGGCTCTCGTCGTACATCCAGATGTGCTCGCCATCGGCGACGATGAGCTCGGGAAACTCCCCGAGGTAGGACCAGCGGAAGCGGTCCGGGGCCTGCATCCAGACCTCTCCGGCGCCCTCTTCCATCACGGCGCCATCGGCCGAGATAATGACCTGTTCGAAATCGGCGCCGAAGCGTTCCAGGTCCCGGGTAAAGGACTCGAGGGCCGCGCGGCCGGAAGCCGGCGCCGATGCCTCCGCGAGGACCGTGAACGGCGCGAACATCAGGCCGAACAGGGCGCCCAACAGCCATGCCCACCGAGTCGGGGAGCGCGTGAAGTTCGACGCCCCCATGACGGCAGCCGCATGTCCGGCGGTTCGCTGGCGATTCACGGGCCGGTCAGTCCCTGGGCGGCGGCGGTGCAAGCACTTCCCGTTGCCCGTTGTGCTCCGGCGGGCTGACCACGCCGGCCTCTTCCATTTCCTCGATGAGCCGGGCGGCGCGGTTGTAGCCGATGCGCAGCTGGCGCTGCACGCTGGAGATGGAGGCCCGGCGGGATTCCGTGACCCAGGCGACGGCCTGGTCGTAGAGTTCGTCCTGGTCGCTGTTGGCGCTTTCGGGCAGTCCGGCCGCATTGATGGTCATCCCGTCGGTGGTGGTCTGTGTTTCATTGAGGACACCTTCCACGTAATCCGGTTCCCCGAACTGCTTGAGATATTCCACCACCGCGTGCACCTCGTGGTCGTCCACGAAGGCGCCGTGAACGCGGTCCGGCAACGCGGAACCCGGCGGCAGGTACAGCATGTCACCGTGCCCGAGGAGCTGCTCGGCGCCCATCTGGTCGAGGATCGTGCGTGAATCCACCCGTGAAGACACCTGGAAGGCGATGCGCGTGGGAACATTGGCCTTGATCAGGCCCGTGATCACGTCCACCGAGGGCCGCTGCGTCGCCAGGATCAGGTGAATGCCCGAGGCGCGCGCCTTCTGCGCCAGGCGGGCGATGAGCTCGTCGATCTTCTTGCCGACGATCATCATGAGGTCGGCGAGCTCGTCGATGATGACCACGATGAAGGGCAGCGGCTCGAGCATGGGCGGATCGGTCAGCCCCAGCTCCTCGTTCACCGTGTACAGGGGGTCGGCGATGGGCTGCCCGGACGCCTGCGCCTCGCGGACCTTCTTGTTGAAACCGGCCAGGTTGCGCACGCCCAGCGACGCCATGAGCTTGTAGCGCCGCTCCATTTCCGCCACGCACCAGCGCAGGGCGTTGGCGGCCTCCTTCATGTCCGTCACCACCGGGGCGAGCAGATGGGGAATGCCCTCGTAGATGGACAGTTCCAGCATCTTCGGATCCACCATGACCAGGCGCACGTCTTCCGGGCCGGCCTTGTACAGCAGGCTCAGGATCATGGCGTTGAGGGCCACGGACTTGCCGGAGCCGGTCGTGCCCGCCACCAGGAGGTGCGGCATCTTGGCCAGGTCCGCCACCTGCGGCCGTCCCGCGATGGTCTTGCCCAGGGCCAGGGTGAGGGCCGACTTGGACTTGTCGTACACGTCGGACTTGAGGATTTCCGACAGGTAAACGATCTGCTTCTTGGTGTTCGGGATTTCCAGCCCGATGGTGGACTTGCCGGGGATGACCTCCACCACGCGGACGGAGACGACGCTGAGTCCCCGGGCCAGGTCCTTGGAGAGGTTGGTGATCTGGGCCGATTTGACCCCAGCCGCCGGTTCAAGCTCGAAACGCGTGATGACCGGGCCGGGGTGCACCTCGACCACGTCCACCTGGACGCCGAAATCCGCCAGCTTGAGCTCCACCTGCCGGGACAGGGCTTCCAGGGCCTCCTTGCTGTAGCTGACCTCCTGTTCCGGCGGATCGTCCAGGGCGCCGAGGGGTGGCAGCATGTCGTCCGGCAGGTTCTCGAACAGGATCTGTTGCTTTTCCTTCGCCACGCGCTGGCTTTTCGGCGGCTCCGGGGCCTCCTGGATCGCCGGCTCGATGCGGGGCTTGGGCTTGGTCTTGCGGCGCACGGAATCGGCCTTCCGCACTTCCTCCCGGTGCGCCTTGGCGCGGCGGCCGGCGAACCAGTCGCGCAGGCCGGCGACGCGCTCCAGCAGCCAGTCCACCCCGGCCAGGGTGTACTTGCCGATCATGTCCATGACCCAGAACCAGGACAGGCCCGTGTACAGGGTGATGCCCACCAGCA
Source organism: Lysobacterales bacterium (assembly GCA_036351115.1). Taxonomy (GTDB): domain Bacteria; phylum Pseudomonadota; class Gammaproteobacteria; order Xanthomonadales; family SZUA-36; genus Marinihelvus. The sequence continues at coordinate 66,494 of JAZBOL010000118.1, read as the reverse complement.
TGAAGGCGAGCAGGAACAGGGTCGAACCGAGCATGCCCGTGAGGCGCGACAGCGGCTCCGCGACGAGGTCGCCGATGACCCCCCCGCCGTCCGCGGGCATCACATCCGCCAGGGGGTGCGTGTGCAGGTCCGCCAGGCCCGTGGTGGCCAGCAGGAAGAGCACGAGACCGCTGATGCGGGCGGCCCAGTCGAACCAGCCGTCACCGTCGCTACCCTCGCTCTCGCTGTAAAGGCGCCAGCCGGCGTAGACGACCAGGGGTGGCACGAGGTAGGCCACATAGCCGAAGCCCAGCAGGAAGAATCGCGCCAGCCACGCGCCGAAGAAACGGCCGATGTTGTGCACCTGGTCGGACGCGGCGGGCTGGAACGGGCCGGGGTCGAGGGGGTGGTAGGTCACCAGGCAGGCCAGCAGGTACACCGCCAGCAGGATGGACACGATGAACGCGCTTTCCTGCAGGCGGCGAACGAGGTGGCGCTGGACCGTCGGTGCCGTGCGGGGCGTTGTCTTACGGGCTTGGGGCAATCTGGATGATCTTTTTCTGGTTGTCGTGGTTACGAGGTCGAATCGGCTAGACTCGTCCCCTTGAATCCTGCGGTCCCGCCCTAACCTGAAACCCATCGCAGCCTCTGTGCGAAACAACGATGCGTGGGCAGGTGGCGGCGCCGTCTTACCGGCGGCCTCGCCCCGGTCCCGGGACCGACAGCGAACGGAGCGAATTATACATGAGCGACATCCAGCACCGACGTCTTCTGATCCTCGGATCGGGCCCCTCCGGCTACACCGCCGCCGTGTACGCGGCGCGCGCCGGTCTCGATCCGGCCGTGGTCACCGGCGTCCAGCCCGGTGGGCAGCTGACCATCACCACGGACGTGGACAACTGGCCCGGCGACGTGGAGGGCCTGCAGGGCCCGGAGCTCATGGAACGCATGCAGCGGCACGCGGAGCGTTTCGACACGGAAATCATCTACGACCACATCCACACGGCGAAGCTGGAAGAGCGTCCTTTCATCCTCGAGGGCGATTCGGGCACCTACAGCTGCGACGCCCTGATCATCAGCACGGGCGCCAGCGCACGTTACCTGGGCCTGCCCTCGGAGGAGGCCTTCATGGGCAAGGGCGTGTCCGCCTGCGCCACCTGCGACGGGTTTTTCTACCGGGGCAAGAAAGTGGCCGTTGTCGGCGGCGGCAACACGGCCGTGGAAGAGGCCCTGTACCTGTCCAACCTGTGCGAAGAGGTAATTGTGGTGCACCGCCGCGACGCCCTGCGCGCGGAAAAGATCCTCCAGGACAAGCTGTTCGACCGCGCGGAAAACGGCAACGTCACCCTCCTCTGGGACCACGTGGTCGAGGAGGTTCTCGGCGACGACTCGGGCGTCACCGGGCTCAGCGTCAGGAACGTGAAGGATGACGCCCTGCAGACCCTGGACGTGCACGGGGTGTTCATCGCCATCGGCCACACCCCCAACACGGGCATCTTCGAGGATCAGCTGGAGATGAAGGACGGTTACATCCGGATCCGGAGCGGCCTCGACGGCATGGCCACCCAGACGAGCATTCCCGGTGTTTTCGCCGCCGGGGACGTGGCCGACCACGTCTACCGCCAGGCGGTGACGTCGGCCGGCTTCGGCTGCATGGCGGCCCTCGACGCGGAAAAATGGCTCGACGAGTAGTCGCCGGCGCGCTTATGCGGGCCAGGGTCGAGTGATGGACGAGTGATCCCCCGACTGGGCGACGCCCCAGGGGATCCTTTCCCGCCCGTGGCGTTCGCCCTGGACGAACCGGACGGCTTGCTCGCCTGGGGCGGCGACCTGTCGCCCACCCGGCTCCTGAATGCCTATCGCCAGGGGATCTTCCCCTGGTTCTCCGAGGGCGACCCCATCCTCTGGTGGAGTCCCGCCCGCCGTTGCGTCATCCCGTCGGACGCCGTGTACCGCAGCCGCCGCCTGGAACGGCTCCTGCGCCAGGAACCTTTCACCCTCACCGCCGATACGGCGTTCGATGCCGTGGTGGCCTCCTGCGGTCGCACGCGCGGGGATACCTGGATCACCGAGGCCATGGCGCGCGCCTACGGTGTCCTCCACGAACTGGGCCACGCCCATTCCATCGAGGCCTGGCAGGGGGATCACCTCGTCGGTGGCCTCTACGGCGTGAGCATCGGCCGCATGTTCTTCGGCGAATCGATGTTCAGTGGGGTCAGCAACGCCAGCAAGGTTATCCTCGTCAGGCTGGGTGAGGTGCTGCAGCATTGGGGCTATCCGTGGATCGACGGCCAGGTCGCCAGCGAACATCTGCTGCGACAGGGCGCCATCATGATGGACCGTGAGACGTTCACGGCACGGGTTGACGAGCTGTGCCGCCAGCCGGGCATCACTGGACCCTGGACCCGCCGGTTCCGCGAAGCCTTGCAGCAGACGTGAAGCATTCCGGGACCGCAGCCGTTCCGCAGAACGCCCTGCACGCCGTCGCCTGGATGCTGTGGGGCGTCTTCCTGCTGTCCACCATGGACGTCGCCATCAAGGTCCTGGTGACCCACTACCCGAGCCTGCAGGTGGCCGTGCTTCGCTGCGCCATCTCGGCCCCCCTGTTCGCCCTCTGGATCGTGGTTATGAATCGCCGCCTGTTCCGCACCCGGCACCTGCGCGCCCACGTCGCCCGGGCGGCCCTGGGGCTGCTGATGCTGTGGGCCGTCGGCGAAGCCTTCCGGGAACTGCCGCTGGCGGACGCCTACGCGATCTTCTTCGCGGCCCCGCTGATCATGGCGATCCTGTCCGGCCCGGTGATGAAGGAACCGGCCGGCCCTTTGCGGCTCGGCGCCTGTGCGGTCGGCTTCCTGGGCGTGCTGGTGGTGCTCCAGCCCGGTACCGACGCCCTGCTCTCCCGGGGTTCGGTCATGGCCCTGGTCGCCGTGGCCTGCTACGCGGTCGTTGCGCTCATGGTGCGCGCCCTCGGTCGCGAGGAGCACAGCCTGACCATCGCCTTCTGGTTCACTGCGCTCTGCGGCACCTTCGGAGCGGTGCTCGTACCGGGCCAGTGGGTTCCCCTCGCCGCGGAACACTGGCCCTGGCTCCTCGTGCTCGGCGTCACCGGCACCCTCGGCCAGGTCGCGCTCGTCGCGGCGTTCCGGCGCGCCTCCGCCGGGGTGATCGCGCCCCTGGATTACACGGCCATGGTCTGGGCGGTGCTTTACGGCTGGTGGATCTGGGGCGAGTTGCCGGACCAGCGCACGTGGTTCGGCGCCGCCATCATCATCGCCTCGGGCCTGTTCGTGATCGCCCGGGAAAGCCGCGCGGCGCGCCGCCGACGCCGGGCGGGGGCGGACGAACCCGCGAAATGACGCGCTCAGCGTGCATGCGTCGCCGCCGGCGCGACGAGCGAACAGATTTCCATGCTGGCAGCTCCGGGCGACGCGGAGGCGGGGTCCGAGAGGTAGTGCTCCCAGCTCACGCCCGTGGCCTGCAGGCCGTGCGCCCGTACCCAGGCATCCAGCTGCTCGTAGCTGCCCAGGCTTTCGAGCGGTGAACCGCGGTGCAGAACGCAAACGGCGTCGCCCGAGGGCGTCTGGCCGAGGCCGACGCGATCCGTCTGCGGCGCCTCGGCGGTGACGGATACGGGCACGGCGGCCTGGTAGGTTTCCGTCCCGTCCGCCCGGCGCTCCGCGATGGTGAGGGGTTGGCCCTGGAATTCGACGCCGTGATCGACCGCCCAGGCCGAGAGATCCGCAAAAGCACCGGCCAGGACCTCGGCCACCTTTTCCGGCGTCGCCGCGCCCAGTCCGGTGACGCGCGCCACGCGCTGTGGTCGGGCCTCGACCCGGGTGATCTCGGCCTGCGAGAAATCGGCGGCGGGCAAGCTTTCGGCGACGGCCTTGAAGCGTTGCAACCCGAGCTCGAAATCCGCGGCCACCCAGCGGGCGAGGAACCAGCCGTAGTAGCGTCCGACGATACGTCCGGCAAAACCCTTGCCCGCGGTGCTATCGGCCTCGTAGATCCAGGTAACCTGACTGCCCAGGGCATCGCCCTCGATCTCGTATTCCAGCAAGGCCTCCTGCTGCCCGCCCTGGCGAAGACGCAGCTGCACGCGCTCGGACGGCGAACTGTCGAGAATTTCGAGGGCGCCCAGTCCCGACTTGCCCGGATCTCCGGACCACGCGAGACGCAAACCCGGTCCGCGTTCCGGTCCGGAACGGGTCATTGCCACGGATGGGTCTCGGAGCACCCAGGGTGACCACGCCGACCAGGAGACCAGACCGTTGAACAGGGTGAACACGGTCGACGCCGGCCGGCCGACGGTGATGGATCGCTCCACCACGACCCGGGCAGGCAAGGCCGCCGCGAGTGCCGCCAGGGCGAGCAACACGATCCCGAACAGGCCCAGGAGTCTTTTCACGGCAGCCGCTTCCGGTCACGGGCGTCGCCGGTTGGTTCCTCCTCGCGCCGGGTGATGCCGCCCTCGTCGCTGAAGCGGGCGTCCTCGCCGCGTTCCGACGGCTCCGGAAACCAGTCGGGAACGCTGTCGTCGTCTTCCCAGTCGTAGCGCTTGATCGGCACCCGGTCCCAGTCGCGAAACACGAAGGCCAGGCCGACGCCGAGCACCGCGCCGGCGAGGTGCAGTTCCCAGGACATGTTCGGCCGGATCGGCAATACGCCCCAGATCATGGAACCGTAGAGAAACCAGACCACGAGGGAGACCCCCACGGACCGCATATCCCGTCGGAACACGCCGCTGACGAACACGAAGGCCAGCAGCCCGTAAACGAAGCCGCTGGCGCCGATGTGAATGCTCGGCCGGCCAATCAGCCAGGCCAGCAGGCCTGAGCCGATCCAGATCATCGGGATCACGCGCAGGGCCGTGTTTGGATAGAGATACAGCACGGCCGTCAGGCTGATGATCAGCGGCAGCAGATTGCTGAACAGGTGCTCGAAGTTGGCATGCAGCAGGGGCGCCGTCACCAGGCCGAGCAGGCCTTCGAGGTCCCGGGGGCGCAGCCCGTAGCGTGTCAGTCGCAGGTCCAGGTAGGCGTCGCTGATCCAGACGAAGCTGATCAGCGCCGTCAGCGCCAGCGCCAGGCGAAACGCCAGGGCGAAGTTCTTCGCCGCCCGGGGCGAGGACGTGTACTCCGGATCGGGCCGGTGCAGCTGGATCAACGCAGTTCCGGCGGCAGCGCCGAGGCGATCGCGGCTCTCGAGGCTTCCATGAGCGACCGCGCGTCGTGACCTGCGGGGTTGATGGCTTCATGGACCACGATCTTCGCGCGCCCCGGTGTCACGAACAGGGTTCCCTTGGGCAGGATGTCACCGGTGCCGAGCAGGGTCAGGGGCAGTACGGGCAAGCCCTGCTCCACGGCCATGCGAAACGCGCCCTTCTTGAAGGGCTGCAGGCGTCCGTCCCGGCTGCGCGTTCCCTCGGGAAAAAACAGGATACCGACACCGTCGCCAATGCGTTCCAGCGCTTCGTTGATCGCCGCCCTCGCCGCTTCCGGATTGGAGCGGTCAACGAAAATATGCCCCACCTTCTCGCAGCCTGCGCCCAGGCCGGGCAGCTTGCGAAGCTCCTGTTTCATCACCCAGCGCAGATCGATGCCCAGCCAGCCGTAAACCAGCAGGATGTCGTACTGGCTGACGTGGTTGCAGACCACGACATAGGTCTGCTTCGGGTCGATGTGCTCCAGGCCCTCGCGGCTTACGAACATGGGGGTCAGGTAGCCGATCACCCGCGCCCAGACGCCGCCCACGCGTTGCGAGGCGAAACGCTGGGAAATCAGCATGGCCGTGATCATCGCCAGCCATCCGCAGAGAAAGGACCACAGGAATGCGAAGGGAATCAGGAACAGCCAGGCGTAGACCTGGTACAGCCAGGACAAGAAGGTTTTCAAATCAGTATCCGCCGGCTATCGCCCATCGACCCGCCAGCCTAGCCGCCGTAAGCGGGAGGCGCAAGACGGGCCGGCAGCAACGGGCCGGGCTAGGGGCCGTCCTCCGGTTCCGCCTCGAAGCCGTGCAGGCGCCGGTACAGCCAGAGGGAGTACAGCACGGGCACCAGGGCCGTCACCAGCACCACGCCGATGAAGAGCGGCATGGCGTTGGGGAAGAAGGAGGAAATCGCCAGCAGCACGCCCGCCAGCATGAACACCCAGGCGCCCAGCCGATGGGTCCGGTTCCAGACCTGCTCGCTGGCCAGGGTCCAGGGTGTCCGGATGCCCACGAAAAAGTTGCGCGGAAACTTGCCCAGGTAGTTGCCGATGAGGATGAACAGCCCGCCGGTCATCAGGGGAACGATCCGTTCGACACCCGGACCGCCCTGCCCGAGGGCTTCCAGGTAGGTCATGAGCTGAACCACGCCCATGAACAGCACCATCACGAACCAGATGATGTCGTAGGCCCGGCGCGCCGGTTCGAGGCGAAATCCCTTCGGAGAAATCAGGGGCAGCACCGCGAAGATGATCCACAGGCCCAGGGCCACGAGGGGGAGGATGAACACGCCCCAGGGTTTGGGCATCCAGTCGTCCACTTCGCCGGCGGCGTTCCAGTGAGACGGCATGGGATCAGGCAAGGTCGGGTAGTACCAGGCGGCCAGGCCGAACATGCCGGCCAGGAACAGGAGACTGATCCAGTTGATTCGGGTGATTTTCACGATTCTTCCTTCCGCTCCGCATGAAACAGGTTTGAAATCAGCAGCAACACCTCCTCCACCATGGAGGTATTGAGCGCGTAAATCCGTTGCTGCCCTTCGCGGCGAACACGAACGAGCCCCGCGGCCCTGAGCTGGGCCAGGTGATGGGAAACCGTCGCCGGTTTCACCGAAAGGGATGCGGCCAGGACGCCGGCCGGTTGCTCACCATGGCGCAACAACTGCAGGATCCTGCGACGCTGTTCATCGGCCAGGGCCTTGAAGACCCCGTCATTCGTCTGCGTGGTGCTGTTGTGCATGGATATATTTTGACATTCATCTAATTATCAAAACAAGCCTGCCAAAGGTCATGGCTCGTCGTGCCGATATGCCCCGACTGGCTGTTCAGTCGGGGAAACACGAAAAAGGGGACGCGGTTTCCCGCGTCCCCTGCACACACTTGCAGCCGGTTCTGGGCGAGCAGTCAGGCGGCCTTGTCTTCGCCGGCTTCGTCCTTGCTGACGTCGATCAGCCGGGCGCTGCCGGATCCGATCTCGATCTTGCGCGGCTTCATGGCCTCGGGAATCTCGCGCTCCAGGTCGATGTGGAGCAAACCGTTCTCGAGGCTCGCGCCGGTCACCCGAACGTGGTCCGCCAGGTTGAAGCGGCGCTCGAAGGAGCGGTTGGCGATGCCACGGTGCAGGTAGCGGTCGGAACCGTTCTCATCATCGGCGCGCTTGCCGGTGACCGTCAGCGTGTTCTGTTCGCTCGTGATGTCCAGGTCTTCCTGGGCGAAACCGGCGACCGCCATGGTGATGCGGTAGCGATTCTCATCCTCGGAAACAATGTTGTACGGCGGATATCCGCCGCCCTGCTCCACGCGCTGGGCGGAAGCCAGCAGGGAAGCGAGCCGGTCGAAACCGATGGAATTGCGGTACAGGGGTGAAAAATCAAACGTCGTCATAACCGTGATCTCCTTTGAAGCATTACGGTGGTTGGCGCCCGCCAGGTGGCCGGGCTGGTTGTCGTGGCCCCTGTCGGCGACCACTGCCTCAAAAATGGACGCGGTTTCGGAAAATTCAAGGGCGCCTCAGCCCGAGTAACGAACCTCGAGCACCTCGAAAACCACGTTGCCCTCCGGCAATTCGACGGCCACCTCGTCCCCGGCGGCCTTGCCCAGCAGGGCGCGCGCCACGGGCGAATCGATGGAGACCCAGCCCAGCTGCGCATCCGTTTCGTCAGCGCCGACGATGCGATAGGTCCGTTCGTCGCCCTGTTCGTCCGCAAGGACGACCCAGGCCCCAAAGCGGACCCGGCTGGTGTCATCGGGAATCCGGTCGACCACTTTCACCTGGTCCAGGCGCCGACTGAGATAGCGCACCCGTCGATCGATGCCGCCCAGCTGCTTTTTGCGATAGATGTACTCTGCGTTTTCGGAACGGTCGCCCTCCGCAGCGGCCTCGGCCAGGGCCCGGACCACTTCCGGGCGCTCGACCTTCCACAACTGCTGCAGTTCGGCGCGCAGGCGGCGCGCTCCGTCCGCGGTAATGTAGGGGCTCGATGGCTTGGCGGGTGGTCTCCAGCGACCCATGGGCGACGCTCCTGATGCCGGGTTTCCGCGACGGGCGCGGGGTAACGATCGATATAATGCCCCGGCACGCCCAAACCAACGGCTTCCACCGGTTCGAACAAAAAAGTCTCACGGGCTGCGACCCTTTTGCCCATGCCTGCGTCTAATACCCCGATGATCGGTTCATCCTCATTCGATACCCAGGTGGACGAGGTGACCCTGGCGCGCGCCAAAAGGGGGGACATCCAGGCCTGTGAGCAGCTGTACCGGCAGTTTCACCGACCCGTGTACTCGGTCACCGTGCGCGTGACGAACTGCAGTCAGCTCGCCCAGGATGTCACCCAGGAAGCGTTCATCACGGCCTTTCGGCGCCTTGGGCAATTTCGGGGCGACGCCCCGTTCTGGGGCTGGCTGCGGCGCCTGGCCATCAATCACGCGATCAGCGCCCTTCGGAAACAGCCCAGGGGGGAACTTGTGACCTTCGAAGACTTTCGCGCGTCCTGTGAAGGGAACCAGGAAGCAATCGGCGAGGCCATGGATCTGAGCGAAGCACTGGCGCAGCTGGGTGAAGAGGACCGCCTCGTGGTCTGGCTTCACGACGTGGAAGGTTACCGCCACGGAGAGATTGCCGAAGTGTTCGGAAAAACCGAAAGCTTTTCGAAAACCCGGTTATCCCGGGCCCGGAAAAAACTCCGGGAATTGATCGGAAAGCCGGAAGCCCGGGAACTCACCGGTGCCGGGACCTGATCGCAGCGATGCATGACAGGGACATGAACGATATGGACAGACATGACATGGACAGGAACGACATGAACAGGAACGCAAGCGACGGAAGCGATGGCGAAGACGGCCGCATCGAGGACCCCCTCGGTCTCGGCGATCTTCCACTGATCGATCCTCCACGGGATGGCTGGAATGACATCCGGGCGGTCCTTGCCGAGGACCAGCGCGCCTCGCGCCGCCAGCGCCTGTTCCGCGGCCTGGCGGTTGCCGCGTGCCTCGTCGCGGTCGTCAGCGTGGTGCTGTGGCGTGCCCCGGCGGGGCCGTCGGATCCCGCCCCGGCTCCGGGTCCTGCCCTCGTCGAGGCCCAGAGCGAGGAAGCGGTAACCGGCGACACGGCGATCCCGACCAACCCGGAGGCCACCGTGACCGAACTCATTGCCATGTCCCAACTCCTGGAACAGCGCTTGCGCCTGCTCCGTGACGACACCGTGTCCATGCCGGCCGAGTCCGTCGTTTACGTGGCGGAACTCGAGGATCTGGTCGCCCGGGTAGACGACGAACTGAGCGTCACCCCCGAGTCCATCGAGCTCTGGAGCCAGCGGGTCAACCTGCTCCTCGATCTCGAGGCCCTGTTTCAGCACCAGTTTGAAACCGAATACGGAAGGATGGCGTCCCTATGACGCCGGGGATAACGAAGATGAAGCATTTCAAATCGACACCGAACACGCGCCCGTTTCTGCTGGCAAGCGCCATCGCCCTCGCCCTGGTAACCAGCGTTCCAGGCGAGATCCGGGCCCAGGAAGCCCCCGAACCGCCGGCCCCGCCGGCCGCCGGGGCCAGCGCACGCCATGCCGAGGCCCTGGCGGCTGCCGAGGCGGAACAACGGGCCGCGCTCGCAGCGGTGGAAGCAGCGCGCGCGGAACTCGCTCAGCGGGCCGAGGCGGAAATGCGCGAGGCGCAAGCCCTGCGGGCCCGGGCGCTCGAAGACCTGGAAGCGGAAAAAGAGGCTTTGAAAGCGGAGGGGCGCGAGCTTCACGCAGAGACCGCGCGCGAACAGGCGGAGATGCGCCGGGTGGAACGCGAGGAACGCCGCAGGGTCCAGCGGGAACTCGAACGTGCCCACGAGAACCTCCGCAAAGCGTCGCGGGAGGTGGCCCGGGTGCATCGTGAGCTCTACCGCACCGACCCGGTGCTCGCTCCCGCCCCGAGTTTCAGCGCCAACCGCGCCGTCATCGGCGTCATTCTGGGCAACAACGACGAAGACGGCGTCCGCGTGCTCGGACTGTCTCCCGACGGTCCGGCGGAACGCGCGGGACTGCAGCCCGGTGACACGATCATCAGCCTCATGGGAGAGTCGCTGGTCGAAGGCGGCACCGACGGGCGCGTGATCCTCGGTGAAGCACTGCGTGCGGTCGAGCCCGGTGATGAACTGGAGATCGTCATCCAGCGAGGCGACGAGGCCCTGGAAAAGGTCATTGTCGCCGAGGAGCGCACACCGTTCAGCTGGCACAGCATCACGCGCCTGGGCGCACCCGTGGCCCCGACGCCGCCGGGAGAACCAGCCGCACCGGGCAGTGCCGGTGCACCCCGCTTTCCCGATGCGCCGGTGGTGGTGCAGTCCTTTGAGATTGCGGACATCGACCGGGCGCAGCTTGAACGCGAGCTGGAAGCGCTTCGGGGCGAACTTGCGGAGCGGAAGATCATCATCGACACGCGCACCATCGAGGACGGCGAACTGGTCTACGAATTCGAAGCGCTTTCCGAGATCGGTGACACCGCCCTGGCCGGCACCAATATCTGGTTCGGTATGCCGCTGACCCGGGGGCTGAAGTTCGCGGAGCTGGACAGCGACCTGGCCAGCTATTTCGACACCACGGACGGCGTGCTTGTCCTCCAGGCGCGCGAGGACAATCTGCTGCAGCTGCGATCCGGTGACGTGATCCGCGCGGTGAACGGGGACCAGGTGCAGCGCCCCGCGGACGTGGTCCGCGCCCTCCGGCGCGTGGACTCCGGGGAGTCCGTGGAACTCGAGATCGTTCGCCGCCAGAAAAGTGAAACGCTGGTCGTCACCGTACCGGAAAACCGCCTGGGCCTGGTTCCCGGCGGCTTTGATTTCGATACGGGATTCAATTTCGGCGAACGCTTCGACTTCAACGGCTTCGTCTTCGACCTCGTGCCCGATGACGGCACCGGGTTTCGGGAGCGCTTCGAGCGGCACGAACGCGACTGAACCCCCGGGCCGGCCTCCTTCCGGGCTTTCCCGGGCTTGTGGGGTGTCCCGGCGCGCCGGATAATGCGGGGTTCACCCGATCGAAGGCCCGCCGTCATGACGGAACGCACCACCACCCCACCCGCTTCAGACGCTCCGGCGCACCGGCGGGTGGGCTTTGTCAGCCTGGGTTGTCCGAAGGCCCTCGTGGACTCGGAGCGGATCATTACCCAGCTCCGGGAAGACGGCTACGAGCTGTCCGGCAGCTACGAGGACGCAGACGTGGTCGTGGTCAACACCTGCGGTTTCATCGACAGCGCCCGGGCCGAGTCCCTCGAGGCGATCGGGGAAGCGATCGACGCGAACGGCCGGGTGATCGTTACCGGCTGCCTCGGCGTCCAGGAAGGCGAGATCCGCTCCGTGCATCCGAAAGTGCTCTCGGTCACGGGACCGCAGCAATACGAACAGGTGGTGACCGCGGTCCATGAACACGCACCCATCGCACGAAACCACGACCCCTTCCTCGATCTCGTGCCGGATACGGGGATCAAACTTACGCCCCGGCACTACGCTTACCTGAAAATTTCCGAGGGCTGCAATCACCGCTGCAGCTTCTGCATCATTCCGTCCATGCGCGGCAAGCTGGCAAGCCGGCCCGCCGGCGACGTGCTCGCCGAGGCCGAACGCCTGGTGGCCAGCGGCACCCGCGAACTGCTGGTGATCTCCCAGGACACCTCCGCCTATGGCGTGGACCTGCGCTACCGGACGGATTTCTGGGGCGGCCGGCCCGTGAAGACGAGGCTGACGGAGCTGTGCGAGGCGCTCGGCACGCTGGGTGCCTGGGTTCGCCTGCACTACGTCTATCCCTACCCCCACGTCGACGAACTCATGCCGCTCATGGCACAGGGGAAAATCCTGCCCTACCTGGACATTCCCCTGCAGCACGGCTCACCGCGCATCCTGAAGCTCATGCGGCGTCCGGCCGCAACGGAACGCGCCCTCGATCGCATACGGCTCTGGCGGGAGCAGGTGCCGGACCTGACCCTGCGCAGCACGTTCATCGTGGGTTTTCCCGGGGAGACGGAGGCCGATTTCGAGGAGCTCATGGCGTTCATCGAAGAAGCCCGCCTGGACCGGGTCGGTTGCTTCCAGTACTCGCCCGTGGCGGGAGCCAGCGCCAACGAACTCCCGGACCCGGTGCCCGACGAGGTCAAGGCCGAGCGCGAAGCCCGGTTCATGGAGCGCCAGGCAGAGATCAGCGCCGAGCGACTGGCCGAAAAAATCGGAACGCTGCAGGAGGTGCTCATCGACGAAGTGGGTGAACTCGGCATGACCGGACGAGGCCACGCGGACGCGCCGGAAATCGACGGAAAGGTTTATGTGAACGGCGCGGATCACGCCGATCCCGGCGATCTCCTGAAGGTGCGCATTACCGGTTCGGATGCACACGACCTCGTCGGAGATTACGAGCCGGACTGAGCACCGGCCGGCCAGCCCGACATGATCCGGCCCGACGCGAAGCGAACGACTGTGTTCCGATACCAACCACCGCTGAATTCCTGAGCTCGCCCCCTTGTCTTTGTCTCCACTTGCCCGGCTGTTTCTTCGCCAACAGGACAGCCTGACCGCGCTGAAACCCCGGCTCTGGCTCCTGCCGCCGGCCGACCTTCCCGGCGCCCTCGTTCAGGGTGCCGGGTCAGGCCTGTGTTTCGTCCAGGACGACCGGGACCGGGCGAGCCTGGAAGCATCGGGTCTGACGACCCGATTCGGGGCCTTTCCCGTGGCCGGGGATTTCGTCGCGCCGGGCAATGCCGTGCTTTGTCTCCCCCGGGAAAAGGCGCGCTTTCAGATGTTGGCGCACGCCTTGGCCGCCGCCATGGACCCGGATCGCGTGCTCTGGGTGGCCGGTGAAATCCGCGCCGGTGCGAAAAGCGCCATCCGGCAGCTGAAACCCTGGTTCGGGCAGGTCAGGAAGCTCGACGCCGCACGGCACTGCGTTCTGTTCGAAGCCAGCCTGCCCCACGCGACGTCGCCGTTCAGCCTGGCAGACTATGACGTGTCCTGGACCCTGGACGCCTTCGGACGCACCCTGCGCATCCACAGCTATCCCGGTGTGTTTTCCCACGGCGAACTGGACGAAGGGAGCCGGCTGCTGCTGGACTGCCTTCCCGCCGTCCTCGAAAAAGCCGCGCCATCCACCGCCCTGGACCTCGGCTGTGGCACCGGCGTCCTCGGCGCTGCCTTGCTCGCCGCATGCCCCGGCGTGGCGCTGACCCTGGTGGACAGCCAGGCGCTCGCCCTCGAAGCGGCCCGGCGCACGCTTTCCGCCAATGGCTTCTCCGCACGCACCCTGCCCAGCGATGGTCTCCGGGCGGTAGACGGTCGCTTCGATCTCATCATCAGCAACCCACCGTTTCACGTCGATCACCGGGAACGGTCGGATCTCGGCGCCGGACTCTTCCGCGGGGCGAGAAACTTCCTGAACCCGGGTGGACAGGTCGTTATTGTCGCCAACCGTCACCTGCCATGGCCGGCGACCCTGGACCGGGAGTTCGGCCGGCACGAGGTGCTGGCCGCCACCAACCGGTTTCACGTACTGCGGGCGCCCGCCGGATCGATGAAGCGCCCGTCCTCGGCGGTGAGGATGGACGCCTCCACCACCTGACCCTCTTCTGCGGCCTCGACCGCCGCCCGGTAGCCTGCGAGCTGGCCGGACCAGGATTCCCGCGTGGCCGGGCTGTCGCTGCCGGTCTTGTAGTCCACGATGTGCCACTGCCCCTCGGCATCGCGATACAGGCGGTCGATGATCCGTCGCTTCAGTCGGTCTCCTTCCGGTACCAGGTATTCGGCTTCGGCCCGGGAGTCGAGTTTGTTTTCCGGACTCAGCATGGCCAGGAAGTCCGGGTCGGCGAGCCGCTCGCGGAGCAGACCCACGAGTTGCTCCTGGAGGCAGTCCAGGTCAGCCTCGGCGGCGCCGGCACGCCGCAGGCTCGAACGGAGCGCCGGCGCGTAATCCTCGAACCATTCACCCTGCCAGCGTTCGCCCCCATGGTCACGCCAGTCGTCGTGAATGATCTCGAACCAGTGATGAAGGGCTTCTCCCAGGGCCAGGCGGTCCCGTGCGGGCCAGCTATCCCCCAGCGCCGCGTTCTCCGCGCCTTCCTCGCCTGGGGAGTCATCGTCGCCATTGACGATGGGCAAGGCCGGGTCGGCCCGCTGCAGGCGAAACAGGGGCCAGGGTTCGGGCGCCTGCATCTCGATGTCCGGCGCCGGCTGCGCTTCCGGCAGCAACGGCTCGAAGCGCTCATGCAGCAGCGTCAGGAAGGACCCGGCCTCGCGGGCCAGGCCGCCATCCTTTTTCGCCCGCACCACGGCGGAGAGACGCAGCAGGCGGCGGGCCCGGGTCATGGCCACGTAGAGCAGCCGCTGGGCTTCGCTGGTCTGCGCGTCCCGCTCGAGCAGGCCCAGGTAGTCATAGCCCGAGGGCAGCCGTTCACCGCTCGCCTGTACCGGCGCCAGCAGGCTGGCATGCTCGTCTCCCTGCACGCGCATCTCGAACTGCCGGAACAGGCTCCGATCGCCCTGGCGGGGCCGTGCCTGCAGCGCCGGCAGGTAGACGGCGTCGAACTCGAGGCCTTTTGCCTTGTGAATGGTCATGAGCTTGACCGGCGCGGAACGCGATGCGGCGAACAGCTTGGGAAGCCGCCGCTCCAGTTCGGCCAGCAGGTCCTCGGGCATTTCCTCGTCGAGCCGGGACAAAAGGGCGAGGAAGCGTTCCACATCCTCGAGCTCCTCCGGCGAGGAGACCAGCCGGGGCCCGCCGAGGGCGACCCAGGCGGCCTCGACGCGTTCCGCCAGGGGACGTAAACCCGCCCGTCTCTCGTCGCAACGCAGGATTTCGGCCAGGGCACTGACCCGCTCTCGCGACGCCGGCGACAGGTGTGCAAGCCGCTCTGCATCTTCGCAACGGACCAGCACGTCGGCGCTATTCCTGTCCCCGAGCAGCGCCAGCAGCTCACCGGGCTGGAGCGCGCACCACGGCGCGACGAGCAGCGCGACCCAGGCGACCCGGTCCCCCGGGTGCAGAAAGGCCCGGGTCAGGGTCAGCAGCTCGAGTACGCGCGGTCGCTGGTGAAGGGACGTCACCTCGACGGCCTCGAAGGGAATGCCCCGCTCCATCAGGGCACGGGCGACGGGTTCAAGCTGTGCACGGGTCCGGGCCAGCACGCCGACGGTCTGGATTTCCGGATCGCGGTCGAGGGACGCGATATCCTCCGCGATCCACCGGGCTTCCGCCCGGCGGGCCAGTTCCATGGACTCGCCCGCCAGGAACGCGCGGGTCGTCACCTCGCCGCCCTCACCCCGAAACGCCTCGACCGCCTGGTATGCCACGTGGCCCGGCGAGGCCTCGGAGCTGGCCTGAAACAACCGGGCGCAGGTCCGGTTGACGTCCTCGATCACCGGCCGGGTCGAGCGAAAGTTCACTTCCAGGCGGCGGGGTTCCAGGGGCACGTCGCCGAGGCGCGCCTCTTCCATGACCGTCCGGAACAGGCCGACATTGGCCTTGCGGAAGCCATAGATCGACTGCATGGGGTCACCGACCAGGAACAGGGTTCTGCCGTCGCCCGGCGTCCAGCCGGAGACGAGCTTGCGCACCAGGTCGTACTGGAGTTGTGACGTATCCTGGAATTCGTCGATGAGCACGTGCGCCAGGCGGCCGTCCTCGATCAGAAGCGCCTCGCTGGGCGCCAGTTCGTCCCCCAGGGCCGTCACCGCCTGCTGTGCCACGTGCTGAAAGTCGCACAGCCCGCGATCGGCGAACGTGACCTCCAACCTGTCGCAGGCCAACCTGAGTAATTCCCGCAGCTGTTTCAGCAGTGTCGCGTTGCCCGGCACGAGATCCAGCGGCGGCGTCTGCACGAAACGCTTGTAGGCCGCTTTCGCCTGCTCCGATTGATACCAGCCATCAACGACGTCCTTGAGCCCGTCAACCCAGGGGCTTCGCCCGGACGCCGCACCCGGAAAGACCTTGCTGTTGATGCTCCGGGGGCTCATGAGGTCCCGGGAGGCCGTACCCAGCGGCTCCAGCGTACGCCAGCAGGCCTCGGCGATCGTGGCGGGTGAGGCACCAGGGCCCAGGGATTCCCAGGCGCGGATCACTTCGTCTGCTACCGAACCGCTTTCGGCAAGCTGCGCCAGCCGGTAGACCGCCTCGCTGGCCTCGGCCAGCCGGTCGGCGCCGAGCGCCCCTTCGAGCGCCGCCAGCTCGACCTGCTGGCGTTCGGCCATCAGGGCGCGCCCGAGATCCTCCGTTCGATTCACGTCACCCAGCCACTGGTCGCGCCGGGGCAGCATGTCCGCCAGCAGGGTTTCGAGGGCGTTGGCGTTGCCGCGCTCACGCAGGAGCAAGGCCTCGAAGGCCTCGCGGACCGGGCTGGCGGCTGGCGCTCCGGCCGCCGCCTCCAGCGCCCGACGCGCGGCCTCGCGATAGGCCGGTTCGGGGTACTCGGCGACCAGGAGGTTGGAGACGGCCAATGGCTGGTCCGGCGCGCGCATGGCGAGCCGGGCGCAGAAACCGTCGATCGTGTGGATCTGGAGCTGCGCCGGATCTTCGAGGAGGCCCCAGTCGAATCGCTGGTCCTGGTCGAGAACGGCCCTGGCCAGTTCGAAGGCCGCCCGTTCATGGGCTTCGGCAGGCTCCACGCCGAGGCGTGCGGAGCGCAGCCGGTCCAGCACCCGGTCCAGCATCTCCCGGGTGGCCTTGCGGGTGAAGGTAATGGCCAGGACCTGCTGGGGCTTTTCCACCACGGCGAGCAGGCGCAGGAACCGGCGGCTGAGCAATTCAGTCTTGCCCGACCCGGCGGGGGCCTGCACGGCGAAGGAACGGTCAGGTTCGATGACCCGCTTCCGTACCTCCTCATCACGCGGTTGTCGTGAGTCAGTCATGAGCCTCCTCCGCTTCTTCGGCGTCCTCACCGGGCGGCAACAGGAGCTCCAAACCGAGGTAGTCCAGTGCGCGAGGGTGGTGAACGACGCACGAAGCGTCTCCCGCCCGGAATTCCTCCAGCAGTGAGACCATGGCCCGGCGCCAATGCGCCAGGGCGTCCTCCCAGGACGCGAACGGCGCCCTGCCCTCACCCATGGTGACGATCCCCGAGCGAAGGCCTGCCGCCTTGACGTTCGGATTGCCGGTCCAGAGCGTCTGCTTCATGTCGTGCCGCCGCACGGTCAGGAGGCCGATACCCGAGGGACTGGCACCGGCATCGGCCATGAGCACCGCGTAGAGGGGCAGCTGCATCTCCGTCGGGCGATCGTGTGCCCAGGCCGGTGTTCGCGCCGCGCCGGTCTTGTAATCGAGGATCAGGGCGCCATCGTCGAGGCGATCGAGCCGATCCATACGCACGGACAGCTCGAAACCAGCAAAAACCGCCTCGCGCCGGGCCTCGAGCTCCCGGGGATTGGGCCAGGCGAGGCGCGACTCGAATTCGAGCCACTCGCGCAGCAGTGAATCCAGGCGCTGCCGCTCCACGGCTTCGAGGGCCGTTCCCGCAGGATGCGCCTTCCAGGCGCTCTGCCCACGTCGCAGGGCTTCGTCCACCGCTGCGGGAATCGATTCCGCGCCGGGACCGGAACCGCTTCCCAGCACCGGGCGGTACAAGGCTTCCAGGGCGTCGTGTACGAGATTGCCGAGTTCCGCCGGGCCCGGAAACGCGCTGGGCTGCGCCGGGAACGACACCCCCAACCGGTGGACGAGGAATGCCGCCCAGGGGGAGGCCGACTGGTGATCGAGCACCTTGACCACCCGGGGCAGGCGCCGAACGTCCGCCGGCAAGGCCGGCGCCGGCGCGCGGGGAATGATTTCCAGCCGATCGCGATCCCGGGCGGATTCGCTCCCAAGGCCGGGCCACACTGCGCGGGCGAGTCGCCCGGGGGGCTCACGCCGGCCGTTGGCGCCGTCGGGGACTTCCGCGCCCTCGGCCACGGGCGCCTCCGGCATGTCTGCGTCATCCAGAATCGACTCCAGCAGGGCGCTGGGCGATGTCGGCACGCCGTCGACGAACACGGCGCGACTGAATTCCACCTGGTCGCTGCTGGCCAGCACGCCACGTTGCAGCGCTTCGCTGTAGGCGCGTTGGCTCGTTGAACTGGAGCGCGGCAATTCCCGGGCGATGGCCAGGGGAAGGAGCCGGTTCAGCCGGGCCGGCGGCGGCCAGGAGTCCGCATGGACGCCGATCACGCGGACCGCGTCGAAGTGTTTGCCGGGCAGATCGCTCACGTCGAGCACCTGGATCGGTGACAGGGGGCCGCCCACGGCAGGCAACCGCCGTTCGAGCAATTGACGGCGCAGCAGCGCCAGGGCCCGCCGGTCGTTATCCACGCCGCCGAAATCCAGGGCCTCGAGCGCCCCGCGAACGGCCTCGACGAGATGTCGGACCTCGGGGCCGTTGCCGACGGGGCCCGGCCAGCCCCAGTGTTCAAGCCAGGCATGGAATCGCCGGGCCGAACTCGATGCGGACAGCTCGGCGGCCGTGGGCAGTCGTGCGATCAGGCGAAGGAGATCCGGGCACGCTTCGCTCCGGGCGCGCTCTCCGACTTCCGCCAGCGTTAGCCGGGCCCGCTGGGCCTCCCGCAGCGACAGTTCGAGGCGGGCTCGCGCACCCTGCTCGAGCCTTGCCGCGGCCCAGGCCGGCGCCAGCAGAAAGCGGCTGATCGTGTCGAAGGGCTGGCTCGCGCGAAGACCGGCCACCGAGAGCTCCAGCAGGATCAGCGCCGTCCGCACCAGGGGGTGCCCGAGCGCGCTTCTTCCCCCGTTCACGTGAAACCGGCTGGGGTCCGACAGGTTTCCGGTAAGGATCGATTCCGGGTGACATTCCTGCCGGAAAACGCGTTCCAGCGGCCCGGAAATTGCCGCCAGCCCCGGAGCCGCCACCGCGACCCGACCCGCGCCCTGCTCCAGCTGCTCCCGGGCCCAGGCGGCGGCACCCCGCCACTCGTCCTCGACCGTCGCATAGCGATGCCGGGAAATCGCGGGGCGCGGAAGCGCTCCCGGCGCGAGGGTGGACATCTGATCCACGATGTCGACGCCGAGGCGCTCGAGAGCGGCCAGGAATCGTGATTCGAGGCGGGTCAGCTCCGGAAATCCCCGCAGTTCGATACGCGCCGGCAAGCGCACGGGAAAGCCGTCTTCCCCGGCAGCCTCCTGATTCCTGGTTTGTTCCAGCCGCTCCGTCAGCAGCAACAGCTGCTCCGGCGCGGAAATCCATCCCTGTCGCTTCATCGCCTTTCTGGCGCCGAGCCGCCAGCGTCCGAAGGCGTCGCCAAGATCGAGTCCGCCCCCATCGAGCGCTCCCCGGGGGTTGGACGACCAGTGCATGAGCAGCCGTTCCGCTTCCATCGCCTCGCGCGCCACGGAAGCCAGATCGCTCGGATTGCGGGGCGCATCGTCGACTTCGGCGATGGCCTTCTCCCACAGGGTCAACTGGAGAAAGCGCTCCGGTACGGGGTGGGCGGCCTGCCCCTCCAGCAGCCGGCTGGTTTCGAGCAGCCGTTCAGCGAAGAGGGAAAGGACCTCGACCGCCGGCGCGCGAAAGGCACCGGCGCCCGGGTGATCGCTGGCGAATTCCGCCCAGAGAAGCCGCTGCGAGACCGTGTTGGGCACGAGTGTCAGCGGCGGATGGGGTCGATCGGGTGAGCTGGCTTGTGGCAACGTTCGATGTCCCTTTGACGATGCGGTCATGGTAGGGCGTCGTCCTATCAAAAACTGAGAACCGGCTGCCTGCTACACTGCGGCCATGTGTGGCAAGGCCTCCGTTTCCCACCTGACCTGGAGCGACATTTTCGCCTGGGCCGGCGCCCTGACGCCCCCGGCGCACCTGCCGCCGGACCCGGAGCGCCGCATCAACATATCGCCCTCCCGCCTGCGAAGAAAGTCCGAGCCGGACTCCATGATCTGGGAGAGCCTGCCGATCGTGTACGCGGACCGTGACCTCGATGTTCCCACGGAAGCCGTCTGGCCCTACCTGCCCTACTGGTCCCATGGCCGGCTGCCCTACACCCGGGACGGCAAACTGCTCTCCACGGCGAACGCCCGCCTCCGCCGTGACGGGGCGCCTTTCGCCCCGACCTTCATGCAGGCGTGGGACCGGGACCGCCGGGTGGTCGTGTTCGTATCCTGGTTCTACGAGTTCGACCGTCGCGTGCACCCCCAGGTGCCCTGGGCCGTCTTCCCGCTCGACCGCCCTTTCTGGGCCATGGCGGGCCTGGCGAGCTTCTCGCGCGGTGAGGACGGCATTCCCCGGCCCAGTGTCGCCATCATCACCGTGGAACCCAATGACGTGCTCACCTCGGTGGGTCACCACCGGAGCCCGGCGTTGCTGGCCGACCCCGGTGCGGTGGCAACCTGGTTGCGGGGCGACCGGGATGAAGCGCTCGAACTGCTCCAACCCTTTGCCAACGAGGTCATGGGCGTCGAAGCCATGCCCATGAACATCAAGATACCGGGCAATGAGGACGTCGAGCTTCCCGAGGCCCTGGCCGGACGTTAGGGCTCCAACGAAAAAGCGCCCCGGGTGGGGCGCTGTTCGAAGCTGTCGCAGTGTGGGATTTACCAGCCCCAGGGCTTGGTCGGACGGTCTCCGTCCTCCGTCAGGGTCGGGCGGTCTTCCGGCACGGCAGACCGATTGGATTCGAGATTGTCACGGTATGGCCAGCAGGAGGTATCGGTTTTCGTGCTCCGGTTCATGTCGTAGCCCGTCAGCACGTTGCGGACGGAGCCGACATGCGGAGAGGTCGCGTCGCGTTCCAGCTTCATCTTCTCATTGGATCGAGCGTAGGCCTCGAGCTGGGAAAAGTCCTTTGTCCTGGACTTGGACGGACTGACGACGCCGGCATCGCGGTGATACCGGGATGCGGCGGGCGTCCCACCGCCGTTGCCCCAGCCCCAGGGGGCCGGCGTGGCGGCAAGGTTGGAATTGAGGCGTGCGAGCTTGACCTGCCCGCGGCTGGACCCGGGCGTGACCTTGCGGTAAGCGGATTTGCCAGCGACCATGACCGATCTGAAAATCCAAACGATAACGGCAGCTGCGACGACTCCTGCGACGGTGAGTGCGACATAAAACAGCATGATCGAGATCCCTCGTGCTTACCGGACGGCGGCGATTCGTTCACCGTCTCCGGCACACCCTTCCTGGAAGCAAACGCGCTGTTTCGTTCAGCGTGTTGGCATGCGGCATCCGGTTGCTTGCATGCCCCCCACTTCCGGCGGGGTGGCTCTGTTGCAGACCAGTCGTTGATCTGCGCCATCGGCCCGATCGCCTGTTTCTCGGGCCTGGATCTTCCTGTCATGCGACTCTTGACCGCGTCCGTGCAGGGGAAGACGGACAGGTAGACATTTCATAAATGTAACATAAATTTCCTGATCGAGGCAATTCAGCGGAATTTTTGTTCGCGCTTAACACGATTACCGCATGACGACCGAAAAGTTGAGCCGAATTTGGGACAGCGTTTATCCGGCCGGATGCTGCTTCACGGAGCCACTTCGGCACTCCCGGCGGCGCCCAGCGTCCGCCACCAGCGCTGAACCTGCTGCAGAATGTCGGCGTCCAGCGCCCGGGCATAGTTCGTGAAGCGGTTGGGATCCCAGCGTGAACCTGCCGGCGGGCCGTCGGGATAGCGTTCCGGAGGCCAGATCCCACCATCCCAATGCTGCCCACCCCGGATGCCGACGAGGCGGGCCGAACCGTCGCGGGTGAGGATCAGCCCGCCGCCCGATGAACCGGTGCCCGAATCACAGTCATCCAGCAGTTGACCGCCCTGCCCGTCCCCGGACAGGTCTTCGTGCCGGGACAGGACGGCGCGGCAACCGCTGGCGAGCGCCAGCTGCCCGAGATCGGGGTTCCAGGCGAGCAGACCGAGCAGGCCTCGTCCGTCCGCCGTCTGCCGTACGTCGGCGAGGCCCAGCGCGCGTGCACCACCGGGCTGGCGCCAGGATGCTCCGAGCCACACGAAGGCCCAGTCATTGACCGCGTTTTCCGCATCTCCGGGCGGGAGACGCGCATCGAAGGGGCCAGCCAGCGTCCAGTGCAACTCGAGGGTCGCCTGGTAGCCCGGCAACTCACCGAGCCCCTGGTGCCGGTATTCACAGTGATTCCACGCCAGACCGGTGTCCAGATCCACCAGCACGTGGGCGGCGGTCGCGATCACCACACCCGGCCGCGGGGGCGCGAAGGCCGACAGGTCGACGATGGTCGCCGATCCCCGAACCGCCCCGTCGCAGAAAATGGATCCGCCACTCCGGTACCACTCGCTGAGACCGGGTAAGGAGGCGCCCTGGCTCAGGGTGCGCCGGTCGTCCTCATCCCCGTTGGCGGGGTCGCCGTCGCCGAACACCCCGGCCCGGGCGTGGAGGGCGTTCAGGGTCAGTCCCAGGAAGACGAGGGTGATCAGGGTGGCGCGCAACCCGTTCATGCAGCGAGAAAGTCCGTTCATGGCGGCAGCCCGGAGCCTACTCCCCGGCCGGAGCCCAGGCAAGCCAGGCGGCCCGCTCCCGGCGGTCAACCGGGAGAAACCCCGGCGGTGTGCCCACGGCAACGGCGTTGTGCGCCGGCGTACTGATCGGGGACAATGCCGGCTGACCCCTGGAGCTCCCGCCATGACCCAGCACTTCGCCATGGCCGATGTCTCGGCCAAAACACCCACCCGACGCCGCGCCCTCGCTCGGGGCAGCCTGTTGCTCGGCGAGGAGGCTTTCGAAGCTGTACGCAACGGGTCGGTTCCCAAGGGCGACCCGCTGGCCATGGCGGAAATCGCCGGCATCCAGGGCGCCAAGCTGACGCCCCAGCTTCTGCCCTTGTGCCATCCCATCAGCCTGAGCCGCGTGTCCGTTCATCACCGCCTCGATGATTCCCGGCACGCCGTCGTTGTTTATGTCCTGGCGGAGATCACGGAGAAAACCGGCGTGGAGATGGAGGCCCTTACCGGTCTCAACATCGCCCTGCTGACCCTCTGGGACCTGTGCAAGCCGCTCAACGCGGCGCTGGTCATGGACGACATCCGACTGCTCTACAAGAGCGGTGGCAAACAGGGCGAGTGGACCCACCCGGAGGGTCTGGACGACACGGCCCGGGAGCTCCTTGACTCGTAACCCGGCTCGTGACCCAAACTCAGGGCGGGTTCGCCGCTCAGGGGTCTCCCGGCGGCGGATGGGCGTGGTCCCCGGAACAGCGCCGGCAGTTGACCCAGTGGCGATCCCCGTCCGTGTAATGTTCGCGCTTCCAGATCGGCAGGCGCTGCTTGGCCTCGTCGATGATGTAACGGGCCGCCTGGAACGCTTCGTCCCGGTGCGGTGAGACGACGCCGACCACCACCGCGATATCGCCCAGTTCGAGCAGGCCACCCCGGTGTACACCCACGGCGCCCAGGATGGACCACCGCTCCCGCGCCTCATCGATGATCCGCCGGCCTTCGCTGACCGACAGGGGCTCGTACACCTCGTATTCCAGCCGGTCGACCTGCCGTCCCTCGTTGTGGTCGCGGACGCGCCCCTCGAAGAACACGGCGGCGCCGCACCGCTGATCTTCGAGCGCTGCCCTCACCGCGTCGAGATCGATGGGTCCGTGAACGATGAAAAAGCCGTCGTCCTGGCTCGACTCCGCCGATTCACGGGCAGTTGCCCGGGCAAGGACCGAGGGACGCTCGCTCATCCGCCGGCCACCGGGGGAAAGAACAACACTTCGTCGTCGTCAGAGAAACCGTCGCTCCACGCCACCAGCGCGTCATTTACGGCGACCTTGGCCTGCACCTCCGCGCGCAAACCGGCATGGGCTGCAACCCGTTCCTCGAACAGCTGCTCGAGGGTCTCGGCCGTTGTCTCGACCCGCTCCTCGGCCACGCCGGCCGCATCGCGAAACGCGGCGAAATACCGTATGCGTACCGACTTGCTCATCCGCCCATCCGGAACATTTCGACCCGTGCGCCGACCTGCCCGGCCTTGCCGTCTGCCTGCCGGGCCGACTCGCTGCGCACTTCGCTGTAGCGGTCCTGGCGACGGGCCCAGCGATCGGCGAGGAATTCGTGCAGCGCATCATCTCCGCCCTGCCGCAGCAAGGGTCTCAGCGCCACGCCGCGGTGGGCGAACAGGCACGTATAGAAGTTGCCATCGGCGGTGACACGGGCCCGGGTACAGTCACCGCAGAAGGGCTGCGTGATGGAGGCAATGAATCCAATTTCGCCCTGGCCGTCCTCGAACGCATAGCGCCGCGCCGTCTCTCCGGGAGCGCTCGGCGCCAGCGCACGGAGGGGCCAGCGCGCGTGGATGCGGGCGAGCAACTCCGCCGACGGGACCACCTGCTCCCGGTTCCAGTGGTTCAGGTTGCCGACGTCCATGAACTCGATGAAGCGGAGTACGTGCCCGCTGCCGCGGAAATGGTCAACCATGTCTTCCACGCCGCCGTCATTGACGCCGCGCTGCACCACGGAATTGATCTTCAGGGACCGGAAGCCGGCCGCTTCGGCGGCCGCGATGCCGTCGAGCACTTCCGCAACACTTCCCCGGTGGCCCGACAGGGCCTGGAAAGCGTCTTCGTCCAGGCTGTCGAGGCTGACGGTGATCCTGCCGAGGCCCGCGGCACGCAGGGCCTCGGCCTGCCTGGGCAGCAGGATTCCGTTGGTGGTCAGCGCCAGGTCGTCGATCCGGGGTTCCGCGGCGATGCGTTCGACCAGGCTGCTGAACCCCGGACGCAGCAGGGGTTCTCCTCCCGTCAGGCGAATCTTGTGCACGCCCAGGCGAACGAAAACACGCACGAGCCGAACCAGTTCGTCATCCGTGAGGAGCTGTTCCCGGGGCAGAAAAACCCCCTGCCCCTGCAGCGAATCCTCCGGCATGCAGTAGCTGCAGCGCAGATTGCAACGGTCCAGGACGGACAGGCGCAGGTCCCGGAGTGGCCGTGCGAGGCGGTCGACCGGACCGATGGGCGCACGGTCCGGCGCCAGCTGCTTCGTGCCGGGCGTCGCCAGCGGCATCACGGTCGGGCCAAGAAAACGTTTCATGGGGCGGAGTGTAGCGTGCCGATTTCGTGCTGTCGTGAATCGCCGCCCGGGTGAAGGGAATTCAGAAGTCGCTGCGCAGCATGCGTCGATCCAGGTGGCGCCACATGTATTCGTGAAATTCCCGCTCCTTGCCCTTGAGCGCCAGCTCGAAGGTGCGGGCCAGCAATTGGGCTTCGTGGCGGCTTCGCCAGCTGACGATGGCCCAGGTTCCGGCCACGATCAGCCCCGTAACCCAGAACGGAATCAGCCCCACGATCCAGGCCGTCGTGCTGAGCAGGGTGGCGGCCCAGAAGGCCAGCCGGCCTTGCCGGCGCTTGTCGCGGGCTTCGTACTGGGCTTCCCGAAACGCGCTGACGTAGGCATGAGGCGTCTCGTCGATCAGCATGAAATGCTTCTCGTAGTAGGGCGTCGTATCGCTGAGCGTGACGGTTGTCTTCATCGCCTCGGCATCCGTGAGCCACGTTGGGTGACTGCCCCCCTGATTGTTGCGGGTGAGTTTATTACAAATCGAGGGGGTTGCGCGGCCCCGGCGAATGGGTCGAACCCGGTGCGGCTTCGCCGCAACGTCCTCTCGCCCGGGAGCATACCGCAGAAAAAGAAAAGGCCCGCTCGGCGAGCGGGCCTTTTCCCTTTGTATGGCGTCCCCAGGGGGATTCGAACCCCCGTTACTAGCGTGAAAGGCTAGGGTCCTAGGCCTCTAGACGATGGGGACATTGGTGGAGCTAGGCGGGATCGAACCGCCGACCTCTACAATGCCATTGTAGCGCTCTCCCAGCTGAGCTATAGCCCCGAAAGGCGCGCAATCTTACTGTCATCCCCTGCCCTGTGTCAAACTGCGATCGCGGGTTTTTTTCAGGCCAGCTCCAGGGGCTTGCTGCGGCTCCTTTCGTCACGGATTCCGCGGGCTGCCAGGCGCATGGTTTCGAAGCTGTGGCCCTGCTGGATCAGGTAGCCCAGCCACTTGTCCAGTGCCAGGTTTTCCCGCCAGGCGCGCTGCATGAGCGGGCCGGAAGGATACCAGGGATGGGCGCTGCGTTTGAAGGCCTGGTCGGCGTTGAACGCGGTGACCTCCGCCATGCGCACGTCCTGGTACAGGCGAATGTGGGCGTCGGGCACCAGTCGCTCCTCTTCTCCCTTCTGGAAGTCGTAGGTCAGGCGAATGAAATGCGTGTACGGGTGCCGCTCGAGAATCTCCAGCCTGAGCACCGGCGACCCTTCGACCTCGGAGCGAAAACGATCGTCCCGGGCGGCCTCGTCGGGAATCAGAAGCTGGAGCTGGCGATAGATTTCCTCCTGCGCTTCCTGCAGGGAACGGAGCTTTGGCGTGCGCCCGCGCCCGCTTCCGTTATCGTGTCCATTGTCCCGGAATGAAACCATGGCGGGAGCATAGCATGGGCAAAAATCTTGACGGTAGGACGGGGGTCCATGGCATGATGTCAGAACATTTCCCTCTGTAAACCGAGCTGCAGCAGCACCCGCGAAGAAATCTCCTCGATCGAGGCATGGGTGGTCTGGAACGTCGGCACGCCCTCCACCCTCAACAGGCTCTGCGCGGCCTCCACCTCCTGCCGACACTGGCGCAGGGAGGCATAGCGGCTTCCCGGACGGCGGGTTTCCCGTATCTGCGCCAGGCGCTCCGGCTCAATGTCCAGCCCCACCAGCTTGTACTTGTAGCGTCTCAGGAACGGCGGCAGGCGCATGTGGTCCAGGTCTTCCGGCGTCAGGGGGTAGTTGGCTGCCTTGACCCCGAAATGCAGGGCCATGTACAGGCAGGTTGGCGTTTTCCCGGAGCGCGAAACGCCCGTGAGAATCAGGTCCGCGTCCTTGAAGTCGACGCTGATGCCATCGTCGTGGCTGATCGCGTAGTTGGTGGCGTCCATGCGTCCCTCGTAGCGGTCCGTGTTGGTCAGGCCGTGCGCCTTGCCGACCGTCGGCCGGTGCTCCGTTCCCAGGGCATCTTCCAGCGCAGACAGGAACGTGTCGAAGAGGTCAAGGATCACGCCCTGGCTCGTGGCGATGATATCCACCAGGGATCGGTTCACGATGGTGTTCATGACAATGGCCGGCGCGCCGTCCCGTTCCGTGGCCTCATCGATGGCGGCCACCGCATCCAGGCATGCGCGCTCGTTGTCCACGAAGGGCATGCGGACCTGGTGGAACGCCACGTCGGGAAACTGCGTGATGAGACTGTGGCCCAGGGTTTCCGCGGTGATCGCGGTCCCGTCGGAGATGAAAAACACCGTTCGTTGCATCGGCGGAGTGATCCTGTTGCGGCGACTGACGCGCCACTATACCCGTCAGCGTCGTCCCGTACCCGGCGCCCGACAGCTCCTTCATGGCAGCCATGTCGGCGTGGCGCTAAACTAGCCGCCTTTTCGGCAAGGACGCGCGAGACAAGCGCGAGCGAGAAATCCGTGACTCAATATATCGCCTGGCTGCACGAACTCGGCATGAAGGACCTGGGCGTCGTGGGCGGCAAGAACGCCTCCCTCGGCGAAATGATCAGCGAGCTGTCAGACCTCGGTGTCGAGGTGCCGGGTGGCTTTGCCACGACCGCCGAGGCCTTTCGCGAGTTTCTCGAACAGTCCGGCCTCAAGGCGCGCATCGATTCCACCCTCGACGAGCTCGACGTGGAAGACACGAAAACGCTGGCGGAAACCGGCAAGCAGATTCGGGAATGGATTCTCGACACGCCCTTCCCCGCCCCCCTGCAGGAGGCGATCGAAGTCGCCTGGACGGAGCTCGTCCGCCAGGCGGGCAAGGAGCCTTCCGTGGCCGTGCGGTCTTCCGCCACGGCCGAGGACCTGCCGGACGCCTCCTTCGCCGGACAGCAGGAGACTTTCCTCAATGTCCGCGGCCTGCCCGACGTGCTGAAGAAGATTCACGAGGTCTTTGCCTCGCTGTACAACGATCGCGCCATCGCCTACCGGGTGCACCAGGGCTTTGATCACGGCGACGTGTACCTGTCCGCCGGCATTCAGCAGATGGTCCGCTCCGATCTCGCCGCCAGCGGGGTCATGTTCACCATCGACACGGAATCCGGCTTCAGGGACGCGGTCTTTATCACGTCCTCCTGGGGCCTCGGCGAAACCGTGGTCCAGGGCGCCGTCAATCCGGACGAGTTCTACGTGTTCAAGCCCACGCTCCGGGAAGGCAAGAACGCGGTGCTCCGCCGCAACCGCGGCAGCAAGGCCATCGAGATGGTGTTCGATGATGCCGGCACCGGCGTCATCACCCGGGACGTGGAACCGGAGCGCCAGCAGCGCTTCAGCCTCCAGGACGACGAGATCGAGGCCCTGGCCCGGCATGCCCTGGTCATCGAGGAACACTACGGCCGGCCCATGGACATCGAATGGGCGAAGGACGGAGAAAACGGCCGCCTGTATATCGTCCAGGCGCGCCCGGAGACGGTCCGCAGCCAGGCCGGTTCGGGACAGCAGCTGGAACGCTACCAGCTCCTGGAATCGGGCCCCCTGCTCTGCGAAGGTCGCAGCATCGGCCACAAGATCGGGGCCGGCCGGGCCCGCATCGTCAATTCCCTCGACGAGATGCATGCCGTGGAGCCGGGGGACGTGCTGGTCACGGACATGACGGATCCGGACTGGGAACCGGTCATGAAGCGCGCTGCAGCGATCGTCACGAACCGCGGTGGGCGCACGTGCCATGCGGCCATCATTGCACGGGAGCTCGGCATCCCCGCGGTCGTGGGCTGCAAGGACGCCACGATCCGCATCCCGGACGGCGGCGAGGTCACGGTCAGCTGCGCCGAGGGAGACACGGGCTACGTGTATCGCGACATGCTCAGGTACGCGGTCAAGCAGGACGACCTGGCGGCCATGCCTGAGGCGCCGCTGAAGATGATGATGAACGTGGCCAACCCGGACCGCGCTTTCGATTTCAGCATGATTCCGAACGACGGCGTGGGCCTGGCCCGGCTGGAGTTCATCATCAACCGGATGATCGGAATTCACCCCAAGGCCCTGCTCGAATTTGACGACCAGGCACTGGACGTGAAGAAGGAGATCGAGAACCGGATGGCCGGCTACCCCGACCCGGTCACCTTCTACGTGGACCGGCTGGCCGAGGGCATCGCCACCATCGCCGCCGCCTTCTATCCGAAACCGGTTATCGTGCGCCTGTCCGACTTCAAGTCGAACGAGTATGCAAACCTCATCGGGGGGCCTCGCTACGAACCGCATGAGGAGAATCCCATGATCGGCTTCCGGGGCGCTTCACGTTACGTCGCAGAAGGCTTTCGGGACTGCTTCGAACTCGAGTGCCGCGCCATGCGCAAGGTCCGGGAGGAGATGGGCCTCGAAAACGTCTGGGCCATGGTGCCCTTCGTGCGCACGGTCGGCGAGGCGGAAGCCGTCATCAAGGTACTGGCCGGCTTCGGACTCAAGCGCGGCGAACGCAAGCTCAAGATCATGATGATGTGCGAACTGCCCTCGAACGCCCTGCTCGCCGAGCAGTTCCTGGAGCATTTCGACGGCTTTTCCATCGGCTCGAACGACCTGACGCAGCTGACCCTGGGCCTGGACCGGGATTCCGCGGAGATCGCGGAACTCTTCGACGAACGCGACCCGGCGGTCAAGGAACTGCTGGCCATGGCGATCCGCAAGTGCAACGAGCTGGGCAAGTACGCGGGCATCTGCGGCCAGGGTCCGTCGGACCATCCCGACCTGGCCGAGTGGCTGATGAAACAGGGGATCGAGAGTGTTTCCCTGAACCCGGATTCGGTGGTCGAAACCTGGCTGCGCCTGGCCAGGGTGAAGGCTGGCTGAGCGCCCCGGGTTTCGATTACGCGGCGTTCTCCGGCGGCTTGCCCGCAAGCCCGCCCATGTGCCGGCGGTAATGCTGCAGCTCGGCGACGGATTCGCGGATGTCCGAGAGCGCCTCGTGGCGGTTTTCCTTCACGAGGCGAGCAACCACGTCCGGCGCCCAGCGCAGGGCGAGTTCCTTCAGGGTGGAAACGTCCAGGTTCCGGTAATGAAACCACTGCTCCAGATCAGGCATGCACCGGTGCAGGAAACGCCGGTCCTGGCAGATGCTGTTGCCGCACATGGGTGAAGCCCGCCGCACGGACCATTGCTCGAGAAACGCGAGGGCGCGACGTTCGGCCTCGGCCATGGGGACGCCCTGGGTGAGTACACGCTCCCACAGGCCGGAAGCCGTGTGGTGCCGCGTGTTCCAGTCATCCATCCCTTCAAGCACCTCCGGCGGATGTTCGATCGCCAGCACCGGCCCCACGGCCAGCTCCCGCAGATCGCTGTCGGTGACGATCAGCGCGAGTTCGAGAATCGTGTCCCGGTTCGTATCCAGGCCGGTCATCTCCAGGTCGATCCAGACAAGGTTGCTTTCGAGGTTCATGCGTGGGCGCCGAGAAGCGGAGAAGATGCGAGGGGAGCGATGATAACCAGCGCCCCCTCGTCTTGGCCACCCTCCGCGAACCGGAAGGGGTGCCCCGGGAGCAGCAGGCGCCGCTACAATGCCCCCATGGATGACCTGACCCCACCCCTGCCCTTCAGGATCGCACGCTGAGTCGCATGCCCGGGGACCGCGAGAAGACGCGCGACGTCCAGGAGGAATCCGGGCGGATCCAGGGCACCGTCCTGGTGTCCTACGGAAGCCACGGCGTGGTCGCACCGGATAACGGCGACCCGCTGCCCAGCACGTTTCGCCGGCGTGTCGGGCGTCCCTTTTGCGGTGACCGGGTCGAGCTGGCCCCGACGGAAGATGGCTGGGTCGTGGATGCCATCGCGCCCCGGCGCAACGCCTTCAAGCGCGCGGACGCCCGGGGGCGCGCCCAGATCATCGCCGCCAACCTGGATCGGGTGGTCATCACCCTCGCGGTGGAGCCCGCACCCTCACGGGATCTTCTCGATCGCTACCTGGTGGCGGTGCACAGCCTCGACCTGGAGCCGATCATCGCGCTGAACAAGGTCGAGCTGCTGGCCGGGCAGGTCGCCGCGCCGGACGCGCTGCGGCGCCTGCCGCACTACGAAGCGCTGGGCTATACCGTGGTGCGGACCTCATGCAAGGGCGACCCGGGGGTCGGCGCGCTCGTGCCGGCCGTGCGGGGAGGCACCAGCATCCTGGTCGGCCAGTCCGGCGTCGGCAAGTCTTCGCTCATCGGCCGCCTCGTGCCGGACCGGGAGATCCAGACGGGTGCCCTGTCCCGGGTGACGGGCAAGGGCACTCACACCACGACCACCACGATGCTTTACGACCTGCCGGATGGTGGACACCTGGTGGATTCGCCGGGGGTGTGGGAGTACGGCCTCTGGGAGGTCGAGCCGGAAACGATCGCCGCCGGCTTCCGCGAGTTCCGGCCGTGGCTGGGGGCCTGCCGGTTCAACGACTGCCGTCACGACAGCGAGCCGGGTTGCGCCATCAAGCAGGCGGTGGCGGAGGGCGACATCGCACCGTGGCGCCACGAGAATTACCTGAGGCTGCTCGAACAGAACGAGACGCTGACGTGACGGAAAATCCAGACTGACATCAGGAGCCTTTGTGCTATTCTTGAGCCTCGACCTGACGGGAACCCTGACCATGAAGAAAGTGATTGCCGCCCCGTTTTTCACCGGTTTGCTGCTCGCCTGCGTCCTGGCGCCGCCGGCCGTTTCAGCCGACGTGCTGGTGCTCGACGAAGTTCGCCAGGTGGAAAAAATGGATCTCCCCACCAACGGCCTCAGCAAGGCCGAGGTGGAATCACGCTTCGGCGCCCCCGACAAGCGCCACGAAGCCGTCGGTGAACCACCCATCACGCGTTGGGACTACGACACCTATTCAGTGTACTTCGAATACGACCTGGTGCTCTTCTCCGTGCTGACCGAAGGCCAGGTCATCGACAGCGCCTGAGATGTCGGCCGGGGTGTTCCGCACCCCGAGCGTTTCCCCGTTTCCCCGTTCGAGGCCGATGCCTCGCGCCTTCCTTGCTCCCCCGTCGGCCCGACCCGAAAACGGGCCTTGAAGCCGCTTCTGCGGTATCCTTGCGCCCTTTGCGCCGGTTTTACAACGGCTTGAATCATGGCAATTCGACGCGACTCGCCGTGTGCCGTGTCGTGACAGGTTTCCAACGTGACCGAATCCACCCAACCTGCGATCCCGCCTGAACCGCCCGCAGCGGCGCAGGCCGACCCCGACCAGCCCGTTCGCGAGGTGGTGCGGGACGGCGTGCACTACACGCTGCTCGGCACGGCGCACGTATCGCCCGCGAGCGTGCGCGCGGTCGAGGCACAGGTCGCCGGCTTCCCCTGGGATGCCGTCGCCGTGGAACTGTGCTCCACCCGCCTCGAAGCCCTCGACGGCAAGAAGAGCTGGCAGGACCTGGACCTGTTCCAGATCATCCGTAGCGGGAAGGCGGGCCTCGTTATGGCGAACCTGGCGCTGAGCGGCTACCAGCGGCGCATCGCCGAACAGTTCGACATCGAGCCGGGGGCAGAGCTGAAAGCGGCCGCCATGGGGGCCCGGGAACGCGGACTGGCGCTGCAACTGGTCGATCGCGACCTCGCCACCACGTTGCGCCGAACCTACCAGGCCGTGCCCTGGTACAAACGGTTCTATCTCACCACGGGCCTGGTCATGAGCTCCTTCTCCTCCGAGGAGATCGACGAAGAGGCCATCGAAAAGCTCAAGGAAGGCGACATACTCGAGTCCACCTTCACCGAGTTCGCCGAGCAGTCCCCGGAACTGTACGAGGCGCTCATCGCGGAGCGCGATCGCTACATGGCCGCGCGGCTGCGCGAAGAAAATTCGGGACGGGACGGGGACCGGGTGCTGGTGGTCGTCGGCGCCGGACACCTCGACGGACTGGCCCGGCACCTGGCCGAGGATCCGGCGGACGCCTCGGAAATCGCGCGCACCCTGGCGGAACAGCCGCCGAAAGCGCGCTGGCCACGCACCCTTCCCTGGGTCATTACCGCCCTGGTGCTGACCGGGTTCTACTTCGGCTTCAGCCGCAGCCCCGAGCTCGGCTGGCAGCTGGTGGGGGTCTGGGTACTGCTGAACGGCGGGCTCGCCGCCCTCGGCGCCGCCCTCGCCCGCGGCCATCCCCTGACCATCCTGAGCGCCATGCTCGCGGCACCCCTGACGTCCCTCAACCCCGCCGTGGCGGCCGGCATGGTCGCCGGCGCCGTGGAGTCCGTCCTCAAAAAACCGACCGGACACGACCTGGAACGCCTGCGCGAGGACGCCACGAGTCTCAAGGGCTGGTATCGCAATCCGGCGACGCGCATTCTCCTGGTTTTTTTCCTGGCGAACCTGGGCTCTTCCCTGGGAACCTGGATCGCCGGGTTCAGATTCTTCCAGCTGCTGACATGAGCGCCGCCCTCGCCATCGGCCCCCACACCCTGCCGAACCCACTGGCCCTGGCGCCCATGGCGGGTGTCACGGATTTGCCCTTCCGCATGTTGTGCCGCGAGCTTGGGGCAGGTTACGTGGTCGGCGAAATGCTGTCCTCCGATCCGCGCTTGCGCGGCACCCGTAAATCGGAACTGCGCCGCAATCACGAGGGCGAAGCAAAGCCCATCGCCGTGCAGATCGCCGGCAGCGAGCCGGCCTGGATGGCCGACGCCGCGCGCTACAACGTGCGCCACGGCGCCGAGATCATCGACATCAACATGGGTTGCCCGGCCAAGAAGGTCTGCAACAAGGCCGCCGGCTCGGCGTTGCTCGAAGACGAGTCCCTGGTGCGCGCGATCCTGGAGGCCACGGTGGACGCGGTTGA
This sequence comes from Lysobacterales bacterium, assembly GCA_036351115.1. GTDB lineage: Bacteria > Pseudomonadota > Gammaproteobacteria > Xanthomonadales > SZUA-36 > Marinihelvus. The sequence continues at coordinate 32,611 of JAZBOL010000118.1, read as the reverse complement.
CGTCCCGGTCACCCTGAAAATCCGCACCGGGCCGGACCCCGACCGCCGCAACGGCGTTGCCATCGCCCGCATCGCCGAGGCGGCCGGTATCCAGGCCCTCGCGGTGCATGGCCGTACCCGGGCGGATCGGTTCAAGGGCCAGGCCGAGTACGACACGATCCGGGAGATCCGTGAGGCCGTGCGCATTCCCGTCTTCGCCAACGGCGACATCGAAACGCCGCAGCAGGCGAAGCGGGTGCTGGCACGCACCGGCGCGGACGGGCTTATGTTTGGACGCAGCGCCCAGGGCAACCCCTGGATTTTTCGCGAAGTCGGGCATTACCTGGCCACCGGCGAACTGATGGCGGCGCCAGGCCTCGAGGAGGTGCATGACGTCATGATGCGGCATGTACGGGGGCTGCACCGGTTCTACGGCGACGTCCAGGGCACGCGTGTCGCCCGCAAACACTTCGGCTGGTACCTGCAGAACCGGCACGGCGGGCAGGCCCTGCGCGACAAGCTCGTCCGCGTGGAAACGGCGGCGGAGCAGCTTCGGCTCCTCGATGCGTGGTTCTCGACGCGGCAGGCGGCCTGAGGCAGGAAAAGCGGCAGATAAAAAGGAGAAAAAATGTTCAATAACAGAATGATAAGAAATATATTTAATGCATTGCTTCTCGTCAGTTTTTCTTCCGTCGCCCTGGCCGACGAACAAACCTCCCGATTTTTCGGTCAGTGGCCTGCGGTGCTGCCGCCGCTCTTCGCCATCACCTTCGCCCTGGTCTTCAAACGGGTCATCCCGGCCCTGTTTCTCGCCCTGTGGCTGGGTGCCTGGCTGCTGCGCGACCTGAGCCTGCCCGGCCTCGGCCTGGGTCTCCTCGACACGGTGCACGTGTTCGCCCGGGACGAGCTGGCGGATGCGGACCATGCCGCCATCATCATCTTCACCCTCATGATCGGCGGCATGGTCGGGATCATCAGCCGCAACGGGGGCATGCAGGGCATCGTCAACGGTGTCGTGCGCTGGGCGGACAACGCCCGGCACGCCTGCCTGGCGACCGCCGGCATGGGCCTGGCCATCTTTTTCGACGACTACGCGAACACCCTGGTGGTAGGCAACACCATGCGGCCGGTGACGGACGCCATGCGGGTATCCCGGGAAAAGCTCGCTTACCTGGTGGATTCCACGGCGGCCCCGGTCGCGTGTATCGCCCTGGTCACGACCTGGGTGGGCTATGAAGTGGGGCTCATCGGCGACGCCATCGACAATATTCCGGGCCTCGACATGCAGGCGTACCTGGTTTACCTCAACACGATCCCCTACAGCTTTTACCCGATCCTCGCCATCGCCTTCGTGTTGATGGTGTGCCTGACGGAGCGGGATTTCGGTCCCATGCGGCATGCCGAGGCGCGCGCACGGCGGGGTGAAGGCGTGGCGGCCGACGATTCGGCCTCCTCGTCCGCGAGTGACGCCGCTCCAATTCCGCCGGTGGACGGCATGCCCCAGCGGGCCATCAATGCCCTGCTTCCCGTCGGTGTCATGATCAGCGGTGTCGTGATCGGCCTCTACGTCACCGGCAGCGCGAACGTCGGCACGGCGGACGCGGGCATCCGCGACATCATTGGCGCTGCGGACTCCTACACGGCGCTCATGTGGGCCTCTCTCGTCGGGGTCCTGGTGGCCGTGGCCCTGTCCCTGGTGCAGCGCATCCTGACCCTGGAGCAGGTGGTGGATGCCTGGTATCGCGGTCTGCGCAGCATGCTCAAGGCCATGATCGTGCTCATCCTGGCCTGGTCCGTGGGTACGGTGGCCACGGATCTCGGTACGAGTGAATTCCTGGTCGGGGCCCTGGGCGACACCCTCCCCGCCTGGACCCTGCCGGCCCTGGTGTTCCTGCTGGCGGCCGGCACCGGCTTCGGCACCGGATCCAGCTGGGGCGCCATGGGCATCCTCGTGCCCCTGGTCATTCCCCTGACCTGGGCGGTCATGCAGAGCCAGGGCCTGACTGGTCCGGAGCATATGCACCTGCTGTACTCGTCGATCGCGGCGGTGCTCGCCGGCAGCGTGTGGGGTGACCACTGTTCACCGATCTCTGACACCACGGTGCTATCGTCCCTCGCCAGCGGATGTGATCATGTCGAGCACGTCCGCACGCAGTTGCCCTACGCCGGCCTGGTCGGCCTGGTGTCCCTGCTGCTGTGCAGCGTTCCCGTGGCCCTGGGTCTCCCCTGGTGGCTCGGCATCGCCACGTCTCTCGTCGTGCTCTACGCCTTGCTGCGCTGGTGGGGTGTCAAGGCCGAGATCGCCTCGTAACAACACCCGGAACACCCGTTTCATGAATACGAACGCCCTGCCCGTTACCCAGGCTCGCCTTTCCGCGCCCCCAGGTCGTCCCGTGACCTGGACCGGCCTGCACGGCAGCAGCCTGGCCCTCGCCCTGCGAGCCGCGGCGGAGCAGGCGAACGAACCGGTGGTGGTGGTCACCCGGAGCAGCCACCGGGCCCGCGCCCTGGAACAGGATCTGCGGCTTCTCGCTGAGAACGACGTGCCGGTCTGGCACTTTCCGGATCGCGAAACGCTGCCCTATGACCCGTTCTCCGCGCACCCCGACATCGTGTCCGAACGCCTGGCGGCTCTCGCTGCGCTCGCCCGGCTGCAGCGCGGCCTGCTCCTGGTGCCGGCGCCGACGCTGCTCGAGCGCCTGCCGCCGCGCAGCCATGTCCTGGGCCGCACCCTGGATCTCGAGCCCGGCCAGCGCATCGATTTCGACGCGTTCCGCGAGGGCCTGCTGCACGCCGGCTACGAGGCGGTCGACCAGGTGTACCAGTCCGGCCAGTTCGCGGTGCGCGGTTCGCTGCTGGACCTGTTTCCGACCGGCCTTCCACAGCCTATTCGCATCGACCTGTTCGATGACGAAATCGAAACCCTGAGGACTTTCGATCCGGAGTCCCAGCGCACCACCGGTGAACTGGATGCCCTGCGGCTGCTGCCCGCCCGGGAATACCCGGCGGACGCGAAGGACCTGGATCAGCTGCGACGCGCCCTGCGCCTGCGCTTCGACGGCGACATGCGCCAGGTGCCGGTGTACCAGGAATTGCGCGCGGGCCACCATCCGCAGGGACTCGAGCAGTACCTGCCCCTGTTTTTCGAGGAAACCGAGTCCCTGTTCGACTACCTCGCGGCGCCCCCCCGGGTCGTGCTGCAGGATGGCGTCAGCGAGGCCATGACCGCCTTCGCGGCGCAGACGCAGGACCGTTACGAATTGCGCCGGCATGATCCTGAACGACCGGTGCTGGCGCCGGACGAGCTGTTCTTCCCGGTCAGGACGGTGCTCGAACCGGTACTGGAACGGGCCGTGGTGCAGCTGGCCGGGGGCGCGGACGACCTCGGTGAACGCGTGCAGTTCAACACGGATCTGCCGCCGGAATTGCCGATTCACGAACGGGGCAGGAGCGGCAGCGAGGCCCTGCTCGATTACGTAGCGGCCTGGCCCGGACGGGTGCTGTTCGCCGCGGATACGGCCGGTCGCCGGGAAGCGCTCGGCGACACGCTTCGCGCCTTCGGATTGCAGCCCAGGCGTTTTGAAAACTGGCGGGATTTTCGGGACGACGACGCGCCCCTGGGCCTGGCCGTGCTCCCCGTGGAAAGCGGTTTCTGCCTGGGTAAGGACGTCTCGGTTCTGACGGAAAGCCAGCTCTTCGGCGCCCGGGCCCGGCGCACGACCGAGTCCCGCCGGGACGATCGTGATCCTGACGCCATCATTCGCAACCTCGCGGACCTGGATCTCGGCGCGCCGGTGGTGCACGAAGATCACGGCGTGGGCCGCTTCCAGGGTCTGCAGACCCTCGAAGTGGACCAGCGGGAGGCGGAATTCCTGACCATCGAGTACGCGGACGGCGACCGGCTCTACGTGCCCGTGGCGTCGCTGCACCTGGTGAGCCGCTACACCGGCGCTTCCCCGGAAACCGCGCCGCTGCATCGTCTCGGGGGCGACCAGTGGACCAAGGCGCGGCGCAAGGCCGCGGAAAAGGTTCGGGACGTGGCCGCCGAACTGCTGGATCTCTACGCCCGGCGGGAAGCCCGCGAGGGCTTTGCCTTCGGGCTCGACGACCGGCTTTACGAAGAATTCGCCGCCACCTTTCCCTTCGAGGAAACCCCGGATCAACACGACGCGATCGAGGCGGTGCGGGCCGACATGGTGTCCCCCCGCCCCATGGACCGGGTCGTTTGCGGCGACGTGGGCTTCGGCAAGACCGAGGTCGCCCTGCGCGCCGCCTTCATCGCGGTTCAGGGTGGCAAGCAGGTGGCTTTCCTCGCACCGACCACCCTGCTGGCCCAGCAGCACCATTCGACCTTCACGGACCGCATGGCCGACTGGCCCATCCGCATCGAGATCCTGTCCCGTTTTCGAACGGCGAAGGAAACCGAAGCGGTGCTGCAACGCACGCGGGAGGGCAAGGTCGATATCCTCATCGGCACCCATCGCCTGCTCCAGCGTGACATGCGATTCAAGAACCTCGGCCTGGTGATGGTCGACGAGGAGCAGCGGTTCGGCGTGCGCCAGAAGGAGCGCCTGAAGAAAATGCGGGCCGAGGTCGACATGCTCACCCTCACCGCCACGCCGATCCCGCGCACCCTCAACATGGCCATGTCGGGCATCCGCGACCTGTCCATCATCGCGACGCCGCCGCCGCGGCGCATGGCGGTCAAGACCCTGGTCGCGCAGTGGGACACGGCCATGCTCCGTGAGGCCCTGCAGCGCGAGATTCAGCGGGGCGGCCAGGTGTACTTCCTGCACAACGAAGTGAAGAGCATCGAGCGCATGGCCCGGGAAGTCGGCGAGCTGGTGCCCGACGCGCGAATCCGCATTGCCCACGGGCAGATGCCGGAGCGGGAACTGGAGCAGGTCATGCTGGACTTTCACCGGCAGCGCTTTCACGTGCTCGTGTGCAGCACGATCATCGAGAACGGGATCGACAACCCATCCGCGAACACGATCATCATCAACCGGGCCGATCGCTTCGGCCTGTCCCAGCTGCACCAGCTGCGGGGACGCGTCGGGCGGTCTCACCACCTCGCCTACGCCTACCTGCTGACGCCGGAACCCCGCGCCATGACCCGGGACGCGCAAAAACGCCTCGAGGCCATCAGCAGCCTCGAGGAACTCGGCGCCGGCTTTACCCTGGCGACCCACGACATGGAGATTCGCGGCGCGGGTGAGCTCCTGGGGGAGGACCAGAGCGGGCAGATCGCCCAGATCGGCTTCAGCCTGTACAGCGAATTGCTGACCCGAGCCGTGGAAGCACTCCGGGAAGGCCGCGAACCGGATCTCGAGGAAAGCAAGCGCCACGGCGCGGAGGTGGAACTGCATCTGCCGGCGCTGATCCCCGACGATTACCTGCACGACGTGCACACCCGGCTGACCCTGTACAAGCGCATCGCGAGCGCCCGCACCGAAGCCGCCCTGCGCGAGCTCCAGGTCGAGATGATCGATCGTTTCGGCCTGCTCCCGGACCCGGCCCGCAACCTGTTTGCCGTGGCGCGACTCAAGCTGAAAGCCGACGCCGTCGGGGTCACCCGGGTCGACGTGGGAAACCGGGGCGGGCGCTTCGAGTTTTCCGAAACCGCCGAGGCCAATGTGGAAGCCCTGCTGGGCCTGGTGCACGGCAACCCGGCCCGGTTCCGCATGAAGGGACCGACGCGGTTGCAGCTGCTGAACGCGCCCGAGGACGACGGGGAGCGTATCGAAGACGTCTCGGACCTGCTCGACCGCCTCGGCGCCGAGCGTGCCCGGGTAGAGGCCTGATACCGTTTGACGGCGTCGAGGGTCGCAGGTCGCTATAATGCGCGCACTTCGTCCTGACCCCGGTCCACGCATGTTGACGCGAAACCTTCGACCTGCCCTGCCCCTGTTCGCGGCGCTCGCCTGCCTCGTGCCAATGGGCGAGACCGCAACGGCCCGGGCGGCGGAAGAACGGTACCGCGTCGAACTGATCGTGTTTCGCAACGTGGGGGTCCCCGCGACGCCCGTGGACGTGGACGAGATCCGGCGGTTCCGAAACGCCTTCGAGCTGGGTGAAGACGCGGCGCCGGAGACCCCGGTCCGGCTCGACAAGCAGGACGGAGCCTTCGCCAATATCTGGGCGCGCCTCGACCGCCTGGCGGAGTACGAGCCCCTGGTTCGGTTGACCTTCGAACAGACCTTCTTCGACTACCACCCGCCCGTGCGCGTGCACGGCGACGAGGTGGTCGCTGAGGAGGTGTATGTTCCCGGTGACATCGCCTACCTCGACCTGGTCAATGCCTCCCCGGGTGGCGCCTTCGAAGCCTATGTCTCGAGGCTTTATCGACTGGACGGCACCGTGCAGCTCCGTCGCAGCCGCTTTCTTCACGTGGACGTGGACCTGGAGTATCGCCTGGACGGCCCGGCCTGGGATCGCGAATTCCCACCGGAGCCGCCGCTGTTGCTCGAGCCCGGATTCGAGTGGGTCGGCGCGCCGCCGGAAGTGCCCCGGCCATCGGAAGCGGTGGCGGTACCGGCGAACCGGGGTGACGGCACCGGACCCATCGACGCCACGGCGGTCCTGTCCCCGCCGGGTGCGGTGGTCGAGACGCAGGAACCGGAAGAATCGTTCAAGGTGCATCGCCTGGAGCAATCCCGCCAGGTCCGCACCAATACGCTGCAGTACTTCGACTCGGCCTTTCTCGGCGCCATCGTCCGCGTGACGGAGATCGCCGACGAGGAAACCTGAACATTTGCCGGGCCGGTGCCGCATGCCGCACCGTCCCCGACCCACGGAACACGCAACGGAAACCGCTATGACTCGTCAATTCAACAAGTGGCGCCCCCACCCCTGGCACGGCCTCGACCTGGGCGCCAACCCCCCGGCCGTGGTGCAGGCCTTCATCGAATCCACCCCCTTCGACTACGTGAAGTACGAGGTGGACAAGAAGTCCGGTTTCCTGCGGGTGGACCGGCCGCACCGGACGAGCTCCCTGCCGCCGACCCTGTACGGGTTCATTCCGAAAACCTACTGCGGGCAGCGCGTTCACGAACTCATGCCCGGTACGGAATCCGGCGACCACGACCCGCTGGATATCTGCGTCATCTCGAACCGCCGTATTTCCCACGGGGAGATCATCCTGGACGCCCGGGTGATCGGCGGCATTCCGATGAACGACGGCGGCGAAGCGGACGACAAGATCATTTCCGTGCTCGACAGCGACGACATCTACGCGGGGGTGGACGACATCACCGGCCTGCCGGAGTCCCTCGTGGAGCGCCTTAGACACTATTTCTCCACCTACAAGACGCTTCCGGACGAACCGGAAAAGGTAAAAGTCGGCAAGGCCTACGGTCGCGAACGGGCCTTCGAGGTCATCCGCGCCGCGGCGGCGGACTACGAGGAAGAATACGGCGACTGAAGGCGCCGCATCCCGCGGCATCGCCCGGCTTGGCGGGGCGCGTCGATGACGGTAGGCTGACACGACTGCCCAGGGGCAAGCGAGGGAGTACACCATGGAGAGAGAACGCGTTGTCTTCGCCTTCTTTATCGTTCTGGCATTGACGCTGAATTTCGGTTTTTTTCTCGGGGACATCGACAACCCCGATCACCACGAACCCTTCGAACTGGGCGCCGCCATCGTGGTGAGCCTGATTGCGACGGTGCTGAAATTCGGTGACCGCTCACCCATGGGCAGTACGCTGCTGGCGACCAGCCTCGTGGCGGACCTGCAATTGATCGTGGCGGCGGCGCTCTGGGGCTTTGCCGCCAACCTCGGTGAACCCGGGGTCTCCGAACGCGTGTTTGTGAGCATCGTGTCGCTGTCCGGCGGAGCCCTCCTGGCCAACTTCATCTCCGTGGTCCTGCTGGTTGCGGAAACCGTCACGGTCCGGCGCTGAGTGCGACATCCGGGCCCGGTGAAGTGCCAGCGCATCTGAGAAGAGCGTCGCCATGAACGACATCGTCTGGCTGACCATGCGGCGTCTCCGGACGCCCCTCATCGTTCTTCTCCTGACCTACTTCATTTCCGTGTGCATCGTGGTGGCCGTGCCCGGCGTGGATGGCGACGGTAACCCGGTGCGGCTGAGCTTTCTCGACGCCGCCTACTTCATCGCCATCCTTTCCACCACCATCGGCCTGGGTGAAGTCCCCTATGTCTTCACGGAATTACAGCGCCTCGTGGTGTTCTTCCTCATCTTTCCCAACGTGGTGGCGTGGCTTTACTCCTTCACCGCCATCATTGGCTTGTTCCTCGATGACCAGTTCAAGGCCATGCAGGCGCACAATCGCTTCGTCCGCGAAGTGCAATGGCTGGGCCGCCCTCGCAGTCTCTGGGACCGGATTCTGCAGCGTGAAAGCCCCAAGGAAGGGCTGCCCTTCTACCTGGTGTGTGGCATGGGCGCCACCGGCAGCATGCTCGCCGAGGGCCTGCTCGACCGGGGGCTCCACGTGGTGGCGATAGACCGTGACGCCGCGCTGCTCACGAGACTCGGTATCGACGCCCGGTTCGCCCGAGTTCCCATGCTCGCCGGAAGCGTCAGCGACGCGGACATCCTGCGCGTGTCCGGACTGGATCCCCGCTATCGCAGTTGCCGGGGCGTCATCGCGGTCACGGACACGGACCAGGCCAATCTGACCGTGGCCATCACGAGCAAGCTGCTCAGGCCCGATCTGCCAGTCTTTGCGCGCAGCCACCAGCAACGCGTCTGTGACAACCTCGCCTCCTTCGGCACGGACGCGGTGGTCAACCCCTACCAGATTTTCGCAAAGCGGCTGGCCCTCGCCTTCCGATCGCCGATTCGCTACCTCGTGCAGGACTGGTTGCTGTCCGTTCCGGGGTCGAAACTGCGTACCCGCCTGAATCTGAAGAACGGCCGCTGGGTCGTGTGCGGGGCCGGCCGTTTTGGCCAGCCGCTGATCGAGGTGCTCGAGGCTGCCGGACAGAGTGTGACGGTGGTGGACGTGGACCCGGATCGCGTTGCCCAGTACGAACACGCGGTCGAAGGCCGGGGAACGGAAGCGGCCACGCTGGAGCAGGCCGGCATTCGGGAAGCGGCCGGGGTCATCGCCGGAACCGGCGACGACGTGGACAACCTGTCGATCATCCTTACCGCCCTCGAACTCAACGGCAAGCTTTGCACCATCGCGCGGCAGGAAGATCCGAAGAACGCCGCGCTGTTCGCCGCGAGCGGAACGCAGCTCGTGGCCCAGCCGAATCTCATCGTGACGCGCCGAATCCTCGCCCTGGCGACCACGCCGCTGCTCAAGGCCTTCCTGGACCACCTGGAACGGGAAGACGATGCCTTTGGCGAGCGGGTCGAGTCCCTCCTGCGCCGCCGGCTTGGCGGCCGGGCGCCCAACGTCTGGGTTACGGAACTCGTCGGACCCAACGCCCGCGGCCTGACTGCGGCCCGGGAAGAAGGCGTGGAGCTCAGGCTTCGGCACCTGGTCCACAACACCCGCACCGCCCTCGGCGAGGATCTGCGCTGCGTCTGCCTGGTGCTGGAACGGGGTGATCTTCGGCTCGTCCTGCCGAACGAGGAGGAAAAGCTCCAGCCGGGTGACAAGCTGCTCTTCGCCGGTCGCGGGCAAGCGCGACGGGAAATCAGCCGGGCGCTGCAGGATCCGGTCCTGTTGCTGGACTTCGCCACACCCGAACAGCGGATTCCCCGCACGGCCATCGGACGCTGGCTGGCGCGCCGGGGCAGCTGACGCGAATCCGCCGGCGGCCCGACTAGGAATTGATCGTGAAGTCGTCGGCTTCCGCGGCGAAAGGAAAATCCGAACGAATCTCCCGCACGCGATCGAGGTCGATGACCGCGTCCTTCGCCCCTTCCGTTTCCCAGGGTTCGATCACCGTTTCTCCCAGCGGATCATAGATGGCACTGTGCCCCGGATAGGCCAGGCCCCGGCCGTCCTCCCCGACGCGGTTGACCGCCACGACATAGCACTGGTTCTCCATGGCCCGGGCGCGCAGCAAAGCATCCCAGGCGTTGACCCGCGGCGAGGGCCAGTTGGCGACGAAAATGGCCAGGTCGAAATCGTCGCGGCTTCGGCACCAGACCGGAAACCGCAGGTCGTAGCAAATCTGCGGGTTGATCCGCCAACCGAGGTATTCGAAAACCACCCGCCGCTCACCGGCGACATAGCGCTTGTCTTCGCCCGCGTAGCTGAACAGGTGGCGCTTGTCGTAGAACGTCATTTGCCCGTCCGGGGCTGCGAACAGGAAGCGGTTTCGACGTCCTGCATCGTCGCAAATCACCGCGCTGCCGCAGACCGCCGCGTCCCGGGCCCGGGCTTCATGCTGCAGCCACGCAACCGTGGGCCCGTCCATGCCCTCGTCGGTGTCCGCCTTCTCACCGAGAAAACCGGTGGTGAAGGTCTCGGGGAGCACGAACAGGTCCGCGGCATCCGCGCCGTCCATCGCCGCCGAGAGGTGCGCCCGGTTTTGCTCCGGATCGCGCCAGCGAAGACGGGACTGGACCAGGGAAACGCGCAGGCGGGTCATGACCCGGTCAGGCCTCGGGTCGCAGGTACGGGAACAGCAGCACGTCCCGGATCGAGGGAGAATCGGTCAACAGCATGACCAGGCGATCGATGCCGACGCCCTCCCCGGCCGTCGGGGGCATGCCGTACTCCAGGGCGCGGACGTAGTCGGCGTCGAAGTGCATGGCCTCGAGATCTCCCGCTTCCTTGCTTTCCACCTGGGCCCGGAAGCGCTCGGCCTGGTCCTCGGCGTCGTTGAGCTCGGAAAACCCGTTGGCGATCTCGTTGCCGGCCACGATGAGTTCGAAGCGGTCCGTTACCCGGGGATCCTCGTCGTTACGCCGGGACAGGGGCGAAACCTCCGTCGGGTAGGCCGTCATGAAGGTCGGCTGCACCAGCTCGCGCTCGACCGTCGCTTCGTACAGTTCGGTCAGGAGCTTGCCGGCGCCCCAGTTGTCGTCGACATGCGCGCCCTTCGACGCCAGGGCCGCACGCAAGGTCGAGACGTCCCAGAGGTCCGCATCCGCAAGTTCCGGGTTGTATTCACGAACCGCACCTTCCACGGTCAGGCGGCGGAACGGCTTGCCGAACTCGATCTCCTGGCCCTGGTAGCTCACGGTCGTCGTGCCGAGCACCGACTCCGCCAGCCCCCGCAGCATGGCCTCGGTCAGGTCCATGAGGTCGTTCACGTCGGCGTAGGCCCAGTAGAACTCGAGCATGGTGAACTCGGGATTGTGGCGGGTGGACACGCCCTCGTTGCGGAAATTGCGGTTGATTTCGTAGACCCGTTCGAGGCCACCCACGGTCAGGCGCTTGAGGTAGAGCTCCGGCGCCACGCGCAGGTACATCCGCAGGTCCAGGGCGTTGTGGTGCGTGATAAAGGGCCGGGCCGTGGCGCCTCCGGGAATCGGATGCATCATGGGCGTTTCCACTTCCAGGAAGTCCCGTCCCGGGGCCTCCAGGAAGGCACGGATGAAACTGATGATCCGAGACCGGGTGCGGAAGACGTCCCGCGATTCCTCGTTCATGATCAGGTCCACGTAGCGCTGGCGGTAGCGCGTCTCCGTGTCCTGCAGGCCGTGATACTTCTCGGGCAGCGGGCGCAGGGATTTCGTCAGCAGCCGGAGGCTGTTGGCGCGCACGGACAGCTCGCCCTTGTTGGTGCGGAACATGCGGCCCGTGGCGGCGATGATGTCACCCACGTCCCACTGCTTGAACCCCTGGTACACCCCCTCCGGCAGCTCATCCCGCTGCAGCACGAGCTGGATCGAGCCGGAACCGTCCTGCAGGCGCACGAAGGCGATCTTGCCCATGACCCGCTTGGCCATCATGCGGCCGGCAACGGCGAACTCCTCGTCCACGCCCTCCAGGACGTCATTGTCGTCCTCGCCGAACCGTTCGGCGAGGGCGGCCGCGGTGGTGTTGGGCCGGAAATCGTTCGGAAACGCCTGGCCGGCCTCGCGCAGGGCCGCGAGCTTGGCGCGGCGCTCCGCGATCAGGCGGTTTTCGTCCGGTGCGGCCTTGGCGGCCGCGTCGGTCGTGTTCGGGCTGTTGGGCTTGTCGTTCACGGGGTCATCTCGATCATGCGGGCCGCGGTTGCTCCGCGAATCGTCAAAAAGGAATGGATAGGAATCACAAGCCGGCCTTCAGGGACGCCTCGACGAACTCGTCGAGATCGCCGTCGAGCACGGCCTGGGTGTTGCCGGTCTGCACGCCGGTGCGCAGGTCCTTGATGCGCGAGTCATCGAGCACGTAGGAGCGGATCTGGCTGCCCCAGCCGATATCGGACTTGGCATCCTCCATGGCCTGGGATTCCTCGTTGCGCTTCTGGACCTCGAGCTCATACAGCTTCGCGCGCAGCTGCTTCATGGCCTGATCCTTGTTCTTGTGCTGGGAGCGGTCGTTCTGGCACTGCACCACCACGCCGGTGGGCAGGTGGGTGATGCGCACGGCGGACTCGGTACGGTTCACGTGCTGGCCGCCGGCGCCGGACGCGCGGTAGACGTCGATGCGAAGGTCCGAGGGGTCGATGTCGATTTCGATGTTGTCATCGACTTCGGGAGAGGCGAAAACAGCCGCAAAGCTGGTGTGGCGACGCCCCCCCGAGTCGAAGGGCGATTTGCGCACCAGGCGGTGCACGCCGGTCTCGGTCTTGCACCAGCCGAAGGCGTAATCCCCGGTGATGTGAATCGTGGCGCTCTTGATCCCCGCCACTTCCCCGGCGGAGGCTTCCACCAGCTCGGCCTTCCAGCCCCGCCGCTCCGCCCAGCGCAGGTACATGCGCAGCAGCATTTCCGCCCAGTCCTGGGCCTCGGTGCCGCCGGAGCCGGCCTGGATGTCCAGGTAGCAGGGCCGGTCGTCCATCTCGCCGGAGAACATGCGCTGGAACTCGAGGTCTTCCACCCTGGCAGCCAGGCCCTCGATGTCGCTGACGACCTCGTTCACCGTGCCCTCGTCATCCTCCGCCTCGGCCATTTCCAGCAGTTCGGCGGCATCCTGGAGGCCCTGGTTCGCGGAGTCGAGGGTGTCCACGATCTTTTCCAGGGACGCACGTTCACGCCCCAGGGCCTGGGCATGCTCCGGGTCGTTCCAGATGTCGGGATTTTCCAGCTCGCGCGTGACTTCCTCGAGCCGGTCGCGCTTTACGGCGTAGTCAAAGGTACCCCCTCAGCGCTTCGACGCGCTGCTGGAGGTCGTCCAGTTGTTGGGTGATCGGTGCAATTTCCATGATGCGGCGGACCCGGTCTGCGGCCTGAATGCAAGCGGCGCATTGTACACCACCGGGCGTTGACTTCGGCAGAACCCCGAGGCACCGACTATATTCATTCCAGGCGTCCATCTCGAGACGCCCTGATAATGAGGGAGACATCATGAAAAAAACGACCACGGGCCTGCTGGCCCTGACGGCGCTCCTGTGCGCCCCCCTGGCTCTTGCAGACAACCACGCCAAGCCGCCCAATATCGCTTCCACCTGGAAACTGACGCCCAGGGCGGACGTGGGCAGCGCGGCGTTTGAAGAGGCGATCAAAACCCACATGGCCTGGCGCATGGAACAGGGCGACACCCGTTCCTGGCAGGTCTACACCGTCACGACGGGCGGCGACCGCGGCGACTACTACGTCCGTGCCTGCTGCTTTTCCTGGGCCGACCAGGACGCCTACGAAAAGTGGGGCTATGACAACAAGGTGGGCGCGGGCTACGAGGAGCAGCTGGGTATCCACGTCGAAGATCTTTCACATACCTTCCAGGTCATCGATACGGAGAACAGCCACTGGGAAGAAGGCGAAAACCCGTTCTACTACGTGGGCGTCACGCAATTTACGCCGAATCCCGCCAAGCAAATGCAGACCGGGCAGACGGTCAGCAAGATGAGCCAGCTGGCCATCGACAAGGGCTGGGATTCCAACTGGGCCTGGTACACCGTCCTGGGTGGCGAGGACAACCTCATGCTGGCTTCCGGCTTCCGCAATTACGCGGACATGGAGCCGCCGGAGCAGAGCTTCTACGAATTCGCCGCGGAGCACATGGGCGAAGAAGACGCCATGGAGACGATGGAGGACTTCGGAGAAGGATTCTGGACTTCCACCTACAAGATCTATCGCTGGCGCGAGGATCTGTCCATGCCACGGGACGACTGAACCCGCCCGTGAAACCACCGAAGCCGGGGCCCTGCCCCGGCTTCGCATTTCCGGATGATTCGCGGGACCGGATTGACCCGGCATCGTTCAGGAAAGGATGTGCTCCACCCGAAGCTGCACGGTCGCCTGCCCCCGGAAGTGATTGACGTCCAGCCGGTACAGCAGGCGAAGGTGTGATCGGTCCGGCAGGTCTTCCGGCAGGGTTCCGAAGGCGATCGCATCCACGGGCTCGCCGCCCTGGCGGGGGCGAACCATCAATTTGAGGTGGGCGCCGCCCACGATGCGCTGGTCCACGACGTCGAAGGCGCCCTCGAAGAGCGGTTCCGGGTGGCGCTGCCCCCAGGGACCGAGGGCTGCCAGCGCCATGGCGAACTCCAGGTTCATGTCGGCAGGCGACAGTTCACCGTCCGTCCGCACCTCGCGACGCGGCGGGTCATTGTCGAGAAACGCCCGAACGGAGCCTTCCAGTGCCTGCCTGAATTTCTCCAGCCGGTCCCGGTCGAGGCTCAGGCCCGCGGCCATGGCGTGTCCGCCAAAGGCCCCGATCATTCCCGGGTATCTGGCGTCGACGTGGGCGAGCACATCGCGGATGTGCAAGCCCGGAATGGAGCGGGCGGACCCCTTCAGCGTCGATGCACCCGCGGACTCCGGAGCAAACGCGATCACCGGCCGGTGCTTCGCCTCCTTGATGCGGGAAGCGACGAGCCCGACGATGCCCTGGTGCCATCGGTCATCGTGCAAACAGAGGCTGAACGGCAGTTCCTCGCCCAGGGATTCCAGCAGCCCTTCGACCTGTTCCGCGGCCTCGGTTTGCATGGTTTCCTGGAGTGTCTTGCGTTGCCGGTTCAGCGTATCCAGCTCTTCGGCAATCTCCAGCGCCTCTTCCGGATCGTCCGACAGCAGGCAACGGATGCCGACGCTCATGTCCTCCAGGCGGCCGGCCGCATTCAACCGGGGACCGGCCGCGAAACCCAGGTCCGAAGCCACCACGTGCCGGTAGTCGCGCTTGCCCACCCGCAGCAATGCCAGCACCCCCGGCGAGGCAACGCCGGCCTGGATGCGCTCCAGCCCCTGGCGCACCAGGATGCGGTTGTTGTAATCCAGGGGCACCACGTCGGCGACGGTGCCGAGCGCCACCAGGTCCAGGTACTGCGCGAGATTGGGTTCGGAACGCCGGCCTTCGAACCAGCCGGCTGTCCGGAGTGCGCCGCGCACGGCGCCCAGGAGATAGAAAACGACGCCCACGCCGGCCAGGGCCTTGCTGGGGAAGGCGTCGCCGGGCAGATTGGGATTCACGATGGCGTCTGCCGCAGGCAGGACTTCGCCGGGCAGGTGATGATCCGTCACGATGACCCGGATACCGAGCTTCCGGGCGCGCTCCACACCCGCCAGGCAGGCAATGCCCGAATCGACGGTCATAAGCAGGTCCGGCGGCGCTTCGGCCAGCGTATCGACGAGCCCGGGGGTCAGTCCATAACCGAACTCGAAGCGGTTCGGCACGCGGAACTCCACGTGACGGGCGCCCAGGGCCGTGAGCCCACGGACGGCAAGTGCCGTACCGGTGGCCCCATCCGCATCGAAATCACCCACCACGAGAACTCGCCGGTCTTCCCGGATGGCTTCCGCCAGCAGGCGCGCCGCCTCGTCGATGCCCGTGAGGGACGCGGGAGGAGCCATGCGCTTCAGGGCAAGGTCGAGGCGGTCCGGGTCTCCCAGCCCCCGGGCCAGCAGGATGCGGCGCAGGACGGGATGAAGGTCCGCGGGCAACCGGTCATCACAACCGTTGAAGGCCCGGCGACTGACCCGCAGATCAGACTTCATGTTGATTCATGAAATATATTATATCTTATTGTTATTAAATATATTCCACTTCGACAATTTCGAGCTCACGGTCCCCCCCCGGTGCCGCAACCACGCCCACGTCCCCCGCTTCCTTGCCAATCAGTGCCCGGGCGATGGGCGAGGAGATTGCGATGCGGTTCTCCTTGATGTCCGCTTCCAGGTCGCCAACGATCTGATAGCGCGTTTCGTCGCCCTCTTCGTCCGCCACGGTCACGGTAGCGCCGAACACCACCTTGCCGCCGGGATTGAGGGTCTTCACGTCGATGATCTGGGCGCCCCCGAGGGTACCTTCGATCTGCTGGATGCGCCCCTCGATGAAACCCTGCTGCTCCCGGGCCGCGTGATACTCGGCGTTTTCCTTGAGGTCGCCGTGGGCCCGTGCCTCGGCGATGGCTTCGATGATGGCGGGGCGTTCAACCTTTTTCAGACGGTCGAGCTCGGCGCGCAGGCGGTCGGCGCCGGCGCGGGTCAGGGGTGCGCGATTCATGGATTCAAACCTTCATGCAGTGACTGCAGGCTCCGGACCTCGCGGTCGTTCTCGTGGTCGATGGCTTGCAGGGTGGCCCATCCTCGGGACGTTGTCGTTGTGTAGGGAACCGAGTGTTGCAGCGCGCCCCGCCGAATCGAGAACGAATCGGAGATCGCCTGGCGACCCTCGGTCGTATTGATGATGAACGCGATCTCCTCGTTCTTGATCGCATCCACGATGTGCGGCCGCCCCTGGTCCACCTTGTTGACGTATTCGCAGTCAAACCCCTGCTCCCTCAGGTAGGCGCAGGTGCCCTCGGTGGCGATCAGGCTGAAGCCGCGCTTGACCAGGTTGCGGGCGATGGGCGGCAAGGCGGACTTGTCCGCGTCACGCACGCTCAGGAAGGCCTTGCCCGGTACCGGCAGGCGCTGGCCCGCGCCACGCATGGCGCGGATGCAGGCGCCGCCGAAGCTGCCATCCACGCCCATGACCTCGCCGGTGGAACGCATTTCCGGCCCGAGGATGGGGTCGACGCCCTGGAACTTGATGAACGGGAAGACCACTTCCTTGATGGAAAAGTAGTTGGGCACCACCTCCCGGGTCATGCCCTGCTCGGCGAGCGACTTGCCCGCCATGCAGCGCACGGCGACAGACGCCAGCGGCACGCCGGTGGCCTTGGACACGAAGGGGACGGTCCGGGATGCCCGGGGATTGACCTCGAGCACGTAGATGTCGTCACCCCGCACGGCGAACTGGGCGTTCATCAGGCCCACGACGCCGAGCTCCAGCGCCATTTCGCGCATCTGGTCACGCAGCTCGTCCTGGATTTTCTTGCCGAGGGAGTACGGTGGCAGCGTGCAGGCGGAATCGCCGGAGTGCACCCCGGCCTGCTCGATGTGTTCCATGAGCCCGCCGATGAGGACGTCCCGGCCGTCGCAGATGGCGTCCACGTCCACCTCGATGGCATGGTCCAGGAAACGGTCCAGCAGCACGGGAGAATCGTTGGAGACCTTCACCGCGTCACGCATGTAGCGACGCAGCTCCTGCTCGCCGTGCACCACGTCCATGGCGCGCCCGCCGAGCACGTAGGAAGGCCGCACGACCAGCGGGTAGCCGATCTCCTCGGCCAGGGCCACGGCCTGTTCGACGCTGGTCGCCGTCCGGTTCGGCGGCTGACGCAGCCCGAGGCGCTCGAGCAGGTTCTGGAAGCGCTCCCGGTCCTCGGCGAGATCGATGCTGTCCGGGGTCGTGCCGATGATGGGTACGCCGGCCGCTTCGAGGCTGCGCGCCAGTTTCAGGGGCGTCTGGCCGCCATACTGGACGATCAGGCCTTCCGGCTGTTCCTTGTGTACGATCTCCAGCACGTCCTCGAGGGTCAGCGGCTCGAAGTAGAGCCGGTCCGAGGTGTCGTAGTCCGTGGACACGGTTTCGGGGTTGCAGTTGACCATGATGGTCTCGTAACCATCCTCGCGCAGGGCCAGGGCGGCGTGGACGCAGCAATAGTCGAATTCGATGCCCTGCCCGATCCGGTTCGGACCGCCGCCGAGGACCATGTATTTCTTCGCGGTGCTGGGTTCGGCTTCGCATTCCTCCTCGTAGGTGGAGTACAGGTAGGCCGTCGCCGTGGCGAATTCAGCGGCACAGGTGTCGACGCGCTTGTACACCGGCCGGACATCGAGATCCTGCCGCAGGGTCCGCAGATCGGCTTCCTGCATCCCCAGCAGAAAGGCCAGCCGGCTGTCGGAGAACCCCTTTCGCTTGAGGGTGAACATCCGGTCCCGGTCCAGGGCGGCAACGCCCTGCGAACGCACGTCGGCTTCCTCGTTCACCAGGTCTTCGAGCTGCGCGAGGAACCAGGGATCGACGCCCGTGAGCTTCTGGATTTCATCGAAATCCAGGCCGGCGCGAAACGCGTCGCCGATGTGGAGAATCCGCTCGGGCCCGGCCTCGCGAAGTTCACGCCGCAGGTCCGCGAGGCGCCGTTCGTCGGCCAGAGACTCGCCCGGGTCGACCAGGGAGCACAGGCCGTCATGTCCGGTTTCGAGGCTCCGCAGCGCTTTCTGCAGGGACTCCTGGAACGTGCGGCCGATGGACATGGCCTCGCCCACGGACTTCATCTGCGTGGTGAGCCGCGCATCCGCCGCCGGGAACTTCTCGAACGCAAAGCGCGGGATCTTGGTGACCACGTAGTCGATGGCCGGCTCAAAGGATGCGGGCGTCGCGCCGCCGGTAATCTCGTTTTTCAATTCGTCGAGGGTGAACCCCACAGCCAGCTTCGCCGCAACCTTGGCAATGGGAAAGCCGGTGGCCTTGGACGCCAGGGCCGACGACCGGGACACGCGCGGGTTCATCTCGATGATGATCACCCGGCCGTTCTCGGGATTGACGGCGAACTGCACGTTCGACCCGCCGGTTTCCACGCCGATCTTGCGCAGCACCGCCAGGGAGGCATCGCGCAGGCGCTGATATTCCTTGTCCGTCAGGGTCAGGGCCGGGGCGACAGTGATGGAGTCCCCCGTGTGGATACCCATGGGATCGAAATTCTCGATGGAACAGATGATGATGCAGTTGTCCGCCTGGTCGCGGACGACCTCCATCTCGTATTCCTTCCAGCCGAGGATCGACTCCTCGATCATGACTTCCGTCGTCGGGGACAGTTCGAGACCGCGCTTGACGATCTCCTCGAATTCCTCGTGGTTATAGGCGATACCGCCGCCGGAGCCGCCCATGGTGAAGGACGGCCGGATGATGATCGGGTAACCGATGTCGTCCTGCTTCTCCATCGCCTCTTCCCAGCTGTGGGCAATGGCGGCCTTCGTGCAGTCCAGGCCGATCTCGATCATGGCGTCACGGAATTTCTCCCGGTCCTCCGCCATGTCGATCGCTTCGCGTGTCGCGCCGATCATCTCCACACCGTGCTCCTCGAGCACTCCGTGGCGCACGAGGTCCAGCGCGCAGTTCAGCGCGGTCTGGCCGCCCATGGTCGGCAGCAGTACATCGGGTTTCTCCCTGGCGATGATGTTCGCCACGGTTTTCCACTCGATGGGCTCGATGTACACCGCGTCCGCCGTTTCCGGATCGGTCATGATGGTCGCCGGGTTTGAGTTGACCAGGATGACCCGGAACCCCTCTTCCCGCAGCGCCTTGCAGGCCTGGGCGCCGGAATAGTCGAACTCGCAGGCCTGCCCGATGACGATGGGGCCTGCGCCGATGATCAGTACGCTTTGAATGTCGCTCCGCTTTGGCATGTCAGGCCTCCCGCTTCGCGCCTTCGCTTGACGCCGACGCCATCGCGGCGACGAAGCGGTCAAAGAGGCCCTGGATATCGTGCGGTCCCGGGCTGGCTTCCGGGTGGCCCTGAAAGCCGAAGGCGGGGCGATCCGACCATTCGATGCCCTGCAGACTGCCGTCGAAGAGGGAGCGGTGCGTCGGACGGACGTTGCCCGGGAGCGTCGCCTCGTCAACGGCGAAGCCGTGGTTCTGGCTGGTGATCATCACCTGGCCCGTCGCGAGGTCCTGCACCGGGTGGTTGGCGCCGTGGTGGCCGAATTTCATCTTCACGGTGTCGGCGCCGGCCGCCAGCGCCAGCAGTTGCTGTCCGAGGCAGATACCGAACAGGGGAATTCCCGTTTCGAGCAACTCGCGGATGGCCGTTATGGCGTAGTCACAGGGTTCCGGGTCGCCGGGGCCGTTGGAGAGAAAGACCCCGTCGGGTTCCAGGGCCAGCACCTGGCTCGCGGGCGTCGTCGCCGGAACCACTGTCAGGCGGCAGCCGCGGTCGGCAAGCATGCGAAGAATGTTGCGCTTGATGCCAAAATCATAGGCCACGACATGAAAGTCGCCACTGCTGCTGGCCCAGGCGCCGCTGTCGAGATCGAGACTGCCCTCGCTCCAGGGATAGGCGGTGTCCGTGGTGACCTCCCGGGCCAGGTCCATGCCTTCCATGCCCGGAAAGGACCTTGCCTTCGCCAGGGCCTCATCCACATCCACGGTTTCCCCGGTCAGGATCGCGCCGCCCTGCGCACCCTGTTCGCGGAGGATGCGCGTGAGGCGCCGTGTGTCGATACCGGCGATACCGACCAGGCCGTGGCGGCGAAGGTAGTCGTCGAGCGGCTCTTCGCTACGCCAGTTGCTGGTCCGCAGGGGCAGGTCACGAATGATGAGGCCCGCCGCCATGGGCCCGGCGGCCTCTTCATCGGCCGCGTTGCACCCGGTGTTGCCGATGTGGGGAAAGGTCAGGGTGACCAGCTGGCGAGCGTAGGAGGGATCCGTGAGAATTTCCTGGTAGCCGGTCATGGCCGTGTTGAAAACGACTTCGCCGACGGTTTCTCCGGCAGCGCCGATGCCCTGCCCTTTGAATACACTGCCGTCCGCCAGCGCCAAGACTGCTTTGAGGGTCAATTCCAACCTCCAGATACGCGAAACGGGAAGGCTGATTTCCGCCATTCCCGCTTAGATGTCAATCACTTGGGAGCCACACTGGCCGCGCGGGCCGAGGTGCTAAATCCAATGTCTAAGCCGGTGGATTGTACTGGAAGCGGGCTTGCCGCGTCCACGGCATCCCGGCAGTTTGCGTCCCCGAAGCGCCGGGCAAAGCGCCTCAGGAAGAACGGGCCGCCGCACCCAGAATCCAGTTTCGTGCCGTGTAACCGCCCGGGGCCTGGGCCTTCAGCCAGGCGGCCGCCTCCACGGCGCCGAGGGCGAAAATATTCCGGTCTTCGGCGTGGTGGGAAAGGGTCAGGGTTTCACCCGGGAGGCGCAGGGTCACCGCGTGATCGCCCACCACTTCGCCTACCCGCCGGCTATGAATAGCGACCTCCAGCGGCGCCAGGGCGGCTGCCAGGGTCAGGGCCGTCCCGGACGGCGCGTCTTGCTTGTGCACGTGGTGGACGTCCTCCAGCTCCACTGCGGTGATCCCGGGCAACAGGTCACGCGCCTGTTCCAGCAGCGCCTGCAGCGCGTTGACCCCCGGGCTGAAATTGGGCGACTGGAGCACGGCAATGTGCTCGGAAGATCGTCGCAGGGCGGCCTGCTGCGTCTCGTCCAGGCCGGTGGTGCCGCTGACCAGGGGCACGCCCCGACCCGCGCACCAGCGCGCGGCAGCCACCGCGCCGGCCGGCAGGGAGAAATCAATGAGGACGTCCGGAAGTCCTGCCGCACCCTCAAGGGCATCGAGACCCGGAAACCACGGAAAATCGTCCAGTGCGCCGGGGTGGTGCCGGGACACGAGTCCCAGGACATTCCAGCCCCGCGCCTTCGCGGCGGCCGCCACGCGCTGCCCCATTCGTCCGGCGCCGTGGATGGCCACACGGCCGGAGGACGCCGACGAGGGCGTTGGCGCCATCGCCATCAGGAGGTCATCCGGTCGAAGAACTCCCGTACGCCTTTCAGCCACGAATCGGACCGCGGGTTGTGCTCCGCGGCGTCGGATTGGTAGGACGCTTCGAATTCACGCAGAAGCGCTTTCTGCTCCTTATTCAGGCGCACGGGCGTTTCCACCACCACACGACACATGAGGTCTCCGGGGCGCGTGCTGCGTACCGACTTCACCCCTTTGCCACGCAGGCGGAACATTTTGCCCGTCTGGGTTTCCGCCGGCACCTTGAGCTTTACCTGGCCGTCGAGGGTCGGCAGTTCGAGCTCGCCACCCAGGGCCGCCGTGGAAAACGGGACGGGCACTTCGCAGTACAGGGTGTCCCCGTCACGCTCGAACAGGCGATGGGGCCGCACGCGGATTTCCACGTAGAGATCCCCGGCCGCGGCGCCATTGGGACCCGCTTCGCCTTCGCCGGAGAGGCGAATGCGATCTCCGTTGTCCACGCCGGCCGGAATTTTCACCGACAGGGTGCGGGTCTCGCGAACCCGGCCCTGGCCATTGCACTCCGCGCAGGGGTTGGCGATTCGCTGACCGCTACCCTGGCAGCCCGGACAGGTCTGCTGCACGGAGAATATGCCTTGCTGCATACGTACCTGGCCCACGCCACCGCAGGTCGAGCAGGTTTCCTTCTTGCCGTCGGTGGCTCCGGAGCCGTCGCAGCGCTCGCAGGCGCCCAGCGTCGGCACTTTGATTTCGCGCTCCACCCCGCGTACCGCTTCCTCGAGATCGAGTTCCATGCCCACGCGCAGGTCGGACCCGCGCTGGGGACCGCGACTGCGGCGGCCCTGGCCGAAGATGTCACCGAAAATGTCGCCGAAAATGTCACCGACATCGCCCTGGAATCCACCGCCGGGCCCGCCGCCAGCGGAACCGTCCACGGCGGCGTGACCGAACTGGTCGTAGGCAGCGCGCTTGCGGCGGTCACGCAGCACGTCGTAAGCCTCCTGGGCCTCCGTGAAACGCTCCTGGGCCGTCGTGTCGTCCGGATTTCGATCCGGGTGAAATTTCATGGCCAGGCGACGGTAAGCCTTGCGGATATCGTCGTCACTGGCGTCCCGGCTCACCCCGAGAACGTCGTAGTAGTCTTTTTTTGCCATGCCTGAAGGGTTCCCGTCCCACTGCGGGTTTCAGTTCCCCCCAGAAATGGTGCTTTGGTGGCCTTCTTTCAAGCGCCGGGACGACGCGGCGGACAGGCTCGAGCGTGCGACCCGTTCCCCCTCGCCGACCTCACCCGACGCCGGCGATCACCCGAGGCGACGATGCGCCCGCCGCCCGCTCGAGACCGCGTCGCAGGTCCCGAACCAGGTCGGCCGGGTGCTCGATTCCGACGGACAGGCGCAGCAGCCCTTCGCCGATCCCCGCGACCGTCCGGGCCTCCTCGCTCATGGCCGCGTGCGTCATGGTGGCGGGGTGGCACACGAGGCTCTCCACGCCGCCCAGCGATTCGGCCAGGGTGAAACAGCCCAGGCCTTCCACGAACCGTTCCGCGGCGGCCAGCCCGCCGGCGAGCTCAAAACTGATGACCGCACCGAAGCCCTCCTGCTGCTGTCGCGCCAGGTCGTGGTCGGGGTGGGACTTCAGGCCGGGATAATGGGTTTGGGCCACGGCCGGGTGGCCTGCCAGCAATTCCGCCACCTCTCGGGCATTTTCCTGGTGACATCGCCAGCGGGCACCGAGGGTCCGCAGGCCACGCAGCACCTGGCTGCAGTCGAAGGGCGACGCCGTGGACCCCACGCAGTTGGCCCACCAGCCGAGGTCCTCGACGAGGCGGGCGTCGCGGGCAATGACCGCGCCGCCGACCACGTCACTGTGCCCGTTGATGTACTTGGTGGTCGAATGCACCACGATATCCGCGCCCAGGGCCAGGGGGCGCTGTCCGAGCGGCGTGAGAAACGTGTTGTCCACGACCAGCAGCGCGCCGCACTCGCGGGCAATCCGTGCGACGCGGCGCAGGTCGGTGATCCGGAGCAAAGGATTGCTCGGGGTCTCCACCCACAAAAGCCGCGGCCGGTGCAGGCGGCACTCACGCCGCAGCGCTTCGAGATCGTGAAAATCGCTGAAGCGGGTGCGGAATCGCCCCTGTCGCGCGAGGGAATCGAAGGCCCGGTAACAACCGCCGTAGCAGTTGTGAGGCGCGATGACGAGATCATCGGCTTTGAGCAGGTGGGTCACCAGCACCACGGCCGACATGCCCGTGTTGGTGACCACCGCGCCCGTTCCACCCTCGAGATCGGCCAGGGCGGCCCCGAGCTGGTCCCGGGTTGGATTGCCGCTGCGGGAATAGTCGTAGGTCCGTTTTCTGCCGAGTCCCTCGAAGCTGTAGTTGGACGACAGGTACAGCGGCGGCATCACCGAACCGTGTTGCTGATCGCTGTCCACGCCGGCTCGCACGGCGGAGGTGGTGATGTGGGGGCGCAGGGTAAAGTCCGTCATGAGGATTCTCCGTCGAGGGTCTTGTGCAAAAACGCGGCCACGCGCTCCTTCTCGCAGAGAAAGGCATCGTGTCCGAAGGGGGTTTCCAGTACGTCGAATTGCCGCAGGGCCGGAATGCAACCGGCGAACGCCCGCATCAGGGCGGGCGGGCACAGTTCGTCCGTCGAGAATCCGAGCAGGCTGAGAAGCGTCGAGAGTCCCGTAGGGTCGAAGCGGTGGGCGTCGATGGAATCGATGAGGCAGGCGTAGCTCTGCGCATTGAAGCGCCGGGCGAACTTGCGGCCCTGGTAGTCGAGATAGCCGGCCAGCGAAGCCCCCGCCTCGTCCCCCCCGAAACGCCGATTGAACTCGGCGCCGGTCCGGTAAGTGGTCATGGCAAGGGCGCGCGCCAGCGCGACGCCGCGGGCATCGTCGACGAGGGCGAGGATCTCCCGCTGAATGTGGCGCCGGGCCAGCGCCATGGCATCGGGCCGGTGGGCGCATCCCATGATGATCGCCCGGCCCAGGCGCCCCCGCAGTTCCGTGCACAGGTGCTGGGCCACCATACCGCCGTAGGACGCGCTGACCACGGCGTGCACGTGAGCGACGCCGAGGTGGTCGAGCAGCCGAACGACCAGGCGCGCCTGGTCCCGGGTGGTCACCGCGGGAAATGGCTCCGGGCAAGCTTCATCGCCCGGTCCCGTGGTGCCGTCCGGGCCGCCGAGCCAGTCCAGGCTCAGGACGCGGTAGCGGGCACACAGATCGGCGCCTTCCTCGCCCAGGACCCCTTGCCACCAACCCGCCTCCCCGCCTTCGGAGGCCAGGGTGACCGCACGCCGATGTGCGGAGATACCACCGAGTACGACCACGGTCGGGGCGCGCTCGTGTCCCACCAGGCGATAGGCGGCGCGCAGCCGGGCCAGTCGTCCGCCCATGTCGAGCGGAAAGGCGGTGAGGGTCAGTAAGGACTCGATCGCGGCGCGACCGCCTCGCCGGGAGCCCTGGCGAGGGCCCATCGCGGTTGCCGGGTCGCTGAACACGGGGGTGGCGAACGCGGACGGGGACGCGGCGGTCCGGTCGTCGTGTGTAAGGGGCATGGTTTCGGCCTCGTTTCCAGTGCAATCGTGCTTTTGCTCACTGGAAACATCGGCCTTACGGCGGAAGGAGTCCGGTCCCATCGCAAAGCGCTGACCGAACACTCATTTCCCGGAATCGCGACGGATCCCGCAGGAGTTGGCACCTTTTCGGAGGGGTTAGCTCCGAAGGTTGCCCCGGCTTCCAAGGGCCTGTCCCTCAGCCGGTCTCAATGAGCTTTCGCTGATGAGTGTAACGCGGTTGCGGGGGATTGCCAATCGGCACGCGTTCAAGCCGCTAGTGCAGCACTGTCCCACCCCACCGGCCGAGCAGGAAAGCGCCGATGCACAGAAGGAGATTGGCGCCGATGTTGAGCGCCGCGTGGATCACCGAGTACCGGCGGTGGAGATCGAAGGACTGGTAGGCGAACGTCGAGAACGTGGTGAAGCCGCCACAAAAGCCGGCGAACAACCGCCGCTCCTGGTCGCCCAGGAGACCAGGCGCCTCCCAGAGCACGGTCAGCGACCAGCCCAGCAGGAAGCATCCCAGCACGTTTACGAGCAACGTGGACACCGGGTACCGGTGCGTCAGCCGGCTGGTCAGCACGTACCGGAGCACCGCACCCAGGCCACCGCCCAGGGCAAACAGGAGATGGAGCAGGAGGCCCGCCATCAGCGGGCGCCGTGGAGCCGGCCGCCGAACCACTCGCCCGCGACAGCGGCAGCGATACCGAACACGACCGCAAGGGCGATATATCCGCCAGCCTCAAGGTAGCGCGCGGCGTCCGCCAGGGTCACCAGTTCGTAGCTGAAATGGGAAAAGGTGGAAAAACCGCCACAGAATCCGCCGACCAGGGTGTGCGTCCAGTAGGGATGCCAACGCCCGCGCAGCATGAACAGCCACCCCATGAGAAAGCTGGCGAGCACATTGACCAGCAGGATGGGAAACCAGAACCATGGATCGGGCAAGGCGGGCGCAAGAAACTCCCGGGCGACGGCGCCGAGGGCGCCACCGAGAAAAACCAGCGCGAGCACGACACCCGGCCGTTCATGCGGCACCGCGACCGGAGTCACCGGCGATTCCTCAATTTCTGAACGATCGGGATTCATGGGGCACTAAAATACCGCGAGAACGAGCCGCCGTCGCCCACCGCCAAACCAGGGACCATTGACCGACCATGACCGGGACCCGCATCCGAAATCCCGCCGAGACCACAACCGCTGCCGCGCCCGGGCGCCGCGGCCCCGGGGGCGTCTTCGCGCGAATTGCGACGGTACTGGTGGTCACGGTTTTCGGCCTCTGGCTCGCCACGCCCTGGCTCGCCCCAGCCATCGTGGCGCGTTTCCTGCCGGCGGGCTGGGCCCTCGAAGAGGCGGCGTTCGATCGACCGGGCCTGTGGCAGTCCGGCTTGAGCTCGGCCCGTCTGGGGGGGCGCGTCGCGGGTCTGGACATCACCGTCGAACTGGAAGGGGCTAGCTGGCGCTACGCGGACAACGCGCTGCACGCGGACGTCGTTCGGGTCACCGCCCTTGCATCACCGGGGGGCGGCACCCCAACGGAGTTTCAGTTTCCGGAAGATCTCACCCTGCCGCGGCTCGTGATGCCGACGCCCAGCCTTTCCCTCGAGGTCGATCGCCTGGAACTGAACTACGGCGAGGGCGATGCGGCCCGGTCCACCGCGCTCGAGGATCTGCGCCTGGATGGAGAGGCGGATCGCCTGGTCATCGATGCCGAACTGCCGCCCAACGCCACCGTGCGAGTGCCCTCGCGGCTGAATTTCGAGTGGGGGGCAACCCGGTTCCTGCTCGACTGGACCACGGCGAATCAAGCGACGGAGCCTGCCCTGCACCTGGAACAGGTCCTCAAACCGGGGGCCGGCAACCGGGTGGACGGCGTGGTGCAGCTGGACCTGGATCTCGCCGTGCTCGATCCCGGGCTGCTGAATCCGCTGGCCGATGCCCTCGGACTCGAGCCGCCCCTGGCTGTGGAGGGGCGGCTCTTTACAGCAGCCAGCCTGGAGGGTGACCAGGTGCTCGAGCTGTCCGACGCGGGCATCAACCTCCAGGATCTGCGCCTTTCGACCGGCGACACCGCGCTGGCCCTGGACCTGGACGCGTCGGTGAACATCGAAAACCGCGCAGCGGTCCTGTCCCTTTCCCGCCTTGCAATCCGCAGCGAAGGCCCGCTGCCGACGATCAACAATACCCTGGCCCTGCTGCTGAAGGATCTGCCCCTGGACGGTCTCGATGCGACGGCGCCGCTCATCCTGGACGTCTCGGCTCCCCCGGACCTCGCCGAGCCGCTGGAGTTTCGCTTTTCCGCCGGCTCCATGACGCCGGCCCGGGCATCCGGCGGATTGCGCTTCGATGCCCGCCTCGGTGACGCCACGCGCGTCTCGGCCACGGCGCCGGACATCGCCTGGACCCGGAGTGAAGACGTTCTCTCTCTCGACGCCAGGGGCCTGCAGCTCCGTCTGCGGCAAAACACGACCCTGATCCTCCGCATGGACGATGGAAATGCCGGGTTCGGAGCCGCCGAGGTGGAAGCCACGGGAGATTTCTCCTACGGCCAGGACGGGGTCCGATTCTCCGGACGCCTGGACGCCGCGGAGTTCAGCGACTTCAGCATCACCCAGGCCGCCGCCACCGCCCGGCTGCGCACCCTGGGCCTGTCAGGCCCGCTCACCCTGGGCGCCGGCGCGATGAATTTCGAGGGCCAGCTCGGCGGCGCCGGCTTCATCGTCGCCCCGGTGGACGCGGTGGCCGCCAGTTCGCTGGTCACGGTCGACTCGCTCGCCTTCACGCTCCAGGCAAGCGGCCTGGCCGAAACCCGGCTGTCTGGCCGAGGCAGCCTCAATGGCATCGCCCTGCCCGACCTCGGCGTCACCCTCGACGGCGTGGACCTGGACATCGGCGCCCTGCAACTGCCCGCCGTGGATGGCACCCTGGCGGCGCTGACCACCGGACTCGAAGTGGTGCTGGACGGGTCGCGCTACAGCGGTATGGATCTCGACATCGAAGGCGCGCTTTCCCAGGGCCGTTTTCTCGAGGGAAAGGGCAGCCTGCTGCTCGGCTTCACGGGCGAGATCCCCTTCCGGTATGCCGCGGACCTGGATCGCCCCACGTTGGAAGCCACCCTGGACGACGCACGACTCGACGCCGGCGCGATGCCGGCCGCCGCGCGGGCACTGGCCCTGACTTTGCCAGAAAACCTCAGGTTCGGGAGCGGAGAGCTCGTGCTCGATGGGCGTATCGCGTACGCAGACGATCGCCTCGCTGGCGCACTCCGGGTACGGGGAGAATCCCTGGCCCTCGGCCTGGGCGAAAGTCGCTTCGAAGGCCTGGACTTCACCACCGAGGTGGACGTGGCGGAAGTCATCTCCGGGCGCGGGCCGCTGGCGCTGGCGCTCGCCAACCTCGCCGCCGGCCTCGACCTCACCGACCTCAGTACATCCATCGAGTTCCAGGGCGCCGATCTCGGACTGGTCTCCCTCGATGCGAGCCTGCTCGGCGGCCGGCTGCGAACGCCGGGCCTGAGACTCGCCGGCGGACAGCTCCAGGGAACACTCATCGAATGGACCGGCTTCGATCTCGGCAAGCTGCTGTCCTTCGTGGACGTGAACGGACTCAGCGGTTCGGGCACCCTCGACGCCACCTTTCCCATCGTCAACGACGGCGCGGGTCCCGCCGTCGAGGCTGGCCGCTTCGCGGCCCGGGGGCCCGGCGTGTTGCGCTACACCTCCGGCGTGCCGGCGACCAACATCGGTCTGCAGGCCCTGGAGAACTTTCAGTACGACAGCCTGGAAGGCCAGCTCGACTACGCCAACAACGGCGCTTACACCATCGCCCTGGACCTCCTGGGCCGGAACCCCGACCTGTACGGCGGGCACCCGGTCCGCTTTCGACTGAATCTCGGGGGCGAAATGCCCGCGCTGTTTCGCAGCCTGTTCATTACCGGCGACTTCGACAAGGCCATCATCGAGCGTTTGCGGGCCGGTGAACCGGCCCTCCCGGAAACCCTGAAGCCCCCCGGGAATCCGCAGCCCTGACGTTCAGCAGTGGTTCAGTCGCCACCGCGTAATCTGTCAGCGGCTAAAGTGATAATCTGGGCACAGCCCTTCATGGACACAGGAGATCCCATGAGTCAGCAATCCCCCCGAACCGGAACACGACTCGTGCTCCAGATCAGCGGCCTTGCCGTGGCCGCGGCACTGCTCGCGGCGTGCACACCAACGGTCAAGGTCGAGGCGCCTGACAAGCCCATCGAAATCAACATGAACGTGAACATCAAGCACGAAATTCTCGTCAAGGTCGAGAAGGAAGTGGAAGAGATGTTCGAAGACGAGGACCTGTTCTGATGAAAACGACGCAACGCCAAGCAGCGAAACGATCCTGGACCCTGAGGCTGGCTGCCCTGCTCGCCGGTCTCATGCTGAGCCTCACGGCTGCGGCCGCCGCCCTCGATCAGGCCAAGGCCGACGGCTGGATCGGTGAAAAGCCGGACGGCTACCTGGGCCTGGTGCGCAGCGACGCCCCGGCGGACGTCCAGGCCCTCGTGCGTGATGTGAACGCCAAGCGCAAGGCGCGCTACCAGCAGATTGCCAGCCAGCAGGGCGCGCCCCTCGCCGAGGTGGAAAAAGTCGGCGGCCAGACGGCCATCGACAAGACGCGGGCCGGACACTACGTCATGGACACGTCCGGGCGATGGAGGAAGAAGTGAGACTGACGATGGAGATTTCGAACATGCAGAAATGGGTGGGCTTACTGGTGATTTTGTCCGGATCGTTGATGACGGGCGGTACCGCGCTGGCGGACTCGGTCGATGCGCGCTGTGATGTCTATCCGGCGGGTGCAGACCACACGGACGTGATGATTCCCTGTCACTTCTACCAGGCGCAGGGGCACGTCGTGATCACCCGATCCGACGGCATCGAGCACGACCTGATGCCCGACGGGGAGACGCCCGGGAACTTCACGGACCAGGACGGCAACACGGTTTACCGCCAGAGCGGATTGGGCGACCAGGGCCTGATTTTCCGTTTCCCGGAAGAATCGGTGTTCGTCTACTGGAACACAGCCATGCTGAACGACGATGCGGACCGGCCCGACTACGTGCCAGCCGCGGACCTGGATTTCGACGCCACCGCCTGGACCCGGTGCAAGGACGTAGGCGCCAGTGACTGGGAACAGTGCCCCTCCGGCGTGCTGCGCATGGACGGAGGCCAGGGCTCGGTGGTGATCGAGGACCCGGAAGGCGAGACCTTCACCATCAATTTCATGGCCGACTATGTCAACGCCACCAACCGCGAGGTCGAAGCGACCCTGGACGGCGACATCTGGACCGTGATCGTGAACGGTGAACGCGTTTACGAGGTCATGCTGGCACTGATCGAAGGAGGCTGAACGCACCTTCTTTCATAAATCGCGCCGCGTAACCTATCATGGGGTTTCACGACATGAAGCGGGCGCGCCCGCGCTGGAGGAAACGGTGAAGCTGACACAATGGATGATCGCCCTGCTGCTCGTGGGCAGCCTTGGACTGGTGGCCTGTGAGGAGAAAGGCCCCATGGAAAAGATGGGTGAAAAGATGGACGAGGCCGGCGAGGAGATCAAGGAAGCCGCGGATGACGTGGGCGACGAAATCGAAGAAGCCGCCGAGGAAGTCAAGGACGCGGTGGACGACGGCCGCTAGGCCCCGAACAGGCTTACAACGCCAGATCGACTCAAGCCCGGCCGTCGCGCCGGGCTTTTTTCTGCGACGATGCCGGCCTTACGGCCCGGCCTGGTCGCGGTGGAGCTTGTCCTCGGTGCGGTGCTCGAAATCGCCGGCGTCATGGCGCTCACGCAGCTGTTCCGACGGGTCGCCGCTCGTGCGGTTCACCATGCGGCCGCGCCGCACCGCCGGTCGCTCCCAGATCTGATTGGCCCAGCGCAGGACATGTCCGTACTCGCGCACCTGGAGGAACTCCGCGGCGTCATAGAGGAACCCCCGCACCAGCTGCCCGTACCAGGGCCAGGTGGCCATGTCCGCGATCGTGTAGCCGTCGCCGGCAAGGTATTCGCTGTCCGCCAGGTGCCGGTCGAGCACGTCGAGCTGGCGCTTGACCTCCATGGCGTACCGGTTGATCGGGTACTCGAATTTCTCCGGGGCGTAGCTGTAGAAGTGTCCAAAGCCGCCGCCCAGGAACGGTGCAGACCCCATTTGCCAGAACAGCCAGTTGAAGGTGCTGGTGCGATCGACGCCCCCCGCAGGCAGGAAGGCCCCGAACTTCTCCGCAAGGTGGACGAGGATCGACCCGGACTCGAAAACCCGAACGGGCTCGTCACCGGATCGATCCAGCAGGGCGGGAATCTTCGAATTCGGATTGATGTCCACGAAGCCGCTGCCGAACTGGTCGCCTTCGCCGATATCGATCAGCCACGCATCATACTCCGCGCCTTCGCGCCCCAGGGCCAGGAGCTCTTCCAGCAGGATGGTCACCTTGACGCCGTTCGGCGTGGCCAGGGAATAGAGCTGTAGCGGGTGCCTGCCCACGGGCAGCTCGGCCTGCTGGCGGGGTCCCGCCGTGGGCCGGTTGATCGCGGCAAAGGTACCGCCGCTGGGCTGGTCCCAGGTCCAGACGTCCGGAGGCGTGTAGGCGCCCGGGGGGTGCTGCTCGTCATTGTCCCGATTGGAGGGATCCGGTTGGGTGCGATCCTGGTTCATGGTACGTATATCCTGGTATGTGCGTTGTCGGGTGGGTGTCAGGGAAAAGACCGGTCGCGAGCCAAAGGGCTTTCGGCACAAAAAGAAAACCCCGCTCGCGCGGGGTTCTCCTGGATCCAGACCTTGAAGGATCAGTCCTTCTTGTCCTCGTCCACTTCTTCGAACTCGGCGTCGACCACGTCGTCACCGGCGTCCTTGGCCTCGGCCTCGGGCCCTGCCTCGGCAGCGCCTTCCTGGGCGGCCTGGGCGGCAGCGGCAGCCTGCTGGTAAATCGGCTGGCTGGCTTCCGTGAGCTTGGACACAGCCGCCTCGATGGCGTCCTTGTCGTCACCTTTCATGGCTTCTTCAACCTCGGCGATGGCGGACTCCACGGTGGCCTTGTCGTCGTCGCTGACGGCGTCACCGAGCTCGGACAGGCTGGAGCGGGTCGCGTGGACCATGGCGTCGGCGTTGTTGCGGGCCGTCACCACTTCCTGGAACTTCTTGTCCTCTTCAGCATGAAGCTCCGCGTCCTTGACCATCTTGTCGATCTCTTCCTCGGACAGGCCGGAACCCGCCTTGATCTCGATGCGCTGCTCCTTGCCCGTGGCCTTGTCCGTGGCGCTCACGTGCATGATGCCGTTGGCG
>JAZBOL010000117.1:0-14907 GCA_036351115.1 Lysobacterales bacterium | reverse complement strand
TCGCGCGAGTACGTCGCCGCGACCACGGGAATCTATGCTGCCGCGACCCGGGCTCTGGAGCGTCTTACGGAGGCGCAGGCATCACCGGAACGGGGCAGGGCGGTCGTCCTGGACATCGACGAAACCGTCCTCGACAACGTCGCCTACCAGGCCCAGCTGGTCCTCGATGACGCGACCTACGCCAGCGACAGCTGGGATGCCTGGATCGCGCTGCGGGCGGCGGATGCGGTGCCGGGCGTGGTCGACTTTGTCTCACGGGCGCAGTCGCTGGGCTTCCACGTCGCCTTCATCACGAACCGCGCCTGCCGGGACCGGGAGGGAACGTCCCGGGCGTGTCCCCAGCACGGCGACACCCTGACCAATCTCGAGGCCATCGGTATCGACACCTCGGAAACAACCCTCATGCTTCGCGGCGAGCGTCCGCCGCCCCCCTGTCAACCGCTGTTGATCGAGGAGGAGCAGGCGGCCGGCGTCTGGTCGTCGGACAAGGAATCGCGACGGGCCTGCGTCGAGGTCGAGCGGGACATCGTCATGCTGTTTGGCGACCAGCTCGGGGATTTCACGTCTTCGGAGCAGGGGGCGGACGGCGCAACCGGACGCGACGCTGTGGCCTCGGCCGAAAGCCCCTGGGGAACGCGCTGGTTCATGTTGCCCAATCCGACCTACGGGGACTGGAAGCCGCGAAGCAGCACGGAGAAGCGATCGCTGCTTCGTGGCCTCGACTGAGGGGACGCTTTCCCCGGGAGATCAGGGGAGATGGGCTAAGCGCCCGCCTCCAGGTCTGCCAGCCGCGTTTCCAACGCCTTGAGCTTTTCCTCGGCGCGTTCCAGGGCCGCCTTCTGCAGCTCGAAGTCTTCCCGGGTCACCACGTCCATGGAGGCCAGCCCCTTGCGCAGCGCGGCCCGGAACTGGGCCTGGGCCTCGTCGCCCATGGTGCGGGCGGCCGGCGGCAGGGCCTGGGTGAGTCGGTTGGCGAGTTCGTCGATTTTGGCGAGGTCGATCATGGTTGGGTGTCCGGTGCCTGGGGATGCTTGCCCGTCAGGAGACGGGACCATATAGTCCCATCAACCCCTGTCCGGAGCCAAGCCGTGAAAATGATAACCGCGATCATCAAGCCATTTAAGCTGGACGATGTCCGGGATGCGCTCGGAGACATCGGGGTCACCGGCATGACGGTAACGGAGGTGCGGGGGTTCGGACGGCAAAAGGGCCACACGGAGCTCTACCGTGGGGCGGAGTACGTCGTCGATTTCCTGCCCAAGCTGAAGCTCGAGATTGCCGTGCCGGACGACCGGGCCGAAACCGTCGTGGAAGCCATCACGGAGTCCGCCATGTCCGGGCGCATTGGCGACGGCAAGATTTTCGTCATGGACCTCGATCAGGCGATTCGCATCCGCACGGGGGAGACGGGCGACCAGGCGCTTTGACCCGGCCAGTCCTCGCTTTGTCGCGCGGCCCCGGATCGAAGGAAACCCTCGCGTCGGGGCGCGGTCACACGCGCATCAGGGAAAACCGTGTCAGGCGCGTTCACCGGGGGCAGAAAGCGGGACCGCTGGGGAGGTAAGCACTCTTGACTGCTGAAGTGGGCGCCGAAAAACCGGCATTGAAGGTCGGTGTCATCGGCCTGGGCGCCATGGGTGCGCCCATGGCAAAGCATCTCGCGGCGGCGGGTTTGCTCGTGGCCGTGTGGAATCGCACCGCGCAGCGGGCCGTGGCGCTCGCCGACGCGCTGGCCGAAACCTGTGATGTCCCGGTCGCGGACGATCCCGCGGCCCTCGCCGGTGCTTGCAACGTGCTCCTGACCTGCGTGTCCGCGGATCCCGACCTCGAAGCCGTCCTGCGCGCCGCCCTTCCGGGGCTGGCGCCGGGCGACACCGTCGTCGATACCTCCACGGTCAGTCCCACCCTCACCCGGCGCCTTGCAGCAGAGCTTGCCGATCGTGACATCGCTTTTGTCGATGCGCCGGTGTCCGGCGGTGTCGAGGGCGCGCGACAGGGCACCCTGTCGGTGATGGCCGGTGGCGATTCCGCCGATATTGAGCGAATTCGACCAGTGCTCGAGGCCATTTCCGCCCGCATGACGCACATGGGCCCCGCGGGCGCGGGGCAGGCCACGAAGGCCGTCAACCAGGTCATGGTGGCGGGCATCAACGAGGCGGTTTGCGAGGCGCTGGCCTTCGGCGAGAAACTAAATCTGCCTTCGGAGCGTCTTATAGAGGTACTTTCGGCAGGCGCGGCCGGGAACTGGTTCCTGGATCATCGGGGTAGCACGATGCTCGCGGACCAGTTCGAGCCGGGCTTCAAGTGCGGCCTGCTGCTCAAGGACCTGCGCATCTGCGAGGCCTTGGCACAGGAGTTGGATATGTCCTTGTCAGTGACGGAAACCGCGATCGAGGACTACCGGCAGCTCGTCAACGACGGAGGATTCGACGAGGACACGTCGGCCCTGATCCGGCTGAAGCGCGTATCGGAAAGGCAGCGGGACTGAGCGCACCGGTCCGTCGTGCCACTCTGAACATCAACCCAGCGACGGAAATCGAGGCAGTGCAACAGATGGGGGAGGAACGGCAGTCATTTTTTTCCGCGGTAATGGCGGAGCTGTCGCGTCGCAAGGTGCTCAAGACCGTGGGCGCCTACGCGGTCGGCGTGTTCGTGATCCTGCAGATCATGGAGCCGCTGTCCGAAGCCCTGCGCTTGCCGGGCTGGCTGTTCACCTCCGTCGTGGTGGCGCTGATCCTGGGCTTTCCCATCGTCTTCATGCTGGCGTGGCAGTTCGACATCACCGGCGAAGGCGTGCGTCGCACCAGCGACAGCAACCTGCTCGGGCCTGTCCAGCGCTTCTCGCTGTTCAGCCTGCTGCTCGTCGCCACCGGCGGTCTCGCTTTTTCCTTCTACCAGTACTTCGGCAGCATGTCCGAGGTGACGACCGGCACGCCGGCGACCGAGGTGGCGGCACGTGATTTCAGCGCCCCGGAGAATTCCATCGCCGTGTTGCCCTTCCGGGACCTGTCCGCGAATCAGGATCAGGCGTACCTGTCCGATGGGCTGGCGGAGGAAATCCTCAACATGCTCGCTCAGGTGGAAGGGCTCCAGGTGGCGGCCCGCACCTCGTCCTTCGCCTTCCGCGACCGGGAAGCCGACGTGCGCAGCATCGGCCAGGCACTGAACGTGCGCACCATTCTCGAGGGCAGTCTGCGGACCTCGGGCAACCAGGTGCGGCTGTCGGCCCAGTTGATCAACGTGGAGGACGGTTATCAGATCTGGTCCCAGATCTTTGAGCGCGAGATGAACGACATTTTTGCGCTGCAGGACGAAGTGGCCAGCGCCATTGCCGAATCCCTGGTGGATAACTTCACCGGGCTCGAAGCCGAAGCCCCGACGGCGCGCACCCAGAACCTGGCGGCGTTCGAGGCCTACCGTGCCGGCCGCCTCCTGTGGTGGCGCCGTACACCCCAGGCGCTCGAGCGCGCCATTGCCCTGTTCGGTGAAGCGCTGGAACACGATGCCCTGTTCGCGCCGGCCCACGCCGCCATTGCCGATTCGTTCATTCTTCTGTCCCTGTATGGCGACTCCAATCGCATGAAGGCGGTGGAACAGGCCGAGCGATACATTGAAAAGGCCCTCGCCCTCGACCCCGAATCCGCCGAAGCCTGGGCCGCGCTGGGTCTGGCGAACATGGAGGTGGGGCTGGACGAGTTTGCCGAGTCGGCCCTGCGCAAGGCCGTCGAGCTCAACGACGCCTACGTGCCCGCCCGCCTGTGGCTCGGCACCGTCCTCGGCAACACCGGGCGCATCGGCGAACAGGCCCTCGTGCTCGAGGAGGCCATGCAGATCGATCCGCTGAACGAACTCCTGGCCATCAATTACGCCGGCAACCTGAACAGCCGCGGCCAGTATGACGAGGCCAGCGAGCTGCTGCGGAGCCTGCTGCTGGTCAAGCCGGACTCGACCAACCTGCTGCGCACCTTCTCCTCCATCGCTTTCTTCAACGGCGACCTGGTGCAGGGCTGGACGCTCGCGCGGCAAGCCTACGACCTCGATCCCGACAATCCGCAGGCCATCCAGATGTTGTCCAAGGCCTGGCTTGAACTGGGCAATACGGAACGTGCCGAAGAGCTGCTGCAGGAAGCCATGCTGATCGCCGGTGACAACATGGAACTTAAGGGCCAGTATTTCCAGTTGCTGCTGCTCGACGGGCGCCTGGAAGAAGCGGAGGCGACGGTCAAGGACATATACGGCACTGACGTCGATGTGCTGCCGGAAAACTTTCAGCGTTACTACCACCAGCAAATGGGACTGATCCGCATGGTGGCCCGTGATCTTCCGGCTGCGCTCTCGGAGTTCGAGCAGGCCATCAATCCCGATGAGGACATCGCCTTCAAAGGTGACCAGCTCTTCAACCTCACGGCGGCAGCTTTCCTGCACGACGTGGTGGGCGATCCGGAGAGGGCCCGGGAACGACTCGCCCAGGCGGAGCGTGCCCTGAATCGCGCCCGGGTCAACGGCGTGGACAGCCCGGACATCTATTACACCGCGTCAGTCATCGACGTGCTGCACGAGGATTACGAGGGTGCGGTGGAGGCCTTGCAGGCGGCCTATGAACGGGGGTGGCGCCAGACCTGGATCCTGGACATCGACGGGCGTCTCGAGCCGCTCCACGGAATGCCCGCCTACATCGAGCTGCGCCGGGCCATCGAGTCGGATCTGCAGCAGGCCCGGGCGGAGATCGAAAGCCTGGCCATGGCCATGCTTCGCTGAATGCTGCGCCGCGCCTCGCGGACCTTTCGCTTCAGTCAATCGTACCTTTGAGGGACGTGCGCCACCTCGGCGAGCGTGGCGCGGTCATCGTACGCTTTGCTCTCGTCGACGGGTGGTATTTCCACGTCCAGCGACTCGTAGTCATGCCCGTTGTAATTGAATTGGGACAGGAGGTGCGCGATGCAGTTGAGACGCGCCGCTTTCTGGTCGTTGGATGGCACGACAAACCACGGAGCCTCGGGGATGTCGGTGTACCGGAACATGTCGTCCCGGGCGCGCGAGTAGTCGTACCAGCGGGGCTGGGCCTGCAGGTCCATGGGGCTCAGCTTCCAGTATTTCCGCGGATCGTCCTGTCGTTCCCCGAGTCGCTCTCGCTGAACCTCCGGATCGATCTCCAGCCAGTACTTGAGCAGTGTGATGCCGGCGGAGACGATGGAGCGTTCGAAGTTGGGCGTGTTCACGAAAAAACGCTCGACCTGGGCTTCGGTGCAGAAGCCCATGACCCGTTCGACCCCCGCGCGGTTGTACCAGCTGCGGTCGAACATGACGACCTCCCCGGCCGAGGGAAAATGCTCGACGTAGCGCTGGAAATACCACTGGGAGGACTCCTCCCGCGACGGTTTGGGCAGGGCGACACTGCGAAATACCCGGTGGCTGAGTCGTTCCTGGATGGCCTTGATCGTGCCGCCCTTGCCGGCGGAGTCCCGCCCCTCGAAGATGATGATGGCCCGCTCGCCCGTTTCCTGCAGCCAGTTCTGAAGCTTGCACAGCTCCACCTGGAGCGCTTTGAGTTCACCGTTGCTCATGCGGTCAGTTCCTTTTCTTTTCAGCTTAGCACTTGAGCCGGGCGGCCCTCCTCAGACCCCGGCGAAGCGAGTGGCGTCACCCACCCAGCGGCGAATCAGGGCCCGCACCTGGTCCGGGTGGC
Source organism: Lysobacterales bacterium (assembly GCA_036351115.1). Lineage (GTDB taxonomy): Bacteria > Pseudomonadota > Gammaproteobacteria > Xanthomonadales > SZUA-36 > Marinihelvus. The sequence continues at coordinate 9,221 of JAZBOL010000117.1, read as the reverse complement.
TGTCGATGAGTCCTTCTGCCACGGGCGGGATCCGGTCGAGGAGATGCGCGTCCCGGGCCAGGTCGGCCACGCGAAACTGGACGAGGCCAGTCTGCCGCGTGCCCAGTACTTCGCCCGGCCCCCGGAGTTCCAGGTCCTTCTCGGCGATGCGGAATCCGTCCGTGGTCTGACGCATGATCTCGAGACGCTGCTTTGCCATTTCACCAACGGGCGAGCTGTAGAGGAGTACGCAGGAGGATTCCGCCGAGCCACGTCCGACCCGTCCGCGCAGCTGGTGCAGCTGGGAGAGTCCGAGCCGTTCGGCGTTTTCGATGATCATCAGCGAGGCGTTCGGAACGTCCACGCCGACTTCGATGACCGTGGTGGCGACCAGGAGTTTGAGCTCCCCGGCCTTGAAGGCGTCCATGACGCGCTGCTTGTCCGCCGGCTTCATGCGCCCGTGCACGAGGCCGATCTCCAGTCCCGGCAGGCGCGTGGCGAGCTCGTTGGCCACTTCTTCCGCCGCCTGGGCTTCCACCGCGTCCGACTCCTCGATCAGGGTGCACACCCAGTAGGCCTGGCGGCCCTCTTCGCAGGCCGCGGCCACCCGTTCGATCACCGTTTCGCGCCGCTCCGCGGAGACCACCGCGGTGCGCACCGGCTTCCTCCCTTTTGGCAATTCGTCGATGACCGAAACCTCCAGTCCGGCGTAGGCGGTCATGGCCAGGGTCCGGGGGATGGGTGTCGCCGTCATGATCAGCTGGTGCGGTCGCACCTCGCCGTCGTCACCCTTGCTCATGAGGGCCATGCGCTGCCCGACGCCGAAGCGGTGCTGTTCGTCCACGATCACCAGGCCCAGACGCCGAAAGGCGACGCCTTCCTGCATGAGCGCATGGGTACCGATCACCACGGGTGCGTCTCCAGCGATGGCGGCCAGCGCTGCATCGCGCTGCTTGCCCTTTACCTTGCTCGTCAGCCACGCCGGTTTCAGCCCCAGCGGCTCCATCCAGTCCTTGAACACCCGGTGATGCTGTTCCGCCAGGATTTCCGTGGGCGCGACCACGGCCACCTGGACGCCGTTGCCGATGGCCCGCAGGGTCGCGAGGGCCGCGACGACGGTTTTGCCCGAGCCCACGTCCCCATGCAGCAGGCGAAGCATCGGATGCGTGTCCGCCATGTCGTCCGCGATCTCCCGGGTCACCCGCGCCTGGGCCCCGGTCAGCTCGAAGGGCAGGGACGACCGGAAGCGGCGTTCGAGATTCGTTTCCTCGCCCAGGGAAATCGCGGCCCGGGCGCGCTGACGCTTTCGCAGAAGGCGCATGCTCAGGTTGTGCGCCAGCAGTTCCTCCATGGCCAGGCGGTGCTGCGCCGGATGATCCCGCTGCATGAGGGCGCCGACGTCTTCCCCGGGCGGCGGTCGGTGAATGAGCGCCAGGGCCTCGCCCAGGGTGGGCAGTTGCAGGTTATGGAGCATGGCTTCGGGCAGCAGTTCGCGCAGCGCGAGGTCACCGCTCTCCAGGCGGCGCAGGGCCTGTTCGCTGAGTCTGAGCCAGGTGCCCTGGCCAAGGCCTTCCGTGGAGGGGTAAACCGGGGTGAGCCGGTCGGCGAGGGGGGGTTCCCGGCCCGGCACGAGCCGACTGTACGTAGGGTGAATCATCTCCAGCCCGCGAAAGCCGGGCCGAACGTCCCCGTAACACCTCAGCCGGGAACCCCGGGACAGCTGCTGCTTCTGGTGGGCCCGGAAATGAAAGAACCGGAGCGTGATGCGTCCGGTGCCGTCAGCGATGACCACCACCAGCATGGCGCGACGACCCCGGGCCGGGACGATCGCGCTGTGCTCCACTTCGCCTTCCACCTGCGCGGTCATGCCGGGGGTCAGGGCACCGATCGGCGTCAGGCGCGTGCGATCCTCGTAACGCAGCGGCAGGTGAAACAGCAGATCGGGAACATCGTGAATCCCGAGGCCCTGCAAGCGCTCGGCCAGCCGCGGTCCGACACCGTCGAGTTGCGTCAGCGGGTCAGCGGTCACCTTCGAGGGCCATGACAGCTTCCATTTCCACCGCCACTCCGCGGGGCAGGGCAGCCACCCCGACCGCGGCACGTGCCGGGTAGGGCGCTTCGAAGAACGTTTCCATGACGGCATTCACAACCGGGAAATCGCCCATGTCCGTCAGGAAGACGTTCAGCTTGACCAGGTCGGCCAGGGTGCCGCCGGCCGCCTCGCAGACCGCCTGCAGGTTTTCGAACACCCGCCGGACCTGGGCCTCGATTCCACCATCCACGACCTCCATGGTGGCCGGATCGAGGGGGATCTGGCCGGAAAGAAAGACCAGGTCGCCGGTACGGACCGCCTGGGAGTAGGTGCCGATGGCGGCAGGGGCGTTGGGCGTCGAGATGATGGTTTTGGGCATGATCGGTATTCAGTATTGGGTTGGGGCGTTCGAACGGCAGGGCGTTTTGCTTCAGGTCGTCACCCGGCTCACGCGCAGGACCTTACGGTTGCGACGCAGGCGGCGCATGACCCGCGCCATGTGATCGCGGTTTTTGACGCTGATGGTGAAAAGCAGGGTGGCGGTTTCCGGATTCGCTTCCGGCTGCTCGACCTTTTCGATGTTGCTGCCGGCCTCGTTGATGCTGGCGGAAATATTGGCCAGGCTGCCGGGCACGTTTTCGCTGATCACGCGCAGGCTGACGGGAAACATGCTGTGCGTGATCGGCGCCCAGCGCACCCGGAGGCAGCGATCCGGATGCTTGCGCAGCTCGCGCACATTGCGGCAGCTGGTGCGGTGTACCACCACGCCTTTGCCCGCAGACAGGTGGCCCATGATGCGGTCGCCCGGAATGGGGAAGCAGCAGGCGGCGAACGCCACGGCGCTGCCCTCGGACCCGGCGATCTCGAGGGCCTCTGCATCCTCGCTGTCCTCCCGGCCCGGGGCCAGGCGGGAAGCGATGACGCCGGCCAGCAGGTTGCCCAGGGCGATATCCCGATAGAGCGCCTCGGGTCGGTCGAGTGCGTTGTCCAGCAGCAGCTGCTCCAGCTGATCCTGGGACACGGCCTCCATATTGCTGCCGCGGGCATTGAGCGCTGTTTCCAGCATGCGCAGGCCAAGCCGCACCGTGTCCTCGCTCTCCAGGGAACGGATGTAGTGGCGGATGGCGGTTCGGGCCTTGGCCGTGGCGACGAAATCCAGCCACTCGGGCACCGGGTTGGTGTCCGGATCCGTGACCACCTCCACGGTCTGACCGTGGTTCAGGCGGGTGGACAGGGGTACCTCGACCTTGTCCACGAGCACGCTTTTCGTGTGGTTGCCCACGTCCGTGTGGATCGCGTAGGCGAAATCGAGGGCCGTGGCGTTGCGGCGCAGATCGATGATCTTGCCCTTGGGCGTGAACACGAAGATCTCGTCCGGGAAGAGGTCCGACTTGGCGCCGTCGAGGAATTCCAGTGAATCGCCCGTGTGCCGCTGCACGTCCACCAGCTGCATGAGCCATTCGCGCGCGCGCACCTGCGCCGTGCCCGCGGTGACTTCGCCGCTCTTGTACTGCCAGTGGGCCGCGGCGCCCTGCTCGGCGGTGATGTCCATCTCCTCGGTTCGGATCTGGATCTCCACGGGCAGGCCGTACGGGCTGCTCAGCACCGTGTGCAGGCTCTGGTAGCCGTTGGCCTTGGGCAGGGCGATGTAATCCTTGAAGCGGCCCGGGCGCGGCTGGTACAGCGCGTGCGCGGCGCCCAGGGCCATGTAGCAGTGGGGTTCCGAGTGGGTGATGATCCGGAAGGCATAGACATCCATGACCTCGGAAAAGGACAGGTCCCGGGCCAGCATCTTGCGGTAGATGCTGTAAGGGGTTTTCTCGCGCCCGGCGATGCGGCAGGGTACCCCGGTCTCGCTCATCTTGCGCTTGAGGGCCTTGCGAATCGTCTCGATGATCTCCTCGCGGTTGCCCGTCACCTCCTGCACGTGCTCGGCGATGGTCCGGTGCCGCCAGGGGTGCAGACTGGCGAAGCCGAGATCCTCGAGCTCGGACTTGAGGCTGTTCATGCCCAGGCGGTCCGCGATGGGCGCATAGACGTCGAGGGTCTCGCGGGCGATCCGGCGCCGGGATTCGGGCGCCATGGCGCCCAGGGTGCGCATGTTGTGCAGGCGGTCCGCCAGCTTGATGAAAATGACCCGCAGGTCCCGGGACATGGCCAGGAGCATCTTGCGAAAACTCTCGGCATCCGCCTCCCTGCGGGTGCGGAACTTCATCTTGTCGAGCTTGGTCACTCCGTCGACCAGGTCGGCGACCTCGGCGCCGAACTGCGCTTCGATCTGCTCCTTCGTCAGGTGCGTGTCTTCGATCGTGTCATGAAGGACCGCGGCGGCCACGCTGTGGTGGTCCATGCGCAGCTTGGCCAGGATGCTGGCCACGGCGACGGGGTGAAGGATGTAGGGCTCGCCGGTCTTGCGCGTCTGGCCCTCGTGGGCCTCGGCGCCGACCTCGAAGGCGCGGAGGATGACGGCGACCTTGTCCGGCTCCAGATAGGTGTTCAGGAGATCCCTGAGCTCAAGGACCGGTTCCGGAAATCCCGAGGTCGCCAGCATCAGGTATTCCGGGTCAGGCGGACGCGTCTTCCTCGAGTTCTTCGACGTCGAACACCTTGGCGGCTTCGATCTCGGCCTGGATCAGGTCGACCTTCTCGGCGTCGATGAGCCCGCCGGCGATCTCGCGCAGGGCGATGACGGTGGGTTTGTCGTTTTCCTCTTCCACCATCGGCTCGGCGCCGTGGCCGATCTGGCGGGCGCGACGGGTGGCGGTCAGCACCAGTTCGAAACGGTTGCCAACGTTGTCGAGACAGTCTTCTACGGTAATTCGTGCCATGGGTAATCCCCAAAATCAGCTATGCACAGGGCGAAGCCTTCAATGCTATCGAATTTCAAGCAGTTCCGCCAGCAGTGATTCGCAATTGACCGGGCTGAAGTCGCCCTCGCCCCTGAGGTGGCGGATCAGCGCCTTGAGCTCGTCGAGGGCCTCGCCGAAATCATCATTGATGACCACGAAATCGAACTCCTCGCAGTGAGAGAGTTCGTCGCGGGCCTGGGCCATGCGCCGTTCGATCACGGCCTCGGAATCCTGAGCCCGGGCCCCCAGGCGTTCGCGCAGCGCTTCGACGGACGGCGGCAGGATGAAAATCGAGCGGCAGTCCGGGAACGATTCCTTGACCTGCCGGGCGCCCTGCCAGTCAATCTCCAGGATCACGTCCTGGCCGGCGTCGAGAATCGCTTCCGTGGTCTGGCGGTGTGTGCCATACCAGTGACCGAACACTTCGGCGTCTTCGAGAAATTCCCCCGCCTCCCGGCGGCGTTCGAAGGCGCCGGCCGTCACGAAGTGGTAGTGGACACCGTCGGTTTCACCGGGCCGGGGCTCCCGGGTGGTGTAGGACACGGAAATGACCAGCCGCGGATCGTCGGCGACGAGGGCATTGACCAGGCTCGTCTTGCCGGCGCCGGAGGGCGCCGCGACGATGAAGAGTTGACCGCGTTCGGCGGACTCACTCGACATTCTGGACCTGCTCCCGCATCTGCTCGATGAGCACCTTGAGTTCCACGGCCGCCTGGGTGGTGCGCTGGTCCACCGACTTTGAGCTGAGCGTGTTGGATTCGCGGTTGAACTCCTGCATCAGGAAGTCCAGCCGGCGCCCCACGGGCTTATCCTGGCCCAGGGTGCGGCGGGCTTCCGCCACGTGGGCGTCAAGGCGGTCCAGTTCCTCGTCCACGTCCATTTTCTGGGCGAGGATGGCGATTTCCTGCTCCAGGCGGTCCGGGTCGAGTTCCTTGCCCTGGGCCAGCTCCGCAACCCGGTCGTTCATGCGCTGGCGCAGGGCCGACCGGATGTCCGGCAACCACTCGCGCACCTGCGCCGTGAGCGCGTCGACGCCATCGAGCCGTTCCCGCACCATGCTGGCCATTTTCTCGCCTTCCCGGCTGCGCACCGCGACGAGACTTTCCCCGGCCCCTTCCAGCAATTCGAGCGCGGCCTCGTGCAGCGGTGCCGGATCCGCCAGGGTTTCCGTCACCAGTCCCGGCCAGCGCATGAGCATGGTGACGTCCGCTTCCTGGCTGTGACGTGCGAGCGTGCCGAGGCGGTCGTGAATCTCGATCAGGCGCCGGGCCAGGGGTTCGTTGAGGCTGACGTTCGCGCCGGCCTCGTCGCCCATGGGGTGAAAGCGCAGGGTGGCGTCGATCTTGCCGCGTTTGACATAGCGGCCCAGGCATTCGCGCACTTTCGGTTCCAGGGCCCGAAATTCCTCGGGCAGCCGCAGGCTGTATTCGAGGTAGCGGTGGTTGACGCTGCGCACCTCCCAGGCCAGGCGGCCGAAGGGATACTGGTGGCTGACGGCGGCGAAGCCGGTCATGCTCTTGATCATTTCTGTTCCGGGTTGGCGGACGATGGCACAATGGTAGCGGCAGATTATCGGGAACACACCCGCCAAAGCATTCCCCAGAAATCCATCGGAGCCTCCATGCGACCCAGCCAGCGCGAACCGGACCAGATGCGTCCTGTCCTGATCGAACGCCAGTACACCATGCACGCGGAGGGGTCCGTGCTGATCGCCTGTGGCAACACCCGGGTATTGTGCACCGCATCGGTGGAGGAGCGCGTGCCGCCCTGGCTGCGCAACAAGGGCGAGGGCTGGGTGACCGCGGAGTACGGGATGTTGCCCCGCTCCACGGGAAGCCGCATGCGGCGCGAGGCGAGCCTGGGCAAGCAGGGGGGGCGCACGCTGGAGATCCAGCGGCTGATCGGCCGCTCCCTGCGCGCCGTGGTCGACCGCGGCGCCATCGGCGAGCGGACCATCACCGTCGATTGCGACGTGATCCAGGCGGATGGCGGCACCCGTACAGCCGCGATCACGGGCGCCTACGTGGCGCTGGCCGACGCCTGCCGCTGGCTCGAGGAGCGCGGGAAGATCGACCGGAACCCGATCCATGGCCAGGTGGCCGCCGTCTCCGTGGGAATCTTCGGCACCACGCCCGTCCTCGACCTGGACTATGCCGAGGATTCCACGGCGGAAACGGACATGAACGTGGTCATGAACGATGGCGGAGGTTTCATCGAGGTCCAGGGTACGGCGGAAGGACACGCCTTCCGTCGCGGTGAGCTCGATCGCCTGCTGGATCTTGCCGGCAAGGGCATCGACGAATTGCTGGCCCTGCAAAACGAGGCCCTCGCGGACTGAACCATGGCGGAGCACCCTGAAAAGCGTGCCTCCGACACCCTGGTCCTTGCCAGCGGCAACGCCGGCAAGCTCCGGGAGTTTTCGGAACTGCTCGAGCCCCTGGGTATGCGGGTGCGACCCCAGTCCGACTGGGAAACGCCGGAGGCCGCGGAGACCGGGTTGACCTTTGTCGAGAATGCGCTGCTCAAGGCACGCAACGCCGCGTCGCACACGGGGCATGCGGCCCTGGCGGACGACTCCGGCCTGGTGGTGCCAGCCCTGGGCGGCGCTCCTGGCATCCACTCGGCCCGCTACAGCCGCGAGGGAACGGATTCCGCCAACAACGCCCAGTTGCTGGCGGACATGGACGAGCTCGCGGGGGACCAGCGCGCCGCCTATTTCTACTGCGCCCTGGTGCTGCTGAAAAGCGCACGGGATCCCGCGCCGGTGGTCGTGACCGGCGCCTGGCACGGCCGCATCCTGTTGTCACCCCGCGGCGGCGGAGGCTTCGGTTATGACCCGCTGTTTTTCGTGCCCGGGGAAGATTGCGCCTCGGCAGAACTGCCCGCCATGACCAAGAATCGCATCAGCCACCGCGGACAGGCCGTCGCCGCGTTGCTGACAGCCCTCGGGCAACGCTGAGCCCCTGCCATGCCTGCCCGTGAACTGGGCCTGCCCCCGCTGTCGCTGTATGTGCACCTGCCCTGGTGCGTGCGGAAATGCCCTTATTGCGACTTCAATTCGCACGCGCTGAAGGGCGAGTTGCCGGCGGCGGACTACGTGCGGGCCCTGCTGGCAGATCTCGAGAGCGATTTGCCCCTCGTCTGGGGCCGCACCGTGCACAGCGTCTACCTCGGTGGCGGAACCCCCAGCCTGTTCTCGGCGAACCGCATCGGTGAACTGCTTGACGGTCTGCGTGCCCGCCTGGAGCTGGCGCCGGGGCTCGAGGTGACCCTGGAAGCCAATCCCGGAACCATCGAGCGGGACAGTTTTCGGGCCTATCGAGATGCCGGCATCAATCGCGTTTCCCTGGGCGCCCAGAGCTTCGATCCGTCCGCGCTCTCGGCCCTGGGGCGCATTCACGGACGGGGGGACATCGAGCGGTCCATCGACGCGCTGCACGCTGCAGGCCTGGACAATTTCAACATCGACCTGATGTTCGGCCTGCCCGGGCAAACCGTGGAAGGCGCCCTGGACGATCTCGAACGGGCCCTGGCGGGTTCGCCGACCCATCTGAGCCACTACCAGCTCACCCTCGAACCCAACACCGCCTTCGCCAGCAATCCGCCGGCTTTGCCGGACGAGGAAACCTGCTGGGCGATGCAGGAGCAGTCGGCAGAGCGGCTGGTGCGCGCCGGTTTCCAGTCCTACGAGGTGTCGGCCTGGTGTTTGCCGGACCGCCAGAGCCGGCACAACCTCAACTACTGGCGCTTCGGCGATTACCTGGGCATCGGCGCGGGCGCACACGGCAAGATCACGCTGCCGGCCACGGGTGAGGTGCGGCGGCGGATAAAGACCCGGCATCCGAAACGCTACCTGGCGGGCGATCCCCTCGCGCAGGACCTCGCGGTGCCCGCAGACGACCTGGCCTTCGAGTTTTTTCTCAACGCCCTGAGGCTGCGGGACGGCTTCTCCCTGGACGCTTTCGAAAGGCACACGGGGTTGTCGCGGGAGGCGGTCACGCGATCCCTGGCCAACGCGCAGAAACGCGGCCTTCTGGAACGTTCGCCGGGCGGTTTTCGACCCACGGATCTCGGCTGGCGATTCAGCAACGATCTGCAGGCGCTTTTCCTGCCGGAATCGCCCCGGGTTTCCCGGCCCGGAATGCCCATCGGATCACCCCCGCAATCGACCGCCTGAAGCCTTGCATTGCGGGGGTTCCGTCGTTAAAATGCCCGGCTCTTTTGGAGACCCGATAACAGGAAAGCCGTCATGAAAGCTGACATTCACCCTGAATATCGTAAGGTGGTTTTCCAGGACGTCTCTTCAGACTTCTCGATCCTGACCCGCTCTACGATGGACAGCAAGGAAACGATCAAATGGG
>JAZBOL010000116.1:0-9286 GCA_036351115.1 Lysobacterales bacterium | reverse complement strand
GATAAAGCATTGATAACCAATGATCTTCAGAGATCAATACTGCGTTGCGCTCTTCGGCAAGCTGACTTGCTTTCGTTGATTTTCCTGCCCCCATTTTTCCGGAGAACAAGGTCAATGCGCCTGTTCGCATTTTCTTTTCTCGCCTAACGTTTGAGTTGAGCGGCGCGGCGCAGCCGCGTCCGAACGGCCGAAGGCCGTATCTTTAACGACTTGTTATGTTTCATGAGCCCCACCAAGCAGCTCATTAACGATGGGTTGTACAAACCACACTCCGATTGGGAAAAACCACATCAGGAAAAACGGCCCACTGTACTCAGCAAAGGTAACTTTTCGAGATTCTTTGAGCGCTACGAGCTGACGGGCAGAAAACCATAACCCATAGAACGCCCCAAACATCGCCAAGAGGTGAAGGGGCATGATCATCGACATTCTTTCGGCCATAAACTCTGAACCGATAAGGCCAAAAAACACCAGGGAGTAGGCACCCGCGTATCCCAAGCCGAGCTTAAAGCCTAGGTCGTTTCGTTTGAGATCTGGTTGTAGCTGCGAATTAGCGGAGACTCCAATTGAATAAAGCCAACCATACAAACCGATCACCATCAGTATGTTGGCGTAGCCTGTGTATCGAAACGAAGCCTCAAAATCTTCAGCAGGGAAACCATAGAAGTTAATAAAGAAGCTGAACAAAAAGGGCGCAGCAAAAAACAGAAAAAGCATCCACGCTTTCATTCGCAGGAAAATTTTCATCTTGAACGACTTGTTAGGTGCTGCCGCCACCACCGATCCAAAAAAATGCAAAAGGCGTAGTCACAAGACGAGAAGCCTTAGGGAAGACCATGCCGAAGCAGAACACAAGAACGCTGCCGGCAAATGCGAATCCGAGAATCCCCCATAACCCTAACGGGGGCCCAAAAATCAGAATGCCGAGACCCCCGATCCAAAGACCCGCCCAAGCCCCGAGGAGTCCTGACATTGCTCGATCACCCGGTCTAGAGGGTCGATCCCACCACCGGCGAAACCGCCCCTTCTTCTTCGGATGCTCAACGAATACCAGTTCCTCGTCAGTTTCAGGAAAATGCTCAATGCCACCATTCTCAGTTCTCACCAATACACCGGAAGAGAACATTGGCCAGTCCTCTCTGCAGAACTTTTCTGAAAACTGTCCAGACTTGAGCAAGGCTACAACTTCCGCTGTTCTTCCATCAGTGAGCTGAACTATGTCGCGAAGGCGAATGACTGTGCCATCTCGATATTGCATCATCGCTAAGTCTACGCACCTAACGTTTGAATTAAGCGGCCGGCAGCAGGCCGGTCCGAGCAGGCGCAGCCTGCGGCTTGAATGATTTGTTATGCGGCATCCGACAGTCTCGCGCGTAGCGACGCGGGAATTTCAATTCCAACAAACAGCTGGGAAGGGAACAGATAGTCTTCACCCGATTCGTCGACAACTCGAAGTTGACCGTGTGCATCAGCCGATGCGTCATCGACAACCTCATAAATCTTCCGTAGCTCGAGCGAAACCTCAAAGTCCTTGTTATCGACACACACAACGTATTTGGCAGATTTCATAGTGATTCAACAAACCGTTTGATTTTCATCTCTTTGCGACCGATCCCGGTCGCTTCATACCAGTGTAACTCAGCGATGAGTTCGGCTCCGTCCCGCAGCCTCACCGTCGCAAACCCCTTACGCTTTCTCCATCGTCCAACCCCGTAAACCTTCTGTAGTCGTGATAACTCTCGAATCCCTCGACCGGAAGCAAATGTCTCAATGCCTTGAATATCGCTAAGGAGCTCGAAGTACATAGTGTCTGTGAATCCGACCCCCTAGGGCATAACTAGAATTAGTGGGAAAAGGTGAGAGTAACACTGTTTTTCCTGGTCGTTTGCTCGTCATCCCGCCGTAAACACCTGAAAACCCGCTCATTCATTCCACCAGGCAGCAATTATTGCGCGTACCTTTTCCGGTTAATCGTGGAATAACGCACGAAGCGTGACGGGATTTCCCTCGAGGCCCATGTTTTACGCACAAACCCCCACGTAGTAGACTGATCACACTGGAAAAACCCGGTCGCCAGCATGATAAGGACATCACTCATGGCGGGCCTGCTGGGTTCGCTGATGGTGACGAATGCACTGGCACAGGGTGTGCCCAACGTGGTTCGGACGCCGGGCGAACTGATCAGCGGCCCCAATGCCCCGGAAGCGGGCCGCACGGCGGTCATCGCCTTTCATGGCGACATGCTCATTACCTTTCCCGAAGCGCCGGGCAGTCCGCCGGGCGATTACCAGGTCCGCGCCTGGGACATCTCCGACCCGGCCAACCCGCAGGTCACGCAGGTGCTGGGACCCACGCGCCACGGTTTCATGGCGCACGGCTTTATGAAGACCGGCGAGCGCCTGACCTCCGGCTATACCTTCGAGGTGGACGGCGCCGGGGTGGTCTCCGAGTCGTCCAACGCGCTGGACTTCCCCTGGCTGGGCTGGGGTCATTCAGGCATGAGCCGGCCCTGGGGCGTGACGGATTTCTGGAGCTACGGCGACACCGGCCAGCCGGCCGAGATCCACCTCGACGGGCGCTGGAACACGGAACCGGCGGCAGTTTTCGATCCCGTGGGCGCGACCGGCGTCATCGGCCACGCCTTTGTCTTCGGCACCACCCTGTACTACGCCTCGGACCAGTCCCGCACGGGTATCGCGGCCTGGGACGTTTCCGACCCGTCCGACCCGCAGCTCCTCGACGTGCTCACGGACGGCAGCGTGGGCGGCTACTGGCCCGACCCGGTGGGCGTGAACGGCCGCCTCTACTTTTTCTTCCCCCGCAACCAGCCCTCCGGCGGCTATGCCGTGGTGGACGCCACGGACCCGACGGACCTGCAGCTGGTGGCGGATGTACCGGTGGAGGGCAACCCGAACTACGCGCAGTTCCAGGACGAGTACGCCTTCACCGAGCGCTACAAGATCGACATGCGCACCTTCCAGGTCGTCCTGGCCCTGGACGAGGCCGGCGACACCCGCGGCGGGCCGCCCATCGACACCAGCCAGTGGTCCCTGCCCGTCGGCAACCTGGTGATCACCGGGGGCCTGTACCGGGGCGGCACCTGCTCCGTGCCCGGCTTCGGCACCCACTGCGGCACGGGCATGTCCATCTGGGCCCACCAGGCCGAGCCGGACACGCGCGGCCCCTTCGTGGGCTATCACCGCCCCGCCAACGGCGAGACCAACTACCCCGTGACCCACAGTATCCAGGTGCTGATTCACGAGACGCTCAAGTCCGAGACCATCAACGCCTCTACCGTGGTGCTGCGCTCCCTCGGCCCCGGCGGCGCCGTCGTTCCGGCGGACTATTTCTTTGCCTCCAACGACATCCTGTCCATCGTGCCCCGGAACGACCTGGCCGCGAACACCACCTACGAGGTCGCCTTCATCGAAGACGGCATCGAGGACGCGGTAGGCAACGGCATGCAAGCCTACAGCTTCACCTTTTCCACCGGGAGCAGTGTCTCCGGCGGCAACCGCCGGCCGAACATCACCGCCTTTACCGTGAGCAACCAGCCCGTCGCGCCGGGGGGTACGGCCAATTTCAGCACCACCGCCAACGACCCGGACAGCGACCCGCTGGAATACCGCTTCGACTTTGGCGACGGTTCCGCCACGGACTGGCAGACCAGCCGCGACGCCAGCCACAGCTACCCTGCCGAGGGGCACTACACGGCGCTGGTGCAGGTCCGCGACGAAGCCGGCGCCGTGGCCTCGCGCAGTGTCGGGGTCACGGTCGTGGAACCGATTTCCGGCCTGCGGGGCGTGGCCAGCGCCCCCCAGGCCATGGACGGTAGCGGCCGCCTCTGGGTAGTCAACCCCGACAACGACACGATCACACGCTTCGACGCCGGTTCGCGCTCCCGCATCGATGAGCTGCGCACCTGCGCCGACCCGCGCAGCGTCGCCATCGACCAGCAGGAGCGCGCCTGGATCACCTGCCACGACGCAGACCAGGTGCTGATCATCGGCGCCAACGGCCGCCGCCAGGGCCTGGTCGAGCTCGGCTACGGGGCCGCGCCCTTCGGCATCGCCTTCAACGCCGCCGACAACCGCATGCTGGTCTCGCTCTACGGCAGCGGCGAAGTGGCCCTGCTTTCGACCACGTCGCTGGCGGAAGTCGATCGCCTGGCCCTGGGGCCCACGCCCCGCGCGGTCGCCCTCACCTCGGACGGTAACCGCGCCCTGGTGACGCGCTTCATTTCCCCCGACGACGGCGGGCAGGTTTGGGACCTGTCCGTCGCGCCGAACACCCTGTCCCTGGACCGCGTCATCGACCTGGCCGTGCAGTGGGGGATCGACGACCGCGCTGACGGGCGCGGCGTGCCCAACTACCTGGCGGCCGTCGCCATCGCCCCGGACGGCGCCCACGCCTGGGTCACGGGCAAAAAGGACAACCTCACCCGCGGCACCTACCTGTCCGGCATCAACCTGGACCAGGACAACACGGTGCGCGCCACCCTCATGAAGATCGACCTGGCCACCGGCGAAGAAGTGTTCGACCAGCGCAGCGACCTGGACAACAGCGAGCAGCCCAGCGCCCTCGCCTTCTCGCCCTATGGCGATTACCTCTACGTCACGCTGCAGGGCAACAACGCCGTGCTGGTGGTCGACCGCCTCAAGATCGACGCGGGCTTCACCGGCGCGTCCAGCGTGGTGGGCCGCATCGGGGTCGGGCTGGCGCCGCAGGGCGTGCACTACGACGACGTTCGGCAGGACCTGTGGGTGCAGGACTTCCTGGACCGGACGGTGACGGTCATCGACACGGCCGGCTTCGAGGCCGGCGCCGGACCCGCTTTCCCGAAGCAGACCCTGGCCAAGGTCGGCCGCGAAGCCCTGCCGGCGACCGTGCTTCGGGGCAAGCAGGTGTTCTACAACGCCTCGGACCCACGCATGAGCGGCGAGGGCTACATGAGCTGCGCCAGCTGCCACATCGACGGCGGACACGATGGGCGCAGCTACGATTTCACGGACCGGGGTGAAGGGATACGCAACACCACCAGCCTGCGCGGACGCGCGGGCATGGGCCACGGCCTGGTGCACTGGTCCGCCAACTTCGACGAGATCCAGGACTTCGAACACGACATTCGCGGCGCCTTCGGCGGCACGGGGTTCCTGAGCGATGCCCAGTTTGCGCAGGCCTCCACGCCCCTCGGTCCGCCCAAGGCCGGCATGAGCCCGGACCTGGATGCCCTGGCGGCCTACCTGGGCTCCCTGGATCGTCAGACCGTGCCCCGCTCGCCCCAGCGCCAGGCCAATGGCGCGCTCACGGCGGCCGCGGTCTCGGGGCTGCAGCAGTTCAACGCCCAGGGCTGTGCCGGCTGCCACGGCGGGGTGGACGCCACGGTGAGCACCAGCCTGACCCTGAACCTCCAGGACATGGGCACCCACGGCGGCGATTCGGGCAACCGACTTGGCAGCGCACTCGAGGGCATCGACATCCCGAGCCTCAACGGCGCCTGGAACACGGCGCCCTACCTGCACAACGGTGCGGCCGGGGAACTGACCGACGTGTTCGACACCACCAACGGCCGCACCTGGCAGGCGGAAGCAGGCAGCGCCACCGCCGAAGTGCGGGACAGCGAACACTGGTCCCTCGGCGGGATCGCCGTGGTGCGCGAGGGGGCTTTCCTGGCCTTCGATCCCGGCGAGCAGGTCACGCTCACCGTGGACGGCGACGGCGGCGGCCCGGCCACCCTGCGCCTGCGCTACCACGCCAACTACAGCGACGCGGCACTGCGCGTCACCGTCAACGGCAATGATCAAGCCGTCGATGCGCCCCGCACCATTCGCGACTGGCGCTACCAGGCCTGGGAAACGATGGACATCCCCGTCAGCCTGAACGCCGGCAACAACACGGTGATGATCCGCTACGACAGCGGGGGAGGCTTTGCCCTGGACGAGGTCACGGTGCTGGACACCGGGCCGGCCCTCGCCGCCGCCGATCCCCACAGCCGTGTCCTGAACGCCGGCGCCATGCAGCGCGACTCGTTGATCGCCTATCTTCGTCAGCTGGACGCCCGACCCGCCGAGGCCCGGGACGTTGACATCACCTCACCGGCGGCCGGCGCCACCCTGGCCGACACCGTGGATATCGGCGGCAGCGCCTCCCCGGGCCAGCTGTGGATGGCGGTGAACAACGGCCCCTATCGCCGCATCGGCAACCCGAACGCCGGGAGCTGGATTTACGCCTGGGATACGAGCGCCCTGCCCGACGGCGTCACCGTCGTCACCCTCCGCAACCGGGATCCGGTGACCGGCACGTGGGTGGAAAGGCAACGCGAGTTTCTGCTCGACCAGGCAACCGGCAGCGGCGGCGATCGAATCTTCCGCGATGCCTTCGAGGGGCCGGCGGCCGGACAGCCCTAGCAACCGGTCAGAGATCCGCCACGTGGTAGTGCGGGTCGTCCGCGGCGACCTCGACCTGCACCAGGTCACCGGCCGTGGTGATCAGGGTCTGGCACTCGGGGCTCAGGTGGCGCAGACGCAGGCGTTTACCGGCCTTGCGATAGCGCTCGGTGAGGGCGTTGAGGGCCTCCATGCTGGAGTAATCGGCGACCCGGGCGTCCTTGAAATCGATGATGACCTCGTCCGGATCCGTGGCGGGCGACATGCGCTCGGAGAACTCGCGCACGGAGCCGAAGTACAGCACGCCCTGCAGGTTGTAAATTCGCGTACCGTCGGCCAGGTCGTGGGGATTGAGGCGCACGTGCTGCGCGCTCTCCCAGGCGAATACCAGTGCCGACACCACGACCCCAGCGGCCACGGCCAGGGCCAGGTTGTGCAGGAACACGGTGATCAGCGTCACCACGAGGATGACCAGGATTTCCGAATGGGGCACCTTGCCCACGGTACGGAAGGTGGCCCACTCGAAGGTGCCGATCACCACCATGAACATCACCCCGACGAGCGCGGCGATGGGGATGGCGCCGATCACCGGACCGCCCACGAGGATGAACGTGGTCAGCGCCAACGCGGCCACCACCCCGGAGGTGCGGCCCCGGCCGCCGGATTTGATGTTGATGAGGCTCTGGCCGATCATCGCGCAGCCCCCCATGCCACCGAACAGCCCGGAAAGCACATTGGCACCGCCCTGGGCCAGGCATTCCCGGTTTCCATGGCCCCGGGTCTCGGTCATGTCGTCAATGAGCTGCAGGGTCATCAAGGATTCGATCAGTCCCACCATGGCGGCCGTCAGTGCCGTACCGCCAATGAGCAGGATCGTTTCCTTCGTCCAGACGATGTCTCCCGGCCAGGACAGGAACGGCAGGGTGGCATCGAGGGCCGATCGCCCGGTGCCCTCGAAGAGCACGTCCGAGACGGTCTTCGTCTCCACCACCCCGGTCAACGTGAGCAGGGTGACGGCGCCGATGGCCACGAGAATCGACGGCACCGCCTGCGTCAGGCGGGGAAAGAACTGGATGATGGCCATGGTCAGTGCGGCCAGGACACCCATGACCCACAGCTGATTCGCTGGCAGCCAGTCACCACCCGGTCCCCGGAAGGCCTCGAACTGGGCGAGCAGGATGAGGATCGCAAGGCCATTGACGAACCCCATCATCACCGGGTGCGGCACGAGGCGAATGAAGCGGCCCAGCTTGAGCACGCCCACGAGAAACTGGATGCCGCCGGCAATCATGACCGTGGCAAACAGGTACTGCATGCCCAGGTTGTCGATGCCCTGCTCCACCCCGGCCGCATTGCCGATTTCCACCACCTTGGCCACCACCACGGCAATGGCGCCGGTGGCGCCGGAGATCATGCCGGGCCGACCGCCCAGCCCCGAGGTGATCAGGCCGAGGAAAACAGCCGACCACAGCCCCACCACCGGGTCGACCCCGGCGATAAAGGAAAAGGCGATGGCCTCGGGCACCAGGGCCAGGGCGACGGTCAGGCCGGAAAGGGTGTCGTCCTTCCAGTTGCCGTTCTTCTTGACGAACAGGTTGAAAATCATCGGCGCGCGTCATCCCCGGGTCCTGTGCCAGCGCAGGACCCGTTATTGGTTTGAATGTGTCAGAGATTGAGCCCGAGGCGGGGCCCGAGAAGCGCGGCAGTGTACGGGAAAAAAGCGTTCACAGCCAGAGCAGCAGCATGCCCAGGTAAAGCCCCATGACCGCACGCAAGATGTGCGTCAGGTCGGTCGTATCGACCGGGAAACCGAAGAAAAGCTCCATGGTGACCGATGGCATGGCGCCGTAGCCGAGGTCAATCGGGAACAATCCCATGCACCGTGAGTCATCCAGCGTATGGCCGCAGAACCCTGATTTCTACCAATCCGGCCCTTTTGGCGTCCATGTCGTGGCCTCACTGTTGTGGTCTTAGTGTCCAATTGAGTAAGCAAAGCCCCGCCACAGGACCTGCGAGAACATGAGCAGGATAAGCAGCACATCAAACACCCGGGATCTGAAGCGACTTGCCACAAGCGCCAAAACCGCTGCGGCGACTTGTGAGGCAAAGACCACGGGGCGCATCCCGCCGAAGATAAAGGGCGCCACGAGAAAAGCAAAAGAAGCATAGACCGCGGACACGAGCCACCAGATTTTCGGGGCGACACGTTCGTAGTAGGCATCGAGGTCCACATCACTCAGGTCGGTCGGAAAGCACAATCGGGCGATGATGTAGAGAATTCCAACGGGCAGGAGAAAAAGCAGGAATTCTGAAAAAGTCCAGACTTCCCGGTTGCCGACATGCCAGACGCCCCACCATAGCTGCAGGAGTAACAACAGGGTCCAGGTCGCAAAAAGCACCAGGCGGTAACTGATTTTCGTATTGCTTGACCGAAAGAGTTCGGAAATTCCCCGAAGCACTTCAGCGATGGCCAGGCCCGTGATAATCGAATGGGCGACCAGGACAAATTCCATGACGGACATAACGGCCTCAGCTGAGTTGGTTATTCACCCAATGAAATCTTTCTGGTTATGGGTTCTGGCTGCCGATCCATTGAAGGCCGGGGCAGTGGCCCGCTGACTGACGACATGCCACGAAAAAAAACGCGGCCAGGGCCGCGTTTTTTGGGTGAGTGCAACAGCGCGTTGCCCGAACGGCCTGATTGCTAGCCGCACTTGCTGTAACCGCAGGACAGGCAGGTGGCGCAGTTGTCCATGATCACCACCGCCTTGGTGTGGCATTTCCCGCATAGCGTGGCCGAGGCCGGGTACCCCGCTTCCTCTCCGTCCGACGGACCGGTGTCAGTCAGCGTATTTTCAAGGGTTTTTTTTTGAGCGGAGGCCTCGGCCTCGGCACGCTTT
>JAZBOL010000115.1:0-24184 GCA_036351115.1 Lysobacterales bacterium | reverse complement strand
TAGAAATTGTCGGCGGAGGTACTGGAATCGTTGGCGGCGGAACCGGCTCAAAAACCGAAATCGTCGGCGGCGGCACTGGCGTTGAAATCGTCGGTGGCGGTACCGGTATCGTCGGCGGCGGCACGGGCGTCGAAATCGTCGGTGGCGGCACGGGCGTCGAAATCGTCGGCGGCGGCACGGGCGTGGAAATCGTCGGTGGCGGTACAGGTTCACGTACTTTGATTGTCGGCGGCGGCACCGGCATCGATGCGGTCGCAGTGACGGTCAACGGCGACCTGAGCATGGAGATCACCATGAGCTGCGGTTACGCCGACGTGTACGTGCTGGATTCAGCCGGCTACGAAGTGATCACCTTCAACGACGTTAAGGTCAAGGGTGCGGCTTCCAACTGCGGTGGCAACTGGGATCACGACGACATCGTGATCGAGCCGGGACACGTCCTGCAGCCCTGAGCCGAGCTGACAGTTACATAGGTTGCGTTTTACCAACGAGTTTGGGCCCCCGCCCTCAGCGGGGGCCCCTTTCTCGGCACCAGCACCGTAAAACTGTTGGCGGCTCAGCCGCGGGTCCGACGGGCCCAGCCGTGTAATGTCAGCCGGAGGCGCGAGCCTCCGGCGTTTGACGTTTCAACCGTATGGGTGTTTCATCCGGGCGGCCAAGCCAGGCGCCGGCCACCCAACAGGTGCAGGTGGATGTGGAATACCGTCTGACCGGCACCCTCGTTGCAGTTCATCACCACGCGGTAACCCGATTCCGCGACCCCTTCCCTGGCCGCGATCTCGCCGGCCGCTGAGAATAGCTTCCCGACAAGGACTTCGTGGTCCGTCTCGATGTCATTGATCGTTCGGATGTGCTGCTTGGGAATGATCAGCACGTGCACCGGCGCTTGCGGGTTGATGTCACGAAAGGCCAGCACCTCGTCAGTCTCGTAAACGATGTCGGCGGGAATTTCCCGGTTGATGATCTTTAGAAACAGGTCCTCGGACATGCCCTGCCCTCCTTTGCGGAAAACGCCGAGTCTACCGCAGCCCTTCCCGCCGCTCCCGGTCCGGACAGGAAACGGGTGGCCCCCCGCACCCCGGCAGCTAGAATCTCCCCATGGAATCCCATTACGACATGATCGCGGACGCCCTGCGCTACCTCGTTAACCACCAGGCAGAACAACCGGATCTTCACAGGCTCGCGCGTCACCTTGGCCATAGCGAGGGCCATGTACAGCGCACCTTCCAGGCCTATGCCGGCCTGTCACCAAAGCAGTTTGTCCGCATGCTGACGCGGGAGAAGGCCCTGGAACGGCTCGCCGAGGGCGCCAACGTGCTCGAAGCGTCACTCGACAGCGGCCTGTCGGGCCCGGGTCGCCTCCACGATCTCCTGATCACCACCGATGCCATGACGCCCGGGGAAGCGCGACGCCGCGGCGCCGGGGTAACCCTCGAGTACGGCGTGGCGGCCAGCCCCTTCGGCCCGGCGTTCATGGCCTGGAATCCAAGGGGGCTGGCGTTTCTGGGTTTCACTGGCGAAGGCGGGAAACGTTGTCTCGGGGAACTCGCCGATCAGTGGCCAGACGCCAACCTTCGGGAAAATTGCGCCCTGGCCGGGCGATGGGTCGAAACCATTTTCAGCCGTTCCCGGGATGAGCCGCTCAAGCTGTGGCTACGCGGCAGCCCGTTCCAGCTGAAAGTCTGGGAAGCGCTGCTCGCCGTTCCGGCAGGACGACACGCCAGCTACCAGGCCATCGCCCGGCGCATCGACAAGCCTCGCGCCAGTCGCGCGGTCGGCACGGCAGTCGGCCGCAATCCGATCTCCTGGCTGATTCCCTGCCACCGGGTCATCACCAGCGCCGGCGGCCTCGGAGGGTACCGCTGGGGACTCGAGACCAAACAGGCCATGATTGGCGTGGAAGCGGGCTGGAACCCGATCAACGATCAGGCGGCAGACTCGTCGCGGAGCAAAACATCTGCAATGCGCTCCGCGGCCTCGGAAGGCGGGGGAACGGAGGTTGGGTTTTCTCCGAGGTAGGCCGTGGCGCGCAGATCCGTGCGCATGGGGCCAGGATCGATGGCCAGCGCCCGGCAACCGGCATTTCCCAGCTCCTCGGAAAGCGTCGACGCCAGGGATTTCAGGGCCGCCTTGCTGGCGCCGTAGCTGCCCCAGTAGGCCTGACCCTCCGCATCTCCATCGACCAGGAAGACCACGGTTCCACCGGACGACTTGAGACCCGGCAGGCAAGCCAGTGTCAGCAACCAGGCCACATTCAGATTGACCTGCAGATCCAACAGCCAGTCTTGCGGGGCAATCTGGTCCAGCGGCCTAAGCCCGTCGAAACGAACGGCAGCGTGCACCAGGCCGGAAACGGGCCCGTAAGCTTCATCCAGTCCGGCGACCAGTTCCTGTACCTGCTCCGGGCCGACCGTCGCCAGATCCACGTCACAATAGCCCGGCGCGGGCGCGCCAAGCGCTTCGACCTCGTCACACAGGCGTTCCAGCAGGCGCTTGTTCCGGTCGATCAGAATCACCCGGGCGCCGCGCGACGCGCAGGCCAGGGCCAGGGCCTTGCCCAGTCCGCCGGTGGCACCGGTGATCAGGACGTTTGGAGTCGGGTTATCGGTCATGGATCTTCCTTCGCGGGAACGCGGATTTTAGCCGCCTGGACATGATTCTCAAACGACTGTCGCATGATCTGGGATAATTCCGGCATGCCGATTTACACCTACGCCCCCTCGACGGACGAGCACTGCCGCTATTGCCTGGGTGGGTTCGATCGTCGCCAGAAAGTCGACGACAGCCGTCTCACCGCCTGTCCCGAGTGCGGATCTCCGGTCAAGCGCGTCATTTCCGCACCCGCCCTCGCCCGGCCCGCTCCCAGCATCAGCGAGAAGAACATTGGCGACAAGGGCTTTACCCAGTACCGCAGGCTGGAGAAAGGGGTTTACGAAAAGACCGTCGGCAAGGGGCCGGAAATCATCACGGACAAGGACGACTGACCCCTGCGCAGGCTCGCCTTCAGTTTTCCATCCCGTCGAAATCCCCGGCACTGGCTTCCCAATTCGCCCCGTCGATCGTTCCCGAGTTGACGCAGACGCTGTCGGGTAAATCCACGCAGCCAAGATGAACGCTGTAAGCGTGGGGATGGGAGCGGGGCACGTAAAACGACTTGATGCCGCAATGCCGGCAGAACAGATGCCGCGCCACGCCGGTGTTGAATCGGTACTCCTCGAGCGAGTCCGCTCCGGAAAGCAGTTCGAAATGCTCCCGCCGAACGGTCAGATGCTCGTAACCGGTCATGCGGCAAATGGAGCAGGTGCAGCGACGCACCTCCACCCGGGCCGGCAACTGCAGCCGAAAACGGACGGCGCCGCAGTGACAACCACCCTCACAGGCGACGCGGTGCGTTTCCGATTCTCCTCTCGACCCCCGCGCCGGATCATTCATGAAGCCGACCCTCTCGACGCCTGCGGCGCACGCGCGAGCCGACGGGCCAGTCGCCAGGTCGAAAACACATCGCCCAGGCCGCCCAGGCCGCCGCGCCGCAACCAGTTTTTCGGATTCGTCGAGGCCTGCCGAAGCCGGCGCCCAACCAGCGCATCGCGCATCACGAGCAGCCGCTCGCCGGGGGTACGAGGCTCAGCGGTCTCGAGGGGTTGCGTGGTACGCCAGCCCAAAGCCATCCCGGCCAGGTCGGCCACCACCGGGGCCTGTTCCCGGGGGTCGTCACCACCGGATCCGCGCAGCTGGTGCCTGGCCACCAGGTCCATGGGCAGCCAGACGGGCATGCTGTCACGGCGGGGACCGCGCGCGAGGGTCCGCATCAGTTCGAGCAGCCGCGCAGCGGCGCCCGCCGCCTCGAGCTGCCCCGCGCTCAGGCTACCCTGCCCCGCTCGCACCCGGGCCTCGGCGCCGGCGCTGCGAATGAGCCGTGCCTGGAGCTCGCCGCCGTTCACCGGCGGCTCCTCCTGGAGCTCCGTGACCAGGGCATGCAAGTAGTCGCCGAAGGCGTGCTGGTCCATGGCCTCGAGTGCGCCGGACTCAAGCAGGGCACGAACCACGGGGTGCTGGCTTCCCGCCGTGGGGGCCGTCGCCAGTTCCTGCTGCCACCAGGCCAGCTTGGCGATGCCGACGGACGGATCACTCACACCCAGGGGAATATCGCGGAGCGAACGCAGCAGGGCCTCGAGACTCAGTTGTGATTCCTGTTCCTCCATGGGGAGAAAGCGAAACAGGCCCTCGAATTCCGTTCCCGGCGCGAGCGCCAGCTCCTCGCAGGCGGCCCGCTCCGTCGTACCCAGGCTCATGGTGGCGCAGATCCGGGAGTTGCAGATCCGGCGGCGGCTGCCTCACGGCAGGCAGGAACATAATCCAGCACGGCCCCGGGGGAATCGACCACAGCCTCGAGCGCGCGGCCCGAGGCCAGGATGGACGCCGCGCCGTAACCGAAGGACACCAGGATCGACAGCGCTCCGGCCGCCTCGCCCGCGTCCAGGTCCCGGGGATCGTCACCCACCATGGCGCTGCGCGCTGGCGCCACGCCGAGCGTCTCGCAGGCGTGTAACACCGGTGCCGGATCGGGCTTGCTGACGCTGAGCGTGTCGCCGCATACCACGGCACCGGCCCGGTCCTGCCAGCCGAGGGCATCCAGCAGGGGCAAGGTCAGGAAGGTCGGTTTGTTGGTCACGACGGCCCAGGGAACGCCCGCTTCTTCGAGGCGCGCCAGCATGGACTCGACGCCCGGGAAAGGCGCCGTGTGATCCAGCGAATGCGCCTCGTACCACTCGAGAAACCGCAGGCGTCTCCGGGCCTCCTCCTGGGGTCCGCAGGCGGGCAGGCCCGCACGGATCAGACCGAGGGCGCCCTGGGAAACGTAGGGACGGAATTCATCGACCGGTGCAGCCTCGAGTCCAGCTTCGACCCGCAGTACATTGAGCGCGCCCACCAGGTCCGGCGCCGTATCCAGCAGCGTGCCGTCCAGGTCGAACAGCACGGCCTCGACGGCACGTTCGCCGGGAAGGACGGCGCACCGACCAGCCCGGCTCACCGGGTCGGCCTCATGAGTTGGCGGGCTTGGTGGCGTGCACCAGGTAGTTGACCGCCACGGAGCCGCCCAGCCGCGCCGTGCGCGTCAGGGGGTTGTAGTGCAGGCCCTTGACCGACTGCGGGGACAGGTCCGCGCGGCGCAGGGAGGCCAGCAGTTCCGAGGGCCGGATAAAGCGGTCGTAGCGGTGGGTGCCCACCGGCAGCAACCGCGCCAGGTGCTCCGCTCCCACGATGGCCAGGCCGAAGGCGGCCGGCGTCCGGTTGATGGTGCTGAAAAAGGCGTGGCCACCGGGTTTGAGCATGGACGCACAGGCCTCGATGACAGCACCCGGATCCGGCACATGCTCCAGCATTTCCATGCAGGTAACGACATCCGCCTCGCCCGCATGTTCGTCGGCGTAGGCTTCCGCCGTGGACTCGTGGTAATCCACCTCGAGCCCCGACTCGTGAAGGTGCAGCCGGGCAACGGCCAGTGCTTTCGGTGCGACATCGAGACCGGTAACGGTGGCCCCGGACTGGGCCAGGGCTTCGGCGAAGAGCCCGCCGCCACAGCCGACATCCACCAGGACCGCATTCTCCAGGCGGCAGCGCTCGGTGACGTAGCGAAGGCGTGCCGGGTTGAGGTCGTGCAGGGGCCGGGAATCTCCTTCCGGATCCCACCAGCTGGCCGCAAGGGCATCGAAGCGCTCCCGCTCCGCCGGGTCGATGTTCTGTTCCGCCCTGCTCATTGCCTTCCACTCATTGCATTCCCCTCATTTGTCGCCATGCGCGCCTGCCACTCCCGGGCCCGTTCGGTTGCCGACCCTAGCCCGGGCGCGGTCACGGCGCCGTCATGCAGCAGGCGCCGGCCTGCGACCCACACGTCCGTAAACTGCCGGGCGCTCGCGCTGTAGATCAACTGGGAATGGACATGATGCACGGGCAGGGTTTCCGGATGGTCCAGGTCGAGGGCGCACAGGTCCGCCCACTTGCCGGGCTCGATACTGCCCAACGCGTCCTCCTGGCCGAGCGCACGGGCCCCGTTGATCGTCAACAGTTCCAGGGCCGACCAGGCATCCACCGCCTCCGGGTTGCCGCTGAACCCCTTGGCCACCAGCGCCGCGGTCCGGGCTTCGCCGAGCAGGTCCAGGTCGTTGTTCGAGGCCGCACCATCGGTGCCGATGGCCACGTTGACCCCGGCCTCGAGCAGGCCTGCCACCGGTGAAACACCGCTCGCGAGCTTGAGGTTCGATTCCGGACAGTGGATGACGTGGGTCCCGGTTTCCACGAGTTGCGCGACGTCTTCGTCGTCAAGGTGCACCATGTGCACGGCCATGAACTGGTCGTTCAGCAGGCCATGCGCCTGTAGCCGATCGAGCACCCGCTGGCCGTGCTCCTTGCGGGAATGATCGATTTCCCAGGACGCCTCGAGCACGTGCATGTTGACCCTGATCCCGTGCTCATCCGCGAGTCTCCGCGTGGCGTCCAGACCCGGATCGTCCACCGTGTAGGGCGCATGCGGCGCCAGCGCGATGGATACACGGTCGTGCCCGCCCCAGGCGGACGCCAGGGCATCGGCGCGAGCCAGGCATTCGTCGATGCCAGACGCCCACGGTGTGCGAACGTCGATCACCGGAGCGCCGATGAGCGCCCGCATGCCGGCCTGGTCCACCAGGTCAGCCATAACTTCGGGGAAAAAATACTGTTCATTGAAGCAGGTCTGGCCACCACGGAGCATTTCCACCATGGACAGGGCCGTGCCGTCCCGCACGAAATCCGGACTCACCCACCGCTGCTCAGCGGGCCAGATGTGCTCCCTCAACCAGGCATCCAGGGCCAGGTCGTCCGCGTAACCCCGCAGCAGGCTCATGGGCGAGTGCGTATGCATGTTGATGAGACCGGGCATCAGCACGTGCCGGGGCAAATCAACCTGTTCGTCTTCGGGAAATCTCGCGATTGCCGTTTTCCGCGGCAGCAGCTCGGTGATGCGCCCGGCAACGACACGCACCGCATGATCATCGAGCACGGTACGCGCCGGGCGGACCGGTAGCACGGACCGCGCCAGCAGCAGCGTACCCTTCCCGCTCACGGAGCGCTCAGTCCTTCACGCGGGAGACGTATTCGCCGGTGCGAGTGTCCACCTTGATCACTTCGCCTTCCTGAACGAAGAGCGGAACCCGGACCACGGCGCCCGACTCGAGGGTGGCGGGTTTTCCGCCACTGCCGGAGGTGTCGCCGCGCAGCCCCGGGTCCGTCTCGACGATTTTCATTTCCGTGAAGTTTGGCGGCAGGACGCTCAGCGGCGCTCCGTCGAGGAGCGTCATGGGGCACATGTCCTCTTCCTTCATCCACTGGGCGCCGTCACCCACCATGTCCTTGTGGCAGGCATACTGCTCGAAGGTTTCCGGGTGCATGAAGTGCCACTCTTCACCGTCGTTGTAGAGATACTGAACGTCCGTTTCGAACACGTCGGCCGCTTCCACCGATTCGCCCGATTTAAAGGTACGCTCGATCGTGCGACCAGTGATAAGGTTACGCACCTTGACCCGGTTGAAGGCCTGTCCTTTGCCCGGTTTGACGAACTCGTTTTCGACAATGTTGTACGGATCTCCGTCGAGGATGATCTTCAAACCACTCCGAAATTCGTTAGTACTGTATGAGGCCATGAATCGCTCCGCTGCTGGGGTTCTTTGGGGACCACCCGGCCGCGCACGTTCAGCGCCTTTCGCCGGACCAATCCGCGCATGATAGCGTGAACTGCACCGCGCTTCAGCCGGCAGGGAGAACGGCCCGGGATCGTGTTGCACAGCGCCAAAGGCGCGTCGAAAACTTTATTACTGTGAATTCTAGCTACTATTTATATTCAATTGATTTTTATAGAAATGGTACGTAATCAATATCGCACCCAGCCCGAGAGTCGTCATGCCACCTGACAGTCCCATTCTCCTGGTCGTCGATCCTAATCCGGAGTGTGCCGCCCGGGTCAACAGCCTGTTGCGCAATTCCGGTATTTCAGTTCATATTTTACACGCGGACAACCCCACGGAAGCCGAGCGGCTCGTTCGGGAGTTTCGTCCGTTCCTGATCTACTACCTGCCGGATGCCCGCATCCAGTTCCCCATCGGGCAGGCGGCCAGACTGGCCGACAGTGAGCAGGTATTTCTGGGCGTTTCCCTGGAGGAACACGGCCAGGCCCTGTTCCAGGAAGCGGCCGGCGCCGCCGCCACCCTCGGCATCGGCAACGAGGCCCAGTTACCCGCGATCGTGAACCGGCTGGCCGGACTCGGCCGGGCGGCCCAGCTGAACGATGCGCAGCGTGCCCAGGAAGCGGAGCTCGAGCAGCGCCTCGACCTGCTGCTCAACAGCACCAGTGAACCCATCGCCTACGTCCACGAAGGGCTGCACGTGGCCGCCAACCAGGCCTACCTGGAGCTGCTGGGCGCGGAATCCCTGGATGCACTGACCATGGTTTCCCTGCTGGAGATTCTCGAGCGCGAAGGAACGGACCTGAAGGCCATGATCCGCGGATTTGGGCGGCAGGAATTCCCGGATGCCGGCTCTGCCTTCCTGCTCCGTCCGCCTGGCCGGGAACCCGTGGAAGTCCAGCTCACCTTCGCCCCAGTCCGCTTCGAGGGTGAAGACTGCGTGCAGATGCTCGTGCGCGAGGCGTCAGCCGTTGCGACGGAAAACGCTCCCGCCGCGGATGCGACGTCTTCCGAACCGGCAGCGGAACCGGCGGCGGAGCAGGCAGAAGCGCCGAAGACCGTGGCACCGCCCCCCGAACCATCGCCCGCCCAGGCCGGCAGCCTCGACCCGCTGACGGGCATGCTCTGGCGCGCTGACTTCATGCAGCGACTCAATCATCGCCTCTCCCATCCGCCGGAAGACCTCCGTGCCGGTGTCCTGTTCGTCGGCAACGACAACGCGGCCAGCCAGCTCGAGACCCTGTCCGTCGAGGACATGGACCGGTACGTGCAGGCGAGCGCGAACGAGATTCTCAGCTGTCTCGAGGAGGCCGACGACGTTTGCCGTTTCCAGGACAGCGTCTTCGTCATCTACGCCGAGCGACAGGACAAGGCCGAACTCAAGCGCCTGGGCGAAAAAATTCGCACCGGCATCGAGCAACTCGGGCAGCAGCGCCCGGAAGATCCGGTGCCGACATCCTGCAGCATCGGCCTCGCTCTGCTGGACCAGAACCACCAGGACGGCGAGCACACGCTGGAAAAAGCCCGCGCCGCTTACCGGCTGGCTGCGGAACAGGGCAACACCGTGCTTCGCTACCGCCCCTCACGTGCAGCCGGGGTTTCCGACGACGAAGAGGCCCAGTGGAAAGAGCGGATCCGCTACGCCATCGACAACGAAGATTTCTTCACCGTGCAGCATTCCATCATGAACCTCGATGGGGACCTCGAGGGCCTGGTGGAAAACCGCACCTTTCTGCACGAGGGTGACAGCGACCTGCCCGCGGCGGACTACCTGGCGGCTGCGGAACGCAACCAGCTCGCCAGCCAGATCGACCGCCTGGTGATTCCCAGCCTCCTCCGCGCCGTGAACGGCAGCGAGGATCGCCAGATCATCGACATCAGCGGGAACTCGCTCCAGGACTTCAGTTTCCCGACCTGGTTCCAGCGCACCCTGCAGGACACGCGCACGCCGGGCAAACGCGTCGTGCTCCAGTGGCCGGCCTGGGCGGCCCGGGAACAGGTCAAGGCCGCGCGTCGCCTCATCGAGGAGCTGGCGCCGCTCGGCGTTCAGTTCTCCGTGTCCGAATTCGACACCGATCCCAAGACGCTCGAGCTGCTCCAGCACCTCAAGTTGCAGTTCGTGACCCTCGACCGGGCGCTGACGAGCGATCTCCAGTCGGACCCGCAGCGCCTGGACGCGATCCGCGAGATCATCCGCGCCGCCGAGGAGATGCAGATGCTGACGATTGCCAGCGACGTACCCACCTCCGGCGACCTCGCCATGCTCTGGCGCGGCGGCGTCAAGCTCGTGTCCGGCGAGTTCATCCAGGAAACGCCACGGGTGATCGGCCAGTAAGTGAGCGAGACGACCTACATCGGTCGTTTCGCCCCTTCTCCCACGGGCGCTCTCCATTTCGGATCGCTGGTCGCCGCCGTCGGCAGCTACCTCCAGGCGCGTCGTCACGGAGGCCGGTGGCTCATCCGCATCGAAGACCTGGATCCGCCCCGGGTCGTCCCAGGCAGCGAAGCACAGATTCTCGCGGACCTGTCACGCTTCGGCATGGCGTCCGACGGGCCCATCGTTCGTCAAAGCGAGCGCAGCGACGCCTACGAGGCCGCCCTGGCGGACCTCGACGAGGCGGGATTGCTGTTTCCGTGCGCCTGCACGCGCAGCGAACTGCCGCCCGGTCCCTACCCCGGCACCTGCCGCAACGGTCTGCCGCCCGGGCGCGAAGGCCGCAGTCTGCGTGTGCGTGTCCCGGACGTCCCCCTCGCCTTCACGGACCAGCTGCAGGGTCCCCAGACTGAAAATCTGGCCGAAACCAGCGGTGATTTCGTGGTGCGACGGGCAGACGGGTTCTATGCCTACCAGCTCGCCGTTGTGGTGGATGATGCGTGGCAGGGCATCACGGAGGTCGTACGCGGCGCGGACCTCCTCGACTCCACCGGCCGCCAGCGCTACCTGCAAAGCGTCCTCGGTTTCCCGCATCCACGAACGCTGCACCTGCCCATCGTCCTCGACGACGAGGGCCGCAAGCTCGGCAAGCGCTTTGGCGCCGACCCGGTGGAACGGCTGCCCACGCTCGAGGCGCTCGGAGCGGCGCTGCGATTCCTCGGTCATCCGCCGCCGGATCACGGCTCCCTCGAGGCGCGGTGGCGCTGGGCAATCGCCAACTGGAACCCGGCGCAGGTGCCGCCGTAAGGCGAGAGGTTGGCGAGCCCCGCTCGCCGGGCGTTATACTTGCCCGATTCCCATGCGACCAGAACCGGGGCGCCGCCTGACGTGAATCCGAACTATCTCGATTTCGAACAGCCCATCGCCGAGCTGCAGGAGAAGATCGACGAGCTGCGAAACGTCGGCTCCGACAACGCCCTCAATCTCGAGGAAGAGATCCAGCGGCTCCAGGCCAAGATGCAGCAAAAGGTCGAGAGTATCTTCAGCAACCTCGATCCCTGGCAGGTTTCCCAGCTCAGCCGCCATCCGCTGCGGCCCTACACGCTGGATTACGTGGACCTGCTGTTCGACGAATTTCATGAGCTGCATGGCGACCGGGCCTTCGCGGACGACCACGCCATTGTCGGCGGACTCGCGCGCTTCCGGGGCAAGCCGGTCATGGTCATCGGCCAGCAAAAAGGCCGCGACACGAAGGCGAAGGTGTTCCGGAACTTCGGCATGCCGCGTCCGGAGGGCTATCGGAAAGCCCTGCGGCTCATGAAGATGGCGGAGCGGTTCAGCCTGCCGGTCATGACCTTCATCGACACACCCGGCGCCTACCCCGGCGTCGGCGCCGAAGAGCGCGGCCAGTCCGAGGCGATTGCCCGCAACCTGGCGGTCATGTCGACCCTGGGTACGCCCATCGTCTGCACCATCATCGGTGAAGGCGGCTCCGGCGGCGCTCTGGCCATCGGCGTCGGTGACCGGGTCAACATGCTGCAGTACAGCACCTACTCGGTCATCTCTCCCGAGGGCTGCGCCTCCATCCTGTGGAAGGACGCATCGAACGCCCAGGAGGCGGCATCCGCCCTGGGCATCACTTCCGACCGGCTCAAGAAACTCGGCCTCGTGGACACGGTGATTCCCGAACCCCTCGGCGGTGCGCACAAGGATCCCCAGGCCGTCGCAAAGAGCATCGGCGATGTCCTGGAAACGCAGCTCAAGGAGCTGGCCGAACTGGCCAAGGACGATCTCATCGCCCGCCGTTACGACCGTCTGCTGTCCTACGGACGATTCAAGGACTGACCCGCCGGTGGGGCAAGGCGCTGCCGTGCTGACCCCCGAAGACCTGCTGCCCTGGCTGGATCGTCTGCAGGCCCGGCGCCTGTGGGTCGCCTTTTCGGGCGGCCTCGATTCCACGGCCCTGCTCCTGGCCCTGGCATCCCTGCGAAAGCACCGCGACATCGATCTTCGGGCCGTGCACGCCAACCACGGCGTGCATCCTGATGCCGACGAGTGGGCGCGGCACTGCAAGCGCCTCTGTGAATCGCTGTCCGTCTACCTGGAGCAAATCGGTCCACCCCACTCGCCCCTGCCCCCCGACAGTCCCGAGGCGCAACTCCGGCATTGGCGCTACGGAGCATTCGAGACGCTACTGGATATCGGCGACGTGCTTTGCACAGCCCATCACCGAGCAGACCAGGCAGAAACGGTCCTCCTCGCCCTCATGCGCGGCAGCGGGCCGGCCGGCCTCGCTGCCATGCCCGAGGTGCGTTCCCTGGGCAAGGGAAGGCTGGCCCGGCCCCTGCTGGACTGGCCCCGCAGCGACCTGGTGGCGCTGGTGCGTGATGCGGGCGTCACCTGGATCGACGACCCCGGCAACGCCGGCACCGACCCGGACCGCAATTACCTCCGGCACGAGGTGATCCCACGCTTGCGGCAACGATGGCCTGCGGCCAACACCGCCCTCGCCACCAGCGCCCGGCACTGCGCCCAATCCCAGGCCGTGCTCGATGAGCGCCTCGATGCCAGCCTGAGCAGGCATTCCCCGGTGCGCGGCCTGCTCCACTGGTCACCCCTTGCCGGAGAAGCGCACCGGGAACGCCTGCTCCTGCGGCGCTGGCTGTCGCGCAGTGACGTTGCGCCGCTCCCCCGGGCACGACTCGAGGCCTTCCTCACGCAGCTGGCCACGGCCCGCGAGGACCGCCACCCCCGGCTCGAGTGGGCGGGCCACTCGCTGCAGCGCCACCGGGAGCACCTCTGGCTCGACAGCCCCGCATTCGACGAACCCGTCGGACCGCTGATCCTGGCGCCGGAACCGAACGGGCGGACCCGGGGTGCTTCCCGCGCCGAAACACCGGACCTCCTGACCACGGGCCTGGCCCCGGCGGGCGCTGCCTTCGCCGGACTGACGCTGAGGCGCCGGGCGCCAGGTGACCGCCTCCGCATCGGACGAAACGCGCGATCCCGGCCCTTGAAGCAATGGTTGAGCACCTCGTTACTGCCGCCCTGGCAGCGGGATGCCGTCCCCGTGCTCTGCCGGGATAGTGACGTGCTGGCCATCGCCGACGCGGTGCTCGACGATGACCTCGCGGCTCACCTGAGCGCGGCGGGACGCGGGCTTCGCTGGAGCCCACCGGATCCCGGCCTGGGTTGGGCGTGGGAACGGTGCAGACCCGGCCTGCTGCGGGTAGAATGACAGCAGGTCCGTGACCGCCCGTACCGACATATCCCCAGGACGTTTTATGGCTGACAAAGACAGCAAGCAACCGGATTTCGAATCCGCGCTCAGCGAGCTCGAGGGGCTCGTGCGCAAACTCGAAACCGGCGATCTGCCGCTCAACGAATCCCTCGACGAATTCAAGCGTGGTATCGAGCTGACACGGCACTGCCAGGAAGTGCTCGACAAGGCGCAGCTCAGTGTCGAACAACTGATGAATCTCGACGATGAAGCCTCAGGCAAACCCTTCGAACCCGACGCCTGATCCCCACGAGCGGATCCGCCAATGGCAGCAGGTCTTCGATGAGCACCTCGCCAGGCTGCTCGCCGTCGCCACGGAGACGCCCGGGACGCTGCTCGAATCGATGCGCTATTCGACTCTGGCCGGGGGCAAGCGCATGCGGCCCATGCTGGTCTATGCCGCCGGTGAGGCGCTGGACCTGACTCCGGACCGGCTTCATGCCATCGCCATGTCCATCGAGCTGATTCACACCTACTCGCTGATTCACGACGATCTCCCGGCCATGGACGACGACGACCTTCGCCGGGGCCGGCCCACCAACCACCGGGAATTCGACGAAGCGACGGCCATTCTCGCCGGCGACGCCCTGCAGGCCCTGGCCTTCGAGGTGCTCGCCACGGACGAACAGCTCTCACGTCACGCGCCATCCCAGGTGCGCATCATCCGCGACATTGCCCAGGCCTGCGGCGCCGAGGGCATGGCCGGCGGCCAGGTGCTTGATTTGGCCGCCATCGACCAGCACATCAGCTACGACGAGCTGGAAACCATGCACCGCATGAAGACCGGCGCCCTGATTCGCGTTTCCGCCACGGCCCCGGCGGTGGTGGCGCAGGCGGGCGAAGACCGCGTGGGGCGCCTCGACCGCTACGGCGAGTGCGTCGGGCTGGCGTTCCAGATTCATGACGACGTGCTGGACGTGACCGCGAGCAGCCAGCAAACGGGCAAGCCGTCCCAGGCCGACGCAGCCCGAAACAAACCCGCTTTTCCCTCCGTCATCGGCGTGGAGGCCTCCCGCGAACGCGCCGAGGAACTGTGCGCCGAGGCCATCGAGGCACTGGAGGGCTTTCCCGGAGACACCGGCATGCTGCGGTGGCTGGCGGAATACGCCATTCATCGCGAGAGTTGACAGGAACACCATGACAGAGAACGATCCCATCGCGAAGTACCCGCTGCTGGCGTCCATCGACACGCCGGCGGACCTGCGCAAACTGGACGAGGAGCAGCTCCCCGAAGTCGCCGAGCAGCTGCGAAATTTCCTGATCGATTCCGTGGCCACGGCCGGCGGGCATTTCGGTGCAGGGCTCGGATGTGTCGAGCTCACCGTGGCCCTGCACTATCTCTACGAAACGCCCCATGACCGCATTGTCTGGGACGTCGGCCACCAGGCCTATCCGCATAAAATCCTCACCGGCCGCCGGGACCAGATCACCACGATCAAGCGCAAGCATGGGCTGGCGCCGTTCCCCAAGCGCGGTGAGAGTGAGTACGACACCTTCGGCGTGGGCCATTCCTCCACGTCCGTGAGTGCAGCGCTGGGCATGGCCCTGGCGGCGGAGCGCATGGGTGAGAACCGCCGCGTCGCCGCGGTCATCGGCGATGGGGGGATGACCGCCGGCATGGCCTTCGAGGCCCTGAACCACGGGGGCGATATCGATCCCAACATGCTGGTGGTGCTGAACGAGAACCAGATGTCCATCAGCCCCAACGTCGGGGGCATGACCAAGATGCTCGGCCGCCTTATGAGCGGGCCGACCATGACCGGCATCCGCGAGCGCAGCAAGAGCATGATGCAGCGGGACTCGAGGACCTGGCGTTTCATGAGCCGCTGGGAAGAACACGTCAAGGGCATGGTCGTGCCCAGCACGCTGTTCGAGGAACTCGGGTTCAATTACCTCGGTCCCATCGACGGGCACGATCTGAAAGCCCTGCTCACGACGATGCGCACGGCCCAGTCCGTGGACGGGCCGAATCTGCTGCACATCATCACGAAGAAAGGCAAGGGTTACGCACCGGCAGAGGCGGACCCGGTGAAATACCACGCCGTGGGCCCCTTCGACCGGGACAAGGGCGTGGAGGCCAAGGCAGCACCCCCGACACCCTCGGCCCCTTCCTACACGGGCGTCTTCGGCCAATGGCTGTGCGACATGGCGGAGCAGGATCCCCGGCTGCTTGCCATCACGCCCGCCATGCGCGAAGGCTCGGGCCTGGTGGAGTTCGCCGATCGTTTCCCGGAACGCTACTTCGACGTGGGCATTGCCGAACAGCATGCGGTGACGCTGGCAGCCGGCATGGCCTGCGAGGACACCCACCCGGTGGTCGCAATTTACAGCACCTTCCTGCAGCGCGCCTACGACCAGCTGGTCCACGACGTGGCCCTTCAGGACCTCCCCGTGCTCTTCGCCATCGACCGCGCCGGCCTCGTCGGTCCGGACGGTCCGACCCACGCCGGATCCTTCGATTTGAGCTACCTTCGCTGCGTACCGAACATGGTCATCATGGCCCCCTCGAACGAAGAAGAGTGCCGCCAGATGCTCACCACCGGCTTCCGCCACAAGGGCCCGGCGGCCGTCCGCTACCCCCGCGGCAAGGGGCCGGGCATCATGCCCAGCAAGAGTCTCGAAACCCTGCCCATCGGCAAGGCCGAGGTCCTGCGTGAAGGCAGCGAGGTCGCGATCCTCGCCTTCGGCAGCATGGTGGAAACCTGCCGCGCCATGGCCGACCGCCTGGACGCCACCCTGGTGAACATGCGCTTCGTGAAACCACTGGACGAAGAACTCCTCGCGCAACTCGCTGACCGGCACGACCTGCTGGTCACCATCGAGGAGAACGCCGTGGCCGGCGGCGCCGGCAGCGGCGTGAACGAATGTCTCGCCGCCCTCGGAAAACGCCCGGGGCTGCTGAACCTCGGCCTCACCGACAACTATCATGACCATGCCAGCCGGGACGAGATTCTGGCCGATGCGGGCCTTGACGAGGCCACCCTCGAACAGAAAATCCGCAACCGCATGAACCAGGACGGCCTCGGCGAAGGGCGGCGGAGCGCCTCCGCCTGACCCGGACCCCGGTGCGGGCTCGGCGGGATTCCCCCGCTTTGGGATCGGGCGGTTGCCCGGGCCCGGCATCGGGGATGCTGGCCCTTGCCTGGGTGCCCACCTCCCGGCGAACCCGGAGGATGAGGACCCAGGAACCGCACCCCTACCCCGAGGTCAGCACCCGCCGGAAGGTCAGGTTGATCCGCGGCGCAACGGCCCGGCGGGTCTTCGGCACGGCGTGCTGGTAGTCCGCCTGGCTGCGACCGGACATGAGCAGCAGGCTGCCGGATTCGAGGTCCACGCCCAGGGAGTCACCGCCACCCTTTGGCCGAACTCGGAAGCGACGGGTGGCGCCAAGGTTCAGGGAGGCGATCAGGGGCTCCGGGCCGAGCTCCGGTTCATCGTCGGCGTGCCACCCCATGGAGTCCTGGCCATCGCGGTAGGCGTTACACAGGACAGAGTTGAAGCTTGCCCGACAGTGCGCCTCCAGCCGTTCACGTAACGCCAGGAGCACGGCTGGCCAGGGCTTGGGCGCCAGGGTCAGACCGCTGTAGCGGTAGGTCACGCCGGGATCGGCATACCAGTCCATCAATCGAGGCTGCATCACGGGCTTGCCGAAAAGCATGATCTCCTGGTTGCGCCACTCCAGCTCGCGTCGAAGCTGTTCATACCAGGATGCCGGCTGCGGAAGCCACCGCGGAATCAGCTCAAAGCCCTCGGGCAGCGCCCCAGCGTCCAGGGACTCGGGGCTCCGAAACCAGTTGGCGTCCTCGCCACTCACGCCGACAGGCGCTCCAACTGCCGGTCATGAAGCCGGGAGAGCAGCAGAAGCGCGCTGATGGCCCCGACCAGGGCCCACAGCATGTCAGACTGCGTGTCCCACACGTAGCCCTGCGTGCCGAGGAAGGACTCCGCCGCCTCCTGGCTCAGCAGAGCGGCCCACCATTCGATGAGCTCGTAGAAGGCACTGAAGGCCAGGCAGAAGCACACGACGAGAAACCCCAGCCAGCCCCGACGCTGCACGACCTGGAGCCGCACCAGGACTTCCCGCGCCACCATGGCCGGCACGAAGCCCTGGGCGAAATGACCCAACTTGTCATAGTTGTTGCGTGATCCGCCCACCAGCTCCCGAACCCACTCGCCGGCGGGCACTTCCGCGTAGGTGTAGTGGCCGCCGACCATGAGGATCATGCAGTGCGCGAGGATCAGGACGTACGCGAGCGGCGTCAGGGGAAAGGACTGCCGCGTGACCGCCAGGGCAATGAGCGCCGCCAGGGCCGGCGCCACTTCCAGCCACCAGGTCAGGCGGTCATGAGGATCGACGGCCGACCAGGCGAGCACGGCGAAGAACGGGCCCAGCCAGGCCCAGACGGCGGGCGTCAATCTCCGCCGTGCATGCGTACGGCGAGCACGTCGCAACCGGCGCCGTGCAGCACGGAATTGGCCGTGGAACCGAGCAGCAGCTGCACGCCTTTCTGCCCGTGGGTGCCGAGCACGATGAGATCAACGCCCTGCTCTTCCGCGAATCGATGGATTTCACGCGCCGGCGAGCCGCTGAGGAAATGGGTGTTTGCGGTGTCGATACCGGCCTGCTCGGCCCACGACTCGAGTTTCCCCTTCAGCTCAGCCTGGAGCCGGTCCTCGACCTGGTCCATGCCGACGAATACGGGGCCGTAGGGCACCACGCCCATGTACACCGCTTCCATGGGCTCCTGGACGTACACGAGGTGCACGGTGCTGGACGAATCCGCAAGCGCCCGGGCCCGCTCAATGATCGCCCCGGACTCCTCGCTGAGGTCCACGGCGACCAGGATGTTCTGGTAGTCGGTCATGTCGATGTCTCCTGGGCCTCTGGCCTGTCATTTGATCTACGTCCAATCTTAATGGTGAACCCCGGCTTTTCCCATGACGGGGGTCAACATGACCGAAACCTTCAGACCCCATACTGGTAATCGGAGGACTGACACCATGAATGCAGAAATCAGGAAACTCGAACAGCGACAGCTCGAATTGGAGCATCGACTGCACGCCATTCGGAGCGACTACCACCGGGGCCTGGACCAGGATTCGGAGGAACAGGCGGTACAACTTGAGAACATGGAGGTTCTGCAGGAAATCGGCCGCCTGGCGGAGCGGGAGCTCGAGCAGATCCGGGACCGGCTGGCGGAGCTGAGAAAGGCTTAGGCCGCCACCGCGGCAGGACCCTCGAGGTCGCTCACACGAACAGCAGGTCGTCCAGCAGCCCCGGCGCCTCGATCTCGGCGACAGAGGCGTTGGGAAATACCTGCTCGCCCGACCCCGGCGCGCACCAGTCACAGACCGCGGCGAATACCCGTTCCGTGGAGGTACGTCCGCGAATGTCCGCGCCCTCGGTACGCAGGGGGATGCGGCTGTCGTCACCGGCCTGGGCCTCTTCGTCCGGGAACAGGCTGCCGTACACGCCCCCCCGAACGGGTGTGCCGAACACCAGCGTGTAGGTTCCGGATCCATGGTCCGTGCCCGATGTGCCATTCGCCCGGAGCTGGCGTCCGAAATCGCTCGCGACGGTGAACACCAGCTGCTCGTCCGCCGGCAGGTCCTGCCAGGGCAGCTCGCGGATCAGCGGCACGGTAGCCGCAAAGCCGCCCTCCGTACCAAACACGTCCCCGAGATTCGCAGTGATCTCCGCGTACTCATTGTCGTGCGTGTCCCAACCCCCGTAGCTCATGGACATGACGCGCTGTTTCAGCACGTCCGGCAGCAGGCAGGCGTCGTAGAGGTTGCGGCACTGCTGCGCGAAACCGGCATTGTTGAGATTGAGGGCGGCCAGGGCTTCCGGCGCGGCGCCGCATTCGGCGAGACGCGCATCCACCTCGGCGCCGAAGGCATCGAGGGCAACACGGTGCTCGAGGAACGGGCGATAAACCCAGTCCGCGGGCTTTTCCGCCAGCAGCGTGTCACCCTGCCCCCGGTACCAGGAACCCAGGGCGCGGGCCAGGACATTGCGCCGACTGCCGTGGGGCGCATCGGGGTTGACGCCGGCGAGGCGCATGTCGCGCAGATCCTGGGCGTGAATCACCTGCTGCAGCCGTTCCCCGGCGGTCGTGCCCTTGCTGAAGACGGAAATCGAGTTGCCCAGTTCGACCACGAAGGCGCCCTCTCCGGACGCCTCGGCAAGGCGTCCGCCCCAGCCGTCCCGGTCGAAATTGAGGACCTCCATGTCCGGCACGCCGGCGTCGGCGTTGAGGATGGACTGATCGTGACGGCGGTTGCGGCTGCACACGGCGTTGGCCACGACAGCGACGTTGCCGGCGAGGAATTCCGCGTGCAACCAACCCGCCGAACGCGCAATGCCGAACTCGAGGCCGCTGAGCGGGTCGATCACCGGCAGGTATTCGGCCTCGAACAGGGCGCCGTAATCCGGATAGGCGAGGTCGTAGAGGCCCCGGCGGGCGTTCCAGGTTTCCGCGAGATAGGCCGAGTCCGGGTGATTGGGGGCCGGCATGAAGAGAAATCGAAAATCGGCGCCGCCCTGGAGCATGAGGTTGACCACCGTGCGGGGCAGGTCGGTCACCGTGCATCCGTCGGCGAGCGCGCCGCGGGAGAAGCCGCCCAGACCGACACCGCTCAGGACCGCGGCGACAGCGGTATGCTGCAGAAAGTCACGTCGTTTCATCACTCCACCTCCAGGGCGAAGGTCCAGGGCAGCGCCGTGATGAAGTTCACGGCCAGCCCGACCCGTTCGTTGCCCTCGTCCGTCGTGAGGTCCAGGGGGAAATTCCCAAGCTTGGCGCTGGCCATGGCCAGGTCGCCCCGCCGGAGGTCCGCCTCGGTCCAGGCCCGGCCCGGATCACTTCGTTCCATGAGCACACCGAAGTCGTAGCCCGTCGCCAGCATGGCGTGCACCTGGGCCCGGGCCACCGCGTCGAAACGCGCCCCGCCGTCCCCGATGAAGCGATTCCAGAGCCAGTCCGCGACGTCACTGACCCGGTGCTGGCCCCAGTCATTGGAAGGAATCACGGCACCCCAGTCGCGACGCCACAGACGGTACTCGGCGTCCGGTGACGGCTGGTAGTACGCCCCCGCCCGGCCGAGAAAATCGGGATCGTCCACGTTCGCGTCCCAGGCGCGCTTGAAGACGAAGCGATCATTCGCCACGTCGTTGCCAGTCTGGCCGCCAAAGACGTCCCGGACCGGCGCGAACACCAGGGCGCCCTGGTCGAACATCCGCACGATGGGCCCTTCGAAGAACAGTTCCGCGTCGAGCTGCTCCGTGCTCAGCTGGTTGGCGTTGTGTATCAGCAGGTTGCGGTCGAAGGCGTTGCGCAGCTTGACCGTGCCCGGCGCATGGAAGCGTGTCGACACGGCGTAGGCGCGAAGAAAAGCGAGCAGATCGAATTCCGCTTCAAGCCAGGCGGCCTGCAGGTCCGCCGCCTCTTCCGGGTCGATGCGGTCATCGCCGAAAAAGCGCACGAACTTGAGCGGCGTGGAGGCCAGGCTCTCCGGGTGGCGGGCAGCGACGGGACCGAGATTGACCAGTTTCTCCAGCGCGTTGGCGCCGCAGATCGGTTCGCGAAGAATTTCCAGGCAGCTGTCGGCGCCGAGGTCCGAGCGGTAGTGACGCCGGGTGTTCAGCCGCGGGCGTCCGGCGGCGTCGACATGGTCACTGAAGTCGATGGGCGCCACGAGCCAGTCGAGGACGAATTCCGAACCCCAGGCGTTGGGCTCGGCGTCGAGGGCCATACCGGACAGCAACCAGGCGTTGTGCTCGATGGTGACGGTCTCGTGGTAGATCGGATCCTCCGTGGTGCCCTGGATGCCGAACAGGAGCTGAAAATACTCCCGCGCAAAATCGTCGTTACCGTAAAACTCCCCGTCCTGGCCGAACTGGTTGTCCATGTGGCCATAGGCCCGGGCCAGCGCCGCGTGAGAGGCGGCCATGGTCATGAGCTCCACGAAATCCGCGCCGTCCGCCAGCGCCGCCACCGTGTCGTCGTAGTAGGACCGCATGAGCGTCGGCCCGGCATTGTCGACGGAAATCGCGGCGTGGTAATTCGTCAGGTAGAGGGCCGTTTTGTGCAGGAAGCCGTTGCACCCCGGCGTGTGCATGATCCGGGTCCAGGCCAGGTAGAGATGCAGCGGGTTGGCGATGGGATCGTCCATGTCCAGGGTCGCGTACCAGTCGCGGTTTGCCGCACGCATGGGGTTTGCGGGGTCATCGGAGCTCAGAAAGGCCATGGTGGCCTCGAGAGAGTCGCAGAACTGGGCCGGGGCGTAGCCTTCGCCGAGCGGCGAAAGGGCCAGGTTCACCGGGGAAAAGGTGAGCATTTCACCGACCGCCCGCTCCGGGTCCATGTTGGCCCAGCGCCGCAGCTGGTGATCGCTGGCCTGGCCACCATTGGCGAAAGCCTGCAGCACCCGTCGCACGTGCGCCTCGGTCCAGGCCGAAGCCGAGACCGGCTCGAGCCCAGGAGGCGGTGATTCCTCGCCCTCCTGCGCCTGCAGCGGCGAGGCGAAGCAGAGCGCGGCCAGCAGGCAGAAATGCGGTAAGAGACCGCTCCTGGGACGGGTTGCGATTCCCGGGATCGGGAATGCAGTTTTCCAGCGTTCGAGTCTTGATCGTTTCATGCGGTTCCCCCCGCGCTCCACTCCCTTACAGTAAACGACAGTGCCTCTTCCAATGCCTTAAAGACGGTGTAAATCCGCGTAAAGTTACTGAACTCGCTGCGGCCCGGCGCTTCCGTCCTATTCCCCGACCATGGCGATGCACTCGATTTCCACCCGCCCATCCAGGGCCAGGCCACTGGCGCCGAGCGCACTCCGCGCGGGCTTGTTCTCCGGGAAAAAGGTGGTGTACACCTCGTTCATGGCGGCCCACTCGTCGATGTCCGCGAGAAACACCGTGCACTTGACGACCCGGTCCATGCTCGAACCATGCCGCTCGAGGGACGCCTTGATGTTCTCCAGCGTCTGGCGGGTTTCGGGCTGTATGCCCCCCTCGACCAGGGTCGCGGTACCGGGGATCGTCCCGAGCTTGCCGGAAAGGTACAGGGTATCGCCCAGGCGCACGGCGTCGGAGAAGGGCCAGTCAGGGTTCGCGCCCAGGTACTCCGGCGCGTCGTCATGACCATCGGCCAGCAGCGTGGTGGGCGCCAGGCCCCCAAGCATCAGGGCGAAAGCCACTGCCAGCGCTCCGGCCCGCTGGGTAAAGCGCCGGCGTTCGGCGTGCGCGTCATTGTCGGTTTTGGCCTCGGTCATGCCTGTCCCTCCTCTTTTCCCCGGGTCTGTCGTTCTCTGGCTGAGCATAGCAGCCCACACGACCACGGGATGGTTGCCGGCAGGGGCTCCGACCCGTCCGGCGCTCCGATCAACACGGGAGCATGGCCGGCTCAGCGACCGAGAAAAGCGGCCGGCAGGAGTTCTTCGAGGGTCCAGGCTTGCGTGGCCTCACCGTCGCAGCAGCTCACGGCCACGGCATGGGGCGCCATGAGTTCGCGCATGACCTGGCGGCAGGCGCCGCAGGGCGCGATGGGTTCGTCGCCCGGAATGTAGATCACGATGGCCTCGAGCGTACCCGGCCGCACGCCGGCGGAGATGGCGCTCCCAAGCGCGTTGCGCTCGGCACACTGGGTCAGGCCGTAGGACGCGCTTTCCACGTTGCAGGCGGCATAAATGGCGCCGTCGACATCGATGAGCGCGGCGCCCACGTGGTATCCGCTGTACGGCGCATGAGCATTGCTGCTGGCTGCCTCGGCCGGCGCCCGGAGGTGTTTCAGCGCCTCCGTGACCGCCGGGGTCTGGCCGGAGCCGGCAAACTCGGAATCCACGCTCATCTCAGTCCGCCCCTTGCGACTGGAGCAGCGCGCCGAGCACCACATCCGCCACGGCGCCAAAGGCCGCCTGGCGCTCTTCCGGCGAGTAGTGCTGGCTCGTGGGGATCACGTCACTCACGGTGAGCACGGTGGCGGCGCGCTTGCCGAGGGACCGGGCAAGGCCATAGAGCGCAGCCGTTTCCATGTCGAGGGCGAGAACGCCGAGCCCCGCCAGGCGCTCGTTGAACTCCGGGTCCGGGTGATAGAAGTAGTCGGTGCTGCAGACCTCTCCTGCCCGGAAGGGAACACCAGCCGCCTCGGCGTGGCGCGCCAGGGACCGAAGCATCTCGAAGTCTCCCGCCGGCGCGTAATCCAGGCCGTTGAAGCGCTGGCGGTTCATGGCCGAATCCGTGCTGGCCGCCGTGGCGAGGATCAACTCTCCCAGGGACAGGTCGTCGATCAGGCCGCCGCAGGTGCCCACGCGCACAATTCGCTCAACACCGAACTGGGTGAACAGCTCGTGGGCATAGATGCTGATGGAAGGCATGCCCATGCCCGAACCCATGATGGATACGGGTTGGCCTCGCCAGGTCCCGGTGTAGGCGAACATGTTGCGCACCGCGTTCACTTGCCGGGCATTTTCCAGGGAGGATTCAGCCAGCGCCCGGGCACGAAGCGGATCGCCCGGCATGAGCACGAGCTCCGCGAAATCGCCCGGTTTCGCCTCGATGTGCGGGGTGGTCATGGGTGGTCTCCTGCCTGGTCTCGTGTTTGGTGTCAGCCCGGGTCGCGTGCCGGGTCGCGTACCTTCTCATGTTCCCGGGAGGCCGGTGTCAGGCGATCGATCACCTGCTCCGGGATGGCGCCCTCGCCGGTCATGTCTTCATTAAAGGTCAAAGCGTCGAGCAGCGCTTGCGCCACCCGGTCAGCATCCTCGTCACTGGCCGCGTGCACGATG
This sequence comes from Lysobacterales bacterium, assembly GCA_036351115.1. Lineage (GTDB taxonomy): Bacteria > Pseudomonadota > Gammaproteobacteria > Xanthomonadales > SZUA-36 > Marinihelvus. The sequence goes on along the minus strand of JAZBOL010000115.1, from coordinate 33 downwards.
CCCAGGGGCGCGCCGGCCTCGAACCGGTCGCCC
>JAZBOL010000114.1:0-34441 GCA_036351115.1 Lysobacterales bacterium | reverse complement strand
GGGATCAATCAGGGCGGTCGCCGAGTGAACCGAAGCGACTGGGACTGGCCGCTGCGCGGCCAGAGGCGAGCGCCGTCATGAAACCCGAGCCACGAAAGCAAACCGTGCGAGCCGGTCCCACCAAGCGCAGGTGAAGGAGGGAACCCAAAGGGCGACCGTCCGATCCCGCAGCGGGGGAAACCCGCCCAGCCCGGCGCGACCGACGGATCCCGAGGTCGCCGGCGCCCGCCGGGCCCCATCGCGACGTTAGAATGGGCGCTGAACCACCGGAGCACGATCATGAAAGTCCAGCCTTTGTATGCCGTGCCGCTCATCACGGCCGAACACCCGGAAGCGGAACAGCTGTGTCCCGTGCTGCGGGAGTTTTTCCTGGCGCGGGAGGGAGATGCGTACCGGGATGACATCGTGCGGGACACGCAGGTGGGGCAGGTGTTCGAGAGCCGCTTCGACCTGTTCTACTGGCCTGACCCGGAGCTCAAGCCCCTGGTGGGGTTCATCAACGCCACGCTGGCGCGCACGGTCATGCAGCTCAACGGCTACACGCAGGCGCAGCTCGACACTTTCCGCTTTCATTACCATGCCTGGTATCACATCACCCGCGCCGGGGGCTTCCAGAGCACGCACAACCACCCGAACGCCAGCTGGTCCGGTATTTTCTGTGTCGATCCGGGGGAGCCTGCGAGTGATCCGCGCGAGGGCACGGTGCGGTTTTTCGATCCCCGTGGCAACTCGGACTTCTACTCGGATCCGGGCAACCAGAATCTGCAGGCGCCGTTCAGCCACGGCGGTACCCAGGTGACGCACCAGCCAGGACGCCTCGTGATCTTTCCGTCCTACCTCATGCACGAGGTATTCCCCTATCTCGGGGAGAAGCCTCGCGTGATCGTTGCGTTCAACTGCTGGATCACCACGGACCAGGACCGCGTCGGTTACTGAGACGCGACCGCCACGCTGACGTTCATCTACCGGGGCGTTTCCGGATCCCGGGGTTGGTTCATGACCCGCAGGATGTCCTGGCGGGCGTCCAGTAACAGCGAGTCCCGGTCCAGGGATTCAAGGATGGCGCGCACGGTGGCGCGCGGGCCGTCCGGCCCCCAGTCCTTGCCGCGCGCGAACCAGGTCTCCGCCGCTTTGCCGGTCACATAGGTGGCATACCAGGCCAGCGCCCCCTGGGCAGCGCCGGTCACCACGGTGGTCATGCCGGCGCTCATGCCTTTGAGGGCGGAAGAAACGAGGTTGACCCCCCAGTACGCACCCATGAGGGCCAGCAGCTGCGCCGCGATGTTCAGGAGCAGGCGCGAGGCTTCCCGGCGGGACAGGCGGTGCCCGTACAGCTGGCCCAGGTGCAGCACCAGGGCTACGTCGATCCCGGCGGCCGCGAGCAGGTCCATGACCGGCACCGGGTTGGCGGCCACGGCGAGGCCCTTGGCGAGGCAGTAGCGACGGATCAGGGCGTCCGCGAGTTCACGACGCGCCGCCACCACGCGCTCGGCGACCTGGCGATCGAGGTCGCTGGCGAACAGCGCGGCGTTGAGGGCGGCCAGGGTCTTGCCTTCCCGTTCGAGTAACTCCCACAGGCGCTCCCGCAGTTCGTGCACGTCGGGCTCCCTGGGTCGCCGGGATTCCGTTTCCCGGCCGTTGGCGTCGATGCGAACGACGGTTTCCGGCCGGGGGTCCGCGGATGCGGCCACGCAACGCCCTGGCCCGATCAGCGGCGCGCTGCGCGCTTCCAGGCGCTCGAGCAGCGTCTCCTGCTCCTCGGCGGTGTACCGGTCCGCCTTGTTCAGCACGAGGAGAATCTGACGCGGCCGTGCGGCGAGCTGTTCAAGCGCCCGAAACTCCACGTCGGTGAGGTCACCCTCGCACACGAACAGCAGTACATCAGCCCTGGCAGCCACGGCTTCCGCCAGTTCGGCCCGCGCCGCGCCGTCGAGCTCGTCGATTCCCGGCGTGTCGATCAGCTCCACGGCGCCGCTGCCCGCCGTGTGCCAGGCCTGTCCCGAGCTCTCGCGGGTTTCCCCGTGCAGGGGGCTGGTGGAAAAGGCGTCACGGCCGAGCAGCGCGTTACCCAGGGAGGATTTGCCCGTCCCGACCCGGCCGAAGATGGCGATGTGGATCGCTTCGCGTTCGAGCTTGTCCGCCAGCCGTTCCACTTCGCGGAATTCCGGCTCCAGCGCCTGGCGAATGCTGGCCGGGATGCTGTCGTCGGTCAGGAGCTCCCGCAGATTGCGGTTCGCCTGCAGCAGGTGGTCTTCAGGAAGCGTCGATGTCCCGGGCTTCCCGGAGCGCCATCCGCGCAAAACGTCCCGCATGGTTTTCCAGGGCATCGGTCAGGTTCTCCTCGAAGGCTCGGGCGGCCGGCAGGGCCCGCAGATCGCCGCGCGTGGCCAGCGTATCGGAAGCGGCCCGTCCCAGGCTGTCGAAGATCATGCCATAGGCGACGGCGTGCAGCAGGCCACCGGTCAAGGTTCCGAGCCCGGGAAAGGCCTTGAGCGCGTTACCGCCGATGGCCAGGGTCAGGGCGCTCATCTTGCGCACCCGGCCCCCCGCCAGCTTGAGAAAAGACTCGATCTCCACGTCCTTGACCGAGACGTCATAGACGGCGCAGAGCTCCTGGATCAGCCGCGTTGCCAGCACGCCCTGGATGACCAGGTCCGACCCCGGCGCCACGGCGGCCAGGGCGCCCACCACGGCCCGGCGGCTGTAGGTACTGACCAGCGCTTCGGCCTGCTCGGCGCGATGGGCGTGGCGGGCCCGGTCCAGTTTCTCCGCCGCCAGGAGCAGCACGGCCGTTTCCTGCAGCGAGTCCATGAGCGCCGCGTTGCGGTCCAGCTCCCCCTGGATCGCTCGTCTCAGCGGCTCCACGTCGGCACTCCGCTCCCGCGTTTCCCGCGTTTCCCGGCCGTCTTCCAGCAGCCTGATGACCTCCTCCCGACCCCCGGAGCGGATCGCCACGATCCGGCCGGAGGGCAGGCCGGTCTGCTCCGCCAGGCGAGCCCTGAGGGCCCGCTGCTCCTCGGCGGCGTACCGGTCGATCTTGTTCAGGGCGAGGATCACGGGCTTGTCGAGCGACACCAGCTGCTCGAGTTCGGCAAACTGCGATGCAGTCAGGTCGCCGTCCGTAAGGAAAACCACGACGTGGGCGCGCCGGGCTTCTTCGAGCAGTCGTTGGTCCTGGCCGAGGTTGAAACCGGGCAGGTCGGCGATCACGATTTCGTCGCCGGTTTCCGAGACCCAGCGGTGGTGCCGGATCTGGGTGGTCGTGCCGGCGCGTGCGTCCGACGGGGCATCCGCGTCCGGGACCAGGGCGCGAACGAGCGCGCTTTTGCCCGCGCTGACTTCACCGAAAACGGCGAGGGTGATCGCGCCACCGTCACGGCGACGTTTCTGTTCCGCCAGTTCCGCCAGCGCCTCTGCCACATCGATGCCGTCGGCCTGCGCCTCGGCGAGCGCGTTCTCCAGCTGTTCGAGGTCCGGGGTGGACTCCGCCTCCGCCGGCCTGTCCCCGGGCTGCGGGCGTAACCATCGCCAGGCCAGGAGGGTGCAGCCCACGGTGACCGCGCTCACCACGGCGATCCAACCGAAGCGGACCCAGGCCGGCGCGGCGGCGAGCCGTTCCCAGACCGAAAGCGCCGTGTCCGTGACCAGCAACAGCAGGGCCAGGGCGACAACGGCGACCACGACCAGGGCCGCGGCGAGCAAAAGACGAACGGGAATGGTGGGGCCCTCCTCAGCCCGGGTCGTGATACGCCGGGCTGGTACGGTGGAGATGTTCGATCAGGGCGCCGAGGTGCTCGGGGGGGACGTCGGGGGTGATTCCGTGACCCAGGTTGAAGACGTGCCCGGGGCCGTGGCCGAAACTCTCCAACGTGTTCTCGACCTGGGTGCGAATGGCGTCGGGGTTCGCCAGGAGGATGGAAGGATCGAGGTTGCCCTGGAGCGCGACCTGGTGACCGACCCGCGCGCGGGCCTCCTGGAGGGAGATGGTCCAGTCCACGCCGAGCGCATCCGTGCCCGTGTCCGCCAGCGCCTCGAGCTGCGTGTTGCACCCCTTGCTGAACAGGATGACGGGTACGCGGCGTCCTTCGTGCTCGCGCTTCAGGCCGTCGACGATCTGCTGCATGTAACGCAGGGAAAACTCCCTGAAGGCGTCGAAGGCGAGGGCACCCCCCCAGGAATCGAAGACCTGAACCGCCTGGGCGCCGGCTTCGATCTGGGCGTTCAGGTACGCCGTGACCGCACGGGCGAGCTTGTCGAGCAGCTCGTGGGCGGCCGCGGGCTGTTCGTACAGCATGGCCTTGACCCGGCCGTAGTTTTTGCTGGAGCCGCCTTCGACCATGTACGTGGCCAGGGTCCAGGGGCTGCCGCTGAAGCCGATCAGGGGCACCGCGCCCTGGAGCTCTCGTCGGATCGTGCTCACCGCGTCGACCACGTAGCCCAGTGATTCAACCGGGTCGGGCACGGCCAGTTTCGCGATCGCGGCCGCGTCCTGCACCGGGCGCTCGAATTTCGGTCCTTCCCCCTGGACAAAATACAGGCCCAGGCCCATGGCGTCGGGAATGGTCAGGATGTCGCTGAAGAGGATGGCCGCATCCAGGTCGAAACGACGCAGGGGCTGCAGGGTGACCTCGCAGGCCAGTTCCGGGTTGGTGGCCAGGCCCATGAAGCTGCCGGCCTGGGCCCGAACCTCCCGGTATTCCGGGAGGTAGCGGCCGGCCTGGCGCATGATCCACACCGGGGTTCGGTCGACTTCTTCGCGCAACAGGGCCCGCAGAAAACGGTCATTTTTCAACTCGGTCAAGGCTTTACTCCCGGTGGTCGATACAGGCTTCGATGGCGGTCCGAAGCTCCTCCGCGGAGCTGTCGGCATCGATGAAGGCGTCCCCCAATCCCCGAAGGAGGATGAAACGCTGGGCCGTGCTGGTATGTTTCTTGTCCAGCACCATGAGCGCCAGCAATTCGTCCGCGTCGAGGTCAGCGGGCATGGTGACGGGTAATTCGAGGCGGTGCAAGATGGCGGACAGGCGGTCGGTGACGCCGGCGGGGCACAGCCCCCGGTTCTCGCTCAGCCGGGCCGCAACGACCATGCCCATGGCAACCGCTTCACCGTGCAGAAAGCGGCTGTAGGCCGTGCGGGTCTCGATGGCGTGGCCGAAGGTGTGGCCGAAATTGAGCAGGGCGCGAACGCCCGCTTCCCGCTCGTCTGCGGCGACCACTTCGGCCTTGTGCTCGATGCTGCGGGCGACCGTTTCGATGAGCGCGTCCGGTTGCCGCTCGAGCAGCGCGTCGGCACGAGCCTCGATCGCGTCGAGGAATTCGGCGTCGCGAATGGCGCCCGCCTTGACGATCTCCGCGAGGCCGGCCCGGTATTCCCGGTCCTCGAGCGTTTCGAGCGTCGCGGTGTCGGCGACGACCAGGCTGGGCTGGTGAAAGGCGCCCACGAGGTTTTTGCCGGCGGGAATGTTGATGGCCGTCTTGCCCCCGACGGACGCATCGACCTGGGCGAGCAGCGTGGTGGGGAACTGGGCGAAGCGCACGCCCCGCATCCAGGTGGCGGCCACGAAGCCGCAAAGGTCCCCGATGACGCCACCGCCGAGGGCCACCAGGCAGGCGTCCCGTCGTATGCCGCGTTCCGCGAGGAAAGCGATGGCCCGCTGGTAGTTGTCGAAATTCTTTTCCGCCTCTCCGTCGGGCAGCACCAGGGTGTGCACGGGGCGATCGGAAAGCCCGGCGACCAGGGTGTCGAGATAGAGTGGCGCGACCCGGTCGTTCGTGATGATGACCGCGGGCCCCGGCGGCAGCTGCGTCGCCCAGGAACCGGGGTGTTCCAGCAAACCGTGGTCCACGAGGACGGGATAGCTGCGCTCACCCAGGGGAATGATCAGGCGTTTCATCGTGGACGTTCCATCAGGGTTCCTCGCCGTGCTTCCGGTCTTCGAGAACGCTGGCCAGGTCCTGGGCTGCACGCTCCACGTTACGGTCACGGCTGCGGTAGGTCAGGTGCGCGACTTCGGCATACAGGGGGTTTCGTTCCTTGGCCAGCTTTTCGAGGCGCTCCTGCCGATCCGGCGCCTGCAGCAGCGGTCGTTTGCGGTCCTTCTCGAGGCGTCGCAGTTGCTGCTTCACTGTCGCGGGAAGCCACACCACGAGCCCCCGCTCCCGCAACAGGGCCCGGTTTTCCTCGGTCTTGACCACGCCGCCGCCGGTGGCGATCAGGACATCGTCGCGTTTCGAAAGCTCGCGCAGCAGGGCGGTCTCCCGGGTGCGGAAACCCGCTTCACCTTCGATATCGAAAATGAGGTTCACGCTCGCGCCGGTGCGACGTTCGATTTCCTCGTCGCAATCGATGAACTGCAGGCCGAGCTGTTCCGCCACCCGTCGCCCCAGGGTGGTTTTGCCCGAGCCCATGGGGCCGACCAGGAACACCCGCCTCGCCGTTGCGTCAGCCACGGGCCCCGCCGGGCTGGTTGATGCGTCCTTGAGAAGCGTCGGGTACCATGGCGCCCTGAAAATTCAGGATCGGAAGCGCCGCGCCCATGATGAGGTTTTTTATCATTTTTTCGCTGCTGTTGATCGGGCTGTTTACGCTCGAAATTCTACAGCCGGTGGAAAAGTACTTCATTATGCCGTTTACGGCGCTGATCGCCGATATCAGCGTCTGGATCGTCCTGCTGTTCGATGACAACGTGATCGCCACGGGCAATGTGATCCGCGATGCGACCAACGGCTTTGGCGTCCGGATCGAACGGGGATGCAACGGTATCGAGGCCGTGATCATCCTGTTTTCCGCCATCTTCGCCTTTCCGGCGCCGTTCCGGTACAAGCTGCTCGGGTTCGTGATCGGGTTTTTCGCCATCCAGGCGCTGAACCTGGTGCGCATCATCAGCCTGTTTTACCTGGGCCAGTGGAGTTACCCGGTGTTTGAATGGTTCCACCTGTACCTGTGGCAGGCGCTCATCATCCTCGATGCCCTCGTTGTCTGGCTTGTGTGGCTACGCAAGATGCCCCGCGCGACCGGGGGCGACGGCGGGGGTGGTGGTGGCGACGCCGCGGTGGCGGGTGACAGCGCCGAGGACGCCGCCGCCGCGGCAGCCTGAGCCCAAGGCCCGAACAAGGACGCCCCCAGACCATGACCCTGCCGAAGGAAGCCGTTGACCGATTTCGCGAATGCCTCGACAGCGCCGTGCGGGCCGACGAGATCGAGCCCACGGCCATGTGCCTCTCGACCCTGGCCCCGGAAGGGGGGGTGTCTTCGCGCATGGTCCTGCTCAAGGACTGGGACGAGTTCGGCTTCGTGTTTTACACCAACCTGGAAAGCAACAAAGGGCGCCAGCTGGCTGAGAACGCTGCGGCCTCCCTGGTGTTTCACTGGAAAAGCACGGAACAGCAGGTGCGCGTGGAGGGATCCGCTGAGCCGGTGTCGGACGAGGAAGCGGACGCCTATTTCGCCAGCCGAGCCCGGGGCAGCCAGCTCGGGGCCTGGGCGTCGGATCAGTCTCGCCCCATGGCCGGTCGCGCGGAGTTGCTGAAGCGTGTCGCGTCCGTCGAGGCGCGCTACCTCACGCGCTCCGTCCCCCGGCCCCCGCACTGGTCAGGCTTCCGGGTCCTGCCGACCATGATCGAATTCTGGTACGGCCGGACGAGTCGCCTCCACGACCGCTACCGGTTTACCCTGATCGACGGAGCGTGGGAAAAGCAGCGCCTCTTTCCCTGAGGTGGCCCGCGACGGGTCCAGCCCCGGCTCAGAACTGGGTCGGCAGTAAGACGATCAGGAACCGGATAGCGATGAGCGCCACGAGGGGCGCGAGGTCGAAGCCGCCGATCGGCGGGATGAAGCGCCGGATGGGGGCCAGCACCGGATCGGTCAGCTGAAAGATCAGCGGCACGATGGGGTGGCGGGCCCGCGGCCCCACCCAGCTGAGAATCACCAGGGCGATGATCAGGAAGAAGTAGGTCCACAATAGCGTCAGGATGAGCTTGACCAACGCAAAGAGAACCATGGTCGCGCCGTCCATGGGGCGTCCGAAGAACTGCGTCAGCAGCCACACGCCCAGCAATTCCAGCACCAGCATCAGTACCACGGACGCCGTATCCAGGCGTCCGATGGACGGAATCACGCGGCGCAGCGGGATCAGCAGCGGGTTGGTGATCAGCACCAGGAACTGGCAGACCGGGTTGTAGAAATCGGCCCGCACCCACTGAAGCAGCAGCCGCAGCATGACCGCGGTAATGTAGAGATCGATCAGCGTTCCGATCAGGTAGCTGACGGCGCCCGTTGTATTCATGACTCGTTCCCCCCGGTGGCCAGTTCGCGGCTGCGCCGGGCCGCGGCTTCCGTGGCCTCCTGGACCAGGGTGCGAAGTCCGCCTTTCTCGAAGCATTCGATGGCGGCGGCGGTAGTCCCCCGAGGCGACGTAACCCGCCGACGCAGGTCGACCACGTCACCGCCGGTTTCGGCGGCCATGACGCCGGCGCCCCGGGCGGTGTGCACGGCGAGGGTTCGCGCGGTGTCAGGCGGTAGCCCCAGTGATTCACCGGCGGCGGCGAGTGCCTCCGTGAACAGAAAGTAGTAGGCCGGGCCGCTGCCGGACACGGCCGTCACCGCGTCCAGTTGCTGTTCTTCCTTCACCCAGACCGTTTCGCCGCAGGCGCTCATGACGAGGTCCGCCTGGGCGCGATGGGCTTCCGTGCAGCGCTCGTCCGCATACAGGCCAGTGACGCCAAGCCCCAGGAGGGCGGGAGCGTTCGGCATGGTGCGGACAGCCGGTACCTCGGCCCCGATCCAGCCGTGAAGGGCCTTCAGCGTGATGCCCGCGGCCACGGACAGCAGCAATTGGCGAGACGACAGGTGAGCGCCGAGGCTGGCCATGACGCGCGGTGTGATCTGCGGCTTGATGGCCAGCACCACCACGTCGGCGCCGGGAATCGCGTCTTTGCCGTCCTCGAAGGTATCCACGCCGTAGTCCGCCTCGAGCGCTGAGCGTACTTCCGCGTCCGGGTCCGCCACGCGAATGAGGTGATCGCCGGAGCTTTCGCTGAGTCCGCCGACCAGGGCGCCGGCCATGTTGCCTCCGCCGATGAAGGTGATGATCATGTTGCTGAATTCTCCTCGCCGGGCCGGGGACCGAAAAGGTCCGTACCGACCCGGACCAGCGTACTGCCGGCCTCGATGGCCAATTCCAGGTCGCCGGACATGCCCATGGACAGGGTGTCCAGGGCGTGACCCGCGTTGCGAAGTGATTCCGCAAGCCGCGCGACCCGTTCAAAGCTGTCCCGGGTTTTCGCGGGGTCTTCGCTGATGGCCGGAATGCACATGAGGCCCCGCAGGCGCAGACGCTCGCAGGCCGCCACCGCATCCGCCAGGGCGGGCAGGTCCTCCGCGCGTGCCCCGGCTTTCTGCGGCTCATCGTCGATGTTCACCTGCAGGCAGACGTTGAGGGGAGCCAGTTCTCCCGGCCGCTGCTCATCCAGGCGCTGAATGATCTTTCCGCGATCCACGGACTGCACCCAGTCGAAGTGCGCCGCGATGTCACGGGTCTTGTTCGATTGCACCGGGCCGATGAAATGCCACGTGATCGGCCGGTCGCGGAGCTCGGCCAGCTTGCCGAGGGCCTCTTGCAGCCGGTTTTCGCCAAAATCGCTCTGGCCCAGGTCGTTCAGGGCCGCGATGGCCCCGACCGGCTGGCGCTTGCTGACGGCCAGAAGGCCGACGCTCTCGCTCGAGCGGCCGCTGTTACTGCAGGCAAGCTCCATACGCTTACGTACGGAATCAAGGCGATCGTGCAACTCGTTTTGTTGGATTTTACCGAGCAATGTTCTAAGGTTACGTGGACAAATTAATTTTAAGCCAAGGGATGCGCTGAATCGGGCCCAACAGGGGGATCGTCCGGTGCATTGTATCCCGTCAAGGGTCCAGTTCAGGAGGGGTATATGGACATCGCGGAATTGCTGGCCTATGCAGTAAAGAACAAGGCCTCGGACCTTCATCTTTCGGCGGGCCTGCCACCCATGATTCGCGTCGATGGCGATCTCAAAAGGCTCAACGTACCGGCCATCGACAATACGGCGCTGCAGGAATTGCTCTACAGCACCATGAATGACTTTCAGCGCCGCGATTTCGAGGCGAATCTCGAGGTCGACTTCTCCTATGCGGTGCCGGGTCTCGCCCGCTTTCGTGTGAACTGCTTCCACATGGACCGCGGCGTCGGCGGCGCGTTCCGTACCATCCCCGAGGCGGTATGGACCCTGGACGACATCGGCGCACCGCCGACGTTCCGCGATATTGTCAACGTCCCACGAGGGCTCGTACTGGTCACCGGTCCGACCGGCTCCGGCAAGTCGACGACCCTGGCGGCGATGATCGACTATCTCAACGACACGCTGGCGGGCCACATCCTCACCATCGAGGATCCCATCGAATTCGTGCACTCGTCGCGCAAGTGCCTCATCAACCAGCGCGAGGTGCACCGGGATACGCACGGCTTCAACCAGGCGCTTCGCGCAGCCCTTCGAGAAGATCCGGACATCATCCTGGTCGGGGAGATGCGCGACATCGAAACGATTCGCCTGGCTTTGACAGCGGCTGAGACCGGTCACCTGGTCTTTGGAACCCTGCACACCAGCTCCGCCGCAAAGACGATCGACCGAATCATTGACGTGTTCCCCGCCGGGGAGAAGTCCATGGTGCGGTCCATGTTGTCGGAGTCCCTGCGCGCGGTGATCGCCCAGACGCTGCTCAAGCGTTACGGCGGAGGGCGTGTGGCGGCGCATGAAATCATGATTGCCACGCCGGCCATCCGGAACCTCATTCGCGAAGACAAGGTGGCCCAGATGTACTCGGCGATCCAGACCGGCCAGGCCCAGGGCATGCACACGCTCGACCAGTATCTCGAGATGCTGGTCGGCCGCGGCATCATTTCCAAGCACGACGCCGCCCGCAAGGCGGTGGACAAGAAGCTCTTCATGTAGGGGAGGCAGAGCGATGCAGAGTACGGTAGAAGGCTGGCTGCGCCAGCTCCACGAGGAGCGGGGTTCGGACCTGTTCGTGACAGCGGACGCTCCCCCCTGTATCAAGGTCAACGGCAAGATTCGTGGCATCACCACGGAGGTCCTGCTGCCCGACGAGGTGGAAGAGATCATCGCCGGCGTCATGAACGAGCGTCAGCGCGAAGAGTACGACACGACCCAGGAGTGCCAGTTCGCCATCTCTCTCGATGGAGACGTACGATTTCGTGTCAGCGCCTTCTATCAGCAGGGCATGCAGGGCATGGTCTGCCGCCGGATCGAAACCAAGATTCCGACGACGCAGGAACTCGACCTGCCGGACGTGCTCAACGATCTCGCCATGGAGAAGCGCGGCATCATCCTGTTCGTTGGGGCGACCGGTACCGGTAAGTCCACGTCGCTCGCGGCCATGATGGGCCACCGCAACCGCAACATGAGCGGCCACATCATCACGATCGAGGATCCGATCGAGTACGTGCACTTTCACGACAAGAGCATCGTTACGCAGCGAGAGGTCGGTGTGGACACGGAATCCTTCGAGGTGGCGCTGAAGAACACGCTCCGCCAGGCGCCGGACGTGATCATGATCGGCGAGGTGCGTACCCGCGAGACCATGGAGCACGCGATCACCTTCTCGGAAACCGGTCACCTCGTTTTGTGCACCCTGCACGCGAACAACGCCAACCAGGCCCTTGATCGCATCCTTCATTTCTTCCCGGAGGACATCCAGGAGCAGGTGCTGCTGGACCTGTCCTTCAACATGAAGGCCATCTGCGCCCAGCAGCTCGTGCCTTCCGTGGACGGTACCCGGCGCTGGGCAGCGGTGGAAATCCTGCTGAACACGCCCCTCGTGAAAGACACGATCCGGAAGGGGGACATTGCCGAACTCAAGAACATCATGAAGCAGTCCGGCCACCACGGCATGGTGACCTTCGACCAGTGCCTGTACACGATGTACAAGGACGGCAAGATCAGCTACGACGACGCCCTGCGCTACGCCGACTCTTCGAACGAGGTTCGCCTCGCCGTGAAGCTGTCGGAAGGCGGAGACGCCAACTCCCTGTCCGCCAACCTGTCGGACGTGGAGCTCATCGACTGATCCGTGGCTGATCCGAGGCAGATCCGGGGCTAAGCTGGGAGCGGCCTGTGCGGGTTTCGGACCCGGGCTGATCGTTAACGGAAAAACCGTCTGCGATTAACCGGTAGTTAACGGAATTGGGCGTAGACTGACGGTCGGGTCGCCATACACTCCGGTGGCCCCGCGGTGCAACCGCGAGCTAGACGACTACGGGGCATCAGGGGCCCAAGCAGGCTAACACCCGGCTTGGGCCTTTTCTTTTGCATGACTCCGATGGCCAAAGAAGGCAAACGAGACAGGATTGACGCCGGTTGGCCGGCGAAGCCGGTCAGAGGCGGAACCCAGCGAGTGGTCGAGTGCAGCCGGTTTTGGCCGCACCGCGGCCAAAGAAGGCAAACGAGACACCTTAAATGCACGTACTGATTATCGAAGACAATCCCGACATCGCCGCCAACATTGGCGACTTTCTCGAAGACAAGGGTCACACGGTTGACTTTGCCGGCGACGGGGTCACCGGGCTGCACCTGGCCGTGGTGAACAATTTCGACGCCATTGTGCTCGACCTGCAGTTGCCCGGTATGGACGGCCTGGACGTTTGCCGGAAGCTGCGCGAAGAAGCCGGAAAAGACACCCCCGTGCTCATGCTGACCGCGCGCGACCGGCTCGAAGACAAGCTGGCCGGCTTCGATACCGGCGCGGACGACTACCTGGTGAAGCCCTTCGCTTTGCAGGAAGTGGAGGCGCGCCTGGACGTGCTCTCCCGCCGTGGCCGCCACCGGTCCCGCCGGGTGCTCCAGGTCGGAGATCTGCAATTCAACCAGGACACGCTGACCGTGCAGCGAGGCAAGGCGGAGATTGAACTCAACCCCATTGGGCTCAAGCTGCTCCGGTGCCTCATGGAGGCGTCACCCAGCGTGGTGACCCGCGCCGAGCTGGAAAAGGAGGTTTGGGGTGAGGAAATGCCCGACAGCGACAGCCTGCGGGTGCACATCCACTCCCTGCGCTCGCAGATCGACAAGCCCTTCGGCAGCAAGATGATCCAGACGCGCCACGGAATCGGCTACCGGCTGATGGAGTCGGATGCGGTTTCGACGTAGGCTTCGCAGCCGGATCATCTTTTCGTTTCTGCTGCTGGGCACGCTGCTCAGTGGCCTGTTCGCGGTCAGCGTGCTCTCGCTGCAGAACTATCTCGAGGATCAGCTCATCGGCGCCACCCTGGCCCAGGAGCTCGATGACTACGTACGCCAGCTGCGGGAGGACCCGTCCGTTGTCGAGCCCTTCTATACCCGTATCCAGGGGTACGTGACGCGGCCGGGCGATCCGAACCGCAGCGTCTCGGCGCAGGTGCGCGCGCTCGAGACCGGCGTGCATGACGTCGCCATCGGGGGAGTGGATTACAAGGCTGCGGTCCGCAAGGACGACGACCTCTGGGCGTTCCTGATCTACGACGTCTCGGACAACCGGCAGGTGACACGTCAGCTGGTGGTTTACCTGGTGGGCGCCGTTCTGCTGTTTTCCCTGCTGTCCCTGGCCATCGCGCTCTGGTTGTCCACCCGGGTCATGAAGCCGGTTTCCGAACTGGCGGCTCGCCTGGAGGAGGCCGAGCAATTTGCGCCGGATTCGTCCCTGGCGGCGTCCTTTGCCGACGATGAAGTCGGTCAACTCGCCGCCGCCCTGGATTCCTATTCCGAGCGCATGTACCAGCTGGTCGAACGGGACCGCGAGTTCAATGCCGATGTCAGTCACGAACTGCGGACGCCGCTCGCGGTGATCAGCGGGGCGACGGAGCTGCTCCTCGCCCAGGAGGATTTGCCTCCGCGAACCCGGGACCGCCTGCTGCGCATCGCCCGGGCGGCGCGCCAGTCCCGGGACATCACCACCGCCCTGCTGCACCTGGTTCGTGCCGAGCGAGGGACCAACGAGGACAGCCAGTCCCACAACGTCGCCGACGTCGCCCGGGACATCATCGACCTGCACCGGCCACTGATGGAAAATCGCCCGGTGGAGCTGCGGCTCGAGGAAACGGAACGCGTCAGCGTGATCGCCCCGGAATCGGTGCTCGCGGTGACCATTGGAAACCTGGTAAGCAATGGAATCCGCTACACCACCGAGGGCGAGGTGGTCATCCGGGTGGGCGCCGGAAAAGTGGTGGTCGAAGACACGGGCCCCGGCATTCCCGAAGACGAGCTCGCCCGGGTCATGGACCGCCACTACCGGGGCGAAGGCGTCAAGGGCAAGGGCTCGGGCCTCGGCCTCGCCATCGTGAAGCGCCTCTGTGACTTGTACGACTGGCGCATCCACTTCGAAAACCGTTCCAGCGGCGGACTCCGGGCAACGCTCAGCTTCTTCGGGCACTCACTCTGAGGCGGAGTGCGGGTCCTGGGTCCCTGGTGTTCCGCCCGATCCAGAAGCGGGGGAAACCCGCCGAGCCCGCACGCAAGCCCCCAAACCGACAGGGAACCCCGCCGAGCCCGGCATCGGCTCCTCGATACCGAAGCCACCGTCACTCACCCGGTACCCTGATGTGAGAAAATCAGCGCATCGTATCGAATGCCAGGAGAAGCACCGTGATCGTGAATTGCCCCGAATGCCGAAAGCCCATGTCGAGCAAGGCGCCGGCCTGCCCCAACTGTGGCGCGGAGCGGGGCGAGCTGAGCGATGATCAGTTGAATGAGCTGACCCGGCGACGGCTGCGGGATCGGGTTTACCGGCTGAAAATGTCGAACTATGCGGCCATCAGTGTCCTGCTGGCGGCGGCCGGGTGGTATTTCTACCAGGCGTCCGACCTCGACATGATGCCGACCCGGGGTCCCCTGATTCTCGTTGCCATCGGCGCGGTGGCCTATGTCCTGACGCGGGGCCTGCTGTTCAAGGCGAAGCGGGATCTCAAGCGGCTCTGAGCCGCAGGCACGTCTGTCGCCTGACGTGAATCCCGACTGCGGTGGGCGGGCGTGACTTACTGAAGCCGCTTGACGCGGATGGTCTTGTTGTAGCCGTCTACTTTCAGGCGCCAGGCGTTGAACACGCCCTTGTCGATGATCGCAACGGCGCCGCTCTTGGCGGGAATGTAGAACGTACCGCCCTCGGCCTGCTGCCAGATCATGCCGTTTTCCAGTTCGAACACCGTGTCGCCGGTCCAGCCGCTGAATTCCCCCTTGATGGGCGAAACGATGTCGCCGTCATCGAGGGCCGCCATGGCCTGGGTTTCGAAACCGCGGACATCCGAATACTCCTGGTTGACGTTGTCGAGCGTTGCCACGGAATGGGCGCGCAGCCACTGGTTGAGCGTCGCCAGCTCTTCATCGGACAGCTTGTCCAGCCCCGCGTCGGTGAATTCCTTGCCCGTCATGCGTTCCTCGATGGTCGAGAAACCCTGTTGGGCGAGGGCGTACGGGGTGGCCGCCAGGATCAGGATCATGGCGGTTGTGGCAATGAGGCTCGGGGATGTCTTCATGGGGTTCGGTCGATTCAGTGGGCCGGCCAGGCCGGCGGTGTTCTGTGAAGTCGTCATTATCTCATGCGCGGCGGGCCGGGAGGAAATCACCGGGGCGGTCGCGGAATCACCATTCGACCCGCGAGGGGATCATGCGGCCTCGTAGCCGAGTCGCTCGACCCAGGGGGCCAGCGTGGGCTGGACGGGCGCGAGCTGGCCCGCGTAGTGTCTCCAGCGCCCGATGGAGCGCTGGTAGAGCGGTTCGCTGACCTGCTGGTAGCTGGGGGTGTTGATATCCCGCCCGGTGGCGTTCCGGCGGTAGTTCAGGACATCGTCGTGCCAGGGAACCCCGAGATGTTCCAGCACGGACCGGGCCGTACTTTCCAGGTCGTTGACCAGGTGCTCGTAACGAACGTCGAGTCCCTTCAGGGGCAAGGCCCCGCGCGCCGTCTCGCCCAGCGTCATGACCGCATCGTAGTACGCAGCCGTTTGCTCCAGGTCCAGAAAATACGGCATGGCGCCGACCAGGCTGAAAGACTGGAAGTAGCAACTCAGGCTGACATCCCGGGGATCGCGGAGCGAGAAAAGCAGGCGGGCGTCGGGAAAAAGGCGATGGATCAGCGACAGGTACATCGTGTTCAAGGGCAACTTGTCCACGATGACGGTCGCGCCGGGATCGGACTGGGCTGCTGCCCGCGCCTGGCGGTAGAGTCGGCGCGCGTCGAGGATTTCCCCGGCGCTCATGGTCGTGAGCCGCGGGAAATTCTCCCGCGAAATCCATTGGCGCCGGACTTCGAAGAGCAGCTCCTGCTCCTCGATCACTTCGATGCGGGGATGGGCGCTCAGCACCTGGTCGAGCAGGGTGGTGCCGGAACGCGGAAACCCCACGAGAAAGACGGGCGGTGAACGGTCGTCGGGTGGCGCTGGCGACCAGTCGCTTACCGGGTTCTCGTTTTGCCAACCGGTCAGAAACCGCGCGAAGTCGATGCCGTAACAGCCGTGGTGATCGACCAGCGCCTCCGGGTCATGGGCTTTCTGCAGCTCGTTGGCCTCGCGAAAGCGTTCGAAGGCTTCGTCGTAACGCCCCAGTCGGTCCAGGCAATGCCCCAGCTGATTGGCGGCGATGACGTGACTCCGGGGCGGGAGGTCCCGCTCCAGCAGCGCCTCGAGCTGACGAACGGCTTCACCGAACTGCCCCCGGCGACGCGCCACGCGCGCCCGGGTCAGCAGGGCCGTGACATTGTTGGGCGCCAGCACCGTGGCGCGCTCCGCCCAGGCCGCGGCATCGTCCAGCTGGCTGGTCTTTTCCAGCAACATCGCGAGATTGGCCGCCGCATCCGGATGGTTCGGCGTCTCCCGCAGAAGCTCCCGGTAGTGGTCGATCGCCGCGTTGAAACGGCCCAGCCCCCGGTAGCACCGCGCGAGTTCGAAGCGGGCGTGGGGTCCGAGGGCCGACTCGTCCAGGGCGGCCTTGAGGTGGGGCAGTGCCGGTTCGTACTGGCGGGTGCGGCGCAGCGCCTGGCCAAGATGGAAGTGTGCCCGGAGGTCGTCCGGCTGACGCTCGAGCACGTACACCAGGTCCTGGATGGCGCGGTCGAGGTGTCCGAGCTGGGCGCTGGCCACACCCCGGAACAGGTGCGCCTGGACGTTCACGGCATCCTGGTCGATGACGCCGTTGGCGGTCTCGGCGCAGGCGGCAAAGTCTCCCCGCACAAGCGCCTGTTCGGCGTCGCGGAGGGCAGCCGTATGCTGATCGCTACCGCGGGTCAGCACGGGCTTCGCGCCTCTAGGTCGCGTGGGTGCTTCCGCGCAGGCGGTTTACGGTTCAGGAGGATCATCTTCAAACGGTCGAAAACCAGCGGGCGGAGTCAGCCGTGGGAACCCGGCCGGCTCCGCATGGCGCCGGGGGTTTTACAGGTCCTGCTTGTAGCGCACGTAGGGAATGCGCCCATAGATCGACTCGAGCGGGTCCGCCATCGGATTTTCGTTGACCGGTGACTCGTCGACACCGGCGCCCAGCAGGTTGCTGGCGCCTACGCTCAGACTGGCGTTCCAGGGGGCGCGCCAGGAGAAATGCACGTCGAAGGTGGCCTGCCGGTCGAGATCGGCAGCACCCACGAGGTCCACCGGTGAGCGGTAGTAGCTGTCGATACCGCCGCTGAAGCTTCCCCGGTTCCAGTCAAAACTCAGTCTCGCCGTGTCGTATGGCCGGGCGATGTTCCAGTTCTGTGGGCCGGGCGCTGCGTAAAACGCCCCGTTCACGCCGCTGTCGAGCACCCGGGTCAACTGCAGCCCGAGCACGAGGTCGCCGGCCTGGTCCGTGGAGAATCCGACCTGGAACTCCACGTCGACGCCGGTGCGTTCCCGGCTGCCGGAAACCAGGCCCGGTTGCAGGGGATCGAAGCCGCCCGGCAGGGGCCCGCTGCCCAAGCCGGCCCGGAAGGGGTCCAGCCACTGTGGCGCGGCGAGGGCGTCCAGGCCCGGCTGGTAAGCACCGCTGCCCCGCGCCCGATCCTGGAAGAGGTTAATCGAGGCCCGTGCGTTGTCGCCGACGTCATAGCCGGCGCCAATCACGATGCGACGGGCTTCCTGACCCGGTCCGTCATCCACGAAGGTGCAGTCCGAAGCCCGGTAGGACACCGCGTCGAGGACGCCGTTATGGCAATGAATGCTGCCAAGGGCGTGAAAGGTGCCGGATTCGGACAGGGCCATGCCGCCCTGCAGGCTCAGGCGATCGTCAAGCCGGTAATTGAGTTGCGAGCCGGCCAGCCGCGTACCGCCGGCCGGTCCGAGTATGGACTCGCCGAATGTCTGGAGTGACAGCGGCTGGGACAGCTGGAGAACCAGCGGCCGACCGTCGTCATTTGCCGGGGCCGGTGCAGCGCCATCCAGACGAGAGCCGGGGACCAGGGAGAAGGGCGAAGACAGCAGCAGGTTGGTTCCGCTGTTCGTTGATGCGCCCGTTGGCTCCTGGGTTCGCTCCTGGGCGTTCACCCCGGTGGCGGACAGGCACAGCAAAGCGCTGGCAGCAAGCGCCAGGCCGGCACGGTGCACGGGGAGGTTCCCGGCGCTGTGAGTCCGCTCAATCATGACGTTCGGATGCTACCGATCTCTCCGTAATCTCTGCGTCAACCTTGGACGCGCGCAATGCGCCCAAGTTCCCTTGAAAGTTTAGCAGACGGTCGGTGGCTTTGCCGCCCTTGCTACGCGGGTGCTCCGATGGGCTAGACTAGGCCGCATTTCAGGTCGGGGAGTGCCCCATGGAAACGATTTACCTGGTCGGCGTGGACGGCAGCAACTGCAGTGACCGGGCCATTGCCTACGTCATGGAGCGGGCGCGCGAGAACGACGGGAAAGTACTCGCGGCTCACGTGATCGAATGGTCGCCCTACGCTTTCAGCTCCCCGGAAGAGAACGAACGGCGCCACCAGCGGCGGGAGCAGGAACTGGCCCTGGCCCGGGAGGAGATTCTGGCGCCCATTCTGGACCGACTGTCGGAGGAGGGCATCCAGGGCGAAGGTCTCGTTGCCCACGGCCATGTCGCCCGCACCCTCGTGCGCCTCGCCAAGGAGCACGAGGTGACGTGCCTCGTGCTGGGCCGGAAGGGGTCCAGTCGCCTGGCCCAGTTTTTCGGCAGCGTCGCGAGCCACGTGGTGCAGATCACCGATCGCCCCGTCACGGTGGTTCCATGAAGGGCCGCCGCGCGGAGCAAAACACGACGATACCTTCCAGTCGAGGCACGCGGTTGTCCCTGCGGCTCGCCGTCGCCGCGCTGGCCCTGCTGACTTCCAGTCTGGCGAGCGCCCAGGAAACCCTCGACGAACGCATCGACAACCTGGTGCGTCCGGCGGCCGATTGGGTCACGTCGATCATCTTCTACCCGATTCCCCTGGGCGACGTGGGCGTGCCCTTCGTGCTGATCTGGCTGATCCTGGCTGCCACGGTGTTCACCCTGTATTTCCGGTTCATCAACTTTCGCGCCCTCAAGCACGGCTTCAAGCTGATCCGGGGCGACTACAACGACCCTGAAGCCGCGGGCGAGGTGACGCACTTCCAGGCTCTGGCCACCGCCCTGTCAGGCACCGTCGGCCTGGGCAATATCGCCGGGGTCGCCATCGCCGTATCCCTCGGCGGGCCGGGGGCGACCTTCTGGATGATCCTGGCCGGGCTGCTGGGCATGTCGTCAAAGTTCGTGGAATGCACGCTCGGTGTGAAATACCGCAACGAATACCCGGATGGCACCGTCTCCGGCGGTCCCATGTACTACCTCAGCAAGGGGCTCGCCGAACGCGGGCCGGGTTTCGCCAGGCTGGGCAAGGTGCTGGCCGTGCTTTTCGCCATTTTCTGCATCGGCGGCTCCTTCGGCGGCGGCAACATGTTCCAGGCCAACCAGAGCTACGCCCAGCTGGTCAACGTTACCGGCGGAGAAGCGAGCTGGCTGTACGGCAAGGGCTGGCTTTTCGGCCTCGTCGTGGCGGCCGCCGTGGGGCTCGTGATCATCGGCGGCATCCGCAGCATCGCCCGGGTGACCTCGCGCATCGTACCGTTCATGGCGTCCATCTACGTGCTGTCGGGCCTCATCATCATCGTTGCCAACATCGGGGCGGTGCCGGCGGCCTTCGGCGCCATCATCAGCGGCGCTTTTTCACCGGAAGGCGTTGCCGGGGGCTTCATCGGCGTGCTCATTCTCGGGGTTCAGCGCGCAGCCTTCTCCAACGAGGCCGGCGTGGGATCGGCGGCGATCGCGCACAGCGCGGTCATGACCAAGCGCCCGGTCACGGAAGGACTCGTGGCGCTTTATGAACCCTTTATCGACACCGTGGTCGTGTGCACCATCACGGCCCTGGTGATCATCATCACCGGCACCTGGAATCCGGACGTCGATCCTTCCGCGGGTGTGCAGCTGACCTCCGCGGCCTTCGAGTCCAGCATTTCCTGGTTCCCCTGGGTGCTGACCCTGGCGGTGGTGCTGTTCGCCTTCTCCACCATGATTTCCTGGTCCTACTACGGCCTGAAGTCCTGGACCTTCCTGTTCGGCGAGAGCAAGGCCAGTGACCTGGTGTTCAAACTCCTGTTCCTGGCCTTCGTGGTCATCGGCGCTTCCATGCAGCTCGGCGCGGTCATTGGCTTCTCCGACGCCATGATTTTCGCCATGGCCTTCCCCAACCTGCTGGGGTGTTATTTCCTGCTGCCGGTGGTCAGGCGTGAGCTCAACAGCTACTGGAGCGATTTGAAGGCGGGTCGCCTGGAGGAAACCAATCGCTGAAGGGACGGGTGAACCCGGGGTCGGGCAAGGTCGGCCCCTTGCCCCTCCCGGGTCGAACAGGGAAAATCGCACTCCGGCCCGGCGCCTGCCGGCAGCACATCGTCCAACGACCAGGAAAACACCTCCATGCCCACCCGCCGAGATCTCGCCAACGCCGTTCGCGCCTTGTCCATGGACGCGGTACAGCGGGCCAACTCCGGACATCCCGGCATGCCCATGGGCATGGCGGACATCGCTGAAGTTCTCTGGAACGACTACCTCAAGCACAACCCGGCGAACCCGGGCTGGTGGGATCGGGACCGTTTCGTCCTGTCCAACGGGCACGGCTCCATGCTGCTGTACTCGGTCCTGCACCTGAGCGGCTACGACCTGTCGCTGGAGGAACTGAAGAATTTCCGTCAGCTCCACTCGAAAACCCCGGGGCATCCCGAGCGCAAGGACACACCGGGCGTCGAAACCACGACCGGTCCCCTGGGCCAGGGTCTCGCGAACGCCGTCGGCATGGCGCTCGCGGAAAAGGTGCTGGCGCGGCGCTTCAATCGCGAAGGCCACGAACTCATCGACCACACCACCTGGGTGTTCCTGGGGGATGGCTGCCTCATGGAGGGTGTTTCCCACGAGGCCTGCTCCCTGGCCGGGACCCTGGGCCTGGGCAAGCTCATCGCTTTCTGGGACGACAACGGCATTTCCATCGACGGGGAGGTTGCCGGCTGGTTCACGGACGACACCCCCGCGCGCTTCGAATCCTACGGCTGGCAGGTCATTCGCCATGTGGACGGTCACGACCCGGACGAAATCCGCCAGGCCATCGAAACGGCCCGCGCGGAAACCGGACGTCCCACGCTGATCTGCTGCCGGACCGTGATCGGCTTCGGCGCCCCGAACAAGGCGGGCAAGGCTTCGAGCCACGGCGCCCCGCTGGGCGATGAGGAAATTGCCGGCGCCCGGGCCGCCCTGGGCTGGAGCCACGGGCCCTTCGAGGTGCCCGGTGAAATTCGCGAAGCCTGGGACGCCCGGGATCGCGGCGCTGCGGCGGAGCGGGACTGGCAGCAGGCATTCGACGCCTACCAGTCCGAATACCCGGCGGAAGCGAGGGAACTGGCGCGGCGCATGCGGGGAGACCTTCCGGCGAACTGGGACGAGACGACCCGGGAGCTCATCCGGGACCTGCAGAGCAGCGCCGGAGACGTCGCGACGCGTAAGAGTTCACAGCTCGCGCTCGAGGCCTTCGGCCCGCTGCTGCCGGAACTCATCGGCGGATCCGCCGACCTGGCCGGTTCCAACAACACGATCTGGTCCGGCAGTGTGGACGTCCTCGATGACTCGCCCGAGGGCAACTACGTGTACTTCGGGGTCCGGGAGTTCGGCATGGCGGCGATCTGCAACGGCCTGGCCTTGCACGGAGGGTTCGTGCCCTACAACGCGACCTTCCTGGTGTTCTCCGACTACGCCCGCAACGCGGTACGCATGTCCGCGCTGATCCCGGCGCACAACATTCACGTGTACACCCACGACTCCATCGGCCTGGGCGAGGACGGCCCCACGCACCAGCCCGTGGAACACGTGGCAAGCCTGCGGCTGATCCCCGGTCTGAATGTCTGGCGCCCCTGCGATACGGTAGAGACCGCCGTGGCCTGGAAATGCGCCCTGGAGGAACGGGATGCACCGCACGCCCTGGTGCTGACGCGCCAGGGGCTGCCGCTCCAGGACCGCGATGCCGGCACCGTGGACGCCATCGAGCGTGGCGGCTACGTCCTGCACGACCCGGACGGCGCCCCCGAGGCTGTCATCATCGCGACCGGCTCGGAAGTTAAGCTGGCCGTGGGCGCGGCGGAGCGTCTCGGATCGGAGGGACTGCCGGTCCGCGTGGTCTCCATGCCGAACCCGGAACGTTTCCTGGCCCAGGACGCGTCCTACCGGGATGCGGTCCTGCCGCCGACGGTGACCATCCGCGTGGCGGTCGAAGCCGGCGTGACCACGGGCTGGCAGCGTTTCGTCGGGGACCGGGGCAGGGTGATCGGCGTCGATGGCTTTGGCGCGTCGGCCCCGGCCGACGTCCTGTTCGAACACTATGGCCTGACCGAGGACGCCGTCGTTGCGGCGATCCACGGTTCCCGGGGCTGATCTCGAATTCCACAGACACAGGAGGAGCAATCCCATGGCAGTAAACATCGCGATCAACGGCTACGGCCGCATCGGCCGGAACATTCTGCGGGCCGTGTACGAGTACGGCCGCAACGACGAAATCAACATCGTCGCCATCAACGACCTGGGCGATGCGGAAACCAATGCGCACCTGACCCAGTACGACACGGCCCACGGCAAGTTTCCGGGCGAAGTGAGCGTGGAAGGTGGCGACCTGGTCGTCAACGGTGACCGCATCAAGGTGTACGCGGAACGCGACCCGGCCAAGCTGCCGTGGGCGGACCTCGGGGTCGACGTGGTGCACGAGTGCACCGGGTTCTTCCGGAGCAAGGAAACCGCGGGCAAGCACATCGCCGCCGGTGCGAAGAAGGTCATCATCTCGGCTCCGGGCCAGGACGTGGACAACACGGTGGTCTTCGGCGTCAACGACGATACGCTCAAGGCCTCGGACCAGGTGATCTCCAACGCGTCCTGCACCACGAACTGTCTCGCGCCGCTGGCCAAGGTGCTCAACGACGCCATCGGCATCGAGAAGGGTCTCATGACCACGATCCACGCCTACACCAACGACCAGGTGCTGACGGACGTGTTCCACAAGGACCTGCGCCGGGCGCGCTCGGCCACCATGAGCCAGATTCCCACCAAGACCGGTGCCGCGGCCGCCGTCGGCCTGGTGCTGCCGGAACTCAACGGCAAGCTGGATGGTTTTTCCATGCGCGTCCCCACGATCAATGTGTCCGTGGTGGACCTGGTGTTCCAGGCCGCCCGGGAGACCACCGTGGACGAGGTGAACGCCGCGGTCCGCGCCGCCGCTGAAGGTCCGCTCAAGGGCGTGCTCGGCTACAACACCAAGCCGCTGGTCTCCATCGACTTCAACCACGATCCGCACTCTTCCGTCTTCGATGCGGGCCTGACCCGGGTCATGGACGGCGACCTGGTCAAGGTGCTTAGCTGGTACGACAACGAGTGGGGATTCAGCAACCGCATGCTGGACACCACCCTGGCGCTCGTCAACGCCGGCTGATCAACGCCGGCTGAGGGGCATCCGCC
This sequence comes from Lysobacterales bacterium, assembly GCA_036351115.1. Lineage (GTDB taxonomy): Bacteria > Pseudomonadota > Gammaproteobacteria > Xanthomonadales > SZUA-36 > Marinihelvus. The sequence goes on along the minus strand of JAZBOL010000114.1, from coordinate 10,465 downwards.
GTATCAGGCGCGGGCCAACGCCGGCAGCCCCGGCGCCGGCCCGGTTCGTCTGGCGAACTGGCAGGAATCTGCAGAGGAGCACGACATGTACTGTCTTCACATGACCGACCTGGATCTTTCCGGCAAGCGCATCCTCATGCGCCAGGATTTGAACGTGCCCGTCAAGGACGGGGTCATCACCTCCGATGCGCGGATCCAGGCGGCGGTGCCTTCCATCGAGGAGGTGCTGGAGTCCGAGGGGACTTCCGTGCTGATCATGTCCCACCTCGGACGCCCCACGGAGGGTGAGTTCGATGAGCGCTTTTCCCTCGCGCCCGTGGCCGAGCGCCTTGCCGAACTGCTCGAGCGGCCCGTCCGGCTCGAGCGAGACTGGCTCGACGGCGTCAACGTGGCGCCGGGCGAGGTCGTGCTGTGTGAGAACGTGCGTTTCAATCCGGGCGAGAAAGCCAACGATGAGGCGCTGTCCCGCAAGATGGCAGCGCTCTGCGACGTGTTCGTCATGGACGCCTTCGGCACGGCCCACCGCGCCCAGGCCTCCACCGAGGGCGTGGCCCGCTATGCACCGGAAGCCTGCGCCGGACCCTTGCTGGTGCGCGAAGTGATGACTCTGAGGGACGCGCTCGAAGACCCGGACAAGCCCCTGCTGGCCATCGTCGGCGGCGCCAAGGTGTCGTCCAAGCTGACGGTGATCGAAGCCCTGCTGGAGCGCTGCGACCAGCTGATCGTCGGCGGCGGCATCGCGAACACCTTCATCGCCGCCACGGGCCACGAGGTGGGCCAGTCGCTGCACGAGCCTGACCTGATTCCGGAGGCGCAGCGCCTGATTCGCCTGGCGCACGAGCACGGCGGCAACATCCCCATTCCGAAGGACGTCAAGGTGGCGAAATCCTTCTCGGCCGACGAGGAGGCCGTGGTGCGTCATCTCGACGACGTGCAGCCCGACGAGATGATCCTCGATATCGGCCCGCTGACCGCAGCGGACTACAGCGACATCATCTGGAGTGCGGGCACGGTGATCTGGAACGGACCCGTGGGCGTATTCGAATTTCCCGAGTTCCGCCACGGCACGCAGGCCGTTGCCGAGGCCATCGCCGACTCGAACTGCTTCAGCATCGCCGGCGGCGGCGACACGCTGGCCGCCATCGGTCTGTTCGATGTCGCGAACAAGATCAGCTACATCTCCACCGGGGGTGGAGCGTTTCTCGAATACGTGGAAGGCAAGAAGCTGCCGGCGGTGGCGATTCTGGAGGAGCGGGCCAAGGGCTGACGCACCCCCACCCGTACGCTTCAGCGGCGGCTGATACTGTCTCCACCCAGGACGCCGCCAAGGCGCAGGAAGATCAATCCGCGGCGGTCGTCGTTCCAGCCGTAGCCCACGTAGAGTGGTCCGAGGGGCGTGTCGTAGCCGAAGTACAGGCTGCCGTTGAGGATGCCGTCACCGAAGACGTCTTCGCGCTCGCGTGATGCGTTGCCGTATTCCACGGTCCCCCCGACGTAGCCCGGCATGAATCCGCTCTGCACCACCTGGTACCGGTAGCCGGCGCCCAGGGCGCCGAAGTGGGGTCCGACCAGTTCGTTGGGCTCGAAGCCCGACATGTTCATGAAGCCGCCCCCCGTGAAGAGCGCGTAGACCGGCGTTTCGCCGGACAGGGTCGTGTTCAGGGTGGCGAAGCCCAGGGCGTTGTGTCGACCGAAGGTCAGGCTGCCGAAATAGGAAAAGAGCGCCTGCTCGAAGGATGCGTCCGCCCCCAGGCGTTGGTCCGAACGAATGTAGGCCAGGCGCAGGCGCGCGCCGCGCGTGGGCAGGTAGAGGTCATCCAGGCGATCCCAGAGGGCATTGACGAACACCTCCCCCGCATCGAACTCGCCCCGGGGTTGGGGTTGGCCGATGTCGACCTTGGCGTCACCGGCACTGCGCAGCAGCCCCACCTGGAGCTGGGCGTAGCGCCCGAATTCCCGCCCCAGCTGAATGGCGCCCCCGTGCTCGGTCACCCGGGCGCTGGACAGGGCCTGGCCATCTTCGAAGATCAGCAGATCGCGTCGCGTGCCGAACAGCATGGGGTTCAGGGACCAGCGCTGGCCATCGTCCAGGTATTTGTAAATGTCCGTGAGCAGCCCGAAATTGTCGCCGACTTCCCCCACGATCCGGAATTCGGAACCCCGCTCGTCCAGGTCCGTCTTCAGGTAGCCCAGCTGCAGGTTGATGAAGGAGCCGCGGCCGCTGCCGGCGATGCTCAGGCCGGTCTCGATGAAGTCCGCGCCGCGGATGTCCTGTTGAACGGTGATCTCGACGCCCTGCCGTCCGTTTTCGGTCACCAGTTCATAGGTCGCCAGGCGAATGAAGCCCAGGCCGTAGATCTGGCGCAGGTTCTCGTCCAGGGTCACCAGGTCCAGGGGCTGGCCGGTTTCCAGCGTGATCAGTTCCTGGAGGACCTCGTCCGAAAATCGCGACTGGTTGTTCAGCCGCACGAAGTCGACCCGGGCCGGCTGGTCCAGGCACTGCGCCAGGGAGGCTTTCCAGGCCGCGTATTCGGCCTCGGAAACCGCGTAGCGCTGGAGCGACTCGGCAGCATCCAGGGCCGCGGCGTAACCCAGGGCGAAAGCGTCCGTGAAGCTGTCGAAGCTGGCGGAGGTGATGTCGTTCCCCAGGCGCGGCGTGATGAGCACGTCCTCCTTCGCCAGGGCGCGGATTTGCACATCGGTGTTGGCGACGATGGCCAGGCTGGTCATCTGTTCGACGATGGTCAGGGCGTTGCCGATTTCGTCCGCCGTGCGCAGCGGCGTGCCGACGTTGACGGCAATGACCACCTCGGCGCCCAGGTCCCGGACCACGTCCACGGGCAGGTTGCGGACCAGACCGCCGTCCACCAGCAGCCGGTCGCCGATGCGCATGGGATCGAAGGCTCCGGGCACGGCCATGCTCGCCCGCATGGCGCCCGCCAGGGAGCCTTCTTCCAGGATGACCAGGTCACCGCTGACGATGTCCGTGGCGATGGCCCGGTAGGGAATGGCCAGGTCGTCGAAATGTTTGGCCTGCATGCGCTCGGCGGTCAGGCTTTCGAACAGGAACAGGATCTTCTGGCCCGCCACGAAACCCGCCGGCAGGGAGGCGCCGTCGGCACCGAGCCCGATCTTGGGCCCGTACAGGCCCACGATATCGTCTGCCTTGCGCCGCATGGGCAGATCCTCGCGGTCCGTGCCGTCCGAAAACACGTCCACCCAGTCGATGTCTTCGACCACCTGCGTGATCTCCCGGGCCGACATGCCCGTGGCCGCCAGCCCGCCGGCGATGGAGCCCATGCTGGTGCCGGCGATGCGGTGAAAGGGAATGCGATTGTCCTCCAGGTATTTGAGGACCCCGACGTGGGCGAAGCCCCGTGCACCTCCGCCCCCGAGGGCGAGTCCGATCACCGGGCGGTCTGCGCCGGGATCGGCCACGCAACGGGCCGCCCAGGCCGGCGATGCGAGGAGGCTGGCGGCGATCGCCAGGCCGGCCGCCGCGAAGGCGCGCTGGGCTAGGGTGAATCGGGTCATGGCAGATTGGGCGTGATCGGCAGCGTGCGACAATTGCCGGGGAGTGTACCGCGCCGTACGTGGGAGGCGACACCTTGCGGGAGCGTCGTTTACCCTTGCATGCCTGTTGAATCCTGTCGAGGTCTGTTCCCGTGACTCCTGCACCCCTGATCGTCACCACGGAAGTCTCCCTGTATCCGCTGATTCCGGACGTGGAGCCCCCCGTCATCGCCTTCATCCAGGCGCTGCGGGCGCAGCCGGACATCGAAGTGATCACGAACGCCATGAGCACCCAGGTCAAGGGCCCCTTCGAAGCGGTCCAGGCCGCCCTCGCACGCTGCATGAGGGACGTGCTCGCCGGCCCGGACACGGTGGTCTTCGTGACGAAGACCCTGAACCTGGATCTCGCCATCGACGAGGCGCCGGACCTTGGCTGAAGCGACCGGGCCAGGCGTCTTGCCGGCATCCATCAGCGAAGCCCTCGTCGCCGGTGTGCAGGCGCTGTCGCCGTGGGAGGCGGCCGCGGTCCTGCTCGCCCTGGCGTACCTGGTCCTGGTGATCCGGCAGAAGGTGCTGGCCTGGCCCGCGGCGTTGATCAGCGCGGGCATCTACCTGGTTCTCATGTTCCAGGCGAAGTTGTACCTGCAATCGCTCCTGCAGGTGTTTTACGCCGCCCTCGCGTTGTATGGGTGGTGGCACTGGCAGAGGGGCGGCGACGAAGGCGGGCTGCCCGTGCGGCGCTGGGGCTGGCGTCAGCACGCCGTCGCGCTCACGCTCATAGCGGCCAGTGGCGCCGTCGTCGGCTGGATCGCCGCCCAGACGAGCGACGCGGCGTTCCCCTATCTCGATGCCTGGGTCGCCTGCGGCGCGGTGGTCACGACGGCCATGGTGGCGCGCAAGATTCTCGAGAACTGGCATTACTGGTTTGTCATCGACCTGGCGTCGATCTATCTCTACGCCAGCCAGGGCCTGTGGCTGACCGTGGGACTGTTTTGCGTGTACCTGGTGCTGGTGGTGGTCGGTTACCGCCAGTGGCGCGCCTCCTTCGAGCTCCGCACCGGGCCCGATGTGCCGGCCCATGCGTGACGCCATGCCCCCGATGCCGGGTTACGAGTCGGCGCGGGTCCTGCGTCGCCTCGGCGCTGGACCGCTGGCGGACAGCTGGCTGGTGGCGCACGCGGAGCAGCAGCTGGTGGTCAGACAGGACCGGCCCCGCGCGGCGCGCATCGGGCTCGATCGCGACGGAGAGTTTCGCGTGTTGCGGGCGGCGCACCGCCACGGCCTGGCCCCGGAACCTCTCGCCTGGGAACCGCAGCGGCGGGTGCTGGTCACCCGATTTCTGCCCGGCGAGTCCTGGGACCGGCAGGATGGCGGGGTCCCGGCCGATCCCTGGAGGCGGCTCGGCGCCCTGCTGCGCCGGGTGCACGCCCTCGCGCCCGGCGGACTTCCCCGCTTCCGGCCGGCCATGGTCCTGGAAGACTACGCCCGGGCCGCCGGTACGCGGGATGCCCGGGCGATGGCCCGGGACCTGGCCGGGCGCTCGGAGGGCCTGTACCACGAAGCGCCCTGGGTGCTGTGTCACCACGACCCGCATCTCGGTAACGTGATCGGCGAGCCCGGCGTCCTGATCGACTGGGAGTATGCGGCGCTGGGGCATCCGCTCTTCGATCTCGCTTTCGTCATCGAATACCACGGCCTGGATGACGCCGCCGGGTCAGCGCTCCTGGCGGGCTGGGCCGGCCAATCGCCTGCCGTTTCCCTGGATAAGCTCGAGGACTTCCGGGAGTTCGTGGCCGGGATCAATGACCTCTGGGCCCTGGCCGTCAACTCCGGCGATGAACAACCCGGCGATTGAAGAAGCGGCGACCGAAGAAGGGATGCCCTCCCGGGCTGGTGCCCGTATCATGTCGCTCCACGCCAACCCTGCGCGAGATGTCCATGAGAATTGCCCTCCTTGCCGCCTGCCTGATCGCTTCCCTGTCGCCGTGCGGATGGGCGCTGGCCCAGACTGCCGCCCCGCCGGACTTTCCCCGGGTCGTTGAAAAGGATGGCACACGGATCAAGGTGCACCACCCGATCATCGACCGCTGGGTCGACTATGCCGCCATCGAGGGTTGGATTCCCGTCGAAGTGATGGAGAGGGACACCGGGGAGACCTGGATCGGCGCGGTGCGCGCTCGCGCCCGTACTGCCGTGGACCTGGATCGGCGCCTCGTGCGCCTGGACGATGCCGAGGTTTTGTCCACGCGCTTTTCAGACCCGGAAACCCCGGAAGCCATCCAGTCCCTCGCGGCGAACGCCGTCATCGGAAATCGTTCGGAAGTGATGCTGGACGAGATCCTGCTCTCCCTCGCCGACGACTTCGAGCCGCCGGTTCCGGTGAACGACGGCGCGGGCTTCAACCGCCGCCCGCCACGCATCGTGGTGAGCGAGAGTCCGCTGAACCTGCTGCTCATCGACCAGGAGCCGGTGCAGGCGCCGATCGAGGGCACGGAACTGGACGTGGTGGTGAATACAAACTGGGAGCTGTTCTATCACCGGCCGGCACGCCTCTGGTACGTGATCAACGAGGGGGTCTGGCAGACCAGTTCCCTCCTCTCCAGCGGTTCCTGGACCAGTACCGATCGCCTGCCCGGGGACTTCGAGTCTCTGGCCACCGGGGATCGCTGGGCCAGCGTTCGGGAAGCGCTACCGGCCCGCCTGCCGGCCCAGCCGCCGAAGCCCCTGCTCATCAGCCTCGAGGCGACGGAGCTCATCGTCATCGCCGGACCCCCGCGCCTGGAAGCGATTCCCGGAACGGCCGGCCTCGAAGTGGTCAGCAACGCGGAGCGGGACCTGTTCCGCCTGGACGGGCTCTGGTACTTCGTGGCTTCGGGGCGCTGGTTCCGGGCATCGGAACTCGACGGAGACTGGCAGGCGGTGGACACCCTGCCCGAGGCCTTCGCAAAGATCCCTGCGGACCACGGGCGGGCACACGTGCGCCGCTTCGTGCCCGGCACGCTGGAGTCGGCCCTTGCCTACATCGAGGCGACCCTGCCCCGGCAGACGGTAGTGAGCGCCGGCAGCGGTCCCGGCCGGGACGTCGTGTACTACGGTGAGCCGCGCTTTGAACCGATCCCGGAAACGCGACTCGAACGCGCGGTCAATACGCCCTCCGCCGTGATCCGTCACAACAACGCCTACTACCTCAACCAGGAGGCTGCCTGGTACCGGGCGTCGACGCCGACCGGCCCCTGGAAAGTCACGATCCAGGTCCCGGACGAAATCTACGCGATTCCGCCCAGCGATCCCCTTTATCCCGTGACCTTCGTGCGGCCCCTGGGCAACCCGTCGCGGGACGACGAGGCGAGGTTCGCCTACACCGAGGGGTACAACGGCATGTACACCATCGACCGCCGGGTCGTGCAGGGCACGGGCTGGAACTACCGCCCCTGGGTGGGCACCTGGTCGGGCTACCCGATGTATCTCGGTTACCCGCCGACCTACGGTTGGCCGCGGTATGGCTATTGGGGTCCCCGGGGCTACTGGGGTCACTGGGCGATGTACTCGCCGCCGCAGGTGCTCGAGTTCGAGAGCGAACCCCGCGGCGTGGGTGGTGGTCCGGCCGAGCCCTCGGAGATGGACCCGCGCAAGACGCGGCGCGGCTACGACTACAGCACCCTGACACAGCAGCGCCAGGCCGGGGGCGAGCTTTCGCCCTACCTGGCCGACGACCTGTTCGTCGATCCTTCGGGGCAGGTGTACCGCCAGACGGATGACGGGTGGTCGCGGCACCAGGACGGGGAGTGGGACACCATGAGCCAGCTGGAGCGGCAGTACGGCGTCAGCAGTCCCCAGCCGCAGGCTCCGGAAGGGCGGCAGCGCCAGGCCTACAAGCAAAACGAGGCGGACATCGAGCGCATGGAACGCTACCGGGAGCGCCGTGCGAAGAGCTACAACATGCATTCCACCATCTACGTGCGGCAGTAGTCACCGGCCTGGCCGCGGCGCTTTCGGTTACCGCGCCGACGGGCGTTTTCAAACGGCCCGGACGTTGGCGTACACTGTGACAAAGGAACCCTGCACATTTCATCGAGGCAACCCATGAAGAAATCGCTGTCCCTGTTTTCGTTCGCGGCCGTCGCGTTCCTGCTCGCCGCCTGTTCCAGTGGGCCGAAAATCAAGGCGGATTACGATCCTTCCGTCGATTTCTCCCAGTACCAGACCTTCAATTTCTACAAGCCCATGGGCATCGAGAACCCGAACTATTCGAGCCTGATCGGGCAGATGTTCCGGGATGCGATCACCCGGGAAATGGAACAGCGGGGTTACACACTGGCCGACGATCCGGACCTGATGATGAACGTGTCGGCGATCCTCGAGGACAAGACCAAGGTCACCACCTACAACGACCCCATGTATGGGGGCTACTACGGCTATCGCCGCGGTTTCTACGATCCCTGGTACGGCTATGGTTACGGCACCAGCACGCACGTGAGCCAGTACACGGAAGGTACGGTCAACATCGACATGGTGGATGCAAAGGCCAAGCGCATGGTCTGGGAAGGCATCGCCGTTGGCCGGGTGAACGAAGATCGCTCCAACGAGGAAGTTCGCCAGGCGATCAACTCGGGTGTAACCGAAATGTTCGCCAGCTACCCGTTTCGCGCAGGACGCGGGTAAGGGAGCCGCCAGGGCCGCGGCGCGGCCTGAAACGCATCTGGAAAACCCGGCCACAGCCGGGTTTTTTCATGGCCCGCCGATACCGCCCAGCTGCTGGAGCAGCTGCTCTGCCTGGGGGTCGGCAGGATTGAGACGCAGCAGCTCGTTGGTCCAGCGGATCGCGCGCTCCCGGTTGCCCCGGTCGCGTTCCAGGGTCGCCAGGGCGAACAGGACGTCCCGGTCGTTGGGGTGGCGATTCCGGGTGGCTTCCAGGGTTGCGATGGCTTCATCGCCCTTGCCGCCGGAGTTCAGGGCAATACCGAGCACGTAACCGTAGCGCGCCACTTCCGGCTGTAGTTCCACGGCCTTGCGCAGGGCAAGCAATGCCCCGTCCGCATCGCCCTGGCGCACGAGCGCCAGGCCCAGGGAATGGTGCAGGGCCGCGGCGTCGGGCTGAGCTGCCAGGCCCTGGCGCAGCAGGTCCATGGATTCCCGCCCCATGCCCTCGTTGCGGTAGAGCTCCGACAGGTTGAGGTAGGCCGGCGCAAAGGTCGGGTCTCGCTGGATCGCTTCGCGATAGTAGGCCTCGGCCTGCCGGGCATTGCCCGCATCGAGGGACAGGTTGCCGAGGTTGAGGCGGGATTCCGGGCGGTCCGCGTTCAGCTGCTGGATGTCGTAGTAATCCTTCAGGGCGCGCTGCAGGGCGCCGCGGCCGGCCACGTCCATCTGGTCCCGGGTCGTGCCCGCCAGCACTCGCGCCGCTTCGCTGCGAACGGCCAGGGTCGGGTCGTTCAGCAGGTGACCTGCGAGGTTGAACCGGTTGGCCGGGGGGATCGCCTCGAGCACCCGGAGAGCCGCCAGGCGGACCAGGGCGCTCTCATCCCGCAACGCCTGCTCGACCACCTGGCCGGACAGGGGGCTCAGGTAGGCGCGCAGTTCCAGGATGGCCGTGGCGCGCGCCAGTTCCGGCGTTTCCGGCTTGCCGTACACGGTCAACAGGGACACTTCCGCCTGGGGCAGCCCGCTGCGGGCCTGGTGAAACGCGGTGGTCCAGTGCTGGAAGGGTTCGGCGGCCTCCGGAAACAGTTCGGCAAAGGCTTCCGCGGCCCAGGCATCGTCCCGGTCCGTGTGGCACTGGGTGCAGGCGTTGGGGGTTCCGAACGCCAGGCTCAGGTCCGGGCGCGGGATGCGCATGGAGTGATCGCGACGATCGTCCACGCCCATGTAGGTGCGATCCGGCATGTGACACTCGAGGCAGTCGCCGCCGGGGGAGTTCACCGGGTGGCCGTGGTGCTCGGTACTGGCGAAGGTGGAGGGCAGGTGGCACTGGGCGCAGACATTGGACCCGGGGGCCTTCAGGCGCTGGCTGTGGGGGTCGTGGCAATCGCTGCAGGTCACGCCCTTCTCATGCATCTTGCTCTGCGTGTAGGAGCCCCAGACGAAGACCTCGTCCAGGATCTGGCCATCGGGAAAGTACAGTCCCTCGGTGAGGAAGGCGGGCATGTGATGATCGAGGAACACCGGGTCCTGTTCCCGGCCCTCGGCGATCAGTCCCCGGCGCGAGTGGCAGGCGCTGCACATGCCGATTTCCCTGCGGCTGATGGGCGGTCCTTCCCGTCGGGCGAGCCCGGTCTCAGGGTCGATGGGCCAGCTGACGCCCTTTCGGTCATGAAGCAGTACGGCCAGGCCCCGCGACGGGTCGTCCGCCCGGCGGTCCGGCGAACGCGCCGCCCACAGGACATGGGCCTGGCCCGGTCCGTGGCAGGCCTCGCAGCCGACATTGATCTCGGTCCACTGCGTGTCGAAGGTGTCCGACTTCGCGTCGTAGTTTTTGCGCAGGTTGGTCGAGTGGCAATCGGCGCACATGTAGTTCCAGTTCTGCTGCGGCCGCGTCCAGTGCAGCTCGTCCCGGTAGTCCATGGGCTCGTCCGGGTACAGGTGATACCAGCGCTGTCCCCCCTGGTCCGCGGGCCGCGCGTCCCAGGCCAGGCCGAGGGCCTGGAGGCGACCGTCCGGGAAGGCCACGAGGTACTGCTGCAGCGGCTCGACGCCGAAGGTGTAGCCGATCTCGAACTCCTGCAGGCTGCCGTCCGGACCGTCGGTGGTCACGAAGTACTTGCCGTCGCGCCGGCTGAAGCGGGAGGTGACGCCATGCACGGTGATTTCCGCGTCGTCGAAGTCGCCCAGGACCGTGTCCGGGCCCGCGTGGCGCATGGCGTGGTCGTGGTGCGAGCCCTGCCAGGCGGCATGCTCGTCCACGTGGCAGCCGGCGCAGGTCGCGGTGCCCACGTAGGCCGGATCGTCGGCGGCC
>JAZBOL010000113.1:0-8964 GCA_036351115.1 Lysobacterales bacterium | reverse complement strand
TGTGCCGGTACATCACTCGTCCACCGACAAGGTGAATTGATGCGCAGCATCAAGAGAGGGTGCCCTGGGGCATCGCCACGAAGCGATTATCGGTCGATGCACAGGGCCGGGTGGTGTACCGTTACAAGCGGCCGTTTCGGGATGGGTCGAAGCATGTGGTGCTGGAGCCGCTGGATTTCATGGCACGGTTGGCGGCATTGGTGCCGAGGCCGAAGCTTAATCTCACGCGATTTCACGGGGTGTTTGCCCCGAACTTTCGGCATCGTCGAAAAATCGTTCCTCACCATCCGAGGGATCGTGTGGACAGCGACAAGCCGCTGGCACCGATGTCCTGGGCCCAGCGACTGAAGCGGGTGTTCGCCATTGAAATAGAGACCTGCCCGGACTGCGGGGGTCAGCTGCGGGTGATTGCCAGCATTGAGGAGCCTGCACTGATCGCGAAGATTCTGGGGCATGTTCAGGCCCGCGAGGAGCTGGCGGGCATGGCGCCCAGGGCGCCGCCGGAGACTGAAACGGAAGCGCTCGAATTGAGTTAATGGACCTTGGAGTCCAGAAGCAGTTGCGCGCCGATGGTCTGGAATGGTTGCGTTTGAGGAGGCTTGGCCGCGTTCAGGCGCTGAAAAGAGGCCTTCGGGAAGGGATGAGCGAGGAATGAGAGCGGCGCGGACGTTGGTTTGGGCTTTCTGGTATTCGCTCGATTGTTGAAAATGGCGGTTTATTTTTCCTATCCACACCTATAAAAAACCCCGCCACAAGGGCGGGGTTTTTCGTGTTGCTCGATGAACGAGCGGATGTTGCAGGGAAGACTCCCTTACATCATGCCGCCCATGCCACCCATGCCGCCCATGTCGCCGCCCGGCATCGGGGCGTCGTCCTTCGGCAGCTCGGCCACCATGGCCTCGGTGGTGATCATCAGGCCGGCGATGCTGGCTGCATTCTGCAGGGCAGAACGCGTGACCTTGGTCGGGTCCAGGATGCCGGCGTCGATCATGTCGACGTACTCGCCGGTGGCGGCGTTGTAACCGAAGTTACCTTCGCCGTCGGCCACCTTGTTGAGCACCACGGAGCCTTCTTCACCGGCGTTGCCGACGATCTGGCGCAGGGGCTCTTCCATGGCGCGGCGGGCGATGCTGATGCCGACGTTCTGGTCATCGTTGTCGCCCTTGAGGCCGTCCAGGGAGGCCTTGGCGCGGATCAGGGCAACACCACCGCCCGGGACCACGCCTTCTTCGACGGCTGCGCGCGTGGCGTGCAGGGCGTCTTCAACGCGGGCCTTCTTCTCTTTCATCTCGACCTCGGTGGCAGCGCCGACCTTGATCACGGCCACACCGCCGGCCAGCTTGGCCACGCGTTCCTGCAGCTTTTCGCGATCGTAGTCGGAGGTGGCCTCCTCGATCTGGGCGCGGATCTGGACGACCCGGCCTTCGATGGCCTAGCCGTCGCCGGCGCCGTCGATGATGGTGGTGTTTTCCTTGGTGATCTGGATCTTCTTGGCGGAACCCAGCTCTTCCAGACCGGCTTTTTCCAGGGACAGGCCCACTTCTTCGGAAATCACCGTGCCGCCCGTCAGGATGGCGATGTCTTCCAGCATGGCCTTGCGGCGATCGCCGAAGCCCGGCGCCTTGACGGCGGCGACCTTCACGATGCCGCGGATGGTGTTCACCACCAGCGTGGCCAGGGCTTCGCCTTCGATGTCCTCGGCGACGATCAGCAGGGGCTTGCCGGACTTGGCCACGGCTTCGAGCGTGGGCAGCAGGTCGCGGACGTTGCTGATCTTCTTGTCGTGCAGGAGGATGTAGGGATCTTCCAGCTCGACGGACATGGTGTCCTGGTTGTTGATGAAGTAGGGCGACAGGTAGCCGCGGTCGAACTGCATGCCTTCCACGACGTCCAGCTCGTTTTCCAGGCCGGAGCCGTCTTCCACGGTGATCACGCCTTCCTTGCCGACCTTCTCCATGGCTTCAGCGATGATGTCGCCGATTTCCTTGTCCGAGTTGGCCGAGATGGTGCCCACCTGGGCAATGGCGTGGGAGTCCGTGCACGGCGTGCTCAGCCCCTTCAGGGTTTCCGTGGCTTTCAGCACGGCCTTGTCGATACCGCGCTTGAGGTCCATCGGGTTCATGCCGGCGGCGACGGCCTTCAGGCCCTCGGTCAGCATGGACTGGGCCAGCACGGTCGCCGTGGTGGTGCCGTCACCGGCAATGTCGGAGGTCTTGGAAGCCACTTCCTTGACCATCTGGGCGCCCATGTTCTCGAACTTGTTTTCCAGCTCGATTTCCTTGGCCACGGACACGCCGTCCTTGGTCACGGTCGGGGCGCCGAAGCTCTTGTCGAGCACCACGTTGCGGCCTTTCGGGCCCAGGGTGACTTTCACGGCATCGGCAAGGACGTTCACGCCGCGCAGCATTTTGTTGCGGGCGTCTTCGCCAAAACGTACGTCTTTCGCACTCATGTTTGCTTACCTCGGTAATTCAGATTCGTGTGAGATTTCAGACAGGGCGGTGATCAGCCTTCGATCACGGCCATGATGTCTTCTTCGCGCATGACGAGCAGCTCCTCGCCGTCGACCTTGACTTCCGTGCCGGCGTATTTGCCGAACAGCACTTTGTCACCGGCCTGCACGTCGAGATCACGCTTTTCGCCGTTCTCCAGGATCTTGCCGTTACCCACGGCCAGCACCTCGCCGCGCACGGGCTTTTCGGTGGCCGAGTCGGGGATCACGATGCCGCCTGCGGACAGACGCTCTTCTTCCATGCGCTTGACGATCACGCGGTCATGTAGGGGACGAAGGTTCATAGGAATAGCTCCCTCAATTAAAACCTGTTGGTTGATGGTGTCGGGCCGGATCGTTTCCGGCTCCAAATGTTTGCTTCCGCGCCGGCTGTTACCGCCGGCTGCGGGGCCTGACACAGCACATAGGGGGGAAAAACGGCATTTCAAGGGCCGTGATCGCCGGAATTTCCCGGGGGCACAGGGTTTCAGCCGGGAAATGCCGGTTTGTGGAAACAAATGTGTAACCAAATGAAACCCGCTGCGTATAGTTCAGTGAGATGAGCAGGGCATACCAACAGTGGGTGAGGGCGTACCAGGACCAGGCGTGGTCGCTGGCGCGCTACCTCCTGAAGGACGCGAGCGAGGCGGAGGACGCCGTGCAGGAAGCGTTCATCAAGCTCTGGAACCACCGCGACAGCGTGGACCCGGAGCGGATCAAGCCCTGGCTCATGAAGGTGACGCGCAATACCTGCCTGGACCGGCTCCGGCGCCGCAAGCCGGAAACGGAACTCACGGAGGTGCAGGCCGTGGAAGAACACGGCCCCCTGGCGGGGGCGCAGCAGGGAGAGCTGGGGCGGTTTCTCCAGCGCTCCATCGAGGGGCTTCGCGAGCCCTACCGGACACTGATCGTGCTGCGGGACATCCAGCAGCACAGTTATGACGAGGTGGCCAACGCCACCGAACTGACGCTCTCGCAGGTGAAGGTGTACCTGCACCGGGCGCGCAAACAGCTGCGGGAGCAGCTGGCCGAGGTAAGACCATGAGTGAACATCGATCGGATCGGAAAGACTGGGAAGCGCAGATCAATGCGCTGCTCGACGGAGAGCTGGATGACGCGGCGGCCGAGCGCCTGAAAGCCGAGGCCGAAGACGACCCGGCGCTGGCGCGGGCCATCATCGAGGCCTACGAGCTGCAGCGCCTGCTGGCAGAGATTCCGCGGGAGCGGGCCCCGGACAGCCTGCGAGCGAAGCTGCAGCGCATCCCCGCCGAGCAGGCCTCCGCGGAACGCCGCATCGCCGAGGCCAGAAGATCGGTGGAGCGGGAGCAACGGCCGGGCTGGTTGGGTCGGGGGGGATTCGGGCCCCGCTGGGCCATGGCCCTGGCGGCCCTGCCGCTGGTGGTTGTGCTCGGCATCCAGTTCAGTGGTCCGACCGAGCCCACGGAAGCCGAGCTGGCGCAGGCGCGGCAGGATCTGGCCCTGGCCTTCGCCTATCTCGAAAAGGCCGGCCGCGTTACCGGCCGCGAGATCGAACATTCCATCGGCGCGGGCATGCGGGATCCGGTCACGGAAACCACGGCCCGGGCCATCAGCGAACAATTTGATTTGAACGAGGAGCAAGACACATGAACCAGTCATTCACGAACAGCGTGATGAAGCGCATCGCGGTCGCCGCCACGGCGCTGCTGCTGGCCCTGCCCGTCGCGGCGCAGGAAGATGAACTGAAAGCCATGCCTGGCTATGTCGATTTCGGCAGCCTGGAGGCGGTCTACGGCGAGCCCAAGGTCATGGTGAACATCGGCGGGTTTCTGCTGAGCTTCATGTCCCAGGCCGCCAAGGACGACCCGGAGGCCGCCGCGCTCATGGAAGGGCTCAAGGGTGTGCGCATCAACATCTACTCCACCGAGGGCGAGGTCATGCCCGCCATGGAGCAGATCGACGAGGTCAAGCGCATGCTGTCGGCCCAGAACTGGGAGCCCATCGTGCAGGTGAACGAGGAAGGCGAAAAGGTCCAGATCTTCATGAAGGCCGACGGCGAGGGCATGCAGGGCCTGACGGTCATGGCCGTGGACGCCAACGAGGCCGTGTTCCTGAACATCCTGGGCTCCATCGATCCCAACAAGCTCGGTCAGGTCATGGAGCAGTTCGACGTCGACATGGACGTGAACTGATGCCGCGCCTCCGTTCCGTCATCGTGACCGGCCTCGCCGTCGTCCTGCTCAGCGGCTGCGGCCTGACCGCGCCGCGCAGCAACGACGGTTATGCGGACCTCGACTCCCTGGGCCTGTTCGACGTGGACAACACCCTGACCCTGTCCATCGGTCCCTCCCTGCTGCGCTTTGCGGCGAAGCACTCGGAAGACGACCCGGAAACCCGGGCCCTGCTGAGTAACCTGGAGGGCGTGCGCGTTCGCATCTACGAGATCGACGGCAATGCCGAGCGGGTCGCGGGCCGGGTGGATGACATGGGCGCCAGGCTGCAACGCCAGGGCTGGGAACCGGTGGCCGTCCTGCGCGAGGCCGGCGAGACGGTGCACATGCTGCTCAAGCCGGTTGTTGAGGATGACGGCCAGCGCATTGCCGGCCTGACCGTGCTGGTCGCGGACCAGCACGAAGCCGTGGTGGTCAACGTCATGGGGGACCTCAAGCCCGAATTCTTCTCCGACACCCTGGTGGCCCTGGACGTGGATGTCGCCACGGACGTGCAGGTTGCCGCGGTCACACCCTGACCACTCTTCGTTCCAATCTATCCACAAAAAAGGCCGGGATGTCCCGGCCTTTTCCGTACTGCATGTGTTTCCCACTCAGAAACGGAAACCCACGTGGGCGCCGTAAACGAACGGGTTGATTTCCACGGTTTCGAGGAAGTCGCCGTTCACGAAGGCGTCCGTCTCGATCTCAATCCAGCGGGCGTTGATGTTGATGAACCAGCGCTCATTCAGCAGCCAGTCGAGGCCGACCTGGCCGGCCAGGCCCCAGCTGTCGTCGAGGCTCAGGTCATCGCCGGCCAGCGGCCCCGTCGTTTCCTCGTCGAAAAAGTTGGTGTAGTTGATCCCGATGCCGACGTAGGGACGGAAGTCCGCGTTCGGCAGAAAGTGATAGTTCACACTGAAGGTTGGCGGCAGGTGCTTCGTTTCGCCGACGCGCGTGTTCGTGTCCTTCAGGTTGATGGCGTGCTCGAAGGGCGTGGCCGCCAGCAGTTCGAGGGACCAGGACTCGGTCAGCATGTAGGTCGCGTTGAACGTGATGCTGGTGTCGCTGTCGACGCTCACGACATCGCCGTTGGTGGACTTCGGATCGACGTTGCTGCCACCGAAGCGGATCAGCCAGTCACCGTCTTCGAAGGCGGAAGCGGCGAAGCTGCTGCTGATGAGCAGGGCGCCGAGTGCGGCTTGGCCGAAGGTCTTGAGTTTCATCGTGATTACTCCGTTTTGTTGAGTTGAGTACGCTAAAAGTCAGGCTAAAGCTTATGGTTTTCGTGTGAAATTGCCGTGACCTGAGTCAAGCAAAGGGTGATTGGCGAGGGATTTCCGACGGTTTCGGCGCATTTCCGGCGGCCCTGCTATGATTCGCCGCATGAGGAACCGGTTTTTCTCCCGACCCGCCCTTGCCCTGGTGCTCCTGATCGCCGCTTTTGCGTCGACGGGATGCGCCGCCCAGGAGCCGCAGGTCGAGCTCAAGGGGGAAATCTTCACGGTCGAGCTTGCCCGGACCCGGGAGGAACAGGCACGCGGGCTCATGTTCGTCGAGGAGATGCCGGCGGACCGCGGCATGCTGTTCATTTTCCCCCGGGAGGGCATGCGTGCCTTCTGGATGAAGAACACGCGCATCCCCCTGGACATCCTATACTTCGATCGCGACCTGGCGCTGGTCAGCGTGGTCGAGAACGCGCGTCCCTGCGCGCCCTCCGGCCGCTGCCCCAGTCACCCCAGCGCGGGCCCCGCCCAGTATGTGCTCGAGCTCAACGCGGGCATGGCCCGGTCGCTCGGCGTTCAGCGCGGGGACGTGATGACGTTGCTGTTCGAGCCGTAGCGTCCGGTGCGGGGGCGGTCCAGTCCCAGGTGGCGATGCCACCCTGGATGGCGCCGAGTATGAGATACCCCACCTGGTAGGGAACGAGGCGTTCCCGGAAGGCGGTGGGAGGCAGTTGGTCTTCGTCGAGCGGAATGAACACTTTCATGGTGTTCAGCATGCCTCGCTCCTGCGGCGACCAGGTGTCGTGAATCTGTCATTCCTGTGTCACAGGATGGCGGAGGTTCCTGTCGCGGCCGCGACCCGGTGCGCGACGGGGGGAAGTTGAACCACGAACGAGGAGAGAATCCCAATGGCAGGAAAGTTTGTTTGTTCCAAGCGTAAGGACGGCCAGGACACCTTCGTGCTCAAGGCGAGCAACGGTCAGGTGATCCTCACGGGCGAAGGCTACAAAACCGCCAAGTCCTGTGCGAACGGCATCGAGTCCGTGCGCAAAAACTCCCAGGTCGAAGGCCGCTTCGAAGTCAAGACGGCCAAAGACGGCCGCACCTACTTCGTGCTGAAGGCCGCCAACGGCCAGGCCATCGGCAAGAGCCAGATGTACAAGTCCACGAGCGGCTGCAGCAATGGCATCAAGTCCGTCGCCGAGAACGCGCCGGATGCCGAGGTCGTTCACGTCTGACGCATGACTGACCTGCGGCTTGCCGGGGCCATGTTGCCCCGGCGAGCACGCGACCCCGAGTCCCGCCGGCGGCGTGCCGTCACGCTGCAAAGGCATGCTTTGTCTCCCGGATACCCGCCGTCGTGAAAATCATTCAGCTCACGGATTGCCACGTCACGGCGGCCCCGGACATCACCTACCGCGGCAGCGATCCCCGCGCGACCCTGGCGGCGATCATCGACACCGTGCTGGCGTGGCAGCCGGATCTCGTGCTCGCCACCGGCGATTTCAGCGAGGACGCCAGCCAGGCCTCCTACGCCTTCCTGGCGGAACAGTTCGCGCGCCTGCCCGTGCCGGTACTCGGCACGCCGGGCAACCACGACACCGCCGAGGGGGTGCTGGGGTGCCTGCCCCACAGCGCGATCGACGACCCGCTCGTTTATCCCGGCAGCACGCCGGGAACCGCGGACCCGACGCCGGAGCCAGAAACGCAGCCGGTCGAGGACGGGTGGCAGATCATCCTGCTCGGCAGCGCCAAGCCGGGTGAAATCGGTGGGCGCTTCGAGGCCCGCCAACTGGACCGCTTCGAGGAGGCGCTGGCGCGGGGAAGCGGGCCGGCGCTGGTCGCGCTGCACCACCAGCCCTGGCCCGTCGGCAGTCCCTGGATCGACCGCTACGCCCTGGCGGAGCCGGAACGGTTTCATGCCCTGGTGAAGGCCCACGATCGCATTCGGCTGGTGCTCTGGGGCCACGTGCACCAGGCCATTCGCCTGGACATCGGGCCGGGCCAGGTCGGACTCGGTGCGCCGTCCACGGTCAGCAACAGCCTGCCGGGCCAGCCGCGCTTCACGATCGATCCGGCGGGCCCCGCCTGCCGCTGGCTGGAGCTGTTCCCCGGGGGAGAATTCGAAACGGGATTGTTGCGCCCGAGCACCGGCGCAGGCTGAAGTGGCCCTCAGGCGTCCGCCTGCGGGAGCACCAGCCAGAGGACGAGGTAGACGATGATGCCGGGAAACGCCACGGACAGGATGGACAGCAGCACGTAGGCCACCCGGGTCGCCGTGGGCGACCAGCCGAAGTGCTCGGCGATGCCGCCGCACACGCCGCCGAGCAGCGCGTTGCGCCGGGAGCGCTTCAGCCCCCCGTCACTCATGGCGTCGGCTCGTGGATTGCCGTCCTGTCCAAGGGATCACACCTCGACCAGCTCGAAGTCTTCCTTGCCCGCGCCGCAATCGGGACAGCACCAGTCGTCCGGGATGTCTTCCCAGCGTGTTCCCGGGGCCAGGCCCTCCTCGGGCGAGCCTTTTTCTTCGTCGTACATCCATCCGCAGATGATGCACATCCAGACCTTATAGTCCTGGGCCTTGTCGGTTTGTTCTTCCATGGTGGGCGTCCGGGCGGGTGAGGGCGTAGTGTGCCACGGCCCCGGCGAACGGGAAACTCCGCCAGCTGGAGATCGAGCCTTGGAAACGGTCCCTCCTGGTAACGTTCGCCCCCGGGAGTGCCTGGAGTGCCGGAGCGGCCAATTCATGCCTTGCGGCAACGCTGGCCATTGTCGAGAATGTGCGCTCCCCGCACCGCAGGATCCCTTGCATGACCGCCGCACTTCCCAATGCCGAACTTCTCGACCGCGCCCGGGCCCACATCCCCGGCGGCGTCAACTCCCCCGTCCGCGCCTTCAACGGCGTCGGCGGAGATCCCGTGTTTTTCGAACGTGCCGAGGGGGCTCGACTCTACGGGGTCGATGGTCGTGCCTACATCGACTACATCGGTTCCTGGGGACCCATGATCGCCGGCCACGCACACCCGGACGTCATCAGCGCGGTGCAGCAGGCCGCGGC
>JAZBOL010000112.1:0-2930 GCA_036351115.1 Lysobacterales bacterium | reverse complement strand
TACAACACCGACGACTACCCCAGCGTCTCGTTCGGGATTCTGCTGTGGGCCGGCAGCGTGATCGACACCACCCGCAACGGGTACGGCGATCCCGGCTTCACCCGGTCCGCCGAGGAGTTGAACCGGGTGCTGGACAACGTGCGCAACGATTCCTACACCGATTACATCGGGGCCATGACCGACATCCGCGAAGTGGTCGAAAACGACATCATGAACACCTACTACGAGGAGTCCGGCGCCAACCAGCTGGCGCGCTCCAAATACATCGTCTGCTTCTTCAGCGACGGCATGCCCAACACCGATGCAGGCACCCAGCCGTCCCAGGACATCTGGAATCAGGTGGACGAACTGACCCTGCTGACCGACGACCGCGGCGTGGGACAGTTCAACTTCCACACCTTTTTTCTGTCGGCCCTTTTCCGCGACGCCGCCGGGGAATATCTCCAGGATCCGGATATCGTCAACGCCCGGCAGTACGCCGAAAACACCCTTTTCGGCATGGCCCAGCGGGGCAACGGCACCTTCCGCGACTTCGCTTCGGCGGCCTCCATCGATTTCATCAACTTCACCGACCTGCGCCTGGCCAACGAATACAAGATCAAGTACATCATCGCCTACAACTACATGGTGCGGCCGGGCGTGGACGTGCTCGACCTGGACAGCGACGGCGACGGACTCAGCGACGCCGACGAGATCGCCCGGCACCTCACCGATCCCACGGACCGGGACACCGACGACGACGGATTGAGCGACTATTTCGAAATCCAGGTCCAGACCCTGATGGACGACGGCAACATGTGGCCCGACCCCCTGATGCCCGACAGCAGCTGCCCGCCGCCGCCCGGGGGCGTGTGGGCGGATCAGGACAGCGACGGCCTGACCGATTGCGAAGAGTCGATCAAGGGCACCTGGCGCTTCGTGGCCGATTTCGATGCCGACTATATTCCCGACGGTCTGGAAATGGCCTCGGGCACCAACCCCTTCGAGAACCTCTACACGGAAGACTCAGACCTGGACGGGGTGCTGGACCTGTTCGAAATCCAGGACCACACCAATGTCCTGGCCAACGACCCCATTCTGCAGGAGCGCTATGCCTATGCATACCATCTGACCGACCACGGCCACCCCGATCCGGACCTCAATCCGGATATGCCCCAGGGCATCCGGCGCTACTCGCTGACGGTCTCCAACATCAGCCTCATGGACACCCGCGGTGCCGTTTCCAACGACGTCCTCAACGGCGGCCTGGCCATGGAACCGGGTGACAATATCATCCGGCTGTACATCGCCCAGGTACCCGAGGACCGGCCCAATTCTCCACCGGTGTTTCGCATGGCCGAAGTGACCATCAACACCCTGCACGACGACACGTACACCGTGACCCTCAGTCGTGACCAATTCGAACTGATCGATTAAGGAGAGAGGAGACACCCATGAAAGCAATCCGAAACGGCGGCTGGCTGATCATGCTCCTGACGCTGGTGGCCTGCGGAGGAGGCGGGGGCGACGGGGACGCATCCGCTCCGGCGGCCCCCATGACCCTGTCCGAAGGCGAAACCCGATCCGGCTTCATCGCCACCGAGGGCGAGGTGGACACCTACCATGTGCGGGCGGCCGAAGCCAACCGGTTCCTGTACCTGCACTGCGCCGAACAGACCTCGGGCTCCCCGGTCGACCTGCTGGTTACGGTGTTCGAAGAAGTCGACGGCCGGCGCGTGCGCCTGTTCGGCAAGCACAAGCCCGACGGCGCCACCCTGAGCGCCGACCTGGACCTGTGGATCTACGTCGACACGCCCAAGGATCTGTACATCACCGTGCGCGACCTGATGGACGACGATGCATCCGACACGATTCCCTACCTGCTGACCTACACCTACCAGGATTCGGCCCAGGGCAATCACGACTTCTCCACGGCGCAGCCCATCGCCATCGGACCTGGCGGCGCCATGACGGACGCCATCGCCGACATCGGCGAGGTCGACTGCTTCACCTTCGCCCCCCCCGCCGACGGCGTCTACCGGGTGGACGTGGACCATCACCCACCCATCGGCGGCTCGCCGGTGCAGCTGGCCGTCTCCCTGTATGACCGCAACGGCAACTCGATCCAGCGGCTGGCCGAACCGTACCACACCATCACCGCCTATTTGGAGCAGGCGGCCGGGCCCTTTTTCGTGATCGTCGAAGACAGCGACAGCATGAACGGCGATGCCGGCGCGCCATACGATATCGTGGTCCAGGCGGTTGACGTGGACGAGGCCCAGGGCAACGACTCGGCCGATGAAGCGACGTTCATTGAACGCGACGGGGAGGACATCTACCTGGCGGCCGGATCCATCGACTACGGATGCGCCAGCCTGTCTCCCGGCCATGCCGCCGACGCGGACTGGTATCGCCTGGCCGTCGGCGAAAGTGGCGGTCCGACCACCTACCACCAGATCGAACTGACCATCGACAACGGCGAAACCATCGACGGAACGGCGCCGTTGCGCGTCACGGTGCTCGACGCGTCTCTGGAACCCATCACCTCACACGACTTCTCATGCGGCGGCCCCCCCTACCAGAATCAGTTCAGGGTCGATAACGGCGAATACTACATCTCGGTCCTGCCGGCCAACTCCCAGCGCCTGGACCGCGGCGCCACCTATCGGGTCAGCCTGCGCGAGGCCACCCATAACGACACCGCCGAAGCCACCGACGACAACACCGTCAACACGGCCGTCGTCCTGAGCGACGAGCTGCCGGTCGACGGTTACGTCAGCTATCATGCCGACGTGGACTGGTACGACATCGACATCGACACCGCCTCGGCCAGCGTGCTCTCCGTCGAGCTCACCGGCGCCGCATCCATCGTCGACTACCAGCTGTCCATCTGGCGCGGCGACCGGATGATCAAGAAACTCACCGACATGGACGGCAGCGACGGCCCCACC
>JAZBOL010000111.1:0-2573 GCA_036351115.1 Lysobacterales bacterium | reverse complement strand
CGGGCAGTATGACCAAGTATCTCTTGGCGCTTGCCCTTAGCACCCAGGTCCTGACTGCCTGGGCCCAGGAAGACACCTCCGCCGACGCGGATAACGATCAAACCGACGAAGAATCTGTCGAGCTGGACCGAGTCCAGGTCACCGGCTCGCTGCTGAAGCGGGAAGACTTCACGTCCAACCGGCCCATGCAGGTGATCGACGCTGAAACGCAGTTTCAGGCCGGTCAGCTCACGGTGGCCGACATCCTGCAGGGCAGCACCGTTGCCGCCGGCACGACCCAGCTGAACAACCAGTTCACGGGCTTCGTGGTCAATGGCGGCACGGGCGTGCAGACCCTGAACCTGCGCGGCCTGGGTGACAACCGTACGCTGGTGCTGTTGAACAACCGCCGTCCGGGCGCATCCGGTACGCGTGGCGCGACCAACGCGGTCGACCTGTCCAACATCCCGACGCTGGCCGTACAGCGCTTCGAAATCGTGCTCGACGGCAGCTCCTAGATCTACGGTTCCGACGCCGTGGCCGGTGTGGCGAACATCATCACCCGTCGCTCCGTGGACGGCACCGAAGTGAACGGCGTGGCCGAAGTCCCGCTGGATTCCGGCGGTGAATACTACCAGGCGGGCCTGATCACGGGTCTGAACTGGGACACGGGCGCCTTCACCTTCTCCGCGGAATGGAGCAAGCAGGAATCCCTGCAGATCCGGGACCGGGATTTCCTGTCCTGCACGCAAGACCTGGTGTTCGACGCCGACACCGGCGCTCGCATCGACCGCGAGGACCGTTCTGCGATCGACCCGGCCCTGGCTGGCTGTAACCAGCTGTACGCCGACACGGTGCTGGACTTCGTGAACGGCGGACGCCTGATTCCGACGCCGGACGGCCGCGAAAGCGGCGTGCTTCCCGGCTACCGCCCGCGTGAAAACGCCGGCTTCGGTCCCAACGGCGAGGCGGCCTTCTACGAGGACATCCTGAACTTCCCGTTCACGGGGTCGGAAAACGCGATCGGTGAGCTCGAGCGGATCAACCTCTATGCCACCTTCGACCAGAGCTTCGGCAACATCGACTGGGACGCGGAATTCCTGTACTCCAACCGTCAATCGGCCACCGAGAACTGGCGCCAGTTCTTCCCGACGATCGTGACGGGCGCTTACGAGACGCCGTATCCGCACCCGGAACTGATTTCCGCGTTCCTGCCGGTGATGCCGTACCCGTCCGACACCAACGTCGAAGTGGCTTACTTCTACGTCACCACGGGCCTGTCCGGCGTGCTGCCGACCGACAACTACTGGTCCTGGCAGGTGTACGGCACCTATTCACGGGGTGACGGTGATTATTCCCGCAACTCGATCCTGGTCTCCCAGACCGGTGACGCCAGCGACCCGCGGGTCACCGCGCCGCCGTCCGTCGACTACCTGCGTCCGGATATCCTCAACGGCACGAGCATGATGGAGCTGATCGATGCGGTCGGCGTGACCAACACGGGTAACACGGTCTACGAACAGACCCAGGTGACGGGTATCCTCGCCGGCGACCTGTTCCAGCTGCCGGCCGGCACGCTCGGGGCCGCCAGCGGTGTCGAATGGCGTGATTTCTCCATCGACGATCAGCCCAGCGAATTCGCGCAGCAGAACCTGCTGTGGGGTGAGTCCTCCGCGGGCCGCACCAAGGGTTCGAACGACGTGATCGAGATCTTCGGCGAGGTGGAAGTTCCCATCCTGGCCGGCCTGCCCGGCGTCGAAGAGCTGACCTTCAGCGGTTCCGCCCGCTACTTCGACTACGACAAGGGTGGTTCGGACTGGGTCTGGTCTACCGGCCTGCGCTGGCAGATCGTTCCGTCCTTCGCCCTGCGCGGTACGGTCGGCACCTCCTACCGCGCCCCGGCGCTGTTCGAGCTGTTCCTGGCCAATCAGACGGCGTTTGCCAACCAGACGGCCGTGGACGCGTGTATCGACTGGGGTGAGAGCACCAACAACATCCTGCGCGACAACTGTGCCGCGGACGGCATCCCGTCAGACTACACGGGCTTCCCGTCCACCTCGGCCATCATCACCTCCGGTGGTGGCGTGGGTAACCTGGAGCCGGAAACCTCCGACTCGCAGACCTTCGGTTTCGTGTGGACGCCCGAGTTCACCAACCTGAACGTGGCGGTTGACTACTTCAACATCGAAGTGAACAACCAGATCGCTCAGCTTGGCGGCGCTTCCATCGTTTCCGCTTGCTACACGGGTGCGAACTTCCCCAACTCGTTCTGTGACCTGTTCACGCGTGAACCGGGTGATGCCAACTTCCCGTACAACATCATCAACATCAACGATGCGTTCGTGAACGTGAACCAGCAGACGGTGGAAGGGATCGACTTCAACGCCACCTGGTCCGGCGACTACGACTGGGGTTCCCTGGACCTCGAGGCGCAGACGACCTGGACGAAGGAGCGTGTACTGCAGCAGTTCGCTCCGGGTTCCGTGGAAGGGTTCGACCAGACCGACAACGTCGGCAGCGTCGGCTTCCCGGAGTACGTGACCAACTTCCGTGCCACGGCGCGTAAGAACGACTGGTCCGTGACCTACTTCCTG
>JAZBOL010000110.1:0-2574 GCA_036351115.1 Lysobacterales bacterium | reverse complement strand
TCCAGGCCTGGGCCGAACCGCGCCGCCTGGCAGGCGCCGCCGCATGCTGACCTACTGGGGCCTGTACCTGAGCGCGGCCGTCATGGCCGTCGGCTACCAGGGCACCCGGGGCCGCGGCACGCTGCTGATCTGGTGGGTGCTGGCCTTCCTGTTCGTGCTGGCCATCGGCCTGCGCTTCGAGGTCGGTTGCGACTGGCTCGCGTACATCCGCTACTACCGCCGTATCGACGGCGTCAGCTTTGCCGAGCTGTGGGCCCTGTCGGACCCCGGCTACCAGTTCTTCAACTGGTTCTCGAACCTCTTCGACTGGAAGGTGTACGGCGTCAACGTCATCAGCGCCGCGGTGTTCATGACCGGCCTGGTGATCTTCTGCCGCGCCCAGCCCTATCCCTGGCTCGCGCTGGCCGTGGCCGTGCCCTACATCGTCGTCGTGGTGTCCATGGGCTACACCCGCCAGGCCGTGGCCATCGGGCTGGTGTTCTGGGCGCTCAAGTGCCTGGAGGATGCGCGGGTCCAAAAATTTCTCGTGCTGGTTTCCCTTGCCACCCTGTTCCACAAGACCGCCGTGCTCATGATTCCCCTGGGCCTGTTCCTGTTCGGGCGGGGCTGGGCCGTGCGGGCCCTGGCCATCGTGCTGGTCGGGGCGGGGCTCTGGGCCGCCTTCGTCGCGGACTACCAGGCGGACCTGTGGGAAAACTACGTCATGGCCGACATGCGCTCCGCCGGCGCTCGCGTGCGCGTCCTCATGAACCTCGTGCCCGCGCTGATCCTGCTGGTCTTCTGGCGGCGCTGGAAGACCGTCTATCCCAACTCGACCATCTGGCTGTGGATGGCCTTCGCGGCGATCCTCTGCCTGCCCCTCCTGTCCCTGGCCTCCACGGCCACGGACCGCATTGCGCTCTACCTCACGCCCCTGCAGATCGTGGTGTTCTCCCGCCTCCCGGCCTTGCTGCATCAGCGGGACCTGCGCAACCTGGCCGTCCTCGGCATCCTGGCCGGCTACGCCCTGGTCCTGTTCGTGTGGCTGAACTACGCCCGGCACGCCGGTTGCTGGGTGCCCTACGACAACCTCCTGTACTGAGTTTCCGGCGGCGGGTTTGCCGCGCCGACTGCGTTAGCCTGACCAGGCCCGTCACGCAGGAGTACGCCATGTTCCCTCGCCCGATTCCGATCCTTTCCCTGGTTTTCGCCGCCCTGGCCCTGGTCGCCTGCGGCGGGGACGAGCCGTCCACCACCGCCGAGGGTGTCCCGGGGGACACGGTCGCGGCGAAGTCCCCGGCCGCCGCGGACCGGGGGAAATCCGCCGCGCCCGAGGGCCACTGCGCCCTGATCTCGACCGAAGAAATCGAGGCCGCGTTTCCCATGGCGCTCAAGCTCGGCAAACCCCGGGTCATCGGCCGGGTCGACAATCCCACGCATGCCTGCGAGGTCCAGCTGGGCATCGGCGAGGTGGGCCAGCTGACCTTCGGCACCACCACCGAGGGCCTGTACAACGAATACGCCAAGTACCTGCAGCAGTCCTCGACGACGTCCCGCCAGGTCGAGGGACTCGGCGAAGACGCCTTCCTGCTCAACAATGCCCAGCTGCTGGTGCGGCGCGCCGACGGGCAGTTTCTCAACGTCGCGGTGAACCTGCTCGTCTTCGGCGAACTGCCCCTGACCCAGGAGCAGATGGGCGACGCCGTGATCGAGCTGGGTACGATGCTGGACGAACGCCTGGGGGGCTAGTCCGCCGCGGCTTCCGCCAGCCGCGTTCCCAGTTCGATCAGCTGTTCCTTGCTCATGAAGGCCGGCCGCGCCGAGATCTGCGCGTCGGACTGGCCGCCGCGCAGCAGGATGTAGAGGCTCTGGGACTGGCCCAGCTCGAAATAGAGCCCCTGTTCCGGGCCGAGGTCGATCGGCTCGAGGGTGTTGCCGTTGGCCATCTGCCGGCCGTGTTCCTCCAGCCATTCCTCGTCCCGTTCCTGGGGCGCCGAAGCCTCCCGGTCGTTGACCACCAGGGAGACGGGCGGCACCGCGCGACTCGGGGCGTCCGCGTCATGGATGCCGCAATTGGACATGACGGTGACGTACTCGCCGGTGCCGTATTGCATCGGTTTGCCACCCTGGAGGCGGAGTGGCCGGTCCATGAGGTCCTCGACCTCGGCGGACTTCAGCAGTGCGCAGGCGTCCGGCAGCGGGGCCGCCTGGGCAATGCCGGCTGCGCCCAGGGTCAGTGTGCCGGCCAAGGTGACGGTCAGTACGCCGGCCAGGGATCGAATCGGGGTGCGTGTTTGCATGGAGCATTTCTCACGTAAGGGATGCGCCTATTAGTACACCGTTTGTTGGGATTGGTTCCACCTGTGCTTGTGCCGCCCCCGCGGCGTCGGGCATGGTACGCCCACGAGCCCGCTGCGAAGCCTTTCATGCACGTCACGCTCACCGCCAACACGGACTGGTACCTGTACAACTTCCATCACGTCGCGTTGGGCCTCTCTGCGACAAAGCGCGTAGACAGGCCCCGGAGCGTGAACTAGTTTTAGAAAACATTCACGCAGGGAGCATGTAATGCCGGACGGCCGGGACAGGAGGCGC
>JAZBOL010000109.1:0-60905 GCA_036351115.1 Lysobacterales bacterium | reverse complement strand
TTCGTGGCGCGGGCCCCGGACGGCGGTACGGCCCTGCTCGGCCGCAGCGGCTCGGACACCTCGGCAGCCCTCCTCGCGACGCGCCTGCAGGCCGAGGTCGTGGAAATCTGGACCGACGTGCGAGGCCTGTATACGGCGGACCCCCGGATCGAGCCGCAGGCCCGGCGCGTCGAGGAACTCGCCTGGGAGGAAGCGCTCGAGCTGGCCGCCGGGGGCGCACGGGTGATCCACGGTCGCAGTATCCGCGCCGCGGCTTCCTGCGGGATCGACCTGCTGATCCGGGATTTGTCCCATCCTGACGATGCGGGGACGCGTATCGTGGCGGGGGACGGGGCGCGCACCGCGCACGCCCGGGCCGTGGCCTGCCAGCCGGACATGCTGGTCATGCTGCTGCAGAATCTCGACACCCGGCAGCAGGTCGGGTTCCTGGCGGGCGTGTTTCAGCTCATCAGCGAGCGGGGGTTGTCCGTGGACCAGGTGGCCACGTCGGAAACCACGACGACCGTGGCCATCGACCGGGCCGTGAATCACCTCGATGACGTCGCCGTCGACGCCCTGGTCGAAGCGCTCTCGAGCCTCTGCCGGGTGGAGGCCTACCGGGACGCGGTCACCGTCAACGTGGTCGGCCGCAATGCGCGCCTGGCGCTGGCGGACCTCGGGGACACGCGGGCCTTTTTCGAGGAGCACCGCCTGCTGATGATGTCGCATTCCGCCGCGGACCGTTCCGTGAGTTTCCTCGTGCAGGCGGAGGGCGCGGATGAACTCGCCCGCGTCCTGCACCGGACCCTGGTGCTCGGCGAGGGGTCGGCATGAGTGCTTTACCATGAGCGGCTCAGCGCCCGCCAACCGGCCCACCGCCGGAGTCTTCCGTTTTCTCGACGCGACCTTCGACCCGGCGACGGGGGAAACCCGCCTGGCCTACGCCTTCGACGACGGTCCCCCGCTGGTGGAAACCCTGGTGTTCCCCGCCGCGCCGCCGCTGGAGGACCCCGCGCGGGCCGAGGCCTTCGACCGCGCGCTTTCGCTGCTTCACCTCGTCGCCGGGGTGAGCTACTGGAAAGCGCTCTTGCCGCAGCGCATCGAGGTCGGCGCGGGCCCATTGAGCCCGGCAGAGCGCGGCGCGCTGCCCGGAGACCTCGCGGCCTTTCTCGAAAAGACCTGGACGCTCGGGCTGGGGGAGTTCGCCTTCGTCAACGGTATCGACCCCGTCGACCTGGATCGGCGCGCCCGGTTTCCCGCAGGGGAGCGGGGCAGTGGCGATGCGCCGCCGGACCTGGGGCTGCCGGCCCGCGCCCTGGTCGCCATGGGAGGCGGCAAGGACAGTCTCGTCAGCCTGGAAACGCTCCGGCAGATCGGCGTCGAAGTCCAGCCCGCCGTGGTCGGGGCGTCCACGCTCATCGCCGAGACCGTGGCCGTGGCGGAGCTACCCCTGTTGCGCATCGAGCGGCACCTGGCGCCGGAACTCATGCGCCTCAATGCCGCCGGCGCCTGGAACGGTCACGTGCCCGTGACGGCCATCAACATGGCGATCCTGGCCTGCGCGGCGATCCTCTACGGTCATCGCTGGGTCGTTTTCTCCAACGAACGTTCCGCTGAGGAGCCGACGCTGCACACGGCGGACGGGGAGCCGGTGAACCACCAGTATTCCAAGAGCCTCGAATTCGAACGGGCCTTCCGGGGCATGATCCGGCGCTACGTGGCCCGGGACCTGGAGGTGTTTTCCCTGCTTCGCGACCTGGGCGAGGCCGCGGTGACCCGGCGTTTCGCGGAGTTGCCGGCGTACCACGGCGTGTTTTCCAGCTGTAACCGGAATTTTCACCGTGACGGATCGCGCAACGAGGGACGCTGGTGCGGTCATTGCCCCAAGTGTCGCTTTACGAGCCTGGCCCTGGCGCCCTGGCTGTCGCCCGGGCAGGTGACGGCGATCGTGGGAGGCAACCTGCTGGACGACCCGTCGCAGGAGGCGGGGTTCCGGGAACTGGCTGCCCTGGGTCGTGACAAGCCCTTCGAATGCGTGGGAACGGCGGAGGAAAGCCGGGCCCTGCTGGCCAGGCTGTCGGAGGATCCGGCCTGGCGTGACTGTGCGGTCGTGCGGCGCCTGGCCCGGGAGGTCAGCGAGGACGCCGGGCGGCTCGAGGGGTTGCTGACCGCCAGCGGTCCCGACGAAATTCCCGCGGAACTGGCGGAGTCCCTCCCGTGGCGTTGAAGCGACCGGAGGAACGGCCCCGCGGAACGCCGGGGCTCCGCACCCGCGATCTCGTGGGGCGCGATATCGGCATCCTCGGCATCGGGCGGGAAGGTCTTGCCGTGCGGGACCGGCTCCGCGCGCTGGCGCCGGAGCAGGCGGTGACGCTCTACAGCGAGAGTGCGCCGGACGGGGCGGTGCACGGGCCGGGCGGAACGCTCGACTCATCGGGACATGCCATATCGGACCGCCTCGAGATCGGCCCGCTGGACGCCGAGAAGCTGTCGCGCCACGAGGTGCTCGTCCGCTCGCCGGGGGTGAGCCCCTACCGCCCGGCCCTGGCCGCGGCCCGTGCCGCCGGGGTGGCGTTCACGAGCGGCACGAACCTGTGGATGGCCGAGCATCCGGATGCCCGCACCCTCTGCGTCACCGGCACCAAGGGCAAGAGCACCACCAGCGCCCTGCTGCATCACCTGTTGCGGGCGGCCGGGGCACGGGTCGGGCTGGCGGGAAACATCGGCGTGCCCCTGGCGAGCTGCGATGCCTCGGCCGTCGACTGGTGGGTCGTCGAGCTGTCCAGTTACCAGATCTGCGACCTCGAAGCACCGCCCTGGCTCACCCTGTTCCTGAACCTCAGCGACGAGCACCTGGACTGGCACCACGGCGCGGCGAACTACCGGCGCGACAAGCTGCACCTGGCGGACCTGGCTCCAACCGGGCGGTTGTTCGCCAACGGCGACGACAGCGGCCTGCGGACTGCCCTGGCGCACCGCGGGGACACGCACTGGTTCAACCAGGCACCCGGCCCGCACGTCGTGGATCATCTGCTGGATCTGGGGGACCGGCGCCTGCCCCCTCTGGCCGCCGCGCCCGGAGACCACAATCTCGTCAACCTGGCCGGCGCCCTGGCGGTCATCGATGCCCTGGACCTCCGGCCCGAACCCCTCGAGCGTGCGCTCGACGATTTCGAGGCGCTTCCCCATCGCCTGTCGACCCTGGGAAGCATCAACGGCGTGCGCCTGATCGACGACAGCCTGTCCACCACACCGGTGGCCACGCTGGCAGCGCTCGATGCGCTGCGGGATCTCCCTGCGGTCACCGTGCTGGTGGGGGGGTTGGACCGGGGCCTCGATTGGGCGAAGTACGCGCCGGCCTTCACCGAGGCGCGTGCGTACGCACTCGTCGCCCTGCCCGACAGTGGACCGGGGGTCGTGAAGGCGCTGGGCGAGGCGGGGTTCGAACCCCCGGGCGGCCTGCACGAGGCCGGGGACATGAACGAGGCGGTGGCCCGTGCGCTCGGGCTGACCCCGCGCGGCGGTGCGGTGCTGTTGTCCCCGGGGGCGCCGAGTTTTCCGCGCTACGTGGATTACCGGGCCCGTGCGGCGGCCTTCGCGGATGCCGCGAAAGCCGTCGGAAAGATGAAGTGAGGCCGCAGGGTCCCAGGGGTGAGGAGTGCAGAGATACCCTGTTGGTTAGAGGGAGAGACCACGACCCTGCGGCCTCGATTCAATAGACCGGCAGGGGCGGGAAAAAGTTTCAAAAAACTTTAGAATGTGGGGCAAATACCTGGCGGCGCCAAGAACCTGTTAAACGTCTGTTCTGGGTCCGTTCAAAACCCGTTCAATCCCGAGCAGAAATCTGTTCAACGAGACCCGGAGCTCACCCATGACTGAAGCCAGCAGCGGCGCCACGGCGCTGATCGAAACCTCCAAAGGAACCATCCGTTTACGCCTGTTCGACCAGTTGGCGCCGGTCACCGTGGCCAATTTCGCCAACCTGGCGAAGCACGGCTTTTACGACGGCTTGAGTTTCCACCGCGTGATTCCCGACTTCATGATCCAGGGCGGCTGTCCTCATGGGTCCGGCACCGGCGGCCCGGGCTATCGCTTCGAGGACGAATGCTCTCCCGAAGCACGCCACGACGCGCCGGGCAAGCTTTCCATGGCCAATGCCGGCCCCGGTACGAATGGGAGCCAGTTTTTCATCACGCACGTGGCCACGCCCTGGCTGGACGGCAAGCACACGGTTTTCGGCGAGGTGGTCGGTGATGAAGACCAGGCCGTGGTCAACGCCATCGGCACCGGCGACGACATCGTGAAGATCACGGTCGAGGGTGTGGACGACGTGCTGGCCGGGCAGGCCGGGCGCGTGGAGGAGTGGAACCTGTCCCTGGCGGCGGGTACGCCCTAGGAACATCCTTCCCGGCATCCGGGGCCCGGTGAAGTCGGGCCAGGCTCAGTTCGTGCGTTCGTGGCTGTAGCGGGCCAGCGTGGCGAGGGCATCGCGATAGGGTCCCGCCGACAGCCCGTCGAGCTGCTTCAGCGCGGCCTCGGCCTCCAGCCGGGCCCGCTCGGCGGTGGTGGCCAGGGCGCCGGTACGGCGAATCACGGCCAGCACGTTTTCCAGGTGATGGCTTTCCCGGTCCTGACCCCCGTCGGCAATGGCCTGGTCGATCAGGGCGCGTTCCCTGTCCGTGGCCCGCTCGCGGGCGATGATAAGCGGCAGCGTGGGTTTGCCCTCCGCCAGGTCGTCGCCGACGTTCTTGCCGAGGGCGTCGGCGTCGCCGGCGTAATCCAGCAGGTCGTCGGCGATCTGGAAGGCTCTTCCGAGCCGGGCGCCGTAGGTTGCGAGGGCGTTCTGCAATCCTTCGTCCCGACCGGCCACGACGGCGGCCAGGCGACCCGCGGCCTCGAAGAGCTTGGCGGTCTTGTTGTCGATCACGCGAAAGTAGGCGGTCTGGCTCACTTCCGGGTCGCCCAGGTTGAGCAGCTGCAGCACCTCGCCCTCGGCGATGGTGTTCGTGGTATCCGCCAGGATGTCCATGATCCGCATGTCGTCCAGCTTCACCATCATCTGGAAGCTGCGGCTGTAGAGAAAATCCCCGACCAGCACGGCGGCCGAGTTGCCCCACACCGCGTGCGCCGTATCGCGTCCGCGTCGCGTGTCCGATTCATCGACCACGTCGTCGTGCAGCAGGGTGGCCGTGTGAATGAACTCAATGATGGCGGCGAGGGAATGATGGTGGGGGCCTTCGTAACCACAGGCGCGGGCAGCCAGGCACAGCAGCAGGGGACGCAGCCGCTTGCCGCCGCTGCCGACGATGTACTCGGAGACCTGGTTGACCAGCACGACTTCCGAGGTGAGCGCTTCGCGGATGCAGGCGTCGACCCGGGACATGTCGGGAGCGCCCAGCGCGAGCACGCCTTCGACGCCCTGGGGCGGGGTTTCGGTGGCCTCGGTAGCCTTGGTGGAAAGCGCTTGGTCTGTCACCCTGGAATCCATGATGTGCCGGTCAGTGGGATGCGCGTGGCGCGTTCGCATTATACGGGCGGTACCGGGCGGGATGAAGTGAAGATGGCGCCCCGGGGCCCCTGCCTACCGGCGCCGGCGTCGAAGTCTTTCCAACCCGCAGGCAATCTGCGATCGACCGCCGCCGGGTAACGCGATAAGTTCTTCGGACGCGGATGCACGCCCGACCGGGCGGGATTTTCGGGTCATTTGGGAAAGTGGCACTATGCTACACTTTCAGGCTTAATCAGCGCCGCCCGCTCGGGCGGCCAGCACAGGCGCGGCGAGAACCGCGCGGACGGAGAGGATTCATGGCAAGAGGCATCAACAAGGTCATCCTGGTCGGCAATCTGGGGGCAGACCCGGAGACGCGCTACACGGCCAGCGGTTCGGCCGTGACCAACATCAGCCTGGCGACCACGGACAGCTGGCGTGATAAATCCACCGGCGAGAACCAGGAACGGACCGAGTGGCACCGCGTGGTGTTTTTCAACCGGCTTGCCGAGATTGCGGGCGAATACCTGCGCAAGGGCCGCCAGGTCTATGTCGAGGGGCGCCTGCAGACGCGGAAGTGGCAGGACCAGAATGGCCAGGATCGCTACACCACGGAAATCGTCGCCAACGAGATGCAGATGCTCGGCGGCCGTGACGACAGCATGGGCGCATCCGCTTCCCAGTCCTCCGGATTCCGGGACCAGGGCCAGGCGTCGTCCAGGCAGCCTCAGGCCGTGGCCGAATCCCAGGGCGGCGGTGATTTCCAGGACGACGACATCCCGTTTTGATCGCATCCATCGATGGATCGACGCCCGAGCCCGGACGCCCGAGCCCGGACGCGTGAGCCCGAACAACTGATCTTGTCTCCCCGACCATGAGAATGCTCCTGACTGGCGCGGACGGCCAGCTTGGTCGCGCCCTCGTTCCACGGCTTGCCGAACGTGGACACGTCGAGGCGACGACGCTGCACGGTGTCAAGGGCACACGCAAACTGGATCTTTCGGACCTCGACAGCCTGCGCGCGGTGCTCGACGAGGTGCGCCCCGATCTGATTTTCAACGCCGCCGCCTATACCGCCGTGGATCGCGCGGAGACAGAGCCGGACCTGGCGCGCGCCATCAACGCCGCGGCGCCCGGTGTCATGGCGAAATGGGCCGCGGACCATGGGGCCGGCCTGGTTCATTTTTCCACCGACTACGTCTTCGATGGCCGCAAGGGCGCACCCTATCTCGAGGACGACCCCACGGCGCCGCTCAACGAGTACGGCGCGTCCAAACTGGAGGGAGAGCAGGCCGTCGCCGCCAGCGGCTGCCGCCACGTCATCCTGCGCACCTCCTGGGTGTACGCCAGCCAGGGCGAGAACTTCGTCCTCAAAATGCTCGAGCTGGCACGCGAGCGGGACTCGCTTAACGTGGTTTCTGACCAGGTGGGTCGCCCTACCTGGGCGGGCAACCTGGCGCGCTACGCCCTGGCCGCCGTGGATGCCGGCGTCCTGGAAGACACGGACCCCGGCGCACGTATGCTGCATGCGGCCGATGCCGGCGCCCAGAGCTGGTTCGAGTTCGCCCGCCTGGTGTTCGAAACGGCGGTTTCCCTGTCGCTGCTCGAATCCTCGCCGCAGCTGCGGGAGGTCGGTTCGGACGCCTTCCCGACCGTCGCCCGGCGGCCGCCGTTCTCCGTGCTGGGCACGGGACGCCTGCGCCAGCGCGTGGGGATCGACCCCTTGCCCGTGCGGGACTCGCTGCGCGAATGCCTGCAGGAACTCGTCACCCCGCACCCGTCAGCGCCGTGAACGACAGCGCCCATGACCTGCTCAAAGGATTCCCCGAATGAACGATCAAACTGATCCTGCCCTGGTCCCCGTGATTCTATCCGGCGGCGCCGGCACCCGGCTGTGGCCGGTGTCGAGGCAGGCGCACCCCAAACCCTTCATGGCCCTGTCCGATGGGGAAACCCTGGCGGAGAAGACCTGGCTGCGCGCCCATGCTGTTGCCGGGGGCGCGCCGATCCTCACGGTCACCAGCCGGGACTACTACTTCTACACGCGGGACCTGTACCAGAAGCTGGGCGCCGACGAAGCCCAGTGCCAGTTTCTGCTCGAGCCCATGGGGCGCAACACGGCGCCGGCCATCGGGCTGGCGGCCCTCGCACTCAAGGCCCGGTTGGGGCCCGAGGCCGTCATGCTGGTGATGCCGGCGGACCACCTGGTCCGGGACGCCGAACGGTTCGGGGAGGCCGTGGCCAAGGCCCGTGACCTCGCTGCTCTGGGCAAGCTGGTGACCTTCGGCATGCACCCGACCCATCCGGAAACGGGTTTTGGATACATCCGCCAGGGCGAAGCCATCGGGGACAGCGGCGGTTTCGAGGTCGCCGCTTTCGTCGAGAAGCCGGATCTCGAGACCGCGGAGCGCTACCTGGCGGCGGGGGACTACCACTGGAACTCCGGCATGTTCTGCTTCCGGGTCGATACCTTCCTGGAAGCCCTGGCTTCGCACGCACCGGAGGTGTCCGAGGCCGTCACCTCCATCTTTGACTCCATGGAGTCCGGGGAGAATCCCCTGGAAGTTCCTGCCGAGCCTTTTGCGGCCTGTCCCTCCATTTCCGTCGACTACGCGGTCATGGAACGGGCCGCGAACACGGCCGTCGTGCCGGCGGATTTCGGCTGGAGCGACATCGGTTCCTGGAAGGCCATTTCCGAACTGTACGAGTCCGATGAAGCGGGGAATCGCATCCGGGGCAAGGCCGTGCTCGTCGGAACGCGCAACTGCTTCGTGCAGAGTGAGGATCGACTCGTGGCCGCCGTGGGGCTGAACAATCTCGTCGTGGTGGATACGGGTGACGCGGTCCTGGTCGCGGACCGGGACCAGGCGCAGGACGTGGGGCAGGTGGTGAGCCTGCTGCGGGATCTCGAGGACGAATCGGCGATATTCCACACCACCGTGCATCGTCCGTGGGGCAGCTACACCGTGCTGGAGGATGCGCCGGACTGCAAGGTCAAGCGGCTGGTGGTCAAGCCCGGCCAGGTGCTGTCGCTGCAGCGGCACCAGCGCCGCGCGGAGCACTGGACCGTGGTGCAGGGCAAGGCCAAGGTCCGGATCGGTGACGAAGAGCTGTTGCTGGCGGAAAACCAGTCGACGTTCATCCCCGTGAACACCATGCATCGGCTCGAAAACCCGGGGACGGCGGACATTCACCTCATCGAGGTGCAGACCGGCGATTATTTCGGCGAGGACGACATCGAGCGCTTCGAGGACATTTACGGCCGCAGCTGATCCCGGTCGCTTTTCGTACCGGTTGGCAACGGCCTGAAGGGGTTCAGTCGCTGCCCGTTCGATCGAGCGGATCCGGATCCGTATCGAGCGGTTCCGGTCGGTTGAGCGCGTCTTCGTTGCTCGCCCGAAGCGATTCCAGGTTGTGCCGGAGTTGCAGAAAAAGGGCGATCCAGCTGGATGCGAACAGCGGGGCAGGGGGCGCCACGCCCGGGTCTCCGCCGTCTTTGATGATGCTCATTGCCAGGGTCCTCGTGGTCACGTCCGACCTCTCCTCTGTGTGCCTGTCCTTCCTTAAGACTGGCGAACCGTTAAATAGTTGACGAAAAAAAGGGCAAAACCGTTACGCCCGGTCCGCAAATTTGCTTCGTTTCGCCGCAGGTCACTGAAGAAAAGCGAAATTCGTTCCCTGCTGCCGGTCTCCTGCGGGGTGAGCGACCGTCCCGGATCGCCCTCGGGCGACCCGCTCACCTCATCAGTTCGCGCTGCTTCCCCGGCCCGTACGGCCCAGTTCCCGGTCGATTTCGAACTCCCGGGAGGTCACGAAGGCCTCCATGCGCTGCAACCGATGGTCAAGCTCGCGGAAGCGGTGCTTCAGCCGGCTGAACACGTCGGACGGGGCGTTGCTCACCTCACGCCAGAATTCGGCACGTTCCGGGTCCACGGTCGCTACCTCCGGTTTGACGGGCAAAAGGATCGCCAGCACGATGTAGCTGACGATGACGAAGGGCATGAAGGCCAGGGCGCCGATGGCCACGGCGAGCCGAACACCCTTCCGGTTGAAACCGAAATAGTCGGCGAGCCCGGCGCATACGCCGGCCAGCATCGCGTTTTCCCGGTCCCGGTAGAGGCGATGCGGGTTGGTGCGGGCCTCAGTCATGGCGGGTCCGCCAGGTCGGCGCCTCGATGTCGAGGATGCGTTCCAGGGTCACGATGCGCTCCTCCATGCGGTTGCTCGATTCCCAGATTTCCGAGAGCATTTTCTCGTCTTCCGGAGTGAGTCCCTTGGCGGTCTTCCACTTGGTGATGTAGTGGAACACGATCCAGAGCGGAAAACAGATCGTCAGCAGCAGAACCGGAATGACCTCGCTCATCAGCCTTTCTCCTTGTCGCCATCGGCAGCCTTGCCGCCGGCTTTGGCGTCTTTGCCACTCCCGGACTTCACCTGGGATTTGAGGTCCTTCAGTTCGGCCTCGACGCGGTCGTCATCTTCCAGCCCGGCGATTTCGTCCGCCAGGTCGCGGCGCCGGCCCAGATTCATGGCTTCACCCTCGGACTCGATGCGATCGATCTTGCGTTCCGCGTTTTCGAAGCGGAACAGCATTTCGTCGATGCTGTCATCGTGGATGTGCTTGCGGGCGGCCAGCTGCGTCGTGGCGGTCTTGTGGCGCAGGACGATGCTGCGCTGGCGGTTCTTGGCGTCCGTCAGCTTGGATTGCAGCTTGCCGATGTCGTCGTTGAACTTGGCGAGCTGGTCGTCGACGAGGCCCAGGTCACCCCTGAGCGTCTCGATCTCGTCGCTGAGGACCTGCTTTTCCGCCAGGGCGGCGCGGGCCAGGTCTTCGCGATCGCGGCGTACGGCCAGTTCGGCGCGACCGGCCCACTCGGACTGTTCCCGCTCGAGGTAATCGATCCGGCGGTTCAATTCCTTCTTGTCGGCGATGCACTTGGCCGCGGCGGAACGGATCTCCACCAGCGTGTCTTCCATCTCCTGGATCATCAGCCGGATGATCTTCTCCGGATCTTCCGCCTTCTCCAACAGGGCGTTGAGGTTGGCGTTGATGATGTCGCTGAGTCTTGAAAAAATGCTCATTGCTTGCTCCTTCGGGCATTTACAGGAAAGTAGATGCAGGTTGCATGCCAATCTGTAATGACCAGAAAAAACAATGGCTTGATGGTTATGGCGCCACGGTGATCCCACCGAGTGTGCGATCCGCGACCGCGCGGTGGTCAAATCCACCAAGCCCCCCGACCACCGTCCGTGAAGCGTGTTGCGCCGGGAACATTTCCCCGGGTCGGCAGTCCTAAGGCTGTCGGTGCGGCGGCCAGGACAGGTCGTCATTTCCGCCAGCTAGGTTTTCCTGCGGCGCTGCTGTAAAATGGCGCCCTTTTTGGCGGTCGAGCCACCGATCGTCTCACAATAAATCCCGGAGGGATGACCATGCGATTCAAACTCGCGCCAAGCATGCTTGGAACACTTCTGGTGCTCGGAACGACTGCGGCCACGGCCCAGGACCTGAGCACGGAGAAGGGCAAACTCAGTTACGCCGTGGGCTGGAACCTCGGTTCCGACATCGGCCGCCAGGTCGATGAATTCGACGTCGAAGCCCTGGTGACCGCCATCCGCGATTCTGCCGCCGGCCGCGATCCGCAGGTCGAGATGCCGGAAATGCGCCGCCTGCTCACCGAGCTTCAGGAGCGTGTGCGCCAGGAGCAGATCGCCGCGCTGCAGCAGCTGGCGGAAGAAAACCAGGCTGCCGCCGAGACCTTCCTCGCGGAAAACAAGTCCAAGTCCGGTGTTGTCGAACTGCCGTCCGGCGTTCAGTACCGCATCCTGGAAGAGGGTGACGGCGCTCGCCCCGGCCTCGAAGATACGGTCAGCGTTCACTACCGCAGCAGCAAGCTGGATGACCTGGAGCTCGACAGCTCCTTCGCCCGCGGCGTGCCGCAGGAGTTCACGGTCAACCAGGTACTCCAGGGCTGGCAGGAAGTGCTGCCGCTAATGAAGGTCGGCGCAACCTGGCAGATCTGGGTGCCGCCCGAACTGGCCTTCGGTCAGCGGGGCAACCCGCCCGCCGTGGGTCCGAACGAAGCGCTGAAATTCGATCTCAAGCTCGTGGAGATCGTTGACGGTTAAGCGTCTCGTGACGCCAGGCACTTCACGCCGGGCGGCGCTCGCCGCCCGGTAGTGGTCGAGGCGACCTCCATGTTCGCCCGGCAATCCCTGCTGGACCGGCTCCGGTCCGCAGTTTCACCCCTCGATCAAGGCGCCTCGGCCCTCGGTGTCCATGGTTGGCGCCCGGCGGGGCGTGAAGCGCATCGCCCGCGGCGCACGGCTGCGGTTCTTGTGGGCATCCTGCCCGAAGCGGAAACGGAATCCGGTGCCCCCCAGGAAGCCGAGGTCATCCTCACCCTGCGTTCCCGGCGCCTGGCGCGCCATGCGGGACAGGTCGCGTTTCCCGGTGGCCGGGCGGACGACGACGATCCATCGGGCGTCAGGACCGCGCTGCGCGAAGCCGAGGAAGAAATCGGCCTGGCACCCGCCCACGTGCAGCCGCTCGGATTCCTGGACCGCGTCGACACGATCAGCGATTACCGGGTCCTTCCCGTGGTGGGGCTGGTCGATCGCCGCGCGCGCCTGATCGCGGACGAGTTGGAAGTGGAGGCGGTGTTCACCGTGCCCCTGGCGACGGTGCTCGACCCCGCCGCCTACCTGGCGACACGGATTCACCGCCGCGGCGTCACCCGGGTGGTCTATCATCTGGACTGGAACCTCGGACCGGTCGCCAACCGCGATCATAGCCATGTCTGGGGTGTCACCGCGTCCATCCTTCGCAATCTCGCCCTGCGGTCGCAGGGCATGGATCAGGAGCATCTCCCATGAATCCCGCCTTGCTCATCAGCCCCGAAGAGCTCCGGGCCGATCTCGCGGCGGATCCGCCGCTGGTGGTGGACTGCCGCTTCAACCTGGTCAACCCGCAGGAAGGTCGTGAGCTGTGGCGGGCGGGGCACATTCCCGGCGCCGTGTACGCGGACCTGGACCGGGACCTGGCGTCGCCGGTCACGCCGGACAGCGGCCGGCACCCCCTGCCGGAGCGGGAATCTTTCGCCGGGTGGCTCGCGTCCGCGGGCTGGCGCCCGGGCCGTTCCATGGTCGCTTACGACGCCCAGGGAGGCGCGTTCGCCGCCCGGTTGTGGTGGTTGATGAAGTACTTTGGCCAGCCGGTGGTGCGCCTGCTCGACGGCGGTTTGCCGGCCTGGGTGGCGACGGACGGCGAACTTGTCTCCGGCGAAGCATCCGTCTCGCCCACGCCCGTGAACGAGGTGCTCGCTGCCCTCGGGCCCCAACCGCAGCTGGTGCTCGACGTGGAAGCGCTCCAGGGCGCCCTGGGAGACGGGGCGATCACCCTGCTGGATGCCCGGGATCCCGCCCGCTTCGCCGGAGCGGTGGAGCCCATCGACCCGGTGGCGGGGCACGTTCCCGGGGCGCACAACCGCCCCTTCAACTTCAGCCTGGACGACCGCGGACGTTTTCTGGATATCGAAGATCTGCGATCGGATTTTGCCGACCGGCTGGAAGAGCGCGGGCCGGACCAGGTCGTCCACATGTGCGGTTCCGGCGTAACGGCCTGTCACAACCTCTTCGCCATGGAGCTGGCCGGTCTGAACGGCAGTCGCCTCTACGCGGGTTCCTGGAGCGAATGGATCCGGGATCCGTCGCGGAGCGTCGCGAAAGACTGAGCCCGTCTTACCGGGCCCGCATTACTTCTTCTTCAGCGACTCCACCAGCGCCGTCAGGGTGGCCCGGGTTTCCTCGCTGAACCACACGTTGATGAAGGCCTCGTGATCCGCGGACCCGTCCCGGTCGAACAGGTCCGTGAGCGATTCCCGCATGGTGCGCCGGTTCGTGGCCATGGCCCGGGGGGGCAGGGACAGGTGCGCCTGGCACCAGCCGACGGCCTGCTCGACCGTGAGCTCCGGGTTTTCCGCGACGTCGTCCACCAGGCCCAGCCCCAGGGCCTCGCGCGGGGTGACCAGCGCGCCGGACACGATCAGGCGTTCGGCCTTGTGGGCGCCCACGAGGCGCACCAGCGCCTGGTGGATGAAGCCAGGCAGCATGAGGCCCACCTGGGTCTCGTTCAGGCCGATCTTGTACTTGCCGTCCGCCATGATGCGCGTGTCGCAGAACAGGCTGATCACGGCGCCGCCCGCGGGAGAGTGCCCCGTGATGGCCGCCACCGTGGGAATGGGCATGCGCGCCACCGTCTCCAGCAGGCCGGAGAATGCGCCCCAGAAGTCGCTCATGGCGGCCTCGTCAAGTTGCAGCAGCGTGGGCACGTCCAGGCCGGCGGAGAACATGCCCTCGCGCCCGCTGAGCACGACCGCACCGGCCTCCGAGGCGGCGCTTTTCAGGGCGCTGTCCAGCGCCGCCACCAGCTCGGGGTTCAGGGCGTTGACCGGCGGGCGGTCGATCTGGATTTCGCGGACGGGGCCGTGGTCGGAAATGTTCAGCATGTCGGGTTCCTGGATTGAAGGAGGGTTCAGTCGTCCTGGAGGGCGGCCAGCACCGGGGCGGGGAGGGGCACACTCCGGCCCGCCTCCGCATCGACCCACAGGGCGGTGACCTCGGCATCGCCGTAGACCGTTTCCGGGTCGGCGGCGTCGGTCAGCCGGTGCGTCATCACCAGGCGCTTTTCACTGGCGGCATGGCCGCTGACGGAGACGCGCACCGTGGCGGGATACCTGATCTCGCGGCGGAAATTGCAGTTGATGTTCACGATGACGGGGCCGATACGCTCGCTCAGCCAATCGTCCCCGAGGGAAGCGAAGAACTGGATGCGGGCTTCTTCGACGTAGCGCAGGAAGACCGTGTTGTTCACGTGGTTAAAGGCGTCCAGGTCGCCCCAGCGGACGGGAATGTCGACGTGCAGGGTACGGCTCATGCTCACGCGCTCCGGCGGGCGGCCTGGCCGGCCCGGTCCAGCAAGGGGGCCAGGAAGCGCCCGGTGTGGGATTTCCTGTTCTGCACGATGTCCTCCGGGGTACCGGTAGCGATGATTTCGCCGCCCTTGTCGCCGCCCTCGGGGCCGAGGTCGACGATCCAGTCGGCGGTCTTGATGACGTCCAGGTTGTGCTCGATGACCACCACCGTGTTGCCGTGGTCGCGCAGGCGGTGCAGTACTTTCAGGAGCTGCTCGATGTCCTGGAAGTGCAGCCCCGTGGTGGGTTCGTCCAGGATGTACAGGGTCTTGCCCGTGTCGCGCTTGGACAGCTCCTTGGCCAGCTTGATGCGCTGGGCCTCGCCGCCGGACAGGGTCGTGGCGCTCTGGCCCAGGGTGATGTAGCTCAGCCCCACGTCCACCAGGGTCTGGAGCTTGCGCGCCACCGTCGGTACGGGGGCGAAGAAGTCGAGGGCGTCCTCCACCGTCATCTCGAGCACCTCGTGGATGTTCTTGCCCTTGTAGGTGGCCGACAGCGTCTCACGGTTGTAGCGCTTGCCATGGCACACGTCGCAGGGCACGTAGATGTCCGGCAGGAAGTGCATCTCCACGCGGATCAGCCCGTCCCCCTGGCAGGCCTCGCAGCGACCGCCCTTGACGTTGAAGCTGAAGCGGCCGGGCTTGTAGCCCCGGGCGCGGGCCTCCTGGGTGCCGGCGAAAAGCTCGCGGATGGGCGTGAACAGCCCGGTGTAGGTGGCCGGGTTCGAGCGCGGTGTGCGGCCGATGGGCGACTGGTCGATGTCCACGACCTTGTCGAAGAGGTCGAGGTTCTCGATGTCGTCGAAGGGGGCCGGCTGGGCGCTGGAGTCGTACAGGTGCCGCGCAGCCAGGCGGTGCAGCGTGTCGTTGATCAGGGTCGACTTGCCGGAGCCGGACACCCCGGTCACGCACACCAGCAGGCCGGCCGGGATTTCGAGATCGACGTTTTTCAGGTTGTTGCCGCGGGCGCCGGTCAGGCGCAGGACGCGTTTCGGATCGACCGGGGTGCGGGCATCCGGTACGGCGATCTCGCGCACACCGGACAGGTACTGGCCGGTCATGGAATCGGGATCGGCCAGGAGCTGCTCCGGGGTGCCGCTGAACACCACCTTGCCGCCGTGCACGCCGGCGCCGGGACCGATGTCCACCACCCAGTCCGCGCTGCGGATCGCGTCTTCGTCATGCTCCACCACGATCACCGTGTTGCCCAGGTCACGCAGGCGGGTGAGGGTGGCCAGCAGGCGCTCGTTGTCGCGCTGGTGCAGGCCGATGGACGGCTCGTCGAGGATGTACATGACCCCCACGAGGCCCGCGCCGATCTGGCTCGCCAGGCGAATGCGCTGCGCCTCGCCGCCGGAGAGGCTGTCGGCCTGGCGCTGCAGGGTCAGGTAATCGAGTCCGACATTGACCAGGAAGGTCAGGCGCTCGTGCACCTCCTTGACGATCTTGGAGGCGATTTCGCCCTTGCGGCCCTGGAGATCGAGTGCGTCGAAAAACGCGAGGCACTGCTCGATGGTCCAGCCGGTAATGTCCGGCAGGTTTTTGTCCTCGATGAAGACGTTGCGCGCCTCGCGATTCAGGCGCTGGCCTTCGCACACGGGGCAGGGCTTGCTGGAAATGTATTTTGACAGCTCCTCGCGCACGATGCGGGCGTCGGTCTCCCGGTAGCGCCGTTCGAGGTTGGGGATCACCCCGGCGAAGGCGTGTTTGCGCTTTTGCGTGCCCTTGTCGCCGAAGTATTCGAACTCGATGATTTCGTCGCCGCTGCCGAAGAGCACCACGTCGCGGATCTTTTTCGGCAGTTCTTCGAAGGGCGTGTCCACGTCGAAGTCGTAGTGCTTCGCCAGGGAGCGAATGATCTGGAAGTAGTAGGCGTTGCGCCGGTCCCAGCCGCGCACGGCGCCGCCGGCCAGGCTCACGGCGGCGTTGTTCACCACCCGTTCCGGGTCAAAGAACTCGCTCACCCCGAGGCCGTCGCAGTTCGGGCAGGCGCCGTTGGGGTTGTTGAAGGAGA
Source organism: Lysobacterales bacterium (assembly GCA_036351115.1). Taxonomy (GTDB): domain Bacteria; phylum Pseudomonadota; class Gammaproteobacteria; order Xanthomonadales; family SZUA-36; genus Marinihelvus. The sequence continues at coordinate 44,456 of JAZBOL010000109.1, read as the reverse complement.
ACATGCGCGGCTCCAGCTCCTGCAGGCTGTAGTCGCAGTGCACGCAGGAGTAGCGTGAGGAAAACAGCTTCTCCGGTACCTCTTCCTCGCTGTCCATGGGGCTGATCACCGCCAGGCCGTCGGACAGGTGCAGGCAGGTTTCCAGGGACTCGGCCAGGCGCTGCTTGATGTCGTCGCGGATGCGGAAGCGGTCCACCACCACGTCGATGTTGTGCTTTTTGCGCAACTCCAGCTCGGGCACATCGTCGATGCCGTGAATCTCGCCGTCGACACGCACGCGGATGAAGCCCTGCGCGCGCAGTTCGTCGAAGAGCTGAGCGTGCTCGCCCTTGCGGTTGCGCACCACCGGCGCCAGCAGCATGACCCTGGCGCCCTCGGGCAGGGCCAGCACCGCGTCCACCATCTGGGAAATGGTCTGGGCCTCGAGGGGAATGCCGTGCTCGGGGCAGCAGGGCGTGCCGACCCGCGCAAACAGCAGGCGCAGGTAGTCGTAGATCTCGGTGATGGTGCCCACGGTGGAACGCGGGTTGTGCGAGGTGGATTTCTGCTCGATGGAAATCGCCGGCGACAACCCCTCGATGTGGTCCACGTCAGGCTTTTCCATCATGGACAGGAACTGGCGCGCGTAAGCGGAAAGGCTCTCCACGTAGCGGCGCTGCCCCTCGGCATAAATGGTGTCGAAGGCCAGGGACGATTTTCCGGAGCCGGACAGACCCGTGATGACGATTAACTGGTCCCTTGGCAGGTCCAGGTCGACGTTGTCCAGGTTGTGGGTCCGGGCGCCCCGGATGAGGATGTTTTCCATCAATGCGAAGGAGTCATAGGAAACCGCCTATCATACCTGCCGGCTTGTGAACGCCGCAAAGCTTTGACGCCTTTTTTTGGGGGAGTGTGGGGTCTTGGCTGCGGCCTCGTGTGCGTTGCCGGGGGAATCTCGACGGTGGGGCGGGGTCGGCGGGGTTCCTGGTTTCCGGGATCGGTCCGTCGCCCTTCGGGTTCCCTCCTTCCCCTGCGCTTGATGGGAACGGCTCGCACGGTGTCCATCACGATGGTTGTTTCATCAAGTTGCTCACCTCGGGTCGCTGCGCGACTGGGACTGGCCGCAGGCCAGAAGCGAGCGCCGGAATGAATCCAGAGCCCGGAAAGGCCATCGTGCGAGCTGGTCCCACTAAGCGAAGGCGAAGGAGGGAACCCGAAGGGCGCGAGTCCGGCCAGAAAACAGGAGCACACCCCCCAAAACCGCCCCGGTGGTAGACGATCCTCAAGTCCTCCAACGCCACGAAAACCCGAGCAAAAGCTTGATTCCACCGCCCCAGATGTGTAGTATTCCCGCTCTTTTGTGGAGCGGATCCTCCCGCGCAAGCGTGTAGTCACCGAAACGGCCAGCCGGCGCGCTTCGGAGGGCTTCAGGGGACCGCCAGTAAGAAGACCCAGCGGCCGGGCTCGATAAGCTCTGCGGCACCGCCGGAAACACGCGGCGGGCTGCCAGGCGCCCAGGATGAGCGGGAACACATCGCAGGAGCGATAACCATGTACGCAGTATTCACGACGGGCGGTAAACAGTACCGCGCGACCACGGGCGACAAGCTCCGGGTCGAAAAACTCGAGGTGGAGAAAGGCGCCACCGTGGAACTGGACCAGGTCCTGATGGTCGGTGAAGGCGAAGACGTCGTCATCGGCACGCCCCTGGTCGACGGCGGCAAGGTGCTGGCCACCGTGGTCGAGCATGGCCGCGGCGACAAGGTCAAGATCATCAAGTTCAAGCGCCGCAAGCACCACATGAAGCGCCAGGGCCACCGCCAGTACTACACGCTGCTGGAAATCACCGGCATCGAAGGCTCAGATTCAAAGTCGGGCGCGAAGAAAGCCCCGGCCAAGAAGAAGGCTGCCGCCAAGAAAGCGGACGACGCCCCGGCGGAAGACGCCAAGGCTGAACAAAAGGCTGAGAAGAAGGCCGCCGCCAAGAAGGCAGCCCCGAAAAAGGCCGCTGCCAAGAAGGCGGACCCGAAAGCTGAAGCCAAAGCTGGCAAAAAGGCAGACGACAAGTCTGACGACTGAACGACTGAACGGAGCACTGAGTCATGGCACATAAGAAAGCAGGCGGCAGTACACGTAACGGTCGCGATTCGAACCCGAAGTACCTCGGCGTCAAGAAGTTCGGCGGCGAAGCCGTGCTGGCCGGCAACATCATCGTCCGCCAGCGGGGCACCCGCTACAAGGCCGGCGAGAACGTCGGCGTTGGCCGGGATCACACCCTGTTCGCCCTCGAGGACGGCAAGGTGAAGTTCGAGACCCGCGGTCTGCCGAAACGCAAATACGTGAGCGTCGAGTCCGAGTAATTCGGCACACGACCCGCACGACGAAAAACCCCGCTCCGGCGGGGTTTTTTTATGGGCCAGGTATTGGCATGTTGAGGTCCGTTGACCACGGTGGCCTGAGCTCCACTTCCTGGCTGGCCTGAGGATGTGGGGAGTACCATGAGTGAATCACCATGCACGATGCGAAAGGAATTGATGACGGCCAATAAAGCGCTTGTTCTGGCTCTGGCTTGTGCTTTTTTCTCCACAAGCGCCATGGCTGATTCAGTTCCACCGCCGACGTCATCGATGGATATAGCCACCCGGGTTTCCGGAACGACGAAGTATCAGAAAACCTCAGCACTTTCCGGGTTGGACGCGGCTCGGAGGTCGGTTCAGTGAAGCCGCAGGCCGATACATCACCCGGCGATTCCCGTCCGATAACAGTCGGCTAACGCGGCGTAAACGTCTGCTTGCTAACCTTGGCGCATGAACGCATCCAGTCCGGTCAGCTTTGCTGTTGAAGCGCCCTCGCGGCTGCGCTGGCGTTTGCCCGCTCTGGCATTGTGCCTGTCCGTGGTGCTTCACACCCTGATCCTCAGCGTGCTTGAAGGACCGGCAAGTGATCGTCCGAACGAGAGGACGGTGGAATTGCGCATTGAAGCGACGCTGCGCTCCGTGACGCCCGTCGCCGAGCCGGGGCCACCCCCCGCGCCACCGGAGCCGACGCCTGCAGCGCCCGCCCCGGTTGCACAGCCCGCATCACAGCCCCCCGCTGACAACGCGATGGCGCCGGACCAGGCGGTAGCAGGGACGAGCGATGAAGGGGGCTTGCCGGATCTTTCCGCCGACAGGAGCCGCCCTGCGCCGGCAGCCTCTGAGCCGGCCGAACCGGCGGAAACGATTTCGCCCATGAGTGACCCGGGCCTGGTGACGCGCCTGCTGGCCGCGCCGCTGGAACGCGACCCGGCCCCCGGGCCCTTTGACCGGGCGGAAACGCCCGAGCCTGATTTCGCCGAATTTCGCTTTCCGGAGCGCGAGAGCATGATCTCCATGCTCACCCCCGCGCTGCCGGATCTGCCCTTCGCGGACCCCGAGCTCGACGTGTTCATGTATTCCCCGGGTTGGCAGGGCGACCTGCACCGGGGCTTTGACAAGATCACGCCGGAGTTCGGGTACACGACCAACACCGGTTTCATGGTGCGCTGCCGCTGGCTGCTCATCTTTGCCGGATGCGGCTGGGGACGGTCACGCTACTCGCCGGGCATGGACACCGCGCGGCAGGCACGTGAGCAGGAACGAAGGGCGCGCGAGGAGGCCCGGGAAGCGCGGGACGCGGAACGCGAAGCGGCCCCGCTGATCTTCCCGTTCAACGCCCCCGACGATCGTCCAGCCGCTCCTCCCGCAGACCCGCCGCCGGGCGCATGGCAATGAAGCCCTCGATCGCAACGATACCGCGTCCATGGCAGCTCAAGTCACGGGTCACCGTCACAACCGCTGGATGCAAGGAAAAATCCTTGCTAAAGTAAGGAAATGTCAAAAATCACCAGTAAATTCCAGGTGACGCTGCCCAGACGCCTGGCCCGGGAATACGGTCTGGAGCCCGGGGACGACATCGAATTCGTTGCTGCCGGGGACATCATCCATGTGCTACCGCCCACGCACAGCGACGCACAGGGCCTCAGTGTTGAAGAGCGGCTGCGCGCCTTCGATGCCGCCACCGAGCGTCAACGACGGCGGGAGCGGTCCATGGGGCTGACGGACACGCCGCCGGAAGAGCGTGACTGGACTCGCGACTCGCTGTACGACCGTGAAAAAACTCGTTGATACCAATGTGCTGGTGTACCGCTTCGACCCGCGTTACCCCGCCAGGCAGCGTGTCGCGGACGAGTTGCTCCGCGCCGGCGCCCAGACGGGTGAACTGGTCTTGCCGCACCAGGCCATCATCGAATTCGTTGCGGCGGTAAGGCGCCCCCGGGTCGACCTGGACGGGCAAGGACTGCTTGATGAACGCGACGCCGCCCTCGAGGCCGAGAGCCTGTTGGACCAGTTCCCGGTGATCTATCCAAACCAGGCGCAACTGCGAACGGCCCTCCGGGGCATGGCGCTGTATCGGCTGTCCTGGTTCGACGCCCACCTCTGGGCCTGCGCGGAGTGCAACGGTCTCGGCGAAATCCTCTCCGAAGACTTCGAGCACGGTCGTCGTTACGGCGCCGTGCGGGTTTCCGACCCCTTCCTGGTTGCTGCGGATCAGGTTCACGAACTGCCGCCGCTCTACGCCTCCTGACTGCGGCCCGGTCGCCCGGGCATTTCGCTGAACGCATTTCGCTAGAATGGGCCCATGAAATTCGTCGACGAAGCCTCCATCCGCGTCCAGGCCGGCAAAGGGGGAGATGGCTCCGCCTCCATGCGGCGGGAAAAATACGTTCAGTTCGGGGGTCCGGACGGCGGCGATGGCGGTCGCGGCGGCAGCGTCGTTCTCGAGGGGGATTCGGGGCTGAACACGCTCGTGGACTTCCGCCACCAGCGCCTGTTCCGGGCGAAAAACGGCGAATCCGGCCGCGGGCGCCAGATGTACGGCAAGGGCGCGGACGATATCGTGATCCGCGTGCCGCTTGGCACCATCGTCACCGACGAGGAAACCGGTGAGGCGCTCGGGGAAATCACCGGCCACGGCGAGCGCATGACCGTGGCGGCCGGCGGCAAGGGCGGCCTGGGCAACGTGCACTTCAAGAGCTCCACCAACCGCGCCCCGCGCAAGTTCACCCCCGGTGAGCCGGGGGAGGCCCGGGACCTGCACCTGGAGCTCAAGGTGCTCGCGGACGTGGGCCTGCTGGGGTTCCCGAACGCCGGCAAGTCCACCCTGATCAGCGCCGTGTCCGCGGCGCGGCCCAAGGTGGCCGATTACCCCTTCACCACGCTGCATCCAAACCTGGGCGTGGTGCGCATCGACACGGAGCGCAGCTTCGTGATCGCCGACATCCCCGGCATCATCGAGGGCGCCGCCGAGGGCGCCGGCCTCGGGATCCAGTTCCTCAAGCACCTGGCGCGCACGGGGCTGCTGCTGCACCTGGTGGATCTCGCCCCCCTGGACGAAAAGGATCCGGCCGAGGCCGTGCGCGAGCTCGAGGCCGAGCTGCACAAGTACGACGAGGCGCTGGCGGACAAGCCGCGCTGGCTGGTGTTCACCAAGACGGACCTGCTGACCGGGGACGACGCCCGGGAAAAGGCCCGGGCCGTCCTCGATGACCTCGGCTGGGAAGGGGAATGGGCCGTGATTTCCTCCGTCGCCCACCAGGGCACGGACGAGCTGGTGCAGCGCATCAACCGCGCGCTGGAGCGGCGCGAAGATGACGCGGCGCTCATCGCGGAGCTGGACGAACGCTACGCCGAGCCGCTGCCCGAGGAGCCGCCGGAACCGGGCGACTGAGCTGAGCTGAGCTCGGTGGGCCGGCGGTCGCGGACGAAGATCGCCGGTCAGGCCCTAAAGCCGGTCTCCCCCGACAGGTCCGTCACCCGTGCCGGTAGTGGTCCGTGAGCGGTCCGAACATGTTCCCGTAAAACACGACGCCCAATTCGTGGGCTGCCTCGAAGCCGTCGCTGGTTCGCTTCAGGTTCAGCCACAGGCTTTCATCCCCGTAGGAAAAGATCGGTGAGTCGTCGCCGGGCTGTTTGCGCGTCGGATTCGGGCCGCGATGGACGTAGTGCTCACTGGCGTACACCATGTCGTTGATGGCGTTCGGGAAGTAGAGCTGCGTCGTGTGCTCCTCTCCGAAATCCGGTGGCAGCACCTTGACGTGCAGGTGCGTGGCGCGGGGAAAGTACCAGCCCGGATAGGCCGTGACGAAGCGAACCCGCCCGCTGGCGTCCGTGGTCTGCTGGCCCCGGAGGAAGGTGGCCTCGCGGAAATCCGCGGTGTCGCCGGACAGGGTGCCGTCCGCGGCGAGCACGGGATTCTCCACCCCGGAGTAGTAGCCCTCGGCATTGGCGTGCCAGATGACGACACGCGCCCCGGGGACGGGCTTGCAGCTCATGACGTCCCGCACCATGAAGTCGAGGGTCAGCGGCAGGCCTTTCTCCGACTCCATGAGATTGGCCCGGTCCGGGTAAAAGTCCACGTAGAACGGGCCGGTGACGTCCTGGCGGGTCAGGCGACAGGCGCCGGCGCCGATGGCGCTCTGCGTGTCCTGGGCGAGTACGCGCCCGAGGCCGGCACTGCCCGCGAGGGCGGCGAGGCCCGTGATCATCTGTCTTCTTTTCATGGGGTCTCCCTGGTTGTGGCAAGGGCGTTCGCTGGCGCCCCTCCATGGACTATAGCCGACGGACGGCGCGGTATCGCTGTCCTGGTGCCGTGGGCCGGCTTGCCGAACCCGCCCGCAGCCGGGCGGGTAAGGCCAGGGCAAGCGCCAGCAGCGCTCCCCCCAGCACCCCGGCCGCGTGGGCCGGCGGTACGGCGGGCCACAGGGTCTGCGTGATGACCGCACCACCGGTCAGCAGCTCGGTGCCGAGCTTGGCCAGGCACAGAACTCCGGCCAGGAGCGCGACCGGTCGGGACCCGTGGCGCCACTCGAGCACCAGCGCGGTGACCAGCAGCGCGTGCAGGACACCGGACAGGCCACAGTAGAAGCTCAGTCCCGTGTTCACGGTCAGTAGCCACCCGTTCACCGCCAGGTGGCCGGCCGCCAGGCTGCCGACCAGCAGACGGCGATCGTGGCGTTCGATGAGCGACCCGAGCACGACCAGGGCGATGCTGTTCCAGGCGAGATGGGCGGCGTCTGCGTGGACCCAGTGCCCCGTCAGCAGTCGCCAGGGCTCGCGGTCCACCAGCGCGTGGGCCGACCAGGCCAGGGCTTCAGGGTTCGGGGCCAGGACGAATGCGCCCAGCATGATCGTCAGCAGGGCGCCGGTCAGCCACGGCCGGGTCTCCGGCCGTGGCTGATTCCGTTTCTCGTCGCGTGAACGCGCCACGGGTCACGCCCCCCGGGGTACGCGTCCGCCGGCGAAGGCCCGGTAGCCCAGCAGCGCCAGCAGGAGCAGGGCGCCCAGGCCCATGTTGCCGCCGCCATTGCCGTGGCTGGCGCGGGGCCGGGACGAAATGGGCTGCTGCCCGTCCACCCGGTGGCTGCGCACGGCCTGGGCGGCGCGGGCCTGCGCGGCGATCGCTTCCTGCGCCAGCCGGTCCCGGTTGTTCCGCTCGATGCCCAGTTCCGTGAAGCGTTCCTCGGTCAGCACCAGCATGGACGTGTGGGGCGTCACCAGGCCGTGGTCCACGGCGAGGTCGACGATGGCCTGGCGCAGGTCCGGGCCTTCGCCCAGGTAGTCGAGGCTCTGCTGGAGCTCGTCGATGGCGGCAAAGGCCCACAGGCGTTCCAGTTCCGGGTTCAGGGTGGCGCTGTGCGGGAAGTCGAAGCGCGTGCGCCAGACCCGCGGCTCCCCGGAGATCTTGCCGCGCACGGTCACATCGGCGGGTCCGTCCCCCCAGTAATGGCCCATGACCATGAGCTGCTGGCCGCGGTAGAGGCTGCCGGCCGGCGAACGGGTCATGTCGCGCACCTTGACGCCATCGATCTCGACCACGATGTCGTGCAGGCTCTCATGCGTCAGGCGCGAGCTGGCTTCCAGGATCTTGCCCGCCATGTCGTCGCCGTTGCTCAGGTTCATGGCGAAACCGCCGGACAGGTCCGCCATGCCCTGGAGCAGGGGACGGTTGGCGCTGTTGCCCATGATGAAGGTGAACAGGCGCACATCGTGGGAGGTCAGCAGGTCCCGAAAGTCGCGCTTTTCCGTAACGCCGACATTGGCCACGCCGTCGGTCACAAGGATCAGCGCCGAACTGCGGTCCGATTCGAGGCTGTCCAGGCCGAGGCTCAGGCCGGCGTACAGGTTGGTGCCGTTGTCCGGCGCCGTTTCCCCGAGCCGGCGCATCACGCGTTCGACGTTGGCCGCGTCCACCGGAAGAAAGGCGGAGGTCAACGCCCAGGCCCGGTCGTTGAACAGCACCACCCGAAAGCGGTCTCCGGGGGGCAGCCGGTCCAGCCCGCGGCGAAGGCCCTCCACCAGGCTGTGGTACTTGCCGGCCATGGAACCGGACAGGTCCAGCACGAATACCCAGTCGCGCCCTTCGACGATCGGGGCCAGGTCGTTGCCGGGCGTCACGGTCATCAGGAAGGTGCCCTGGCCGGCCGGATCGGGTTTGTGGGCCACGAGCTCCACGGCGGCGGGCAGGCCGTCGGCCTGGCGCCAGTACACCACGATGTCCTGGTCGAGGCGGAAAGCCGGCGCCTGGCCACCTGGCGCTGGTGCTTGCTTCGTGGTTTCCGGGTCGTCCGGCGTCGAGTCCGTCGCTGCCGGGTCCGTAGCCGCGCTGCCCGCATCGGCCGCCAGGCTGACACGCCACTCCTGGTCCGATAGCTGTTCGATCACGGCCTGGGGATGTCCCGGAAGGCGGAAGGTGTCGATGGGCCAGGAGGAGCGGAATGCCATTTCAAAGCTGAAGCGTTCCCGCACTGCTTCGTCATAGGACCAGAAGCTGAGGCGCTCCTCGTCCACGCCGCCGTCTTCGAGGGGATAGACGTACCGTCCGATGGACGTGTCCACGGTCACGGGCTGCAGGTAGGCGAGACGAACGCGCACGTCCTGCTTTGCCCGGACCGGCTGTACCGCGATGTCGAAGGTGCGGTAGTCGTCCTGCTCGGCGAGGCCGGCGTCGCGTCCCGCCTGGCGTTCCTCCTCGTACAGCTCGCGGGCGCGTTCCTTCTCAAACACCTCGCCACTGACGGGCTGGCCGTCGATCCAGACCGTGAACTCGCTCACCGCCGCCCGCTCGGGCACGGGGAAGCTGTAGATGGCCTCGAGGTCCAGGTCGTTCGGGTTGGCGAAGACCTGGTCGACGCGCGTGATCGCGTAACCGTCCTCGACGACCACGCGCACGTGGTGCTCCCGGATCTCCAGGGCGGGAACGCTGCGGTCCACGGGTTGGAGCAGGCCGGCGGCCTGCGCTGACCCGCTCGCCAGGGCGAGCAGGGCCAGGGGAACGATGAGCAGGGGCTTCAGGGATTTCAGGGATTGCAGGGATTGCAGGGATTTTAGGGATTTCATGATGTTGCTCCGGTTTGGATTTGCGGACCGGATCGCGCAGCGGCGGGTCCCGGTCGCGGAGCCCATCATGAACAGGGTTGATCAATAAGCAACGAGAACTGAAAAAGCATCAATCAGGGTGTCTTTGAGTATCAAAAAACGATACTCTGAGTCTGAATTCACAGTGCGCTCGACAACCAACGCGGCCCACCGCCCACCGACCGCTCACCGACCGATTGGCCAAACACATGTCCCAGACCCGCGAACTGATCCAGACCCTCAAACGCGCCCTCAAGAGCCAGGGAAAAACCTACGCCGACGTGGCCGTGGCCCTGGGGCTCAGCGAGGCCAGCGTGAAGCGCATGTTCTCCCGGCAGTCCTTCAGCCTGGAGCGGCTTGACCGCATCTGCGCCCTGCTCGGGATGGAGCTGTCAGACCTCGTGCAGCAGATGACGGCCGAGCAGCAGCAACTCCGGCGCCTGACGCTCGAGCAGGAACGGGAACTGACGAAGGACCTGACCCTGGTCCTCGTCACCGTGTGCACGCTGAACCGCTGGCGCCTCGAGGACATGGTGGGTTTCTTCGAGATCAGCGAGGCCGAGTGCGTCCGGCATCTCGCCACGCTGGACCGATTGGGCCTGATCGAACTGCTGCCGGGCAACCGGATCCTGTTGCGAGTCGCCCCGAACTTCGCGTGGAACGAGGGTGGGCCGATTCATGGCTTTTTCCAGAAGCACATCAGCGGGGAGTTCTTCGCCTCCCGCTTTGAAAACGAAGAAGAGTGTCTCGTCGTCCTGAACGGCATGCTCTCTCCCCAGAGCAGCGCTGAGTTTCAACGCCGGCTCAGGCGCCTCGCCCGCGAATTCGACACGCTGAATAACGACGACTCCGCGCTGGAGCTGAAGGACAAGAAGGGCACGACCCTGGTGATGGCGATGCGGGGTTGGCGCTACGGCTTATTCCGGCCTTTACGGCGGTAAGGGCAATGCCTCGACCTGGCCATAAAAAAACCCCGCCCTGAACCGAATCAGGGCGGGGTTTTTTCTTATTCTTGTTGTTAAAGCAGGGCGCCGAGTCGAGGACTCGATTGACTCATGGTCTCAGAGCGCGCGAATCTTGCTGTTCAGGCGCGACTTGTGACGGGCGGCCTTGTTGCGGTGGATGAGGCCCTTGCTGACACCACGGTCAATGAAGGGCACAGCCGCCTTGTAGGCGCTCTCGGCCGCGGCCTTGTCACCAGACTCGATGGCCGCGATCACTTTTTTGATGGACGTGCGCATGGCGGAACGCTGGGATGCGTTACGCAGCCGGCTGCGCTCGGCCTGACGGGCACGTTTACGTGCTGATACACTGTTAGCCACGGATTACTCCAGAATTCAGGGTCTGAAAATCAAGCCGCGCATTATCCCTGTTTCCCGGGGGCAGGTCAATGCCTCATGAGACTCCTTAAATCCACGGCCACCGTTGGCGGCGCCACCATCCTGTCACGAATCCTGGGGTTTCTCCGGGACGTCGTGTTCGCGCGCCTGTTCGGCGCCAGCGGCGAGACCGACGCGTTTTTCCTGGCCTTCAAGATTCCCAACTTCATGCGCCGCCTGTTCGGCGAGGGGTCATTTTCCCTGGCGTTCGTGCCCGTGCTGTCGGAGCTTGCCGAGGCCGGCGACCGCCGCGCCCTGAAGGATTTCATCGACCACGTGGCGGGCACCTTGCTGGCCGTCCTGCTGGTGCTCACGGCCATCGGCGTGCTGGCCGCCCCCGCGGTGCTCGCCGTGTTCGCCCCGGGCTGGGCGCTGGAAGGGCGGCCGGAATTCGACCTGTCGGCGCAGATGCTGCGCATCACCTTCCCCTACATCCTGTTCATCTCCCTGACGGCGCTGGCGGCGGGCATCCTGAACACCTTCGAGCGATTTCTCGTGCCCGCGCTCACGCCGATTCTGCTCAACGTGGCCCTGATCGCCGCGGCCCTCGGCCTGTCGGGACGCCTCGACGTGCCGGTCATGGCGCTGGCCTGGGGGGTGTTCGCGGCCGGGATCCTGCAACTGCTGTTCCAGTGGCCGGCGCTGGCGCGCCTCGGCCTGGTGCCCCGTCCCCGCTGGGGCTGGCGCCACAGCGGAGTGCGGCGGGTGCTCAGGCTCATGGTGCCGACGTTGATCGGTTCTTCCGCGGCGCAGGTGAACCTGCTCATCGACAGCGTGATCGCGACCTTCCTGGTGACCGGCAGCGTGTCCTGGCTGTACTACTCCGACCGGCTGCTGGAATTTCCCCTGGGCGTGTTCGGCGTGGCCCTGGCCACCGTGATCCTGCCCAACCTGTCGCGCAAACACGCCGCGCAGTCCGCCGAGGCCTTCTCCGACACGCTGGACTGGGCGCTGCGCCTGGCCACGCTGATCACGCTGCCGGCAGCGGTGGGGCTGGCCGTGTTGGCCCAGCCCATCATCTCGACCCTGTTCCAGTATGGGCAGTTCAACAGCGACGACGTGGTCATGGCTTCCCTCAGTCTCGTGGCCTATGCCACGGGCCTGCCGGCTTTCATCGCCATCAAGGTGCTGGCGCCGGGCTACTACGCGCGCCAGGACACGAGCACGCCCGTACGCTTCAGCCTGGTCTCCATGGGCGCCAATGTCGTGCTCAACCTGGCGTTCGTCGGCAGCCTGCTGGAGCTGGGGTTCGCCGGACCGCACGCCGGCCTGGCCGCCGCCAGCGCCGCCTCGGGCTGGCTCAACGCGGCCCTGCTGTACCGGGGGCTGCGCCGGGCGGGGGTTTACGAACCGGTGCCGGGCTGGACCCGGATCGCGATCGCCACCGTGGCCGGATGCGTGGTCATGGCGGCCGGCCTGCTGTGGTTCGATCCCGGGCTCGCCGCCTGGAGCCGTGCCGGGGCCTGGGCCCGTGCCCTGCACCTGGCGGTGCTCATCGGGGCCGGCGCCGCCGTCTATGCGACCGTGGCGCTGGCCGCGGGCCTGCGGCCCCGCCAGTTCGCCCGGGGGGCGCACTGACGCCGACCGTTCCGCCGGCGCGCCGTCCTGCGGGATTGCACCGCCCTTTTCTCCGCGGTCGCCGGATGCTCGCAAGCCCGGCCCTTGTTATCATTCGTCGCTTGCCGTCGCCACGAACAGCTCGCCGCCCATGCGCCCAACCCTGCACGTGTTTCGGGACCATCACCATGCCGGGCTGCGTGGCGCGAGCGCCGTGGCCATCGGCAATTTCGATGGGGTCCACCTGGGACACCAGGCGCTGTTGCGCCGGGCCAGGGAACTGGCCGCGGAGGTTGATCCAGCCGACCTGGCGAAGGTCCCGGGAGTCGCGTCAGAAGCCGTGGCCACCGCGGTGGTCAGCTTTGAACCCTTGCCCCGGGCGTTCTTCGCGCCGCAGGCGGCCCCGGTGCGACTCACCGGACCGGCGGAGAAGCTGCGGCTGCTGCGCGAGAACGGCGTGGATTTGGCGTGGTTGTTGCGTTTTAATGCGGCCTTGGCCGGGCTCTCGGCGCGGGCCTTCGTCGAGCGCATTCTCGTCCGGGGCCTGGGCGCCCGGGCCGTGGTGATCGGCGAGGATTTTCGCTTTGGCCGGGGTCGCGAGGGCGACCTGGCCACGATGCAGGCCCTCGGCGACGAGTACGGTTTCGTGGTGTCGCCGGTCGGGGCCGTCATGGCCGACGGCCTGCGGATTTCCAGTACGGCCATCCGCGAGGCCCTGGCGCGGGGCGAACTGGACCGGGCGGCGACGCTCCTGGGGCGGCCGTATGCCCTGACCGGCCACGTTGTGCGGGGACGGCAACTGGGCCGCAAGCTGGGCTATCCCACGGCCAACCTGCGACCCTGGGGCGGGGCGGCTCCGGTGGACGGCGTCTTCGCTGTCCGCGCCCGGGTGCTGGATGCCGACGGGGCCGGCGGTGCATGCGGCCCCTGGCGGGACGGCGTCGCGAGCGTCGGCGTGCGGCCCGCCGTCGGTGGCGGCGAACCGCTGGTCGAGGTCCACCTGTTCGATTTTGAGGGCGACCTGTATGGCCGGCGCCTGGAAACCCGCTTCGTGAAACGGCTGCGGGGGGAAGAAGACTTTCCGGACCTCGACGCGCTCGTGGTCCAGATGAACAATGATGAGCGCGAGGCGCGGGCCGTGCTGGCCCATGCGTCCGCCGAGTGAGAACGACATGACGGATACCCCGGACAACACAACTGGGAACGGGAAAGCTGGCGCCGTGGATTACAAGGCCACCATCAACCTTCCGCGCACGCGCTTTCCCATGAAGGCCAACCTGGCGAACCGCGAGCCGGGCATGCTCAGGCAGTGGGAAGACAGCGACCTCTACGGCCGGATTCAGGCCCATGCCGCCGATCGTCCCCTGTTCGTGCTGCATGACGGTCCGCCCTACGCCAACGGCGACATTCACATCGGCCACGCGGTCAACAAGGTGCTGAAGGACATGGTGGTCAAGTCACGCCTGCTGGCCGGCTTCCGCGCGCCCTATGTTCCGGGCTGGGACTGCCACGGCCTGCCCATCGAGCTGCAGGTGGAGAAGAAGGTCGGCAAGGTCGGACAGAAAGTGGATGCGCGCACCTTTCGCCAGAAATGCCGCGAGTACGCGGGCCGGCAGATCGATCTGCAGCGCACCGGCTTCAAGCGCCTTGGCGTGCTGGGCGAATGGGATCACCCCTACGCCACCCGTGACTTCCGCTATGAGGCGGACATGGTGCGCGCCCTGGCGGGCATCGTCGAGGCGGGCCACGTCACCCAGGGTGCCAAGCCCGTGCACTGGTGTTTCGACTGCGGCTCGGCCCTGGCCGAGGCGGAGATCGAGTACCGGGACAAGACCTCCCCGGCCATCGACGTGCTGTTCCCGGCGGTCGATCCGGCGGCGCTGCTGGGACGCTTCGGCGTAGAAGACTTTGACGGCGCCCTGGGCATCCCGATCTGGACCACCACGCCCTGGACCCTGCCCGCCAACCTGGCCGTGGCCCTGAACGCCGAACTGGACTATTCCCTGGTCGCCGGCCAGTGGCGGGACCAGCGCCTGGCCCTGGTAATCGCCAGCGACCTGGTGGGGGCCGTCAGCGAACGCATCGGGCTCGAACAGACCGAAATCCTGGGCACCGCCGCAGGACAGGCCCTCGAACGGCTGGCCCTGCGCCATCCGTTCTACGACCGGGAGTCCCTGGTGATCCTGGGTGAGCACGTCACCACGGAGGCCGGCACCGGCGCCGTGCACACGGCCCCCGGACACGGCGAGGAAGACTTCGCCGCCGGTCGCGCCTACGACCTGGGGGTGCTCAATCCCGTCGGTCCGAACGGCGTCTATCTCGAGGACACGGAACTGTTCGGCAACCAGTTCGTCTGGAAGGCCAACGACACGATCATCGAGCGCCTCGAGGCCGACGGCATGCTGCTGCACGTCGAGCCCTACGAACACAGCTATCCGCACTGCTGGCGCCACAAGTCGCCGACGGCCTTCCGGGTGACGCCGCAGTGGTTCATTTCCATGGACCAGGCCGGGTTGCGCGCCAGCGCGCTCGACGCCATCCCCGGCGTGCGCTGGGTGCCGCACTGGGGCGAGGAGCGCATCCGGGGCATGGTGGAAGGGCGTCCGGACTGGTGCATCTCGCGCCAGCGGACCTGGGGCGTGCCCATTCCCCTGTTCGTGAAGGTGGGCAGCGGAGAATTGCACCCGGACACCGTCGCGCTCATGCGCCGGGTGGCGGAGCTCGTCGAGGCCGAGGGCATCGACGCCTGGTACGCCGACGACATCTTTGAACGCCTCGGCGTGGACGGCAATGCCTGGGAGCGGGTGACCGACATCCTGGACGTCTGGTTCGACTCCGGGGTCAGTCACTACGCCGTGCTCGATCAGCGGGAGGCGTTGCGCCGGCCCGCGGACCTGTACCTCGAGGGTTCGGACCAGCACCGCGGCTGGTTCCAGTCCTCCCTGCTGACCTCGGCGGCGCTGCATGGCGAAGCCCCGTATCGCCAGGTGCTGACCCACGGCTTCGTCGTGGACCCGGACGGCAAGAAAATGTCCAAGTCCCTGGGCAATGTGATTGCCCCGCAGGACGTCATGAATCGCCTCGGCGCCGACATCCTGCGGCTGTGGGTGGCGGCGGCGGACTACCGCCAGGAGATGACCGTCTCGGACGAGATCCTCAATCGCGTCGCGGACGCCTACCGGCGCATCCGCAACACGGCACGCTTCCTCCTCGGCAACCTCGACGGCTTCGAGCCTCGCGACATGCTGGCGCCGGAAGACCTGCTGCCCCTGGACCGCTGGGCCGTGGATCGCGCCCATGCGCTGCAGCAGGACATTACCCAGGCCTTTGATGACTACGAGTTTTTCCGCGTGTACCAGAAGGTGCACCACTTCTGCGTGGTGGACATGGGCGCGTTCTATCTGGACGTGATCAAGGACCGGCTCTACACCACCGGCAGCAACAGTCAGCCGCGCCGCTCGGCGCAGACGGCCATGTTTCACATTCTCGAGGCGCTCGTGCGCTGGATCGCCCCGGTGCTGAGCTTTACCGCCGAGGAAATCTGGGCCGAAATTCCCGGGGAACGCGAAGACTCGGTGCTCATGGCCACGACCTATGATGGTCTTGTCCCGCTGACCGACACGACGCAGCGCGCCACCTGGGAACGCATCATGGTGCTCCGCGAAACCGTGTCCCGCGCCATCGAGACGCTGCGCAAGGCCGGCGACTGCGGTTCCTCCCTCACCACCGAGGTCGGACTCTACGCCGATGGCGAGGCCGGCGAGGCCCTGGCCTGGCTGGGAGACGAACTCCGGTTCATCCTGATTACCTCGGCCGCCGACAGCGGCCGCCTGGCCGACGCGCCGGCGGACGCCGAGCGGATCGCCACGGAAGCCGGGGAGGTCGCCCTGTGGGTGAAGCCGTCGACCCACCAAAAATGCGTGCGCTGCTGGCATCAACGGGCCGACGTGGGCGCGATCGAGGCCCACCCGGCGTTGTGTGGCCGCTGCGTTGACAACGTCGAGGCCATCCTCGGCAACGGCGCGGGTGAGCGGCGCCGCATCGGCTGAGTCGGTAACGTCATGGCACTGCAACACCAAAGCGCCCACGCGGCGACGCGCAATCCCCTGGCTCTTGCCTGGCTGGCGGTTGCTGTCGTGGTCGTTCTGCTGGACTGGTGGACCAAGCACCTGGCCTCCACGCACCTGGCGCTGTACGAGGCGCAGGCGGTGTTTCCCTGGCTCAACTGGCGCCTGGCCCACAACCCGGGCGCGGCCTTCAGTTTTCTCGCCGGGGCCGGGGGCTGGCAGCGCTGGTTTTTCACGGTGCTGGCCCTTGCGGTGAGCATTTTCCTGGTGGCGTGGCTGTTCAGGACCCGGCGGGATGAGCGCCTGGTGCCCCTGGCGCTCGTGCTGGTCATGGGCGGCGCCATCGGCAACGCCATCGACCGGTTGCGGTTCGGCTACGTGGTCGATTTCATCGACGTCCATGCCCGCGGCTGGCACTGGCCGGCCTTCAACGTCGCGGATTCGGCCATCGTCTGCGGTATCATTCTGTTGCTGCTCGATGCATTCCGTGAATTTCTCGCGGAACGTAAGGCGCGCAGCGGGGACCAACCGTCATGAAACTCATGCTGGCCAACCCACGCGGCTTCTGTGCCGGTGTGGACCGCGCCATCGAAATCGTCGAACGGGCGCTCGAGCTGTTCGGGGCGCCGATTTACGTCCGCCACGAGGTGGTGCACAACGTGTTCGTGGTCAGCGAACTCGAACGCAAGGGCGCCGTGTTCGTGGACGAGTTGCACGAAGTGCCGGACGGCAACACGGTGATCTTCAGCGCGCACGGCGTGTCCAAGGGCGTGCGCGCCGAGGCCGCGGAGCGCGATCTCAAGGTCTTCGACGCCACCTGCCCCCTGGTCACCAAGGTGCACATGGAGGTGGCGCGTCATTGCCGCCAGGGCCGTGACGTCGTGCTCATCGGCCACCAAGGACATCCGGAGGTCGAAGGCACCATGGGTCAGTGGTTGCCGGAACCGCCCAACGACAACCACATCTACCTGATCGAATCGCTGGAGGATGTGGCGTCGCTCGAGGTCGGCCATCCGGATCACCTGGCCTACGTCACCCAGACCACCCTGTCCGTCGATGACACGCAGGCCATCATTGGCGCGCTCAACGACCGCTTTCCGCAGATCGTCGGCCCGAAGCGTGATGACATCTGCTACGCGACCCAGAACCGCCAGGACGCGGTGCGGGTGCTGGCCGAGAACGTGGATCTCGTGCTGGTGGTCGGCTCGGTGACGAGCTCCAACTCCAACCGCCTGCGGGAGCTGGCGGAGAAGGAAGGCACACCGGCCTACCTCATCGACGGTGCCGAGGACATTCGGGACGAGTGGCTCGAGGGTCTGAAAGGCGTTGGAGTCACCGCCGGCGCCTCGGCCCCGGAAAGCCTCGTGCAGGGCGTCATCGAACATCTGCGCGACCGCGGCGCCGACGTGGCCCGCGAGGTGGAGGGTGTGCCGGAGAACATGGAGTTCGCCCTGCCGCGGGAACTGCGCCTGCAGCTTCGCGCCTGAGCGCCGCCGGGCGCCTCCCGGCGGTCCCACCTGCCAAAACCCGCCCTCGAACCCCGGCCTGCCTAGCGCCCCTGCCAGCAGCGCAGGGCCTGTTCCGCCGTTCCGAGCACGGAGCGGCGTCCCCGATGATCGAGCACGAGCGTGCCGCAGGCATCGCCTCGCTGGCGACCCAAGGGCTCGGCGCGCCACTCGTAACCCGGCGCCGCCGGTGCGTTCGTGAACGGGTCCGATGCCGCGGGCTCAGCGGAAGGGGCGATAAAAAATCGATATGCGGTGGTCCGCGGCGGCAGGCAGTCGGGGTCCGGTGCCGGGTCTGCGCCGGTCGTCCATACCGCCCGGTGGGCCTGGCACTGGGCGGCCTGTTGCAGGCTGGTCAGGGCGGCCGTGCGTTCGATGCGAAAGGTGTATCCCTCCCAGGCCGGCAGGGCGATCGTCAGCAGGACGGCGGTGATCAACAGGGCGCTCATCAGTTCCAGCAGGGAGAACCCACGCTGACCGTTGATCGTCGAAGTCGAGCGGTTCATGGCCACTGCTGCCAGCGCAGTCGTCCGCAGGGCCGCGGCGCATCCGGCGCCGCGCAAAAGGCCGAGCCCCCCGCCGGCAGCGTGTCCTGCCACCGCGGGTCACCCCAGGGCCGGGCCACCACGGTTTCCACGAGCACGGGTTCACCCCGCCGGGCGGGTACGGCCCGGGCAAGGACACGGTAGTAGCGGATCTCCCGGCCACTGTCGAGCGCTGTCGGCGCCTCGGGGTGCGCCAGGGGAATCACGGTCCAGCGACCCGTGGGCGTCTGGTCGCTGCTGCGATCAGCGAGCAGGCTCCCCGACACCGGATCGAAGCCGTCCGCGTGGGCATGATCGAGCCACCAGCGCTCATCCAGGTCGAGGAGGGGCGCGAAACCCGCCAGGGCAACCGGGGCGACACCGAGGGGGTCGAGCGATGGATCACAGCCCGGGGTGCAGGCGGGTGGTGCATCTCCCGGCAGGTGCATGAGCCACTGCTCGGCCCACTCGAGGGCCGAGCGGGCGGCGGCCTCGGCGCGAGCGCCGGCGATTTCATGGCTGGCGATGCGCCGTTGCCACTGGTTGGCCTGCAGCGCGTGGGTGACGAGGCCACCCAGCAGGGTCAGGAGCAGCAGGGCGAGCAGCAGGCCGGCGCCTTGCTGGGGGCGCCTCCCGGTAAACCCGTTCACAGCCGACCCCGGATCGGCAGGGTCAGCATCGCCGCGAGTCGGGCCCGGCCATCGGTGGGTACCGTTATCGCCTCGCCGAACAACTCGAGCGGTGCCTGGGGCCGGGCGCCCACGGGCTGCTCCGTGGCGAGCAGGAGCCCCACGCGAACGCCGATCACCGATGATTCGTCCCCCACGCTTGCGGCGGAGACCCAGCGGTCGAGGCGCCGATCGCCGTCGCTGTCGAGGCCGAAGCGAAGACGCAGCGCTTCCACGCCTTCGACGAGGGTCGCCGCATTCAGCTGCCGGATGCCATGGCTGCCCGGGGGGCCGTAGGTGCAGCGGCGCACCAGGCGCCAGCCGTCCCGGACCGCGTATTCGTTGCGCTGCAGCCACCATGCGGGCAAGCCCTCCGGCCCGCGCACGGGGTTGTCGTTGTCAAAACAGTTTCGCGGGGTCAGCGCCTGCAGCACCAGGACATCACCCGTGGGGTCGGACCGGCTGCCCGCCACGGCGGCCAGGGCGGTTTGCGTCACCGGGTCTCTACGGGCCCCCGCGCCAGACGTCACCGCTAACAGCTCCGCCCGGACGTGACGCGTCGTCGACGCCAGGAGGTCGAGGGCCTGCGCCTGCCGCAGCGCGCCGGTGACGCCCTGGGTCACCACGATCAGGCTCCCCAGCACGATCGCGCCCAGGGTCAGCGCGAGCATTACCTCGACCAGGGTAAAGCCGCGGAAGCGCCGGTTCATGGATGCACCAGTTCCTGGCGCCAGGCGGTACCGGTGGCGCCGGGGCGCTGCCAGGTCAACCGCGCCACCAGCGGCCCGGAGCCGAGACAGGACGTTGGCGCGGTTTCCGGATCCGGCGGGCTGGGGTCTCGGCACACGTCGCTCTGCACGCGGGGCAGCAGGGCGGTGGCGCGGGCCTGCCACTCCCGCAATTCCGTACCGGCGATGCCGCCGCCAGCCGGCCCCGAGGCCAGCCGATCGTGTCCGACGAGTTCGGCGCGGGCGCGAATGTCTTCGATGAGCAAGGCGGCCAGGGCGTGATCCCGCAGCGACGCGGCATCCTGCAGGGACCGCACGGCGAGCAGGCCCGTGCCGAGCAGAGCGACCGCCAACACGGTGGCGGCGATCAACAGTTCGAGCAGGGAAAAACCCCGTTGTCGGTCCATGGCGGTGCTCCATGACAGCGGTGAACGGGGGACGGCGACCATGGTCCCGCAAGCCCGGGGAGCGGGGTAGCGTGATTCAATGAGAGAGTCGTAGGAAAGGGGCGCGAAGAGATTCGCCCCACGGCTTGTCTGCGTCTTGTCTGCTTCGGCGGTTTTGCCTATACTCTGCGCCCTTCCTGAAGCGCAGCCTGTGTTTCAACGGAGAGCGTGCCGGCATAGCTCAGTTGGTAGAGCAACGCATTCGTAATGCGTAGGTCAGGTGTTCGAATCACCTTGCCGGCACCATTTTTCTCCTCAGGTACCAATAACCCAGCCACCCCGTTGGCCTATCGGCTGGTCGCGCCCGGTGTGACTTGCTACAGTAAATTGAGCATCACGAGTTCCCGAGGGGAACGCCAACCTGCCGACTCCCGGCGAGGTGGCCCAACGATGCGCCCCGCGCGGGGAACCAATCAGGAGAATGTCATGGCCAAAGTCACCCGTCGTTACCTCATACAACCCGGTGATCCCAGGCTCGATCGGGCCATCGTTGGCACACCCCTGGGCAAGCGTCCCTCCGAGACTCCGAAGCATGACAAGAAGCGGGAGAGGGAGAAGGACAAGGAAAAGTAGTCGGGACTGACCGTGAGCAACTCTTGGCCAAGTCCTCAACAGTAACTGCTGAACAAGAAAAACCGGTGTGATCCGTGTCTCAGTTTGAATTCATTTTCGTCCTGATTTCCATCATCGCCGGTCTGGCCCTGGCCCAGCTTCTGTCAGGAATGACGCGTCCGCCGAAAGATGCGGACGGTAAGGTCGATATCACCCACGTGGCATTCTCGGCGGGAGTTACCGTCCTGCTCGTGACGGTGTGGTGGTCGACGTTTCGCTGGCAAAGTTACGCGCCATGGACCGTTGTCGAGTTTCTTCTTCTCTGCGGCTATGTCTCTTTGTTTTATGTCAAGGCCGTAATACTCAGCCCTTTACGGACTGCGGAAACACCCGCTTTCGAACTGATCCGAAACAAGCTTTACGGCGTCTTTGTCCTCTACTGCCTGGTAGAGCCGATTGTGATCCTCGTGCGCGATGGTGAATTGGCCCCCTGGTATTACCTGCCGATGATGATCCATCTGCTCATTCTGTCGGTCATCGGCATGGTTTTGCGCAATGCGATGTTCGATCGGTTCTTTTCGTTCTGGTTTTTGATCGTCAATATCGCGTGGATATTTTTTGCGCGATTCACCGGATAGCCGGCGCCCGCTTTTTCCCGCAACAGGCAGCCTGTCCAGATTTGGCTGACTGTCGGTTGCGAACCTAGAACGGTTAGCCTTTTGTCTCTGTGGAGGGTTTCTCACGACATGCTCTTACGTAAGCTGACTCAACACGTCCAGGACCAGAACTGGTTCGCGGTGGTGCTGGACTTTTTCATCGTCGTCATCGGTGTATTCATCGGTATTCAGGTAGCGAACTGGAACGACGTTCAGCAAGACAAGGCCGGGCTGGCTGCCTCATTGGAAAGACTCGATAAGGAGCTCGTTCAGAACCTCGACATGATTGAGCGGGTCCTGGTCAATTTTGAGGAAGGTCAGGCAGATCTGGACCTGGGTCGTGACGCGCTGAATGCATGCGCCGGATCACCGGAGGCTGTGGCCGCACTGGAACGTTCGTTTTTCGCCTTTGTCGAGGATGTCCAACCAAATTTCGTCGATTTCGCGCTTAATCAGCTCGCCCGCCACGACCGGCATCTGGCGCTTCTATCCCCACAATTCCAGGACGACTTTCGGTTTTATGCGGGGCGACTCAAGGAGGAAAGCGAGCAACTGACCAGTCATTACGACAACATGTGGTCCCATAACGTGGTCCGCCATCCGGGCATTAGCGCTTATTTTTCAGCTGATTCAGAAACGTATGAGGGTTGGGGCTTTGCCTTGGACCGGCCGTTCGAAGCGATGTGCGCCGACGCATCATTCAGAAACCGGTATATCAATACCATCGGTTTTTACACGTCAATCAACAATCGTCTGATTCGTTTCAGGGAAGACGCCGAGCGATTTCAGAGCGCCCTCAGGAATGAGCGAGAGCGCAACTAGTGCTTTCAAGATGTTGGAGGTCCGGCGAGACGCCCGCGATTGGCCGTTGGCCGCCCCGTTTATCGTGTCTGCTTTGGCCAGGAACTGCAGGCCGGTTCAGTTTTCCGATTCAAGCTCCAACAGGTCCCCCGGCGTGCAGTCCAGCGCCTCGCACAGGGCGGCCAGGGTGGAGAAGCGTATGGCCCGGCCCTTGCCGGTCTTCAGGTTGGACAGGTTGGCCAGCGTGATGTTCACTTTCTCCGAGAGCTCGGTCAGCGTCATTTTGCGCCGCACGAGGAGCAGATCCAGATTGACCCTGATGCCTGTGGACATGGTCAGATCGTCAGGGCCTGGTCTTCATGCAGGGCGGCTGCCTCTCGCCAGACACCGGCCAGCACCAGGATGGCTGCACCGATGAGCAGGCCGCCCAGATTCAGGGAAATATCGGGATAGAGCTCGATGCCCTGTACGTCGTACGCGACGTCGTTGAGCACCAGCAGGCCGCCAAGGTAAACCAGTAAGGGCGCAACCAGGTTCCAAACCACCACAACCCACCCAATGCGCCTGACACGGTCCGCATTCCCCTCGCTGAACGCATTGCCACGCACCAGTGACGAGAACAGTTTTCGCGCCACGAGGACGCCGTACAGCACCACGAGGAGAAGAATCTCGGTGGTGGCGCCCGATACCCACCAGGCAAGCTTGCTCTTGGTGTTGTTGAGCTTGAGATTTCCATTGCCGCTCAGCAGTACCTGGTCGGATTCCACATGGACTGCTGCGGTGTCGACCGGCTCCTGGGCGAGGATGCGGAAGTTGAGAAAAGCATGGACATCGGTATGGCGGGCATCCGGATCCTCGGAAATGCCCAGTCCGATGATCAGGACGGCCAGGGGCCAGGCAATCGCGAGAGCGAGAAAGAGGTATTGGAGCAGATCGAGGGCGCGCTTCACCAGGCGGGTCAGGCGATTGGGGTTATCGGAGGGCATGGGTTGATCCCGTGTTGGAAAAGATATATTGATAATAGACCAATATTTATTGAATATCAATAATTATTTATTGTTCTGCGGAATTAACTGTCGGGTTCACGTCCATGCGGGCACTCCCGGGGAGCCCGGGTTTCGACGCCGGGTTGCCGGCGCGCCTCTCCGGCCGGGAAAGCAGGCTTCGAGGCAGGAAATCCAAAATGGCAGGAGGCTCGAACGCCGGGTACGGTTTCAGCTGTTCCAATCACCCTGGCGGCGCCATTTTTTTACAATACCCCCATGGAACTCACCACCGACGTCAGTCTCTGGGCCCTGATCCGCCATGCCGGTGGCTGGCTGTCCAACCTGCGCCGGGCCGGACAGGCTCGCGTCGTCGAATCCCGGCGCGCCCTGCGCGACGTCATCGTCGCCGCGCGGCGCACGCGCACCTACCTGCGTTCTGTGGACGAAACGGGCCGGACCGATCACGGCGAGGAGGCCGAGCTGTCCGCGCTCTGGTCCGAACTGGGCTTCGCGCTCCAGGACCTGGGCTTGTCAAAGCTGGCCAAGCGGTGCGACATTACGGGGCGTTACTGGTCGGATCCCCGGACTTTCGACGATGCTTTTATCGAAAAGGCCGACATCGGCCTCGAGCGTATGGAGCGTCTCGCCCTGGAGTTGCTGGCCCGTACGACATGAACCCCACGGACCTCGATCTCGACCCATCAAACCTGGGAATCCAACAGGAAGCCTCACCATGAAACTGACCGGCAACGCTATTAGAAATCGTTTCTCAGGCCCGCGTGCGCTACGCCTCGGCCTGATGGTCCCGGCCCTGGCCGCTCCCGCGTTCCTCCTGGCACAGACGCTCTTCGGCAGTGCGCTTCTGACCGAGTACGAAGCCCCGGACGACGCCTATTGGAAGATCGAGGACAACACGATGAAGTATCCCCAGGAACTCGCGCAGGAGCAGATCACCGGCTGCCTGGTGGCCCGGGTTGACGTAAGCAAGTCCGGCAAAACCAAGCTGCGCGGCATCGAGAAGTCCTTTCCGGCCTCCGGTCTCGAACGGCCCTTCAAACGGTACATCAATCGTATCCGCTGGGTGCCGGTGGACGACGATCAGTCGGGCGTCAAGGAGTCGCGCCTGATTCGCATCGACTTTTGCATGAGCTACGAGTCCACGATGGCAGCCCGGTCCCAGTGCGTTCAGTCCGTGCAGACGGCCTGCGAGTAAAGCAACCGCGGCCGGAAGCGCATGGCACGGCTTGCGACGCTATCATGGTGACCGACGACTTCCGTTTCCCTGGAGAACTGTCATGTTGAGAAATATCGGCGCCGTCATCCTGGGCATCGTCGTGGGCATGATCGTGAACATCGTGATCGTTCAGATCAACCTGATTTTCTTCCCGCTTCCCGAGGGCGTGGATCCGGCGGACTACGAGGCGCTGAAGGCCGCGATGCCATCCCAGCCGGCCACGGCCTGGATTGGCGTCATCGCGGCCCACCTGGGACAGGCGTTCGTCGGTGGATGGGTGGCGGCGCGCGTTGGCGCAAGCCGGCCCGTGCTCCTGGCGATGATCGTCGGTGTGTTCACGCTCGCCGGTGGTATCGCGAATGCGGTCATGCTGTCGCCGCCGGCCTGGACCCTGATCGAACTGCCCCTCTACCTCGTGGTCGCCTGGCTGGCGGGCAAGCAGGTGGAAAAATCGCGTGCCGGCGCCGCGGGTTGAGGAGTTCGCTGGCGAATCAGGCCAGGCGCCAGCCGAGGTAGGCGCAGAAGCCGAGGAACAGAACGGCCCCTTCCCAGCGCTCCATGCGTGAGCCCGTGCTGATGAAACGCAGGAGCACGATGGTCGAGCCCAGGAACATGGCGAGGTCGGCGTAGCCGATGTCGCCCCGGCTCACGGGAAAGACCACCGCCGTGATGCCCAGCACGCTCAGGATGTTGAAAATGTTCGAGCCCACGACGTTGCCGATGGCCATGTCGCCGTACCCGCGGTAAGCGGCGATCGCCGTCGTGGCCAGTTCGGGAAGGCTGGTGCCGATGGCCACCACCGTTAGCCCGACCAGCGCCGTGGACATGCCGAGGGTGGTGGCCAGCTCCACCGCGCCGTTGACGAACAGCTGGCCGCCCACTGTCAGGCCGATCAGGCCCCCGACCACGAGCGTCAGGTCGACCCACCAGCCGTGGTGTTCACGGGACAGGGCGGCCTCGAAACTTTGCTTGGATTTTTCCCCCGCACGGTCGGCGGCACGCAGGTTATACAGCGTATAGGCAATGACGAGGGTGACGAGCAGGGCGCCCTCCCAACGGGTCATGTTGTCCACGGCCAGGAAGATGCCCGCGAGCAGCGCGACGCCGATCATGAACCAGATGTCGTTGCGGATGACGCGCACGTCCAGTTTGAGGGGCCGGACGAGGGCGCTCAGCCCGAGGACGAGCCCGATGTTGGCAATGTTGGAACCGACGACGTTGCCCACGGCAAGATCACTGACGCCACGGGCTGCGGCGCCCAGGTTGACGACCAGCTCGGGCGCGCTCGTGCCGAAGGCCACGATGGTCAGGCCCGTGGCCAGGGCGGACAGGCCCATGCGCATGCCCAGGCTGGCGGCGCCCCTGACCACGGCCTCGCCGCCTGCCACCAGCAGCAAGAGTCCCCCCGCCAGGTAGCCCAGCGTCATCCATGTCATTTATCGAACCCCCTCGAGGTGTTCCAATAGTGTAGTCGAAGGGCGGTGCACGTGACCCGGGCCAAAGGTCCCAGGGTCCGGTGCTATACTCGAAATCTCAGGCTTTCAAGGGGTTGCAGGGGCAATGGGAAAGCACCGGGAAGATTCGTGGCCGGCGCCCGACAAACTCGGCACGCTCGGGCTCACGGACGAGCTGTACCACCAGCTCAAACAGATCGCCCGCTACCGGCTCCAGGGCATGCGGCCCGGCGCCACGCTGAACTGTACGGCCCTCGTCCACGAAGCGTTTCTCAAGCTCTCCCAGGGGGCGCCTGTCGACCCCACGAACGAGGACCATCTGCTGGCGCTCGCATCCCTCGCCATGCGCCAGGTCATCGTCGACGCCGCGCGCCGAAAGCAGGCGGATAAGCGAGGGGGCGGCGCCATTCACGTGACCCTCCAGGAATCTGCCGTGGGCGACGGCGAGGACCTGTTCGACCTGCTCGAACTCGACGATGCGCTGACGCGTCTTGCCGAACGGGATCCCGAGCTGGAAAAGCTCGTCGTGCTGCGTTTCTTCGCCGGCCTGACCATGGAGCAGGTGGCAGGAATTCTCGGTAAGTCCGTCCGAACCACGGAGCGCGACTGGACCCGTGCCCGGGTGTACCTCTACCGGGATCTCCGCCCCGATGAGTCGTAACCCCGGTCCGCCCGGCGACGATCTGAACTGGCATCGCATTGACGAGGCCTTTGCCCGGGCCCTCGAGCAGCCGGCGGAGAAGCGGCGAGACTGGGTCGAGGGCGAGTACGCATCGGATCCGTCCTTGCGCGACGCGGTGCTCGCACTCCTGGACGAGGAGAGCGCTTCCGCGGCGTTGTTCGAGGTGGCGTTGTCCGAGCGGGACGCGATCGCGAGCGCCGCCGTGGGGGAGGAACCTTCGGCCCTCGGCTTCACCGGAAAACGGCTGGGGCCCTATCGCCTGACGGAGCTGATTGCGACGGGCGGCATGGGGGCCGTGTACCGTGCCGAACGGGACGACGGCGAATACGATCAGACCGTCGCCATCAAGATCCTCCCGGCGTGGGTCAACGACGAGCAGACGGTTCGTCGCCTGCGTGCCGAGCGGCAGATTCTTTCCAGCCTGCAGCACCCGCACATCACCCGGCTGCTGGACGGGGGGCAGACGCAGGACGGCTACCCGTACCTGGTCACCGAATTCATCGACGGCCAGGAGATCATCCACTACGCCCGGGAGAACGGCCTGGGACTCGAGGCACGCCTGGACCTGTTCCTGCGCGTCGCGGATGCGGTTCAGTATGCGCATGAGCAGGGGGTGATCCACCGGGACCTCAAGCCGGCGAACATCCTCGTGGATGCGCAGGGTCGCCCCCACCTCCTGGATTTTGGTATCGCCAAGCTCACGGAGCAGGCCGACATTCCCCTGAGCCGGCTCAGGACCGCGACCGGGTTCACACCCATGACGCCCGAGTACGCGAGTCCCGAACAGGCGGCCGGTGCCGACGTCGGTCTCGCCAGCGATGTTTATCAGCTCGGGCTGTTGCTCTATGAATTGCTCACGGGTCAGCGCCCGGCGAAGTCCGGGTTCGGGGCCGGAGGCGCCATGACCCGTCCGAGTGCGGCGGTACGGGGCCGCACCGTGGCGGAGGCCGACCAGGCGGAAACGCTGGTCAAACGGGCCCGAACGCTGCGGGGCGACCTGGACACGATTGTCCTCAAGGCGCTGCGTCCGGAGCCGGAAGCCCGCTATCGCTCCGCGCGCGCCCTTGCCCGGGACCTCAGGCATTTCCGCGCCGGCGAGGCGATCGAGGCGCGTCCCGAAAGCTTCTGGAGTGCCGGGAAGCGCCTGGCCAGGCACTACCCGGTCGCCGCCGGGCTCGGCCTGGCGCTGTTCGCGGTCCTGGCGGTGTCAGCCATCAGCCTGTCTTTCTACTCCGCCGAACTCGAGCGCCAGCGCGATGAAGCCGCGCGTCAGGCCGTTCGGGCCGGGCAGGCCCGGGACGTGCTCATCGACGTGTTCCGGCGCAGCGATCCCCTGCAGGTGGACTCGGTGGGGGGGGCCGGGGCGTCGGTCTGGGCGTCCCTGGATGCGGCGGCGGAGGAGGCGAGGACCACGCTCGCGGACGATCCGGAGGTCCTGGCGGAACTCCTGGCGACCCTGTCCGTGCTCCAGGACTACGCGGGCGAGAAGGAGCGTTCCATCGCCCTGCTGGAAGAATCCGCGGCGCTTTACACCGCCCTGGGGCCGGCGTTCAGGACGGAAGCCCTCATGCAAACGGCCGAACTCGCCAACGTCTACGCGGCGACGGACCGGGCCAGGGCCGACGCCTTGCGCGCGACAGTGGAGGCCGGTCTCCCGGGCTTGATCCAGGCCAATCCGCCGGGAGCTGTCACGGTACTCATTGATCTCGGCGTCATGGACTATGAGACCGGTGACTACTCGGCAGCCCTGGAGCACTTTGACCTGGCGCTGGCCTTGCTGGACGGGGCCGGTTCGGAAAGCTGGTCGGATCACATCGAGGTCCATTTCGGGCGTGGTAATGCACTCATCGGGCTGGGGCGACTGGACGACGCGGCGGTGGCGCTGGAAACGTCGCTTGCCCTGACGCGGGAACACTTTGGTGAAACGCACGGCCGCCTCACCGGAACCTACAGCGCCCTGAGCGGCCTGGAGCGGTTGCGGGACAACCCGGATGCCGCGGTTGGCTGGGCGGAACTTCTCGTGGACCTGATGAGCAGGAACAATGCACCCGACTACGAAGGGCTGCTTGCGGCGCGGAACAATCTCGCCCTGGCCTATGGCCGGGCAGGCCGGCAAGCCGAGCAACAGGCGGAACTTCGCCAGATCATCGAGGTGCGCCGCGCCAGCGAAGGGGCCACGGGAAGCCGGGATCTCGGCGGCAACCTGAAAAACCTCGCCAGTTCCCTGCAGATCACCGGAGACCTCGAGGAAGCCCGGGCCGCGGTGCTCGAAGCGCGCACCCTCATGGAACGGCACTATCCGGCGGGCAGTCCGATCGTGGCCACGGCCTGGTTCACGCTGGGGTTGGTCGAACTGGAAACCGGCGCCACCGAGGCGGCCGCGGCCGCCTTCGAGGAGACCCTCGGCATTCTCGAGCCCGTCCTGGGGAACGACCACATCCAGGTGCACGTGACCCGCTGCTACCTGGCGGAAACGGAACGGCTTCGGGGACGCCCGGAGGCTGCCCGTTCCCTGGCGCCGCCGGCGCTCGCCGGCATCCGGGCTTCTTCGGTGAAGTATCCGGACTACGAGGCGGCTTGCGAGGCCACGGTCGCGGCCCTGGGGCCTTAGCTCCGGGTCAGCCCGGGTGTGCGCCCCGGGCAGCGCCCGCGTGCCCTTACTCGGCGAGTTGCACCGGGTCGCCTGCCACGGCCTGATCCAGGCCCTCACGCAGGGCGGTGGCCCAGCCTTTCAGGATCGTTCGTGCCGCCTGTGTATTCGCTACGCTGCTTTGCCACTGCATGTACCCCCGGCGACGGTCGGCCTGACGGTCCATGCCCTTGGCGATCAATGCGCCGGTCACCGAGTCCCGGATTTCGAGGTACAGGGTCATCTCGCCGGCCTGCTCCGCGTAGGTGCGTGACCGGCCGCTCCGCATCGTGTCCGGGGCAACGACGTCCAGGTTGACGATGGCCGGGCGAAGCAGCAGCACGTGCTCCCCGGCCTCCTCGACGATCTGCCAGCCGTCATCGGCCGAGAGTACCTCGGCAAACACGCTGTCGAATTCGTCGGAGAGCCGCTCCTTGATGCGGTTCATGTCGTTTTCCGTGACCCGCAGGGCCGCGCTGCCGCGGTTCTGATCCCGACGCCAGTTTTTCTTGAATGCGACCTCAGTCTTCGTCGCCACGACGCTGTCGTAGCCCGTCAGGTCCGCTTCCGGGTCCACGTAAACCAGGGCGAAGCGGCTGTCCTTGACGAGCACCAGGCCTTCTTCCGTCACCCTGGGCGGCTCATCGCTGGCGCTCAATGCGAAGGATGCGCCCAGCAGCAGGGCGCCGAGGGTGGAGCGAAACAGCAGGGTTGATCCGGTCATGATGAACTCCTCGAGTGCGGTGAACGTCAGTCTACGCTATGAAACACCCGGTCGGCACGAGTCGCGTCTCGGATGGGCTGGCGGGCGGCAAAGCGAGGCGGCGATGCGCTATGCTGAACCTGCGCGCTGCGCGAGCAGCATTGCTTCGCTCGAAAAGTGACTGTTGACTGTCCATGGAGATGCCAACCATGAAGCGGAACCGCACCCACGCTCATCGGAGCACCTTTCCTGCCCTCGGCGGGCTCATCGCCCTGCTGGCGCTCGCTCCCCTGGCCGTCTCGGCCAAGGCCCGCGAGGTCGGGCCTCACCAGTGGGAAGGGGTCGAACGCGTGATCGTTCTCGGCGATGTGCACGGCGATTACGACCAGTACATGGCGGTGCTCGAGGCCGCGGGGCTCGTCAACAAGCGGGGGCGCTGGGATGGTGGCGACACGCACTTCGTCCAGACCGGCGACATTCCGGACCGGGGGCCGGACACCCGGAAGATCATGGATCACCTGGCCCGGCTGCAGCAGGACGCCGAGAAAAAAGGCGGGCGGGTGCACACCCTGATCGGCAACCATGACGCCATGAACGTCTACGGCGACCTGCGCTACGTCACGCCTGGCGAGTACGCCGCGTTCGAGGGCCGCGGTTCCGAACGGCTGCGGGAGGCGCAGTGGGAGCACCACATCAAGACCCTGGAGGCCCGGGACCCGGAAGGGTTCGCCGCCATGGACCTGGAGGCATTTCGGAAGGAGTGGGAAGCGGACTATCCCCTGGGCTGGGTCGAGCACCGCCAGGCCTGGATTCCGGATGGTGAGTACGGCGCCATGGTGCTGGATCACCCCCTGGTCGTCCGCATCAATGACACCCTGTTCGTGCACGGTGGGCTCAGCGCCAAGTATTGCGACCTGTCCCTCGAGGACATGACCGACCGGGCCCACGACGAAATGTCCAACTACAACTATGCCGAACCCGGCATGATCGAAGACCCGCTGGGCCCCCTGTGGTACCGCGGCCTCGCCACGGGCAACGAAACCCAGCTGGCGCCCATGCTCGACGCGGTGCTGGAGCGCTATGAGGCCGAGCGGATCGTCGTGGGACATACCCCGACGCAGGGCGTGGTGTGGCCTCGTTTTGACGGCAAGGTGATTCTGAACGACGTCGGCCTGGCAGCGCACTACGGCGCTCACTTCGCCTTCCTGGAACTGAAAGACGGCCAGGCCATCGCCCACTACCGGGATGGCAACACGGTGCCGCTGCCCGAGAACAACGCCGGGCGGCTGGCCTACCTCGAGCGGGTCGTGGCCCTGGACCCGGACAATGCCTACCTCCAGTCACGCCTGGAAAAGGTGCGCCTGGCCGCCGGCGAGGCGACCGGTGCGCCCGAAGCTCCGGACCTGGAGGCGATGAGCGACGAAGACCGGGCTGCCTACGAGCAGGAGCAGGCCTGGCTCAGCCCCGACAATTGTCGATGAGCCGACGCTCCACGTCTTTCGGCGTTTCCAGGTCCTCGTAGAAGCCGTCGAGAAACTTGAGTGCGCGTTTCCGGTTGCCCTTGTCGAGCCGTGGCTCGTTCTCCAGCAGGGCGATGAATTCCGGCCGGAGCCGGCGAAATTCGTCCAGCGTCGGGTCGACCGTGTCGTTGTGCACGCAGAATCCGCGATACAGCCGCTGCGTGACGTTGCGGACCTTGAGTCCGTCCGGCGGCGCCGCGTAATGGGCGTTCACCAGCCCACTCGAATCCAGGTCGTAGGGGATGGCGACGAGGTTGTCCGCCTCCGGGCCCGCACCGATGAGCCGCGCGTTGTGGCAGCACTTGTCCGTGGGTCCGCCGAGGGCGGACCAGTCGAGATTGGCGACCAGGTACTGAAAGAGCATGAAACGACTCGTTTCCGTGGCGTCCAGCCGTGACGGTTCGATGTCGTTGATCGACAGTTTCTCCAGGCCGTTGCGCTCGGCGACGTCGTCCGGATCCTCGATGAGAAAGCCGAAGCGTTCGATGGGACGCGTATCGTCCGGATCGTCGGCATAGGACAGGTCCAGCCCCTGCACCCGATAGGATTTTTCCGTGACGGCGTTGTACGCGCGGTAGGCGAGATACTCCTTGATGATGTACTGCTCGTACTTGTTGTTGAAGAGGCAGTGGGTCACCAGCTTCAGGCTGCCGGCGCCGCGAAAGGCCGTCCCCCGGGCGGCCTCCTTGTCGAACTTGAAGCGCAGGGGCGGGAAATCGCAGACGCGTTTCCGGGTCAGCCCCCGGGTCGTGATTTCGATGGGAATGGAAATCTCGCGGCCATCGGGCTCGGTGTAATGGAAGACGCCCTCCCAGGTCGTTTCGTCTTCCTTTCTGCGCATGATGGTTTTCCATGGCCCCTCGACGCGAGCGGCGATCACCCGATCATCGGTGAAGATCTTGGCTGGCCTCGGGGCATCCTCCTGGGCCGCGAGTCCGGGTGACAGGGTGGCCGCGGCGAGAGCCGCCAGGCCGCACAGGAGCAGGCGGGGGGGTGTTCCGAGCAGGTTTCGCATGGTGTCCTCCGGGTCCGGGGCGTTTGCCTGATTATAGGCGTGCGGTTTACGGGGCCGGGGAGGATTCATCCACGAAGCGGAGGGAGAAGTCCACGGCACGCAGGTGTTTCGTGATGGCGCCGGTGCTGATGAAATCGACCCCCGTGCCGGCAATGGCGTAGAGCTGTTCGCCGGTCACGTTGCCCGAGGCCTCGAGCTCCAGTTGCCCTTCGGCCCTCTGCACCGCCGTGCGGAGGCCGTCCAGGTCAAAATTGTCCAGAAGCGCGCGGTGGGCCCCGGCGGCAATCGCCTCGTCGAGCTCCGCCAGCGTTTCCACCTCCACTTCCACGGGCACGCCCGGGTGCTCTTCGAGGGCGCGGCGCACGGCGGCGCCCAGGCTGCCGGCAGCGCGGATGTGGTTTTCCTTGATCAGGATGGCGTCGAAGAGCCCCATGCGGTGATTGCTGCCACCACCGCAGCGCACGGCGTATTTCTGCGCCTGGCGCAGGCCGGGGAGGGTTTTGCGCGTGTCCAGCAGCCGCGTGGACGTGCCGGCGAGGGACTGGGCATAGGTCTGGGTCACGGTCGCGGTGCCCGACAGGGTCTGGAGAAAATTGAGCGCCGTGCGTTCACCCGTGAGCAGCGGCGCGGCAGGTCCGTTGACTTCGCAAACCACCGTGTCCGGCGCCAGGGAAGCGCCTTCCTCCACCAGCCACCGGACCGCGATGCGCTCGTCGACCTGGCGAAAGGTCTCATCGAACCAGGGGCGTCCGCAAAGGACCGCGTATTCGCGGCACAGCACCCGCGTGCGCAGGGTCGTGTCGGGTGCGAGCAGGGCGGCGGTCAGGTCACCGTCGCCCACGTCCTCGGCAAGGGCCCGCGCCACGTCGCGTTCGATGACCTCCTGATCCGGTGGCGGCGCATGCATCGGTGCTTTCCGTCCCTCAGAAGTCCTGGAACTGGGTGGTGCCGATGCCGCGCTCCTCGAGCAACACCGGGATGCCGTCGTTGACCGGGTAAATGACCTTGCCGTCCTCCGTAACCAGGGCCTCTTCGAGCGGTTCATCGACCGCATCGCCGCCGATGAAGCGCGCCTTGCCGGCCTCGATTTCACGGTTCAGCCGCTCGAGGCGCGCAGCCTCGAGACGGGTCAGGGGGGTCCGGGACACGGGGCAACAGAGGATTTCCAGCAACTTTCCGTCGACGGTCATGGGGGTTCCTTGCGTGATCCCCGGGCGACGCCGTTTTGTGATCCGCCGGCCTCGCCCGTGATCTGGCTTGTTTTTTCGGAAGGCCGCATTGTACGACATCGCGCTGCTAGAATGCCGCCGATGAACGCCACGCGAACCGATTCCCCGGCTTCACTGCCCGATGCAGCGACGCGCATCGAGCTGGGACTCTTCGCCAGCCGGGTCGCGGCCTTGTGCGAGGAGATGGGCGCCCTGCTGGGCCGCACGGCTTTCTCACCGAATATCCGCGATCGTCTCGACTATTCCTGCGCCGCCTTCGATGCTTCCGGGGCGCTGCTGGGCCAGGCCACGCACATTCCCGTTCACCTGGGCAGCATGGCGCATGCCATGGGACCGCTCGCCGAATCCCGGCGATGGCGCCGCGGCGACCTGCTCGCCGTCAACGACCCATTCCAGGGCGGTACGCACCTGCCGGACATCACGTTGATCTCGCCGGCCTTCGTCGACGGTACGCTGGTCGGCTTCTGCGCCAATCGCGCCCACCACGCGGACATCGGCGCCGAGGCGCCGGGCTCCATGCCGGTTTCGACGCGGCTCGAACAGGAAGGCGTACTCATTCCACCCACCCTGGTGGGGGATCGGGACGGCTGGCGCCGGGATGTGCTCGACGGCTTGCTGGCTCAGCTGCGTGACGGCGAAGCCGCCCTGGGGGACTTCAGCGCCCAGGCCGCCGCCAATCGCCTGGGCGTTCAACGGCTCGAAGCCCTCGCCGCCCAGGCGGCGGATGCGTTCCGGCCCCGGGTCGACGCTCTCCAGGCCTACGGAGAGCGCCTTGCGCGGGACACCCTGGCCGGCTTGCCGGCCGGCGTTTTTACCTTCGAGGATTGGCTGGACGACGATGGCGCCGGCACCTCGCCCATCCGCATCGTGGTGACCCTCGAGGTGGACGGCCGTGGCGGTGTACGGGTGGGTTTCGACGGCACGGCGCCGCAGGTCCCGGGCAACCTGAACTGTCCCTTCCCGGTCACGGTCGCCGCAGTGACCTACGTGTTCCGCTGCCTCATGCCCGACCAGGTGCCCGCGTGCGCCGGCGCTTTCCGCCCCCTGGAGATCACGGCGCCGGCCGGGTGCCTGGTCAATGCCCGTCCGCCGGCGGCCGTGGCGGCCGGTAACGTGGAGACCAGCATGCGCATCGTCGATGCGGTTTGCGGCGCCCTGGCGAAGGCGCTGCCCGGGCGCCTGCCGGCGGCCAGCCAGGGCACGATGAACAACCTTGCCCTGGGCCGTCTCGGGGCGGGCGGATGGGATTACTACGAAACCCTCGCCGGCGGCATGGGCGCTGGCCCGGATCATCCGGGCAACTGCGCCCGGCACAGCCACATGACCAATACGCTCAACACCCCGGTGGAGGTGCTCGAACGTCACACCCCCCTGCGCATCGAGCGCTACGCGGTGCGAAGGGGATCCGGGGGCGCCGGCCGCCTGCGTGGAGGCGACGGGGTGGAGCGGGTTTACCGGTTTCTCGCGGACGCCTCCCTGTCGGTGATCGCGGAGCGGCGACTCCACGCTCCCTGGGGGCTGGAAGGCGGCGCGGCCGGTGCACCGGGACGGTGCCTCCTCGACGACGAGGAGTTGCCGCCCAAGTGCGAGCGGTCCGTGCGCGCCGGTCAGCGCCTGCGGGTTTTAACGCCGGGCGGTGGGGGGCATGGTGATCCTGCGACCGCTGGACCGCCGTCAGACGGCGCCGATCATTCGTAGCGCAGCGCGTCGATGGGGTCGAGCCTGGCGGCCTTGGCCGCCGGGATGATGCCAAAGATCACCCCGACGCCAGCGCTGAACCCAAAGCTCAGCAGGATGGCCCAGGTGGGTACGAAGGCGGGTGGAAATCCGGGCATGAGGGTGGCCGCGAGGGCGCCCACGGCGTAACCCAGGGCGATGCCGATCAGGCCGCCGACCAGGCACAGCAGGACCGCCTCGATCAGGAACTGCAGCAGGATGTCGCTGCGGGTGGCGCCCAGGGCCTTCAGGATCCCGATTTCCCGGGTCCGTTCCGTCACGGACACGAGCATGATGTTCATGATGCCGATGCCGCCGACGAGGAGGGAAACCCCCACGATGCCGCCCACGGCCGCCGTGATGGTGGAGATGATGGCGTTGAAGGACTCGGTCAGCTGTTCCGAGGTCTGGATGCGGAAATCGTCCGCTTCACCGGCCTTCAGGCCGTGCTCCTGGCGGAGAAGCCGCCGGATGCGCGCCTTGACCTCGTCCCGGCGCTCCATGTTTTCCACCATCAGCTGGACCTGGATGTCCAGGGTGCGCGATGCGCCCTGCATTCGCCGCGCGGTGCCGTAGGGCATCATCACGTAGTCGTCCTGGGAAAAGCCGAACAGTTCGCCGCGCTCCTCCATGACGCCGATGATCCGGCACCACTCGTTGTTGACCCGAAAATACTCGCCGATGGGGTCTTCCGGGAGCTCGAGGTTTTCGATGACGTCCACACCGACCAGGCAAACCAGGCGCCGTCGCTGATCGTCTTCCCGGGTCAGGGGGCGCCCGGTTTCCGGGAAACTGCCGTTGACTTCCATCCAGTCCGAACCGACGCCGAACACCTGGGCGAATGACTCCTGCGCGCGAAAGGAAATGCGTCCCTGCGCACCGGACTGGGAGAACAGGACGGGGGTGATGTGGGAAATGCCGTCCACGCGGCGGGCGATCAGCTCCATGTCTTCGTTGGTAAGGCGGGCGAACTGGCCCTGCAGTGCTTTCTTGAACGGCGTGTAGCTGCGGATGGTGAGCGTGTTGGAGCCGAGCCCCTCGAACTGGGCGTTGACGGTCTGGGACAGGCCCTGGACGATGGACACGACGGCAATGACGGACATCACCCCGATGATGATGCCCAGGCTGGTGAGCACGGAACGGAAGCCGTGGGCCCGGATCGACTCCATGGCGGAGCGGAAGCTCTCCCAGAGCGTGAACATCATGGTTCGGGCTCCGGCCCCGGCGCGTCGTCTGCGGCATCATCGCCGGCCGCTGCCGGTGGCACGGTTTCCCTGTCCGCCGTTCCGCGCCGCTTCTCCTGGTAGCGGTCTTCCGCCACCCTGCCGTCCTCGAGGCGGATGACGCGGTTGCAGTGCGCGGCCACGTCCGGTTCATGGGTCACCATGATGATGGTCTGGCCTTCGTTGTGCAGCTCGTCGAAGAGCTGCATGATTTCCCGCGTGGTCTTGCTGTCGAGGTTGCCGGTGGGTTCGTCCGCCAGCAGGATGGAAGGCTCGCCGACCAGGGCGCGGGAAATGGCCACGCGCTGGCGCTGGCCGCCGGACAGCTCGTTGGGCAGATGACCCATGCGGTCGCCCATGCCCACGCGCTCCAGGGCCCGGGCCGCCCTGGCTTCCCGTTCTCCCCGGCGCATGCGCCGATAGACCATGGGTTGCTGCACGTTCTTCAGGGCCGAGGCCCGGGGGAGCAGGTTGAAGCTCTGAAACACGAAGCCGATTTCCCGGTTGCGAACGCGGGACAGTTCGGCCTCGTCCATCTCGCTCACGTTCTGGCCTTCGAGAAAGTAGTCGCCTTCCGTGGGGCGGTCGAGACAGCCGATGATGTTCATCATGGTGGATTTTCCTGACCCGGAGGCGCCAATGATGGCCACGTACTCGTTCCGGTAAATGTCGAGATCCACGCCGTCGAGCGCGTTCACCACCTGGTCACCCATGACGTAGCGCCGTGCCACGTCCCGGAAACGGATGACCGAATCGGAAGTCGACACGCCGCGCTCCTAGTCGAAGTCCGCCGGCTCGACGGCATCGGCTTCGGCGTCGTCGGGATCGGCCTCGCGCACCGGGTCGCCATCGTCCAGGACCCGGAGGACCCGGTAGGGCCCGATGATCACGCGGGCGCCTTCCTCCAGACCCTCGGTGATCTCCTGGTCGCTGTCGCTGGACAGGCCGATTTCCACGTCCTGGCGTCGCGCGACGCCGTCGTCGAACAGCATCACGAAGGGCTGGTCCGACGCTTCGCTGTCCTCACTTTCGGCTTCCTCGTCGTAGCGAATGGCCTGGATCGGCACGGCGAGGGTCTCGTCGGTGCTCTGGGTGTAGATGTCGGCCCGGGCGCTCATGCCCGATCGCACCGGCAGCTCGTTGTCGGCGTCGAGCACGACCTTAACCAGGAAGGACAGGCTTTGTTGGCCGGCAGTCTGCCGCGCGGTGGTGGCAATGGATTCGACCACCCCGCGAATGGGGTCGTCCGGGAAAGCGGCCGTGAATATGTCCGCCGCCTGGCCCTCGGCGATCTGCGCGATGTCTGCCTCGTCCACGCGGACTTCCACGAGCATCTCGGAGGTATCCGCCACCACCATGAGCGTCGAACCGGGCAGGTTGGTCGTGCCGGCGATGACCGTTTCACCCACCTTGACGTCCCCCTGGATCACGATGCCGTCGATGGGCGAAACGATGCTGGTCTTGGACAGCAGGTCGGCTGCCTGGGCGCGGGCCGCCCGGGCCTGGGCCAGGCCTTCCTCCTGCGAACGCAGGTCTACCTCCGCCATGTTCAGCTCGATGGCGAGATTCTCCACCGAGTCCTCGTCCACCAGTTCCCGGTCGAGCAGTTCCTTCTGGTTGCCGTAGCGACGCGCGAGGTTGCGCACCATGAGCTTTTGCCGGTCGATGGCGATCTGCTGCATGCGCACCCGGGCGTCCGCCTGTTCGAGCTGGGCCGTGAGGTTGTCCGTTTCCAGGGAGATGAGCAGCTGGCCCTTTTCCACCGGGTCGCCTTCCTCCACGTGCACGGCGATGACCCGGGCGATGACCTCCGAGCCCAGTTTGACCTGCTCGCGATAGGTGAGCGCGCCGCTGGCCAGGACGGAGCTCCGGATCAGCTTGCGCTCCGCTTCGGCGACGTCCACCGCGTCCGCCTCGTCGCCCTGGTTCATGCGGGATAGCGCGATGAGGGCCGCGAGGGCAACGGCGATGCCCGCGAATATCAGCAGTTTTCTCATGGTTCACTCAGACCAGGGCGGCCCAGATGCCGTAAATCAGCACCAGCGGCGCGAAGGCCACGATCAGGCCCTTGACCAGGCTCGAGCCGGTCCACCGCGAGAATCCGAGGCCCAGCAGGGCGGAACTCCAGATCTGGATGAGGTTGGTGGAGTTGCCCCAGTTGAACCAGGGGTCACCGGGCTCGGCGCCGATGAACAGGCTGTTGAAGGACAGCGGCGAGAGCGCATCCTGGGACAGCTGGTTGGAGCTTGCCGTGAGGATCACGATGAACATGGCCACCGCGTTGATGACGCCCGGGAAGCTGGTCCAGGCGTTCAGGGAGAACCACTGGCCGTAACGGATCTCGGCGGAGGTCGTCAGCTTGGCCACCAGGTGCACGTAGCCCGCGAAAATCGACAGCATGATCATCGTGACGAACACGATGGACGCGACGGTGATGGCGATGCTGGTCGTCGGGCTCATGAAACCGCGCACGCCCGGCGCCGCCTCGGCGCGGCTTTCCGCGGGCAGCCCACGGATGGTCTCCTCCACGAGCCAGTCGAAATCGACCCAGGTGTAATAGTAGGAAAAGGCCGCGCAGGTCAGCACGATCAGCAGGATCAGCGGCGCCCAGAGCCAGGACGTATGGTCCCTGATCTCGTCGATCGCGCGGGCCGGGGAAGCGATGATGTCCACCATCGCGTTGAATACGGTGTAATTGCTCGACATGGTTGATCATCTCCCTCATCTGACGGGTTTCACTATAGCGAGGCCGCTATCGCGGGGAATGTTCCGAAGGTCACGCCCAAAGCCTCCGGGTATGTCGCAAGGATGGGCCGGGCGCCGGTGGCCGAAGATCAGTCCCCGCCGAATTCGAAGTCGCTCATGAGATTCCAGCGATTGACCACGGTGCAGAACAGTTCCGCCGTCATGACGGTATCGTATTCCGCCGAGTGCGCCTGCGAACTGTCCCAGTCCAGTCCCGCGGCCTCGGCCGCCCGGGACAGCACGGTCTGACCAAAGGCGAGGCCGCCGAGGGTGGCCGTGTCGAAGGTCGAAAACGGATGGAACGGGTTGCGCCGGAAGTTGGTCCGTTCGGCGGCGGCATTGACGAAGCCCAGGTCGAAGCTCGGGTTGTGGCCCACCAGGATGGCCCGCTGGCAGCCCGTGGCCTTGACCTCGGCGCGCACGGGAGCGCACAGCTGTTTGAGGGCTTCGCGTTCGGGGAGGGCGTTTCGGTCCTCGCTGTCGAGGTCGATGCCGGTGAATTCGAGGGCCCGGGGGTCGATGTTCGCGCCGGCAAACGGCGCCACGTCGAAACTGAGCGTCTCCGCGATCTTCAGGCGCCCGAAATCGTCCATTTTCAGGATGCAGGCGGCGATCTCCAGCAAAGCGTCCGTGGCGGCGTTGAAGCCGCCGGTTTCGACGTCCACGACAACGGGCAGGAAACCCCTGAATCGGTCCTTGATGAGCGGCATAATGGTTTTCCAGCTGAATGACGAGGTCGCGGCGCGAGCCGCCAAGTGTGCCATGCCGAGAAGTCGAAAACACGTATTGCGGTCCGGCGAGTCGCGTCGTGGGAAGGGGTTGGGCTCATTCCTCGTCTCCTTCGCCTTGCTCCTGGCCCCGCTGGGGGCGCCGTCTTCCGCCCGGGCCGGTGCGGAGCACGACGTTTTCTGGTCGATCCATGACGAGGCCGGGCACGCGGGTTACCTGCTCGGCACGGTGCACAGCGAGGATCCCCGGGTGCTCGAATTCACCGAAACCTTCCTGGGCTCGTTGCGCGGCTGCGAGGGGTTCGCCATGGAACTGGTGCCTGACCTGCCCACCATGCGACGCCTCCTGGCGTACATGGAGTTGCCCGAGGGTGAATCCCTGGACACGCTGCTTGGGCCGGAGCGCTTCGAGGCCGTGAAAGCCGCCGTGGCCGGCTATGCCGTTCCCGAAGACCGCCTGCGTCGCATGAAGCCCTGGGCGGCCATGATGACCCTCAGTCTGCCGCCGCCCAAAACCGGGCTTTACCTCGATTTTTCCCTGTCGCTTCGTGCCGCCGGATTTGGCGCCAGGGTCACCGGGCTGGAGACCCTGGAAGAACAGCTGTCTTTCCTGGAGCGCATGAGCCCCGAGGATCAGCTCCGTATGCTCGACCAGGCGCTTGCGGATCACGACCGGGTGCAGGTGGTTCACGATGAACTGGTCACCACCTACCTCGAAGGCGATCTCGACGCGCTCGAGGCCATGGCCCGGGCGGAAATGGCCGTGTTGCCCGAGGCGACCCGGACCTGGTTCCAGGCCGAGGGCATCGACGCGAGAAATCGTCGCATGGTGTCCAATGCCCTGCCGAGGCTCGAGGAGGGTTGCCTGTTCATTGCGGTCGGAGCGCTGCATCTTCCCGGCGATCAGGGACTGCTCACGCTCCTGCAGGAGGCGGGCTACCGCCTCGAACCGGAGCCCAGCCCGTTCTGCTCGGTGCGGGCACCGGACCGGCAGGCAGCCGACCCGGCCGTCACCGCTCGGGTCGAAGCGGGTTGCCCATGAACTGGGGCAGCACCAGTGCGGCCACGGCGGGCGCGAGCAGCGCGTAGCCCCAGACCGGTTCGATCCAGATCACCCCCAGGGACAGCACCAGCAGACCCAGGCCCAGGCACTGCATGCCACCGGTTCGATCGTCGAGGCGAATGTTGCGGCCCGTCAGGGTGATCAGCAGGTGGTCGAGGCTCAGCTTGCCGCCCCCGTAGAAGATCAGCGGCAACAGGAGCAGGTCGAACAGCAGGGGCAGCTTGTAATTGCCCGCGCTGTCGGCGGTGATCACGTAGCCTGTCCACAATTCCTGAAGGGAGCTCCAGTCTGCCGGCCAGTGCACCGCGGCGGTCGCCACGCCGGTGATCACCAGGAGTGAAACCGCAGCGAAACGGGTGAACAGGCCAAACAGGACCATGACCGAAAACACGAGTTCGCCGTAGGTCGCGAGGGTCCAGTTCACGTCCGGGCCCAGCTGCTCGAAGGGCGCGGGAAAGCCCTTTTGCCAGTCGGCCCAGGGGACGCTGGCAAACCAGTTGTCACCCCGATACTTGGTGATGCCCGCTTCCCAGAACTCCCAGAACATGATGAGGCGGAGCCCCGTCGGCCAGATCCAGTCGCCGATGGCACGCAGGCGGGCCGTCAGGCCGTCGTAGAAGTCGAACATCGTTTGTTCCTCCAGGCTGGCGACCCGGGGGTCGCGATGTTATTGGCGTTGTGTGCCGAGGATGATGTCCCGTTCGGCCAGGTCGCGCAGCAGATCGGCGCCGGCCGCCTGGAGCATCTCCGGCCGCGGATGATTCAGTTCCGCGGCAATGGCGTTCAGTACATCAAGACCTGTCTGTGCGGGGTTTTCTTTCAGCAGCGTGGCCACTCGGGCCGTGATGGCGTTGACCTCCGTGAATTTCACGGCATCGGCGCGGTTCCGGTACACGATCAGGTGGGTGGGGGATTCTGACGGTTCCGGGGGTTGAAAGCCGGGACGAATCTCGTGCACCGGGAAGTTGTAGGCGAGGGGCCAGGCCAGGGGCGACAGGACCGGGACACCCTGCAACAGGTCACCGTCGCGATCGACGTCGAGCGCCTCGAGGTCCGTCTCGTCCAGGTCCAGGGCGATTTCCACCC
Source organism: Lysobacterales bacterium (assembly GCA_036351115.1). GTDB lineage: Bacteria > Pseudomonadota > Gammaproteobacteria > Xanthomonadales > SZUA-36 > Marinihelvus. The sequence goes on along the minus strand of JAZBOL010000109.1, from coordinate 2,147 downwards.
ACTCGTAGTGGGCCAGTTCGAGCAGAAAGGGCGGGTCTTCCTCCCGTTCACCCCGCTCTTCCTGGAGGTATTGCAGAAACTCCCTCGGGATTTCGGGAAACAGGGGTGTGTGGAACTCGTGGGTCGCGTAAAACTCGCGCATGAACGCGGTCCAGGCCTGGTCACCGTACAGCTTGCGCAATACCGGAAAGCTCCTGGCGATGAAGTTGCTCAGATTCCGGAAAAACAGGTCCCGGTAAATGGCCATGCGCCGGTCTTCCACGTCCGTGGGCGCCGGATGGCGCTCCGGGTCCCGGAGATGGTTGGCGAAGCTTTCCTGTAGCGAGCGGAGGTCAGGCGCCATGGCTTGCCGAACCGGTGCGCGCTGCGGGGGCTGCGATCGACGGCCTGTCCCTGCCCTGGGATGCTGGGGTGGGGGGGCGCGCCGGGGAAATGTGCGCCGCACGCTCCTGGGCGGCCGCGATGCGGTCCACCTCTTTGAGGAGTTCATCCACCGCGGGAAAGTTGAAATCCCGCTCGAGGAGCGTGGGGTAGGGCCCGAAGGTCTCGAAGGCCGCATCCAGCAGTGACCAGACATCCTCGATGACGCTGGCGCCATGGGTATCGACGCGCAGGTCCTGCGCCTCTTCGAAGTGGCCGGCGATGTGGCCGTACACCACGCGTTCGCCGGGCATGGCGCGGAGAAATTCCAGGGGATCGTAGCGGTGGTTGATGCTGTTGACGTAGATGTTGTTCACGTCCAGCAGCAGGTCGCAGTCGGCCTCGCTGACCACCGCGTTGATGAAGTCGATTTCGCTCAGTTCAGCGCCGGGCGCCGCGTAATAGGACACGTTTTCGATCCCGATGCGGCGATCGAGCAGTTCCTGGGTCTGGCGGATCCGTGCCGCCACGTAATGCACCGCCTCTTCCGTGAAGGGGATCGGCATCAGGTCGTAGAGGTGGCCGGCGTCAGAGCAGTAGCTCAGGTGTTCGGTGTAGCAGCGGATGTCGTGCGTATCCAGGAATTTCCGGATTTTCCGCAGCAGTGTTTCGTCCAGCGGCGCCGGTCCGCCCAGGGAGAGGGACAGGCCATGGCAGACGAAGGGGAAGCGTTCGGTGAACGCGCGAAGGGCGCGCCCGAGACGGCCGCCCACGTTGATCCAGTTCTCCGGCGCGACTTCCATGAAGTCTACGCTGGCCGCCAAGCGGTCGGGATCGGCGGTCTGAAGCGGGCCCAGGAGGGCCCGCCTCAGTCCAAGTCCCGTTCCCGTCACGGGAAAGCTTCCCGTGACGGGTGGGGATGAGTGACTCAAGGTTCGAAAGCCTCGGGTCGGGTCACGCGTCGCCGATCAGGCGCCGCATTTGCCCTCGCCGCACTTGCCTTCTTCGCCTTTCTCGTCACCGCATTTGCCTTCGCCGCACTTGCCTTCTTCACCTTTCTCGCCGTCGGTGCCGCACTTGCCTTCACCGCACTTGCCTTCTTCGCCCTTGTGGCCATCAGCCAGCATGTAGCCGGCATCCAGGTCGGACAGTTCGAAGGGATTGTCGGCAGCGGTGGCGGTGGTGCTCACGGCCAGGGAAGAAACGAAAGCCACGCCGGCGATGGCGGCGACGGGTTTGATGATTGCGGTCTTGTTCGACATGGTTGAAAACCTCCAACAGTATTGTATTGGGCCTTCGGGCCCGTTCTCAGTTTCAGCGTCCCGGTTGTAGACGACGCCGGTCTTTTTTGCACGGTTTGCCTTTTGGCGACTCCCTCGTGCGTTACTCCGCGTCCGGGGACGCTTCTTGCTCACGGGCCCGGCGGCATGGTGCTGGCCGCTGGCCGTCGATCGTGTTGCCTGCGGAAGCCTAGACCGTGGTCTGTCATGACGCAAACGACGCGTTCGAGGCAGTAGACCCGAAGTCCCGGGAAAAACTTTCAGGCTCCGGACGAATTGGGGTTGGATTGCGACAAACCGAAGAGGACGGGCTCGGCGGGTTTCCCCCGCTGCGGGATCGGGCGGTCGCCCGGGCTCGGCGGGATTCCCCCGCTGCGGGATTAGGCGGTCGCCCGGGCTCGGCGGGCTTTCCCACAGCCCGGGATCGGTTCGCTGGCCTTCGGCTTCCCTCACGGGCAACGGCATTCCGGCTTCGCTTCTTTCGCTGCGCGAAAACCGCAAAGCCTC